>NZ_DASPLS010000031.1:0-77381 GCF_035627455.1 Noviherbaspirillum sp.
GGTCATGCCTTCGCTGTTGCGCCAGCCCTGCAGTTGGGAGACGGACACGGCGCTGTCGCAGCCGGCCATGTAGTAGAAACCGCGCTCGGGGTTGTTGATGGTGGCGGTGCTTTCGGTATACCCGACACTCGACATCGGCGCAGGAGCCGGCGCAGGGGCCGGGGCTGGAGCCGGAGCCGGAGCCGGAGCCGGAGCCGGAGCCGGAGCCGGAGCCGGAGCAGGTGCAGGTGCAGGTGCAGGTGCAGGTGCAGGAGCCGGAGCCGGAGCAGGTGCGGGAGCAGGTGCCGGAGCAGGTGCCGGAGCAGGTGCGGTAGATGACAGGGTCTGGGAGATCACCGAGGAGTTCTGAACTGGAAGTTCGGTATTGGTCACCAGATTGATGCCGGCTGGCGAGCCGAGGTCGGCGCGCGCGATCCTGATATCAGCGGAGGTGGTGCCAAGGGTGTAACCCACTGTCTTCACGAAGGTCCATGCCCAATTGCTGCCGCCGGTGCCGGTGTAGCGGTAGAGGTTGCCGTTTTCAACCAGATGGCTGGCCCCGATAGAGCCGAAGCTGAAACCCGTTCCGGCATTGCGGTCGGTATCGAGGAAGACACGCACCCAGGTCGGGGTGCCGGAGAATGGAATCTTGTAATAGACGTTCGTCGCGTCGCTCGTTGCGCTCGGGGCGCTAGCTGCAAAGGTCTGGGTAATCTTGGCAGAAGTCAGTGAGGGCGGATCGGTGTTGGCAATCAGGTCCAGGCCCGCGGTCGAGCCGAGATCGGCGCGCGCGGCGGTGATGGTGGCGATACCATTGCTCTTCGCGAAGCCCACCGCTTTCACATAGCTCCAAGCCCAGTTCGTTCCCGTGCCCGTATAACGATACAGGCTGCCGTTCTCGATCAGGTAGGTTGCGCCGACGGTTCCGACGCGGTAGCCGGTCGCGGCATTGCGGTCGGTGTCGAGGTACGCGCGGATCCAGCTTGTGGTGCTGGAATAGGGAATGCGGTAGTAGACATTGGTTGTGTCATACGACGTCTGGGCGCTGAGGGTCTGCGCCATGACTTGCGGCGCAAGGCAGATACCCGCAGCAATCAGCAGCGCATACGAGCGGCGATAGGGAACCGATGGTTGCTTCGAAAATAGTCGTTTCACGATGAACTTCCTTTTAAAAGGGTGTGACGGGCCGTTCGCCTCCGCCGGAGGCGACTCGATTGGTTGCAATGGAAAGGGGTGCGTGACGCTGCGCCCTCAGGGCGCGTGGCAATCAGGGGGGGTGGTGAAAGCGCTGCAGGCGCGCGATGTCATGGCTGGATCGTTCCAGCATCCGCGCATGCCGGGGAGAGCGGTGCCTCACGCAGCGTGGCACGCTGGTGCGCGCTGCAAGGCATCGCATCGCCCGGGTCAGGAAATGCTGCAGGACGGCGCGAACGGAGTAGCGTCCGCGCAGCGGCGCTTCGCTAATGGGTGACCTTGCGGGTTCCAACTGTTCTACTACCAACTGTTGGTAAGCATCGCGATTAATAAGCTTGCATTGATTCATATTCGTGAGCGACCAACCCACCCGGCGAGTGCGAATCATGCAATTCGCAAATGTCTGGGCAAAAGAATGCCCACGACAGAATCAATCCGCCGACCGACTTTTACAGGTCACATAAAAATTTATTGAAAAGGTTCCGGAGATGACTTCGGGACCGAAGTGTGGAACACGCGAGACAAGGAGACTTTGGTGTCAGCTCGCGGCACTAGGGCTCTGTGTTTCCGCACGAAAATATTACGTGGGGACACTTTATTTCGCAAGGGAAAAAGCGCGATTTTTCTGACTTTATTTTTCGCTTCCTGCGGAACTATTTCCACTTCTTGAAGTTTTGGAAAATCCTTTTGAAACAGGATGTTACATGCGTTGCGAAGATGGTTTGGGGAGGGGTGGGAAACAGCATGAAGCGAGGGTGGGGGTGTGCGTGCGAGGCGCCGATATTTGCCTGAATAATGGGCAGGTCGGCGGTTTTCGACGTGCGCTCAGATGGTCATTCGATGGTTCGGAACGATCGGGGAAATGGATGGCAGCAGAAACGGGCGGGGCTTTCGCGGGTCTCTGCAATAAACTGTCGGTATTAAGGCCTGCCGCGACCTTAGTCGCAGGGGTGATGGCTGAACGGCGCGAACGACATGGAGAGGGGTGATGCGGGCGGCGGCGGGGGCGTGCCAAATTACTCGCTCTGCCGCATCGGCTTTCTGAAGTCGCGTGTATGCAGGGTGTATCCGCCGCCTTCGCTGCGTATGCGCGCGAGGTCGGCGAAGAAGGACTTCAGTGTGTTGCTGACGGTCGGGAAGGCTATCTCATCCCAGGGTATTTCGGATTCGCTGAACAAGGCCACTTCGAGGCTCTCGGTACCCGCCTGATAATCCAGGTCGAGCAGCGTCGCGCGATAGAACATGTGGACCTGATGGACATGAGGTACATTCAGCAGCGAGAACAGCTCGTGCAGCTCGATGCGGGCGCCGGCTTCCTCGTAGGTTTCGCGCAGGGCGGCTTCACTGGTCGTCTCCTCGTTCTCCATGAACCCGGCAGGCAAGGTCCAGTACCCGTAGCGCGGCTCGATGGCGCGCCTGCAGAGCAGAATTCTTGTCTCGCCATCCTGCTCCCATACCGGGATCGAACCGATCACCATTTTCGGATTCTGATAGTGGATGGTGCCGCATTGCCGGCATACGTAACGCGGCCGGTTGTCGTCCGGCGGGACCAGCAACGACACGGGATGCGCGCATTCGGAACAGAATTTCATACGGAAGCGATGCAGTGGTGATCGGTACGCGGCGCGTGCGACGACGTGCGAAGCGCTGCGCGTAAGTTAAGAAGGCGACCAGCACAAGTGTATCACTGCACGAAAAAATAACTTTGCGTTTGCTTTACGTGGCGATACCGGATATACTTCATTTCTTCAGACGCGGGGTGGAGCAGTCTGGCAGCTCGTCGGGCTCATAACCCGAAGGTCGCAGGTTCAAATCCTGCCCCCGCAACCAAGTCTTTTGTCTTATACCTTCCCCGCCCCCATCAGACCTCCAATACATCGGGCGCCGGAATAGCATCAACAGGTTCTCTAACCGGGCGGCATCCACTGATGCCTGTCGTTGACGATAACTTCTGCACATTGCTGGAAAACAAGACGCATAAAAATGAACACAAGTGAGGCGAAGAAAGTCCTCGAGACCGCGTTGCTTTGCGCCCATGAGCCATTGTCGATCAACGACATGAAAAAGCTCTTTGCGGAAAACGGCGAAGCCGACGAAGAGGTCGGTGCCGATACAATCAAGTCGATGCTGGAAGAATTGCGCAATGATTGGGTCGACAAGGGCATTGAAATCGTCGGTCTGTCCACCGGTTGGCGCTTTCAGAGCCGGCCGGAAATGAAGAAGTACCTCGACCGGCTCAATCCTGAAAAGCCGCCGCGTTATTCACGCGCCACCATGGAAACCTTGGCCATCATTGCTTATCGACAGCCGGTGACACGGGGCGATATTGAAGAAATCCGCGGCGTGACTGTCAATTCCCAGACGATCAAGATGCTTGAAGATCGCGGCTGGATCGAAGCCATCGGCCACCGCGACGTTCCCGGTCGTCCCGCGCTGTTTGCGACGACGAAGCAGTTTCTCGATGACCTGGGCCTGACTTCCCTTGATCAACTACCGCCGCTGCAGGAGGTTGCGAAGGAGGGAGGTGTGCAGGGTGGCATGCTGCCGGAGTTGCAGGCGCTCGAGGGTGACATGCAGGCAAGCCTCGATCAGGCTGCCATCGATTTCGCGGCTGAACCTGAAGCCGAAGCTGCTGGACAGGCCGTTAGCGCCGAGGTTGACGCGGGTTCGGTGGCGGTGCCAATGCAAGACGGCGATGAAGTTGTGCAGGGCGTCGAACACGAAGCCGTGCCCGGGGTTACTGTCGAGGAAAGCTCAGCGCTCTCGCAGAACATCGACGAAGAATCGGAGTCTCAGTCCAACGTCGCAGCGGAGCAGTCCGCGTCCATGATGGCGGAACATGAAGAAACGGCCCGCGCGGAGGAACCGCCGGCGGACACGCAGCAAGACAATGCGCCAGACCAGCAAAATCAAGAACCCAACGATGAATCTGCCTATCCACAATGATTCCCGCGCGGTGAATCCCACCGAATCCTCCAGCCGCACTGAGACACGCGAAGACCAGCAGGACGCACGCGGCGAAGCCGCTGCCGGCAGCAACGCCGAGCAAGGCAAGAAGAAGCCCGCCAAGCGCGGCGTGCGCGGCCCGCGCAGTCTGCGTCGCACTCGGACCCCACTACAAGGCGAGGGCGAAGCGGCGCCGGAACGGAGTGCGGCCGATGGCGCGGCAGATGATGCGAAGTCTGGCGATGCGGGCGCCAGCGAGGCCGGCAAGCCGCAGCAGCGCGAAGGGCGCAAGCGCGACGGACGCCAGAAGCCCAGGACTGCGCAAAAGGAGCGTGGCAAGCAGGGCGCCGGCAATGGAAAGCAAAAGCCCGGGGCAAAAGGCGGCGACGCCGAAGATATTTTTTCCTTCGTCACTTCGGATGCTTATGACAATGTCGCCGAAGACGGCGCCGGTGGACGCAAGCAGCAATCCAAGACCGTACGACGCGACCTTACCGCGGAGGATGATGCGCCGAAGCTGCACAAGGTGTTGGCCGATGCGGGACTTGGCTCACGCCGCGACATGGAAGAATTGATCATCGCCGGCCGCGTGTCGGTCAACGGCGAGCCAGCGCATATCGGGCAGCGTATCCTGCCGACCGACCAGGTCCGCATCAACGGCAAGCTGATTCAGCGCAAAGTCACCAAGCGTCCTCCGCGCGTACTCATTTACCACAAGCCGGCAGGCGAAATCGTCAGCCACAGCGACCCGGAAGGGCGTCCCTCGGTGTTCGACCGCCTGCCGACCATGAAATCGGCAAAATGGCTCGCAGTCGGACGCCTGGATTTCAATACCGAAGGCCTCCTGCTCTTTACCACTTCCGGGGACCTCGCTAACCGCTTGATGCACCCGCGTTACGGCATTGAACGTGAATACGCCGTCCGCACCCTTGGCGAACTCGAAGAGGGCATGCGCCAGAAACTGCTGGCCGGGGTCGAGCTGGACGACGGTGTGGCCCAGTTTTCGAAGATTTCCGATGGCGGCGGGGAAGGCGTCAACCGATGGTACCGCGTTACCATCGGTGAAGGGCGCAACCGTGAAGTCCGCAGGATGTTCGAATCGGTCGGCTTGACCGTATCGCGCCTGATTCGTACCCGTTACGGCGCCCTGATGCTGCCCAGCGGGCTCAAGCGTGGGCGCTGGGAAGAACTCGACGAACATGCGGTACGCGACCTGATGGCTGCCAGCGGACTGGAAAAAGCTGCCAGCCAGGGCAAGCCGCGTGGCGACCGCCAGGGCGGCGACCGCAACGGTAACGGTTTCGACAAGAGCCAGGGGCAGAAGCGGGGCCAGGCGCGCGGTAACGTCGCTGGCGGACGCAGCCAGGGCCAGGGGCAGCAGCGCGGGCGGCAGCCGGACCCGTTGCAGACCGCGCTCGGATTCCCGGATGCGGGCAACGGCCGGCGCGGCGGCGGACAGATGCGCATCGGTGTCGGCATGCAGGGAATTGCGCGTCGTCGCTCGCGCGGCTGAACGGCGGCGTGCGTAGGTTAGCATTTCGGAAACACCGGCGCCCTGAGGTTACGGGGTGCCGCGGCTGCATTGCGGTGCGCCAAATAATTGTTTATAATTAGTGAGTTAACAGGGGCCGACCCGCGGCCGAGGGGGTATTCAAGAAGCCACGGTTCGTGGTGCGGGAGCGATAAAAAGATGGGCAGATGCCCATTTTTTTTTTCTTGAACGCTTTTGCCGCATGCGCTTGCATTGCGGCCGGGCGCGGTTACGGAGAATTTGTTTTGCGGTTGCTGGAACTGATTGAAAAAACTGTCTCAGGCATGGGCTACGAGCTTGTCGATTTCGAGCAGGCGGCGCACGGCCTGCTGCGCGTGTATATCGACTTCCCGCCGGAAGAGGCCGACCGTGGAAGCATCACGGTCGACGATTGCGAGAAGGTGAGCCACCAGCTGACGCACATGCTGACAGTGGAGAATGCGAATTACGAGCGGCTCGAAGTGTCGTCCCCAGGCCTGGATCGGCCGTTAAAGAAGTTCTCGGATTATGTGCGTTTCACCGGGCATGAGGCCGTGGTGAAATTGCGCATGCCGATGTCGGCGGCCAGCGTGGGCGGCGCGGCCAACCGCAAGTCCTTCCAGGGGGTCCTGCATGCCCCGGAGGGCGATACGCTGAAGCTGGAATTTGAAGGAAAAGATGGGCCGGCGATGCTGGATTTTACGCTCGCCGATGTGGACAAGGCACGCCTGGTGCCGAAAGTGGACTTTAGGAGTCGCAAAGCATGAGTCGCGAAGTTTTGTTGTTGGTCGATGCGCTGGCACGAGAAAAAAACGTCGATAAGGAAATCGTCTTCGGAGCGCTCGAGCACGCGCTCGCGCAAGCGACCAAGAAACGCTACGAAGGCGAGGTCGACATCCGCGTGTCGATCGACCGCGAGACCGGCGAGTTCGAAACTTTCCGCCGCTGGCACGTGGTGCCGGACGAGGCCGGCCTGCAGTTGCCCGACCAGGAAGTGCTGCTGTTCGAAGCCAGGGAGCAGATCCCCGACATTGAGGTCGACGACTACATCGAAGAGCCGATCGAATCGGTCGACTTCGGACGCCGCTTCGCGCAGGATACAAAGCAGGTCGTTCTGCAGCGTATCCGCGACGCCGAGCGCGAACAGATTCTGCAGGACTTCCTGGCGCGCGGCGATGCACTCGTGACGGGTACCATCAAGCGCATGGAGCGCGGCGATGCGATCGTCGAATCCGGCAAGATTGAAGCACGCCTGCCGCGCGACCAGATGATCCCGAAGGAGAATCTGCGAATCGGTGACCGTGTGCGGGCATACATTCTGCGGATCGACCGCAATGCCCGCGGCCCGCAGGTGATCCTGTCGCGCACCGCGCCCGAATTCATCATGAAGCTGTTCGAGCTGGAAGTGCCGGAAATCGAGCAAGGCCTCCTGGAGATCAAGTCTGCCGCTCGCGATCCCGGCGTGCGCGCAAAGATCGCGGTGTTCACCAGCGACAAGCGCATTGATCCGATCGGCACCTGCGTCGGCATGCGCGGCTCTCGAGTGCAGGCGGTGACTGCTGAACTCGGCGGCGAGCGGGTGGACATCGTGCTGTGGTCGGAAGACCCGGCGCAGTTTGTGATCGGCGCGCTCGCGCCTGCTAACGTGACCTCGATCGTGGTGGACGAGGAAAAACATGCAATGGATGTGGTGGTCGACGAGGAAAACCTCGCGATCGCGATCGGGCGTGGCGGCCAGAACGTGCGTCTGGCGTCGGAACTGACTGGTTGGCAGATCAACATCATGACGGCCGAGGAATCGGCCGACAAGTCCGCGGCTGAAAGCGCGGCAACGCGCAAGTTGTTCATGGACAAGCTGGACGTGGATGAGGAAGTTGCCGGCATTCTGGTGGATGAAGGCTTCTCCAGCCTGGAAGAAATTGCCTATGTGCCGATTACGGAAATGCTCGATATCGAGGCGTTTGACGAGGAAACAGTCAACGAGCTGCGCAATCGCGCGCGCGATGCACTCGTGACCGAAGCGATTGCTTCCGAAGAAGGCCTGGAAGGCATGGAGGATGCATTGGTGAATCTCGACGGCATCGATCGTATAACCGCCGGCAAACTCGGCCTGGCGGGCGTAAAGACGCTGGATGCATTCGCGAATATGGCTTATGACGAATTCGGTTCGATCCTCGCGCTGCCGATCGAACGTGCGCGTCAACTGATTGAAAACGAATTTGAAGATGTGACCGACGATGAGATGAGGCTGATTGACGCCAAGTACGACGACCGGGCACGGGCGTTGCAAGCGAAAGCGCGTGAACTGGCCGAGGTCAAGTGATCCGGACCGCCCCATCAACATCTGCCATGCCACATAGAAAAGAGGACTGAATGGCGAGTACCAACGTAGCCCAATTTGCCACCGAACTGAAGATGCCCGCGGACTTGCTGCTGACGCAACTGCGCGCTGCGGGCGTTGACAAGAGTTCGGCGTCCGATCCCTTGTCCAAGGAGGACAAGGACAAGCTGTTGAATCATTTGCGCCGTGCGCATGGCGCCTCGCCCGATGGCGAGAAGCGGAAGATCACGCTGACGCGGAAAGAAACCACTGAAATCAAGCAGGCCGATGCCACCGGGAAGTCCCGCACGATCCAGGTGGAAGTGCGCAAGAAGCGCACGTTCATCAAGCGCGACGAGCCGCTGGTTGCCGAAGCGCCGGCCGCACCGGCCGCGCCCGTGATCGACGAGGCCGAAGTCGCGCGTCGTGCGGAAGAGGCGCGCCGGCAGGCAGAGCTGATCGCTCGTCAGGAGGCGGAACTGCGCGAAAAGCAGGAACGCCTGGCGAAGCTGGAAGCCGAGAAGGAAGCGCAGGCCAAGGCGATGCGCGAGGCGGCCGAGGAAGCGGAGCGCCGGGAGGCGGCCAATGCCGCTGCCGCCAAGGAAGAGCAGACCCGCAAGGCACTGACCGAGGCGGAAGAAAAGAAGCGCGCAGCCGAAGAGGAAGCGCGCAAGAAGGTTGCCGAGCAGGAAGCTAAAGCAGCCGCCGAGCGCGCGGCCGCGACCGAGCGCGCGCGCAAGGCGGTGGCCGACGAAGTTGCGCAGATCAAGGCGATGATGAGCCAGCCGCGCAAGGTAATGAAGGCGCCGGAACCGGCACCTGCAGCCCCGGCCGCGAAAGCCGCCGAAGGCACGCTTCACAAGCCGGCTGACAAGAAGGGCCCGGCTGACAAGCCGGCGGACAAGAAGCCGGCGGTCGGCGACAAGAAATCGATCAAGTCGGCCAATGTGTCGTCGACCTGGCAGGATGACGCGGCCAAGAAGCGCGGCGGCATCAAGACGCGCGGGCCTGGCGCGGCGCCGACCGGCGGTCGCGACGGCTGGCGCAGCGGTCCGAAGGGCCGCCGTTCGCATGGCCACGACGATCAGCGCGAGTCGAATTTCCAGGTGCCGACCGAAGCAATCATCAAGGAAGTGCACGTTCCGGAAACGATCACTGTTGCCGAACTCGCGCATAAGATGGCGGTGAAGGCTTCGGAAGTGATCAAGCACATGATGAAGCTGGGCCAGATGGTCACGATCAACCAGGTGCTGGACCAGGAAACCGCGATGATCCTGGTCGAGGAAATGGGGCACAAGGCGTTTGCCGCCAAGCTCGACGATCCGGAAGCGCTGCTCGAGGAAGCCGGCACGCACGCCGACGCGGAGCTGCTGCCGCGTGCGCCGGTGGTCACGGTCATGGGCCACGTCGACCACGGCAAGACCTCGCTGCTGGACTACATCCGCCGCGCCAAGGTCGCCGCGGGCGAAGCCGGCGGCATTACCCAGCATATCGGTGCGTACCATGTGGAGACGCCGCGCGGCATCATCACCTTCCTCGATACCCCGGGCCACGAAGCATTTACCGCAATGCGGGCGCGCGGTGCGAAGGCAACCGACCTCGTCATCCTGGTGGTGGCTGCCGACGACGGCGTGATGCCGCAGACCAAGGAGGCAATTGCCCATGCAAAGGCCGCGGGCGTGCCGATCGTGGTGGCGATCAACAAGATCGACAAGCAGGGCGCCAACACCGACCGCGTGACGCAGGAACTGATCGCCGAGGGTGTGGTGCCGGAAGCCTACGGCGGCGAAGCGCCGTTCTGCCCGGTATCGGCGAAGACCGGCCAGGGCATCGACGACCTGCTGGAAAACGTGCTGCTGCAGGCGGAAGTGCTGGAACTGAAGGCGCCGGTCGACGCCCATGCGAAGGGCCTCGTGATCGAAGCCAAGCTGGACAAGGGCCGCGGTCCGGTCGCCACCGTGCTGGTGCAGGCGGGTACGCTCAAGCGCGGCGATGTGGTGCTGGCCGGGTCGTCATATGGCCGCGTGCGCGCGATGCTGGACGAGAACGGCAAGAACATCGCTGATGCCGGCCCGTCGATCCCGGTGGAAATCCAGGGCCTGACGGAAGTGCCGGCTGCGGGCGAGGAAGTCATGGTCATGGCGGACGAGCGCAAGGCGCGTGAAATCGCGCTGTTCCGCCAAGGCAAGTTCCGCGATGTGAAGCTCGCCAAGCAGCAGGCGGCAAAGCTGGAAAACATGTTCGAGCAGATGGCCGAAGGCGAGGTGAAGAACCTCCCGCTGATCATCAAGGCCGACGTGCAGGGCTCGCAGGAAGCGCTGGTGCATGCGATGCAGAAGCTGTCGACCGAGGAAGTGCGCGTGCAGATCGTGCATGGGGCGGTGGGCGGCATCAGCGAATCCGACGTCAACCTCGCGGTGGCATCGAAGGCGGTCATCATCGGCTTCAATACCCGCGCCGACGCTTCGGCACGCAAGCTGGCCGAAGCCAGCGGCATCGACATCCGTTACTACAACATCATTTACGATGCGGTGGACGAGATCAAGGCGGCGATGTCGGGCATGCTGGCGCCGGAGAAGCGCGAAGCGACGCTGGGCCTGGTGGAAATCCGCCAGGTGTTCCATGTCAGCAAGGTTGGTTCGATCGCCGGCTGCTATGTGCTCGACGGCCTGGTCAAGCGCGGCGCCTCGGTACGTCTCTTGCGCGCCAATGTGGTGATCTGGACCGGCGAACTCGATTCGCTCAAGCGCTTCAAGGATGACGTGAAGGAAGTGAAAGCCGGCTTCGAGTGCGGCCTGTCGCTGAAGAACTTCAACGACATCAAGGAAGGCGACCAGCTCGAGATCTTCGAGGTGCAGGAAGTCGCGCGTACCCTGTAAGCCTTCCGGCTTGCACGGGCTCCGTAGCCCGGATGAAGGCGCAGCCGGTCCGGGGACTTGTAAGGTCCCCGGCCCCGCTTCGCAGCATCCGGGCTTTGATGTTTACGAGGTTGCATATCATGGCTAAACACAGCAAATCCATTCCCGGGCGCGGCGTGCGCGTGGCCGACCAGATCCAGCGCGACCTGGCGGAAATCATCGCATACGAACTGAAGGACCCGCGCGTCGGCATGATCACCATTACCGAAGTACAGGTCACGCCTGACTATGCGCATGCCAAGGTATTCTTCACGACCCTGGTCGACAGCGAGGAAGCGGTGCAGAACACGCTGTCCGGCCTGCGCAAGGCTGCCGGCTTCATTCGTGGCCAGCTGGGACGGCGCCTGACCATACATACCATTCCGGAATTGCATTTCGTGCACGACACCTCGACAGTACGCGGCATGGAACTGTCGAAGCTGATCGACGAAGCGAACGCCACGCGTGCGCGCGACGCAGACGACTGACCCGATTGCGCCTACGCGGCGCGCATTTCTTTTATTCGACATGGCGCAGACACCGCCCAAGAAACCCCGCGTGCCGGTGCATGGCGTATTGCTTCTCGATAAGCATGCCGGCGACTCCAGCAATGACGTCCTGATCAAGGCCAAGCGCCTGCTCAATGCGCAGAAGGCCGGCCATACCGGCACGCTCGATCCTTTCGCAACCGGCCTGTTGCCGCTTTGTTTCGGCGAGGCGACCAAGTTTTCCCAGGACTTGCTGGACGCCGACAAGACCTACGAAACAGTGGTGCATCTCGGTGTAACGACCGTCACCGGCGACACCGAGGGCGAAGTCCTGCAACGCATGGAGGTCCAGGTGACGCGCGAACAGATCGAGCAGGTGCTGCTGCGCTTTCGCGGTGCTATCGATCAGGTGCCGCCGATGTATTCGGCGCTCAAGCGCGACGGCAAGCCCCTGTACGAGTATGCCCGTGCCGGCGTGACGCTGGAACGCGAGGCGCGCCGGGTGACGATCCATGCGCTCGAACTTTTGGCCTACGAAGCGCCGCTGTTGCGGCTGCGCGTCGCCTGCAGCAAGGGCACCTATGTGCGTGTGCTCGGCGAAGATATCGGCGCGGCACTCGGTTGCGGCGCGCACCTGAACGCGCTGCGGCGCACCGGCGTGGGCAATCTGACGCTGGACGGCGCGGTGACACTCGAACAGCTTGCGCATACACCCGAAGAACTTCGTGAAGGCTTGCTGGCGCCGGTCGATGCGCTATTGTCCAGTTTCCCGCCCGTGCGCCTTCCGGAAGTCCTCGCCAAACGCTTTCTGCACGGGCAGAGGATTCCACTCGAGAAAGAGGGGGTGGCGGCGCCGCCGTATGAAGGGCGGGTCAGGGTGTACGCGATGGACAACGGCAGCCTGCTCGGGACCGCGCAATTGCTGAAGTACAGCATCCTCGCGCCGGAGCGGCTGATCGCCTCAATCGCAAACGTGTAGCCCTTACATCCCCACTGAAGCTGCCGTAACGCAACTCCTTGAAAATCCAGTACTTTCGCAAGTGCTTGCGGTTCGGCATGCTATACTATCGGGTTCTCCGAATCACGTATTCAAGCACTGGACCGTCATGTCAAATACTAAGCGCGCTCTGCGCAACATCGCCATCATCGCCCACGTCGACCACGGCAAGACCACCTTGGTCGACCAGTTGTTGCGGCAATCCGGCACCTTCCGTGAAAACCAGCAGGTCGATACCCGGGTGATGGATTCCAACGACCTCGAAAAGGAGCGCGGCATCACCATTCTGGCGAAGAACTGCGCGGTCGAATACGAAGGCACCCATATCAATATCGTGGACACCCCGGGCCACGCCGACTTCGGGGGCGAGGTGGAGCGTGTGCTGTCGATGGTCGATTCCGTGCTGCTGCTGGTGGACGCTGTCGAAGGCCCGATGCCGCAGACCCGCTTCGTGACGCGCAAGGCGCTCGGCCTCGGCCTGAAGCCGATTGTCGTGGTCAACAAGATCGACCGCCCCGGCGCGCGTCCTGACTGGGTGATCAATGCGACCTTCGAGTTGTTCGACAAGCTCGGCGCCACCGAAGAGCAGCTGGATTTCCCGGTGGTCTATGCATCCGCACTGAACGGCTATGCCAGCCTCGACGCGAGCGTTCGGGAAGGCACGATGAAGCCGCTGTTCGACGCCGTGCTGGAACACGTGCCGGTGCGCGACGATGATCCGGACGGCCCGCTGCAGCTGCAGATTTCCTCGCTCGATTATTCCTCCTACGTCGGCAAGATTGGCATCGGCCGCATCAAGCGCGGCCGCGTGAAGGCGCTGCAGGACGTGATCGTGATGAACGGCCCGGATTCCACGCCGCTCAAGGCGCGCGTCAACCAGGTGCTCAAGTTCAAGGGACTGGAGCGCCAGCTGGTCGATGAGGCGCAGGCGGGCGACATTGTCCTGATCAACGGCATCGAGGACATCGGTATCGGCAGCACCCTATGCGCGCCGGACGCGCCCGATGCGTTGCCGATGCTGAAGGTGGACGAGCCGACGCTGACGATGAACTTCCTCGTGAACAACTCGCCGCTGGCAGGCCGCGAAGGCAAGTTCGTGACCAGCCGCCAGATCCGCGACCGTCTCGAGCGCGAACTGAAATCCAACGTGGCGCTGCGCGTGACCGACACCGGCGACGACACGACGTTCGAAGTGTCCGGGCGCGGCGAATTGCACCTGACCATTCTCCTGGAAAACATGCGCCGTGAAGGCTACGAGCTGGCGGTTTCCCGTCCGCGCGTGGTGTTCAAGGAAATCGATGGCGTCAAATGCGAACCGTATGAATTGCTGACGGTGGATATCGAGGATGCGCACCAGGGCGGCGTGATGGAAGAACTGGGCCGCCGCCGCGGCGACCTGCAGAACATGGAGCCGGACGGCAAGGGCCGTGTGCGCCTCGAGTATCGTATCCCGGCGCGCGGCCTGATCGGCTTCCAGTCGGAATTCATGACGCTCACCCGCGGCACCGGCTTGATGAGCCACATCTTCGACGAGTATTCACCGGTCGACAACAACAAGCCGGAACTCGCCGGCCGCCGCAACGGCGTGCTGATTTCGCAGGACGATGGCGCCGCGGTTGCGTACGCGCTGTGGAAGCTGCAGGATCGCGGCCGCATGTTTGTCAGCCACAACGATCCGGTGTATGAAGGCATGATCATCGGCATCCATTCCCGCGACAACGACCTCGTGGTCAACCCGATCAAGGGCAAGCAGCTGACCAACGTGCGCGCATCCGGCACGGACGAGGCAGTGCGCCTGGTGCCGCCGATCCAGCTGACGCTGGAGTATGCGGTGGAATTCATCGAGGACGACGAACTGGTCGAAATCACGCCCAAGAGCATTCGCCTTCGCAAGCGCTTCCTGAAGGAGCACGAGCGCAAGCGGGCGTCGCGCGAGGCTGCATAATGGCGTAGCCGGCGCGCGTCGCCGGTTTGCACGAAGAGCCCGGCCGCCCGTGAAGGGCGCCGGGCTGATTTTTTTTCCGGATTGCCTATGCCAATATTGACTTCGCACCAGCGGGGCATCCTGCTGATGATCATCGCGCCGACGCTGTGGAGCATCGCCGGCGTGCTTACCCGTCACCTCGATGCCGCGCGCGGTTTCGAGGTGACGTTCTGGCGCAGTTTTTTCTCGGCGGTCTTCGTCGCCGGCGCGCTGCTGTGGCAGCAGGGCGCAAGCCGCACGGTTGCGACGATACGGGGAGGTGGCGCGCTGGGTGTGTTGAGCGGCATGATGTGGTGCGTGATGTTCGTCTGCTTCATGATTGCGCTCACGCGCACGACCGTCGCCAACACGCTGATCGTGCTCAGCGTGTCGCCGCTGCTGACCGCCTTCCTTGCATGGCTGGTACTCAAGCAGCACATCGCGCCCCGCACCTGGCTGGCGATTGCCGCGGCGTTTGCCGGCATCGCCTGGATGTTTGCCAGCAGCCTTTCCGAAGTCGGCGGGCAGCACCTGACCGGCATGCTGATCGCCGGCGCGGTGCCGGTGGCCGCCGCGGTCAACCTGATTGCAATCAAGCGTGCGGGTCATGGCATCGACCTGATTCCGGCGGTCTTGCTCGGCAGCGTGTTTTCGGCGGCATTGATGCTGCCGATGGCCTGGCCCTTGCAGGCATCGCTGCATGACATCGGCATTCTCGCTGTGCTCGGCTTCTTCCAGCTCGGCTTGCCATGCATGCTGATGGTGCGGGCGATGAAGAGCCTGTCGGCGCCGGAAGTGTCCTTGCTGGCGCTGCTGGAAGTCCTGCTCGGCCCGTTGTGGGCGTGGCTGGGCGCGGGCGAGGTGCCGGCGCGGGAGACCTTGATGGGCGGCGCGGTGGTGCTCGCGGCGCTGGTGTTCAACGAACTGGCGGGGATGAGGAAGGCAGCCGGTCGTGCCGGCGAAATGGCTGGCTCAAGCTGAACAACCCGGCCGGATGTCCCCGGCCGGGCGCGCAGCGGGAGCGGTCAGACGGCGATCGATTCCGACCTTGCTTCCGGTACCGCTTTCTGCGTCTTCAGCACCTCTGCGATCGCGCCGAACAGCTGGTCGATCTGCGGCTTGTCGATGATCAGCGGCGGCGACAGCGCAATGATGTCGCCGGTCGTGCGGATCAGGACGCCCTTGTCCCAGAAGCAACGCAGGAATACGTCGAATGCGCGCGCCGTCGGTTTGCCCGGCACGCCCTCGAGTTCGATGCCGCACACCATGCCGAGATTGCGGATGTCCTTCACATAGGGGATGCCCTTCAGGCTGTGCGCGGCTTCCTCGAAGTAGGGGGCCATCGCGGCGGCGCGGTCGAACAGGCCTTCTTCCCTGTAGACATCCACCGTAGCGATGCAAGCCGCCGCGGCGAGAGGATGACCGGTGTAGGTGTAGCCATGGAAAAACTCGATCGCGTTTTCCGGCGCGGCGTCCATGAACGCGTCGTGAATGTCCTGGCGCACCAGCACCGCGCCCATCGGCACGGCGGCATTGGTCAGGCCTTTGGCGCAGGTGATCATGTCCGGCACCACGCCGAAGTAGTCGGCGGCAAAGGCGCTGCCCAGGCGGCCGAAGCCGGTGATGACTTCGTCGAAGATCAGCAGGATGCCATGCTTGTCGCAGATCGCGCGCAGCTTTTGCAGGTAGCCCTTGGGCGGCAGGATCACGCCGGTGGAGCCTTGTATCGGTTCGACGATCACCGCTGCGACCGTGGCCGGGTCGTGCAGCGCGAGCAGCCGCTGCTCGAACTCATCGGCCAGTTCCGCGCCATGCTCGGGCAGTCCGCGCGTGAATGCGTTGCGGCCGATGTCGAGCGGATGGCGCATGTGATCGACGCCCGCCAGCGCCGGACCGAAATGCTTGCGGTTGCCGGCGATGCCGCCGACCGAAATGCCGCCGAAGCCGACCCCGTGGTAGCCGCGCTCGCGGCCCACGAGACGGGTGCGCAGGCCGTTGCCGCGCACCTGGTGGTAGGCGAGCGCGATCTTGAGCGCGGTATCGACCGCCTCGGAGCCGTCGTTGCAGAAGAAGACGCGATTCAGGCCTTCCGGCGCGATCGAGACCAGGGCGCTGGCCGCTTCGAATACTTTCGGGTGGCCCATCTGGAAGGTCGGGGCAAAATCCATTGCCGCCGCCTGCTGCTGGATCGCGGCGGTGATGCGCGGATGGCAATGGCCGGCATTGACGCACCACAAACCGGAGGTGCCGTCGAGGATCTGGCGGCCGTCGTCACCGGTGTAGTACATGCCTGCGGCGCCGGTGAGCAGCCGCGGCCTGGACTTGAACTGCCGGTTTGCGGTGAAAGGCATCCAGAAATGCGAGGTGTCGATGGTATTGGTCATCGTTGGTTTCCCTTGTGGAGAAATGTTGGCAATGAACGCGCGCGGGTAGTCCGGTGATTACCGTGCCGCATCAGCACCGGTAAAATAGAGTCCATTATGATCCCCTTGAAAAATTCCGCCAAGTTGCCGTCACGCCGCCGCATCTCCGTCGCCCCGATGATGGACTGGACCGACCGGCATTGCCGCGTGTTCCACCGGCACATCACACGCCACACCTGGTTATATACGGAAATGGTGACCACCGGTGCGCTGCTGCATGGCGATGTGCCGCGTCACCTTGATTTCAGCCAGGAGGAGCATCCCGTCGCGCTGCAGCTGGGCGGCAGCGAGCCGGCTGATCTGGCAAGAAGCGCGAAACTGGGTGAGCAATGGGGCTACGATGAAATCAACCTCAATTGCGGCTGCCCGTCCGAGCGGGTGCAGAAGGGGGCGTTCGGCGCTTGCCTGATGGCCGAACCGCAACTCGTCGCGGATTGCGTGAAGGCGATGCGCGACGCGGTCTCCATCGACGTCACCGTGAAGCATCGCATCGGCATCGACCACGTGGAGGCGTATGACTTCGTGCGCGACTTCGTCGGCACGATCGCCGAAGCCGGTTGCACCACTTTTATCGTGCATGCGCGCAACGCGATCCTCAAGGGCCTGAGCCCAAAGGAAAACCGGGAAATTCCTCCTCTCAAGCCGGAGTATGCCTACCGGCTCAAGCGCGATTTTCCGCAGCTCGAAATCCTGATCAACGGCGGCATCAAGACGCTGGAGGAAATCGATGAGCATCTGCAACATGTAGACGGCGTGATGCTGGGCCGGGAGGCGTATCACAATCCTTATCTGATGGCGGCGTTCGATGCGCGCTACTACGGCGACGCCGCGCCGGTTAAGTCGCGGGCGGAAGTCCTGCAGGCAATGATCCCCTACATCCGCGAGCAGCTTGCGCGTTATGGCAACAACGGCGCCGGCTTGCGGCTCAACAGCATTACCCGTCACATGCTCGGACTGATGGCGGGGATGCCGGGCGCGAGGGCGTTCCGGCAAACCTTGTCGGATGCGAAGCGGCTGGCGGCTGGCGATCCGGCGCTGCTGCTGGAAGCCGCAGCGCGCATGCAGCCAGTCGCCGCCTGATCCCTGACTCTTTCCCCAGGCGGTGTGTTCTCTGCCGCGGATGCGATAGCGCATCCCGGCAAGCCTGAAACGGGAAAAAATCCGCATCGGACCATTGGCGAGGCGAGGGCGCGTGGCACGGAACCTGCAAACCGTGCCGATCATCCGCAGCAGCGCGCGGGTATCCCACCCGCGCACGCCTCACACACCAATCCATCTTTGGAGGACCCGCCATGCCGACTCAGGACGACACACCAGCCATCCCCGCGCAGCACCAGGAGCACCAGCCCGGCTCGGAAGCCGCGATGACCCCGCGCCCGAAAGCCGAGATGCAGGATTACAAAGGCAGTGGAAAATTGAAAGGGAAGGTCGCGCTGGTCACCGGCGGCGACAGCGGCATCGGCCGCGCCGCGTCGATTGCATTCGCGAAGGAGGGCGCCAATGTGGTGGTCGCCTACCTGGACGAACATGAAGACGCGAAGGAAACCCAGCGGCTGATCGAAGCGGCGGGACGCGAGTGCGTGCTGATCGCCGGCGACATCGGCGACGAGCAGTTCTGCCGGAAGATGGTCGACACTGCCATTTCTTCCTATGGAAAACTCGATATTCTGGTCAACAATGCCGCGCAACAATATCCGCAGCAAAGCATCGAAGACATCACCGAAGAGCAATTGACGAAAACCTTCCGCACCAACATCTTCTCGATGTTCTTCATCGTCAAGGCAGCCCTGCCGCACCTGAAGGAAGGCGCGCGCATCATCAACACCACATCGGTGACTGCCTACCGCGGCAGCGCCCACCTGCTCGACTACTCAGCAACCAAGGGAGCCATCGTCGCATTCACGCGTTCGCTGTCGCAGCAACTCATCGAACGCGGCATCCTCGTCAACGCGGTTGCACCGGGACCGGTATGGACGCCGCTGATTCCGTCCAGCTTCGACGAAAAAGAGGTGGAGAACTTCGGCCAGAAGGCGCCCCTGGGACGGGCCGGGCAGCCCGACGAGATCGCGCCGTCGTATGTATTCCTGGCCTCGGACGATGCATCCTACATGTCCGGACAGGTGCTGCACCCGAACGGCGGCGAAGTGGTCAACGCTTAGTGAATTACAGGGACATGTCCGGCGACAGGCCGGACGTGTCAGTATTCCTTGAGCCGGTTGTAGAGCGTCTTGAGGCTGATGCCGAGGGCTTCCGCCGTCAGGCGCTTGTTGCCGCTGTAATGCTTGAGCGTGGCGAGGATGATTTCCTTTTGCGCGTCGGCCAGCGGTGTGCCGACGAAGAAATTCAGGTAGCCTTCATGCACCGTCGGTTTCTTCGAGGACAGGTCGGAAATGCATTCCTCGATATCGAGCGTATCGGCGGCCAGGATGAATGCGCGCTGCACCACGTTCTTCAGTTCCCGCACGTTGCCGGGCCAGGAGTAGGAGCGCATGACTTCCAGGGAATTGCGGGAAAACACTTTCTGACTGTTTTCCTTTTCGTTCAGCGTTTGCAGGAAATGATGCGCCAGCATTTCAATATCGCTGCCGCGCTCGCGTAGCGGCGGCACGCGCACTGGAAACACAGCGAGGCGGTACATCAGGTCCTCGCGCAGATTGCCTTGCTTTACCGCGGATTCCAGGTCGCGGTTGGTGGCCGCGACCATGCGCACGTCGACCTTCACCTCTTCGTCGCCGCCCACCCGCAGGAAGGTGCCGGATTCCAGCACGCGCAACAGCTTGACCTGCATTTCCGCAGGCATCTCGGTGATTTCATCAAGGAAAAGCGTGCCGCGGGAGGCATGCTCGAAGTATCCGATGTGCTGGCGCGTGGCGCCGGTAAAGCTGCCTTTCTCATGCCCGAACAGCGCCGCCTCGATCAGGTGGGCGGGAATGGCGCCGCAGTTGACTGCGACAAAGGCTTCGCCGCGGCGTGCGCTGGCATGGTGGATGGCATTCGCGATCAATTCCTTGCCGGTCCCGCTTTCGCCGACCAACAGCACCGTCGCGTCGGTCGCGGCGACTTTCTCCACCTGCTGGTGCAGTTGCTCCATCACGGTGGCCGCGCCATACATGATGCCGGCGTGCTTGAATGAATTATCGAGAGTCATCTAGTGAGTCATCCTCTGATCGGAAACCGGATCCAGGGAAAGGACCTTGTCCGATACGTGTTCGTGATTGTTACACCAATGGCTGAAGATTCTCTTGCGCTAATTCAGTTCCGATGCGCAAACGAAAAGGAGAAAAGAGACCGGGTGCGGTGAACGGACAGGAGGACTGCCTCATCGCTTCATATACGGAATGAACGATACACGATATTCGCAGAGCATGTGCGCTTCGATTTCAAGCACGCGCAAGGAAAAAAGAGCTGCCTGCAAGAAGTATTTCGGGCGCCGGATGTAACGCTTACGCCGGCGCTGTAAGTTTTACCTTGAACTATCTCCACGCGTCTCGCCTGCCGCGCCATGCGCTCGCGCCGCTCAGTCGAGGCCGCGTGGCACGGAAGCTGCGTTGTCCGCCAGGCCGTGTTTGCGAAAAAGCCAAGAACTTATCGCAACTGGTCTGGTCAAGTACGAGACAACGTTAACTTTTCATGAAAGGAACAAGAATGGATGCACTCAAGACGACGTCGAAAATCTTGTTGGTTGTCGCCGCACTGAGCCTGACGGCTGTGGGCTGCGAACGCCGCGCCGGCGACCAGAGCTCTGGCGCCAGCGGTTCTTCTGGTGGCACCAGCTCCTCTTCGGGCGGCTCCGGTTCCTCTTCGGGCGGCTCCGGCTCCATGGGCTCCGGTTCTTCCGGTTCAGGAAGCAGTTCCGGTGGCGCAGGCGGTTCCGGCAGCTCGTCAGGTTCCGGCTCCAAGTAAGAGCAATTCCGGCGTATTGGCCATGACCGGCACAAAGGCGGGTCCGGTGCCTCCCGGTTTGGCTTGCCGGTCAATGTCCGGTGCGCAGTTCCCCGCTTCGCGCACACATTCACGGCGGGCCTCGTGATTTCCCGTAACGGGGTGCCGGGTTGGTACGGCCGGACGCAATCTCTGCATCTTCACACGATCGAGGTGGCGCAGAGCCCGGGCCTGTGCGGTACTTCACGCGGATGAAGGCACCGGCCGGCGGGTTCTTGCGTCGCCGCGATCAACCTCATCGAACGCTGTTTTCCGTCAATGAGCATGCTTGCGGGGGCTGCAAAATGGCGGTAATGGACATATTCTGGTAATTGGCAGGAACGCCGGCATGTCCAGGTAACAGTCCCCAGCGTCGTACTCCTCACCTCGCGCGCGGCCTGCGCGTCGGATTGTCATGCGGCACGAAGACATGGTGCCGATGGCGCAACCAGAGCAGCATGCAACGAGGTGCGGAACATGGCGCAGGAACATCATCCCAATACAAGCACGGGAAAACTTCCGCCTCACGCTCCCATTCCCGGGTTACGTCCCCGGGCTTGTCCCTGGGAGCGGGATGGCAAACGTAAAGAGAGCTCGTTATATATGCCTCATGTATTGATCGTTGACGACGACGTCAACACGCGGGAAGCACTGAAGGAAATCACCGGCGCGGAAGGCTTCACCACAGCCGTTGCCGGGAGCATCAAGGAAGCGCAGGTGCAGATCATGCGCCAGCGCCCGGACGTCGTCTTGATCGACCTGAAACTGCCTGACGGCAACGGGATGGATCTGTTCAATGACATCGAGTCGCGCGCGACTACCGAAATCGTCCTGATCACCGGCCATGCGAGCGTGGAAACGGCGGTGGAGGCACTGCGGCTGGGTGCCGCGGACTATCTGACCAAGCCGATCAATTTCCGCCGGCTCAAGGCCTTGCTGTCGCGCATTCCGCGTACCGTCGACCTGAAGGAGGAAATCGGGGTGCTGCGCAGCGAGCTGCGCCGGCTCGGCCATTTCGGGCAGATGCTCGGTGCCGCGCCGACGATGCAGAAGCTGTACAACCATATTGCACGCGTTGCGCCGACAGAGGCCACCGTGCTGTTGCTCGGTGAAAGCGGTACCGGCAAGGAACTCGCCGCGCAGACCATCCATGAACTGAGCCTGCGCCAGAAGCATCCCTTCCTGCCCGTCAATTGCGGCGCGATTTCGCCGCAGCTGATCGAAAGCGAAATTTTCGGCCATGAGAAAGGCAGCTTCACCGGAGCGGACCGGCAGCACAAGGGGTATTTCGAGCGCGCCAACGGCGGCACGCTTTTTCTCGATGAAATCACCGAAATGCCGATCGAGCTGCAGGTGAAGCTGCTGCGGGTACTCGAGACCGGTTCCTTCATGCGCATCGGCAGCAATCAGGAAATTGAAACCGATGTGCGCGTCATCGCGGCCAGCAACCGCGATCCGGAACAGGCAGTGGCCGAAGGCAAGCTGCGCCTGGACCTGTACCACCGGCTCAATGTCTTCCCGCTGAAGATTCCACCGCTGCGCGAGCGTGGTTCGGACATCGAGCTTCTCGCCCAGCATTTCCTCGAACAGCTTAATGCCACGCATGGCACCAACAAGGTGCTGTCCGCCGACGGCGTCGCCTGCCTGAGCAATTACCACTGGCCGGGCAATGTGCGCGAGTTGCGCAATTACATACAGCGCGCGTTCATCCTGTCCGACCACACCATCGATGCGGCCGCGCTGGCGCCGGTGATCACCACGCAGTCGCCAGTCGGACTGACGCTCGCGATTCCGGTCGGCACGTCGCTGGCCGACGTTGACCGCAAGCTGATCTACGCGACGCTCGAGTTGTGCGGCGGCGTGAAGAAGCGGGCGGCCGACATCCTCGGCATCAGCCTCAAGACCCTCTACAACCGGCTGGAAGAATACGGGCCCTACGAGGGCGGCGTGCAGAAGAAGGATGACGGGTCGCTGCAGGGAAGCGCGGACTCCTATCACTGAAAAGCGCCGCCCGGGCCGCACGACGGCCCGGGCGGCGTGCCCGCACGGTATTGGATGCACCGTGCGCAGAACCCGGGCGCCGCCCGGTCATACGCGCGGCATTGCCCGCTCCCGCGTGACCATCGTATCGATCACCACGATCAGCTCCTCCGGCGCCACCGGCTTGGTGACATGCATCTGGAAGCCGGCCGTCAGCGCGCGGATGCGGTCTTCGCGCTGGGCGAATGCCGTCAGCGCCAGCGCAGGCATGCGCTGCAGCGGCGCACGTCCGTCCGCCGTCTTCCATGAACGCAGGCGGCGCAGGGTGCTGTAGCCGTCCTCGCCCGGCATCGCGATATCGCACACAAGCACATCAGGCAGGCCGTTCTGCTGGCACTCGCACAGCCAGGCCACGGCTTCACGCGACGAGCTGGCGGCAAATACATTGGCGCCGGCGCCGGTCAGCACTACGCTCAGCGATTCGCGCGCTTCTTCCTGATCGTCGATCAACAGGATACGCAGGCCGGAGAGGGACGGCAGCGGCACGCCGGCGGCATTGGCGACGTCCGACGGCCCGACTGTCAGGTACTTGTCCGAGCGCGCGCGCAGCGGGAAGTAGACGAAGAAGGTGGAGCCCTTGCCTTCGCCCTGGCTTTCCGCCCTCACGCGGCCGCCATGCAATTCGATCAGGTGGCGCACCAGGAACAGGCCGAGACCGAGCCCGCTGTGGTCACGCGTGCTCGACGTGTCTTCCTGGCTGAAGCGGTTGAACAGGTGCGGCAGGAAATCCGGCGAGATGCCGACGCCGTCATCGCGGACCGCCACACAGATCTCGCCGTCGGCCTGGCTGGCATTGAGCCAGACGTTTCCGCCTTCCTGCGTGAACTTGACCGCGTTCGAAAGCAGGTTCCAAAAGATCTGCTGTACCCGGTCGGCATCGCCCTCGATCTGCTCGCTGGTGATGCGATAGGTGCAGGCAATCCCGATGCGTTTGGCCGCCGCCATCGCCCGCACGCTTTCCACCGCCGCCTGCAATGCCGGGAGCAGTGCCAGCGGCTGCTTTACCAGGCGCAGCTTGCCGCTCATCATGCGGGTGACGTCGAGCAGGTCCTCGATCAGGCGCACCTGCTGGCCCACACCTGTCTTGATCCCCTGCAGCGCGCGCTGCGCCAGCGGCGCGGATGTCGCGTCCTTGACATAGTTTTCCAGCACATGCGCCCAGCTCTGGATGCCGTTCAGCGGCGCCCTCAATTCATGCGACACGATCGCCAAAAATTCGTCGCGCGCCCGCGCTGCGGTTTCGGCCTGGATGCGAGCGCTGCGTTCGCGCGACAACAGGTCGTCGCGCTCCTTTTCCATGCGCGCGCGTTCCGTGACGTCATAGGCAATGCCGACCACCGATTCGATGTTGCCGTACCTGTCGATCTCCGGGATCACACGCCCCGAAAAATAGCGCATCTGGCCATCGATCACGTGATCGAAGTCGAGCCGTTGCTCGACGCCGGTGGTGAAGGCGGCGCGCGCGGCGTCGTCCCAGGCGCGCACCACGGAGCGCGGCATGCCGAGTTCTGCCTTGGTCTTGCCGAGCACGGCGGAAGCCTTGAACCCGGTCAGCCGTTCGATCGCCGGATTCGCATACATGTGCCGCATGTTGCGATCGATGCGCGAGATAATGTCCGGCGAGTTCTCCACCAGCGTCTTGAATTCCCGCTCGCGCCGCTGCAGCTGTTCTTCGGTGTCGCGCAGGCGGGTCGTGTCGGTAATGGCGATCACCAGGCTGCGCACCCGTCCCTCGTCGTCGGATTCAGGCACATACATCATGTGCAGGGTGCACTCGGCGCCCTTGCCGTCATGCAGGCTGACTTCATGCTCCTGCGGCTTTCCTTGCAGCGCGGCGTCCACGTACTGGCGTACCGTGGCAAAGGTTTCTTCGCCCATCACTTCTGCAATACGCCTGCCGATGGCGGCCGCCGGCTCGATGTCATAGCGGTTGGCAAAGGTACTGTTGACGAAACTCAGGCGGTAGTCGCTGCCGCACTTGGCGATCAGCACCGGCACCGCGTCCGTCAGCACGCGCAGCTGCTTTTCCTGCTCGCGCATTTCCTGTTCTGCATTGCGGCGCTCGGTGATGTCCATCACCATCGCCGAGAATCCGCGCACGCTGCCATCACTGCCCAGGTCCGGCGCATAGTTGAACATCAGGTGCCGGCGGCCGAGCGCGTTGTGCACCGTGGCCTCGAACTTGACCGGCTCGCCGTTGAGGGCACGATGGATGTAAGGACGAAGCTGCTCGTAGCTCCGGCCGACCACTTCCTCCACGCGGCGGCCGACCACCTTGGCGGGCGGGAGGCCATACCACGGTTCGTAAGTCGCATTGGCGAAGCGGTAGCGTTCCTGGTCGTCGATATAGGCGATCAGCGCGGGCGCGTTGTCGGTGATCAGACGCAGGTAGCGGTCCTGGCGCGACAGCGCGGCGGCGACATGCCGGCGCGCCCCGAGGTCGCGAATCGTTACGATGAAACCGTCCGACGGCGAAGATTCGAGGCAAGGGGCGACCGTGACCTCGGCGTCGACCGCGCTGCCGTCGCGGCGCACCAGCATTCTTTCAAAGACGCCCGGCTGTAGCGGCTCCTGCGTGCCGGTGTGCAGCGCTTCGAATAGCGGCAGGCCGCCCAGGCTGCCGGCATCGTCGTATCCGAGAATCTGGGCCGCGGCCTGGCTGGCCCCGGCCACCCGGCCGTGACGCACGACCAGGATGCCTTCGCTGCAACGCTCGACGAGGCCCAGGTAGTGTTCCTCGTCCTGTCGGAGCGCGGACTCTACCATGGGATCCTGCATGGCGAGCGACAGAGGGTCGTGGGCCCTCGCCGAAGGTTGAAAATCATTGGCACGTAGGGACAACACCTGTTGATTCAAAACGGACATGATGAAACCGACTCCTATTACCGGAACACCCGTCCGGCGCGCAGGCGCCGAAACCCGGGGGGCAATGCCGCATCGGCAGCATGCGGCATGCCTGCTCCCATCCTAACGGGAATGCAAGGTGCCGCATTGCCGGCAGCGCAGATGCGAGGCACGTCGGGTTTGATGTGAGGCAAAGACGGGGATGAAACACATTGCTCTTCGGCTCCGGTTGCATGTGCAAGGCAGGTGCGTCGGGCTGCACGTTCCGCTGCTACCTGTACCGGAGCCCGCCGTCACCTTGTCGGGCGGGCTCCGCGCCTGCGCTTATTTCTCGGTGCTTGCCCTCTCAGGCGCTCTTGCCAATACGCTGCGCCAGCCCATCGATTTTCAGTTGCGAAAGGAAGTCACCGAACTCCTGCGCCACTGCCGGGTGGCGCAGCGCATAAACCACCATCGCTTCCAGGTAGCCGATCTTGGAGCCGCAGTCATAACGCCGGCCCTTGAACTCGTAGGCGAGCACCGGATGGCGTTCCAGCATGTCGGCAACTGCGTCGGTGAGCTGGATTTCGCCCCCGGTGCCTGGCTTGACGCTCTCGAGGAACTCGAAGATGTCCGGCGTGAAGATATAGCGGCCGACCACGCCGAGCGTGGAGGGCGCATTTTCCGGCTGCGGCTTTTCGACGATGCTGCCAACGCGGTGGATGCGCACGCCCATCGACTCCGGCTTGACGATGCCGTACTGATGCGTCTGCTCAAGCGGAACGTTCTGCACGCCGATGACCGAACTGCCGTGCTGGTCGTACAGGTCGATCATCTGGCGCAGAACCGGCACGTCGGCGTCGATCAGGTCGTCGGCCAGCACCACAGCGAACGGTTCGTCGCCCACCAGCGGGCGCGCGCACATCACGGCATGCCCGAGGCCGCGGGCCTCGCTTTGCCGCACATAAGAATAGTGCAGGTTTTCCGGGAGCAGGCTCTGGATTTCCTTGAGGAGCTTCACCTTGCCGTGCGCTGCAAGTTCGGACTCCAGCTCGTAGGCTTTGTCGAAATGGTCTTCGATAGAACGCTTGCCGCGTCCGGTCACGAAAATCATTTCGGTAATTCCTGCGGCAGCGGCTTCCTCGACGGCGTATTGAATAAGGGGCTTGTCGACGATCGGCAGCATTTCTTTCGGCGACGCCTTCGTAACGGGTAGAAAACGGGTGCCTAGACCGGCGACGGGAAACACTGCTTTGCGAATCTTGGTCATTGTCGTCTCTCTTCGGTTCATGGTTGAGCAATCGAGCCGCCGAGCATATGCGTAACGATTACACCGGTTTTGCCATTTTTACATCTAACAGGCCAGCGCATGCAGCGGCTTCATGCGGATGCATGGCAACTGCGGGCATCTCCGGACCTCGTTGCTACGGCGCGGACATCGGTAAGCAGGAAATGTACCGATCCTCCGAGAAAGAGCAGCGCAACTGCGAGTGCGCCGTTGGGCCGGAACGGGAGATCCGGGCAAGCGCAGCATCATTGCGCGCGCATGTATTCGGCACGGCGCGTGATTGAGCAAGATCATCGCTGCATTTCCGGCGGTCCCTATAGTGGAAGCGAATTGTTCGCCAGACCCAATCCGGAAGGCGCACGTATGTGCGCCGCCGCAATTCATTCCTATCGAATCCTATCCATGCCTCGGAACGTTCATTTCATTTCATTGCCGCCGTCCATGGAATTTTCCCTGCGCACCCGCGGCAACCTGCGAATGCGGCTGGTGCTTCCGCCAGCAGAGCGGATGCTTGTGATGCACTGCCGCACTCGGCATAGCTCTTGCGTCTGCATGACGTAATGCGTTTACCGCATGCAAAGGCACGGCGCCAGACCGGCCAGTCCTGCGGTGCAGTCGAAATGCATTCCTGCTTGGATGGGAACGGACAGGCGGTCACGGCAGCGCGTTCCCTCTGTTGATCCTGTCCCGCAAATACGAAATGACGATGCCGGTTGAACACACACTTCCAAATACGAACCGGCTCGGAGAGCGCGTGCTTGTCGGTGCACGGCATTTCCGACACGGCAACGAGACGCTGCACCTCGCCTGGAAGTGGTACGAAACCTGTTTTTTGAACACCTAACACGCCGTCACGGCAAGGAGATAGCATGGCTTCAGCAATCATTGTGTTTTCACATCTACGTTGGGATTTCGTATTTCAGCGGCCTCAACACCTATTGTCGCGCCTGGCAGCGCATCATCCCATCGTGTTTGTCGAAGAACCGGTGCACCACGAAGAGCAAACCTTTTTCAAAACCTATTCTCCCGCGCCCAACGTCCTCGTCTGCCAGCCGCATACTCCGGTAAACATGCCGGGATTCCACGACGATCATCTGCCGCACCTGCAGAAACTGCTGCGCCAGGTGGTGCGCGACTATGACGATCACATCGCCTGGTTCTACACGCCAATGGCACTGCCGCTGCTCAACGAGCTGCGTCCGCGCCTGGTGGTGTACGACTGCATGGATGAACTGGCCTCGTTCAAGAATGCACCGAAGCAGTTGCTGCAGCGTGAAAGCGCATTGCTGAAGGTGGCCGACCTCGTTTTCACCGGAGGACAAAGCCTGTACCGCGCCAAGCGCGAGCGGCATCCTAACGTCCACTGCTTTCCGAGCAGCGTCGACGCCTCCCATTTCGTGCAGGCGCTCGACCGCGCCAATTCCCATCCGACGCACAAGGACATACCCGGGCCGCGCCTGGGTTTCTACGGTGTCATTGACGAGCGCTTCGACGCCGGCTTGATCGAGAAGGTCGCCGACGCGCACGCGCAATGGCAGATCGTGCTGGTCGGGCCGGTGGTGAAGATCGATCCGGAATCCCTGCCCAAGCGCCCCAACATTCATTACCTGGGGCAGCACCCGTATGAATCGCTGCCGCAGTTCCTCGCAGGCTGGGATGTCTGCCTGTTGCCGTTTGCCCTGAACGATGCGACGCGCTTCATCAGCCCGACCAAGACGCTCGAATACATGGCGGCAGAATTGCCGATCGTGAGTACGCCGGTGGCGGATGTCGCCGAGGCCTACAGCGACATCGTGAGCATCGCCGCCGACGCGCCTGCCTTCATCGCCGCGTGCGAAGCGGCGCTGCTGGCCTCGCCCGAGGAGCACGCGACGAAGGTGCAGAAGATGCGCAAGGTGCTGGCCTCCACGTCCTGGGATTCGACGGTGGAAAAAATGCACACGCTGCTGCAGTCCACGCCGCGCCGGCAGGCCGGACGGGACCCGGCCCAGGAAAGCAGCGAAGCCACGGCCAATGTGAACCGCCTGCGCCAGCATGACGCGGTGCGTTTCATCAAGACGGGCATCATCGGCGCCGGCCCCACCGGCCTGTCCGCCGCCTACCATCTCGGGCACGATGCGGTCCTGCTCGAGAAAAACTCGATGGTGGGCGGATGGTGCCGCTCGATCAAGGACAACGGTTTCACCTTCGATTACGCCGGCCACATCATGTTCTCCAACGATCCGTACGTGCTGGAGCTGTATGAACTGCTGCTGGGCTCCAACGTGCATTGGCAGAACCGCGAGGCCTGGGTCTACAGCAAGAATGTCTATACCCGCTACCCCTTCCAGGGCGCACTGTACGGATTGCCGCCTGAAGTGATCAAGGAATGCATCATCGGCGCCGTCGAAGCGCGCTTCGGCAGCGTCGGCAAGCAGGGACAGACCGCGCCGTCAACGGCGCGCGCCAACGACTGTTGTGCCGACGGCGGCGTGGCGCTGCCGGGGTCGAAGGTGGCGGCGCTGGAAAAGCGCGGCCCGGCCAATTTCGAGGAGTTCATTTACCAGGTCTGGGGCGCGGGCATCGCCAAGCATTTCGCCATTCCGTACAACCGCAAGCTGTGGGCAGTGCCGCTGACGGAAATGGAAACCTCCTGGCTCGGCGGCCGCGTTCCGCTGCCGGATCTCGAGGAAATCATCGACGGTGCGCTGCAGCCGGTGGGCAAGCCGATGGGGCCGAACGCGCGCTTCGGCTACCCGCTGCGCGGCGGCTTCCAGGCGCTGGTTTCCGGCTTCGTCCCCCATATCAAAGGCACCATCGAGCTCAATGCCGACGTGTCGCATATCTCGCCGAAGCAGCGCACCGTCACGCTGCGCGACGGCCGCCGCTACCAGTACGACAACCTGATCAGCACCATGCCGCTGCCGGAGCTGGTGAAGATGATCGGCGAAGAAGCGCCGGACGAGGTGAAGCAGGCGGCAAGGGGACTCAAGCACATCTCCGTGCGTTGCGTGAACCTCGGCGTGGCGCGCGAGAACATCACCGACAAGCACTGGATCTACTATCCGGAAGACACCATCTTCCACCGCATCTTCGTGCAGGGCAATGCGAGCCCGGAGTGCAATCCGCCCGGCGGCTTCGGCATCACCTGTGAAATCACGTATTCGCCGACCTGGAAACCCTTGCCGGTAAGCGGACAGGAGCTGATCGATCGCTGCATCCAGGATTGCATCAAGGTCGGCATGTTCCGGGAGGACGACAAGATCATCGCCGCCAATGAAATCGACATGCCGTATGCCTATGTGGTGTACGACCATGCGCGCGCGAAGAACGTCGAAACGATCAAGTCCTGGCTGGCGATGCATGACATCATCCTGGCCGGCCGCTACAGCGAATGGGAGTACTACAACTCCGACCACGCCTTCATCGCTGGCAAGAAGGCGGCCGAGGCTGTGAAGTGGATGGAAAAGAAGAGGGCGGTGGCGGTGGAGTAGCAAGCCGCCGTTCCGCCGGCTTCAGATGACGTACCAGGGCGCCGCCGACATCGGCGGCGCCCCGCATTCCTGCCGCTTTCTTCTCATCGCAGCAGAAGCTGGCAGGCAAGCCCTCCGCCGTCGTGCTGCACCTTGGCATGTCACTTGCTCCTTCCCTGTCATCTGTCATCCTTGCGAATCAGGAATTGCAATGACCAGACTGACGGCATGGGCGCTGGTCGCCTCCTTCACCGTATTCCATTCCATCCACGCCGGCGCGCAGCCCGCGCCTGCAACGAGCGCCGCGGCCGCTGCCCCGGCAGCCAGCCAGCAGCAGCTGCGGCTCTACCGGGGCAGCCAGATCATCGGCAGCAATGTGCGCGACGCGAGCGGCCGCAAGATCGGCCAGATCAAGGACCTGATCCTTGACGCGCGGCGCGGCGAAATCGCGTACGCCGCATTGAGCTTCGGCGGCGTCACCAGTACCGGCAACAAATTCCACCCGGTGCCGTGGACGGCGCTGGAGCCGGGTGACGACGGCAGCCATTACATTCTTCGGGCCGACCGGGAGACCATCAGCCAGGCTCCGGGTTTTGACAAGAGGCAATGGCCGGACTTGGCGGACCAGGCATGGCATGCCGAGGTCGAACGCTACTGGGGTCGGATGGTCGGGCGTGGCACAGCCGACACCAACCGGCTTTCTTCCGGTGTTTCCGGAGCGAGCAACCCGAAGGCAGACGGCGCTGCCGCAAGCAGCGGGCGCTGACCGGATGCGGCGGCAACGAGAACAAGGAGGACGATGATGAGTCAGGATGCATCAGGCCGCAATCCTGCGGGCGGCGCGCGCATCGTCGGCGACAGCCCGAACTTCTCCGGACCGGGACCACAGGTCATGGCGGCAGCCACGCTGCAGGGCGAGACCGTGCTCAATCCGCAAGGGGAAAACCTCGGCGAGATCCAGGACATCATGATCGATGTGCCCAGCGGCCGCATCGCCTACGCTGTGTTGTCCTTCGGCGGCGTGCTCGGCCTCGGCAACAAGCTGTTCGCGATTCCATGGAGCGCCCTGACGCTCGATGCGCAGCGTGAATGCTTCATCCTCGATATCGACCGGGAACGACTTGCGCGTGCACAGGGGTTCGACAAGAGTCACTGGCCATCGATGCCCGACCCCGGCTGGACCGACGACCAGCATTCCTTCTACCGGCGTTCGCCGCCCTCCAGCTAGCGGGCGCATGAACGGTATTGCCATGATGGTTTGTGCCGAAATGCGCCCGAAGGGCGCTTTTTTTTTGCGACAGGAAAAACAACATGGAAAATCTGCTATCGCTGGATTGGGATGAACTGTTCGGCTTGAGCCTGCCGCTCGCGGAAATCTTCGTGCGCGGCACGGCGATGTACTGGTTCCTGTTTCTCATCTTCCGCTTTGTGATCCGACGCGATGTAGGAGCGGTCGGCATTGCCGACGTGCTGGTGCTGGTGATCGTGGCCGACGCGGCGCAGAACGGCATGTCCGGCGAATACACCAGCGTGACCGAAGGCATGATATTGGTCGCAACACTCGTCGGATGGAACTTTCTGCTTGACTGGCTGAGTTTTCGCTACCCCAGCTTCCGCCGCTTTGCGGAGCCTGGGCCGATCCGCCTGATCTGGCAAGGGCGCATGCTGCACCGGAACATGCGTAAAGAATTGATCACCGACGATGAGCTGTGGACCAAGCTGCGGCAGGCCGGGGTCGACAGGCTCGACCAGGTCAAGGAAGCCTTCATCGAACCAGACGGGCAGATCAGCGTGATCAGGACACAAGATTGATCGAATTTTCTGGTCATCGGGGCAAGAAGTTGCCTGAAACCCAGCATTAGCAGCGCTTTATTTTTCCGCCCGGAAAACTTTCCGCCAATACAGTTGTCCTTAGGAATTCCAAGGGATTCCGGACAAGGACATGGCGCGACGGACAGGCTCGTTACGAGCAGGACAATTACTTAAGGCAGCGTGCGGTCTGGCGGCCGCGTTCAGCATTTCGTCGTGCGGCGGCGGCGGCACGCCGGCCGCGGCGCCGGCTGCCGGCAGTACGCCGGACGCGGGCGCGCCCCCCGCCAGCCTCGCGTCGCCGGTCGCTTCGGCACCCCCGCCCACAAGCCTGCAGGCAGCCGGCGGCGGCACGACGCTCCTCATCTCGGAGGTCTCCACCAGCTACTACAGCAATGATGTCGCCTGGCTGGAACTGTACAACCCGACCGCCGACACGGTCGAGCTGTCGCGCTATACCTTGCGCAGCTCCTCCATCGACCTCGACAGCGGCAGCACGTCCTATGAGCCGGCGACCTTCACGCTGCCGGCCGTGGCACTGCCGCCCGGCGCCTACCTGGTCATTGCCGGAAAGACCTCGCTGCAATTGCAGGACAATGCGCAGATCAAGTATGTGCGCAGCGGTTCCAGCGTGCCATTCTGGAACGGCAGCGGCTCGCTGGAACTGGTCAGCGGCGGCGCGACGGCGGACTTCGTCCGATTCGGCACCTCCACCGCCGCACCCACGAGTGGCGGCACGTGGAACGGGGCGAGCGTCGCGGCGCTGCCATCCGGCCCCGAGGAACATGGCAAGTCGATCGTTCGCCTGGCGATGGGCGGCATGGCCGACACCAATGCCGCGGCCGACTGGTCGCTGGTGAACTTTGCCACGCCGGCGGGCAAGAACGATGTGCCGCCGGGTATCGTCGATTCCGACCGCGACGGCATACCGGACAGCGCCAAGTTCAGCGGCGGCACCTATGCCGGCCTGGACCTGTACGCGATGGGCGCGCGCCGGGGACGGCGCGACATTTTCGTGGAAATCGATTACATGGACGGCAACGACGTGGCAACCACGCCGCGCCGGGAAGCGCTGCAGAAGCTGGAGGCTGCATTTGCCGCGAAGGGAATCGCGCTGCATATCGATGCGGGCAAGCTGTATGGAGCCGAATTCAGCCCCGCCGCCTACAACCTCGGTGGCGGCAACCGCGTGCCGTTCTCGGCTTGCGTCGAGCTCGACACCTCGACCGCCGGCGCCGGCGCGCGCGCCGGCTGCACGTCCTTCCAGTCAGTCAAGCACGCCAATTTCGATGTCCGGCGCAGGCTGGTCTTCCACTACGCGTTGTTTGCCAATTCGCTCAATACCAACGGCGGCGCCGGTCCGTCCGGCATCTCCGAAATTCTGGGCAACGACATGATCATCGCGCTCGGCGGCTACGGCTTCCTGATCGACTCGGAAATCGGACTGAACATGCTGATCAATATGCAGGCCAGCACGCTGATGCATGAGTTCGGGCACAACCTCGGCTTGCAGCACGGCGGCAATGAGGAAGTCAACTACAAGCCCAACCACTACAGCATCATGAACTACATGTACCAGTTCGCCGGGCTTAGCGAGACGCCGTCCAGCATCCATGCGGCCGACCGCTACTATCTCGCGTACGGGCTGAAAGGCGTGAGCTACTGCGGGCTGGTGGAAAATTCGCCCTGCGGCGACGGCTTCCTGATGAGCTATTCGGACGGTCAGGGCGCCGACCTCGACGAGTCGCGCCTGTCGGAACTGGACAATATCGGACGCGGCAGCACGGGCGGCGCATACGCCGACTGGGACAACAACGGCCGCCTGACCGCCGGCGTCTTCGGCCGCAACATCAACACTCTCGACGGCAGCAGCCGCTCGGTGCTGCGGGACTACAATGAATGGGGAAACCTGCGCTTGCCGTTCGCACGCAATTTCTCGGGCAGCAGTTCCGGCCGTTCGCTTTCCGGCGAGCCGCCGGCGCCGCGTGTGAATCCGATGAACCATCTGCACGCAAACCGCCACGTTACCGAAGCGCCGCTGCCGCCACTGATGCAGGACATGATACGCAATCTGCCGCGCGGGCGGCATGTGAAACGCTAGCTCTAGCTGCGGCGGCGACCGCGCGCATGCCAGCAGGCCGGATGGCTGCGGCGTATCGCATTACCGTCCGGCTGGTGCACGCGCCTGCTTAATACGGCAGCGAGCACATCATCGTCGATCAGGTCGTCGTCCTCAAGCAGGCCTTCGAGTTCCTCGACGATGATGCGCTCGCTGCTTTTCTTGGTCTTCATGTTCTGCTCCGCCAGCGCCATGGCCTGGGCTTCGAATAGATCGTCGTACCGCTCGCACGCGGGCGCCGATAGCGCCATGCGCCGCGCGGAAAACGGGCTCAGCTCATCGTCGTCCGGCTCGTCATCGTCGTACAGTCCGTCCTGCGTGCTCCAGCGCAGGGTGTTGAGTACCAGCGACTGGCCGTGCGGGATCAGCGCGGCGAGGTGCTGGCGCGACTGGATGACCACGTAGGCGATGCCGATCTTTCCCGCCTCGCGCAGCGCTTCCCTCAGCAGGGCGTAGACGTTTTCCCCGCCGGGGACCGGCGCCAGGTAGTAGTAGGGCGTTTCAAAATAGTCGGAAGGGATTTCCTGCGCCTCGACGAAAGCGAGGATATCCACCGCATGTGTGGAAGTGGCATGTTCTGCATGCGGTTCCATGTCGGGCAAGTTCACGAAATACCTTTCTTTCATTGATGCATGTGCCGGCGCAGGATGCGCGCGCGGCACTGGTACGGGGGAAAGCGGCGGCGACCGGTGTTCGCCGCCTGCGTGAGCGTCTGTCCGGCGGGTGTCTCCCTTGTTCCGCGTCCGGCAAGGTCAATGCACCTTGCGCTGCGAGCCCGGGTCGTCGTCGTCGTCCTCGTCCGAAGCCACGCCCAGCTCCTCACGCAGCTCCATCTTGCGGTCGCGGATTTCCTCCCCGATTTCCTCAAGGTCGAGTTCGGCCTTCTTCAGCTTCGGGAACAGCTCCTTTTCCTCTTCCTGGATGTGGTGCTTCACGTATTCGCCCAGAACCGTGAACTTCGCGTCATACAGGTCGTCGTCCGGCTGCATCGCGGCGAGCTCGCTGATCAGCTGGCGCGCGGACGCATGCTCCACTTCCGCCTCGTCGAGCAGGTCCATGTCGTCGATCGCATCGCGCGCCGCCGGATAGAAGATCTCTTCCTCCACTTGCGCGTGGATGGTGAGTTCGGCACAGGCGGTCTCGACCAGCATCTGCTTGGCTTCGTCGTCGGTTTCTTCGTTTTCCTTCATCTTTTCGAACTCGTCGAAAAGATCGATCACTTTCTTGTGATCTTCGGCAAGAATGTGCAACGCGTCGGTTTCCGAACCTTTGGTCGATGCGCGGCGCGTGGTGCGTGATGAGGACTTGCTGCTGCTCTTGGAAGTCGCATTGCGTGGCATTGTCTTCTCCTATCAGGTTGCCAGGGGTCGGTGCTGACGGGTTCGCAAGCTCTGTGCCAAGCGGAGCGGCTCTGCCGCGGGCGGCGCGCTGCCCGATCGCATTCGACGGTACGCCGGTACGCAAGCCGCCCGGCGCCGCGCGCCGGCCTTCCTTTTTGCAAGCCCGTGTAAAACTTGCAGCTAGCGGCGCAGGGGCGGGAGCGGGGGGAGTTGTGTCTCCATGCCGGCGCCGGCGAGAAGCTCAAGCGCGGCGGCGGCGACTGTTGCCGGCGGCACCAGGGACAGGCAATGCTGATGGCGTTCCGGGCAGACGCTCTTGTAGCAGTAACGGCAGGAAACGTCGTGATAGAGCACCCGGGCCGGAACTTTCCATGGGGTATGCTGAGGATTGGTGAGTGCGTACAGGTCGACCACCGGTGTGCCCACTGCGGCGGCGATGTGGACGGGGCCAGTGTTGTTCGAGATCAGTACCGGGGCCAGCGCAATCAATGCGGACAGCTGCGGCAGGTCGAGCTTGCCTGCAAAGGAATGGATGTCGGGCAGGCCGCAGCAGATGTCCTCGATCAGCGGCGCCTCGTCGGCGCTGCCGGTAAACACCAGCGGACATCCGAGGGACGCCGACAGCTGCCGTGCGACCTCGCGCCACTGTTGCGGCGGATAGCGCCGCGATGATGCGGTCGCGCCGGGATGCAGCGCGATCCAGGGCCGGCCGGTGTCGATGTCGGCGGCACGCAAGCGGTCGCAGACGCGCGCGGTCGCCGCCGATGGCACGCGCAGGGACAGGCGTTCGTCCCCTGCGGTGGCGCCGACCGACGCCACCAGATCCAGCTGGCGCTGCACCTCGTGCCTTACCTGCTCCTGCGGTTCCGTCTCGCGCACCCAGTGCGTCAGCAGCTGGTAGGGATTTTCGCGGCAATGCGCGAGCCGCAGCGGAATCCCCGCCAGGTAGCAGAGCATCGCCGACGGCAGCGGATTCTGGCTGTAGACGGTAAAAATGACGGCGGCGTCGAAATGCAGCCGCGACAGGCGCAGGATCATTTCCATGTCGGCGCCGGTCGGATGCGGCGCGCTGCTCTTGAGCCAGGGCGCCGCATAGACGATGGTTTCGTCGATTTCGGGTATCAGCCGGGCGACGGAATCCCCGCTGGAGGAGGTCAGCAGCGTGATTTCGCAACCGGGGATCGATTCCCGGAGCGCACGTATCGCCGGCGTGCTCATCAGCACGTCGCCCATGTAATCGAGCCGGATGCAGAGGATGCGCTTTGCCCGCGCCCAAGCGTTGTCGATCATGAGCCGGCCGCTTCGCTGCTGACGAGACGCTCATCCATCGCTCCGGCGATCAGCGTCGCGGCAACGTACAGATTGGGCGCGGTGAAGTGCGGCGTGCGCAATGGAGACATCTTCCATTCCGTCTCGTTGCCATTGTTGATCAAGACGGTACGGCAACCGGCGCGCCGCCCGGCCTCGACATCGTTCAGGATGTCGCCCACCATCCAGGACTGCGACAGATCGATGCCGTGTTCATGCGCAGCGCGCAGCAGCATGCCCGGCATCGGCTTGCGGCAGGTGCAGGCAATCGCATAACGGCTGACCATGCCGTCCGGACTGTGCGGACAGTAGTAGAAGCCGTCGAGCAGCACACCGTACTGCGCCAGCCTTTCGGCGAGCCGGTGCTGCAGCGGCCCGAGCGCAGTCTCGGTGAACAGGCCCTTGGCCACCCCAGCCTGGTTGGTCACGACGATCAGCGCATAGCCGAGCTGCCTGAGCAGCTGCAGTCCCTGGCCGGCCTGCCATGTCAGCTCCAGCAGCGCGGGATTGACGTTGTACGGCACGTTCTCGACCAGCGTGCCGTCCTTGTCGAGGAAGACCGCACGCTTCATGCCAGGCCCGGCTCGAAGCGCGCGCGGCGGGCGGTCACGGCCATGATGATTCCTGCATCGGCAGGACCATGACTTCCGGGATCACGGTCTGCTCCGGCAGCAGCAGCACCGACTTGACCGCGACTGCGACATTGACCGGATCCTGCAGCGTGGCCACGTCGATATCCGGGAAGCGGTCGAGCAGGAAGGGGGTGCGCATGCCGCCGGCGAGCACTGCGGTTACCTTGATGTGGCGCGGGCGCAGCTCGGCATGCAACGCATGCGACAGGCCAAGCAGTCCCCATTTGCTTGCATGATAGGCCGAGGCATTGGGCCAGGCGCGCTTGGCGGCGGTGGACGCGATGTTGACGATGTGCCCGCCGTTCTTCATGTGCTGCGCGGCGAACTTGGACAGCAGGAAGGGGCCGTAGAGATTGGTGCGGATCACGCGATCCCAGTCGCCGTAGGAAAGCTCTTCGATCGCGCAGGTGACGTCGGTGCCGGCATTGTTGACCAGCACATCGATCTTGCCAAAGCGTTCCACCGTTTCGTCGATCGCGCGCTCCGCGGCGACCGGGTCGCCGACATTGAAGCCGATTGCATGGATCTTTCCGGCCGACGCATCGAGCAGTGATGCCACCGTCTGCGCGCGGTCGAGATTGAGGTCGCCGACGACGATGTTCGCACCGCAGGACGACAGTACATGGCACAGCGCCGCGCCCAGGCCGCTCGCGCCGCCAGTGACGAGGATGGTCTTGCCGGCGAAGAGTTCTGCTTCGGCCGGGTTGGGGACATAACTCGAGACGTTTACCTTGCTCATTCCCTCTCCGTAAAAGGTTGGACTACGTATCAGCGTAAGCGCCGACGCCGCGCGGTTCATTGACGCAACCGGGATCGCGCGTCGATCGCCGTCAGGGTTCTCAACTGCGCAGGCTCAGTTCGCCCGACGCGACCAGCGGCGGCATCGCGTAGACGGTCGCCGGCGCCAGCACGCTTTCATACACGCTGGCGATATGGGTGGCGACATTGCGCCAGGTGAAGTGCTGGTAGGCGCGGCGCATGCCCGCCCATCCCATGCGCTGGGCGACATGCGGATGGTGATAGAGCCAGGCGAGGCGTTCGGCCAGCGCATCGGGGTCGTTCGGCGGCACCAGATAGCCGGTTTCGCCATCGACCACGGTGGTCTTGATGCCGCCGACCGCGGTGCCGACCACCGGTGTGCCGCAGGCCATCGCCTCGACCGGCGTGATGCCGAAAGGCTCGTACCACGGCGTGGTGACGAACACATTGGCGGCACTGTAGTAATACCGCAGCTGCGCGCGGCGCCGCTGTCCGGTGAAGGTCACCGCATCGGCCACGCCCAGATCTTGCGCCAGTGACATGAGGCGGCCCAGTTCCGGGGTCGCGATCGGATCCGGTTTTTCCGCATTGCCGCCGACCACCAGCAGGCGCGCGCGCACCTGATGCTGGCTGCGCAGCACCGCAATCGCGCGGATCACGTTGTCGACGCCCTTGCGCGGCACCATGCGCCCGAGCTGCAGCACGATGAACTCATCCTGGCCGAGCCCGAGTTGCTGGCGCGCATCGAGCGTGACCGGCCAGAATTCGTCCGGGTCGAAGCCGCAAGGCACGATGTCGATCCGGTCGCTCGGCGCGCCGTACAACTGTTCCATGTCGGACTGGTCCTGCGGACACTCGGCGATGATGCGGTCGGCTTCCTGCATCAGCCGTTCCTCTATCGCAAACCGCACATCGGGAAAGGCATCCGCCTGCTTCTGGTTCAGCCGCCGCACGCGGCCCAGCGCGTGGAAGGTCATTACGAAAGGAATGCCCAGGGTCTTGCGTACCTGCCGCGCCACCATGCCCGACATGAAGAAATTCGCGTGCATCAGGTCATAAGGCAATTTTTGCCGTCGCGCAAATCGAATCACGAAGCGGCCGAATTGTTCCATGAAGGGCAGCATCGCCTCCTTCGGCACGAAATGCGCGGGCCCGGCCGGCACATGTACCACGCGCACGCCGGGCATCCAGTCGACTACCTGTTCCTGGAATTCCGAATCGCGCCGGGTAAAGATATCGACCAGGTAGCCAAGGCGCGCCAATTGCTTGGCGAGCTGCGCGACATACACGTTTTGCCCGCCACTGTCGGTGCTGCCGATCAGAGCCAGGGGCGACGCGTGTTCGCTAATAAGGGCAATTTTTCGCATGATTGTCTGGTTTCTTGGAATTGTCGGGAGTGCTGCTTTGCATGCAAAGCAAACCATGTACCTAGTCATGGTTGTCCGGGAAATCCGCGCCGCGCTTCGCTCTCTTGCGTATTCGTCAACAGCAGTGCGGCAAGTGAACGGTCGCGGCGGGTAACAACTACAGTGCAATGTAAAAACTGCCCCGGTGCAGTGTAAGAACGCGCGGCTCGCGGCATCGACATTGCCGAACGGCGCGAGCGATCCTTCTGCATGGAAAGCAGTGCGTCCGTCTGGCACGGGACCTGCATCGGCACGCCAACGGAGCCAGCGTCCGCTGCTTTCCCATCCGCATCAAGCTCTCATCCGAACGCAGCCTGCTGGATAACAAAGGCCATTTACAAGGAGATGAATATGTGGACTGATAAGACCAAACTGTCTGTCATCGGTATTTCCGTGATTCTTCTGACGGCATGCGGCACGCCGCAGCGCACGACCTCCTCGGCTGGATCGGTGCCGGTCACGACGACCACCAGCACGATCCCCACCACGACTTCGACTACCAGCAGCGCCAGCGGCTACGGCGTGGTGCAGGCGATCGACGTGATCCCGCGCGAGCAGGCGGCGGGACTGGGGCTGGGAACGGTTGCCGGCGCGGTGGTCGGCGGCGTGCTCGGCAACCAGGTCGGCAGCGGCACCGGACGCAAGGCTGCCACGGTGGCGGGCGCAGCCGGCGGCGCAATCGTCGGGCACCAGATGGAGAAAGGCGCGGGCACTTCCGGCCAGGTCTACCGGGTAGCGGTACGCATGGACAACGGCGCCGTGCAGACTCTGGCGCAGGAAGCCGCGCCGGGCGTGCAGGTCGGCGACCGGGTCCGCCTGGAGAACGGCGTGATCGTCGAACGCTTCCGCTGATTATTGTCGAAGCCGCGCAAGTGCAGGCCATGGTGCCTGCACTTTGCGTTTAGGGAGGCCCGATTTGGACAGCAACGAATGGCGCATGCTTGCGGAATCAGCGCTGCCGTCGCTGCGCATCGTGCTCGTCTGGGTGCTCGCCTTGCTGGCGCTATGGATGATCCGGCGCCTGTTGCGGGCACTCAAGACGCGCATCCGCAACCATGTCGACGTGCTGCGCGATTCGCGCCGCATCGAGACGCTGATGAACGTGTTCCGCTACACCGCGAACATCGTGATCGTCGGCGTCGCAATCATGCTCACGCTCGGCACGATAGGCATTTCGATCACGCCTATCCTTGCGACCGCCGGTGTAGCCGGCATTGCCGTCGGCTTCGGCGCGCAAAGCCTGGTGAAAGACTTCTTCACCGGCCTGTTCCTGCTGATTGAAAACCAGGTCAGCGAAGGGGACGTCATCGAGGCCGCCGGCAAGAGCGGACTGGTGGAGCGCGTGACGCTGCGGCACATCCGCATCCGCGACTACGACGGCAGCGTGCATTTCATTCCCAACGGCATGATTACCACGGTCACGAACCGCAGCCGCGATTATGCGTACGCGGTGATTGACGTCAACGTGCGGCGGCAGGAAGACCTGGACCGGGTATTTGCGCGGATGGAAGAGATTGGCAGGACAATGCGCGCCGATCCGGTCGTGGGCCCGCTCATTTTGGAGGACATCGACCTTGCCGGTGTTGAAAAGCTGGAGGACGCAAGCGTCGCGCTGCGCTGCCGCATCAAGGTGCAGCCATCGCGGCAGTGGCGTGTGCGGCGCGAGTTCCTGCGGCGGATGAAAGCGGCGATCGATACGGTGGAAGAAGTGGCGCCCCAATCCTGAGCGGACGTCTTTTCCACCGCAATTGCAATCTTTACCCAGGAGCGCGGCCGTTGGCGCGGTCCTTTGCCCGGTACTGGGGCACGGCGGGCATCCCGGCGCAGGCACGGATGTTGCGTTTTTCATTCACCCAAAGGGAGCGAGGCCGCGCCTGCGGCCCCATCACGTATGTTCCCGTGTATTTCAGGAGCAAGCAACATGGCGATCAATGAAACGCATCCTGCGCGCGGCGATTCGCTACGCCAGGCCGAAAACGTGGATTACAACATACGGCGGCCCATGTTTCCCGCGATTCGCTGGGGCGCTGTGCTTGCCGGCGTCGCCGTCGGCATTTCGGTGCAGCTGGCGCTGACCCTGCTGGGCATCGCGACCGGTCTCTCCTCCGCCGACGTGGCAGAGGGCGAGAGCTTGGGCACCGGGCCATTGATCTGGGCCGGCGTCAGCATGCTCGTCGCCGCCTTCGTCGGCGGCTACGTGGCGGCGCGGATGTCAGGCCTGAAACGCAAGGCGGACGGCATTCTGCATGGCGCAGTGTCCTGGGCGGTGACGACAATCATGTTCGCGGTGCTGGCGACCTCGGTCGGCGGCACGCTGATGAGCGGCGTGTTCAACAACATGAGCCAGCTCGCGCGCGCGTCCGCGGCGGGCGGCGGCAGCTCGCCGCTGGCAGCGATCCTGCGCTCCCAGGGCGGCAACCTGGACGCGGCATCGCTGCGGCAGTTGCAGCAGTTCCTGCGGACCGGGCAGCGCGAGCAGGCGATCCAGCTCGTGGCATCGCGTACCGGCATCGAGCCCGGGCGGGCGGCGGCGATGGTCGACCAGGCGCTGATCATCACCGGATCGCCGGAGGCGGCATCCCAGCAAGGGCGGCAAACGGCGGACAACGCAGTCCAGACGGCGGGCACTGCCGCCTGGGTGGTATTCCTCGCGGTTGCGCTGGCACTGGCGATCGGCATCGGCGGCGGCGCGCTTGGCGCTGCGGGTTCGCGCCGTGTCAGCTGGTCCGGCAACCCGCAAACTTGAGCAACGAGCAGGAGGCGCGCATGCAACGCACAATCGGCGGAAGCCGGACCCGGTCCAGCCGGTCCAATGCGGGCGCGCCGCGTTTTGCGCGCCTGTCCGCAAGCGATTCGAGCACTGCGGATCTGCTTTACGGCTGCCCGGTGGTGACGGCGACCGGGGAGAAGATAGGGACGGTCGATTACCTGATGGTCGACGTCGTCACCCATCAGTTGCGCTATGTGGTGCTGGCGCACAAGCGCAATGCGGCGGTGGTGTCGATTCCGTGGCATGCGTTGTATTTTGATGCGGCGATGGGGAGGCTGGTTTTTTATACCTTGTATTAAGCCGGTTTTTTTCTCTCCGGTGCCCCAAGTCTGCTTGCTCTCCAAGGATGCTTGCCGGGGCCAGTCCCGGCAAGCATCGACGGAGCGACAACAGTATTGGGTCACCGGAGAGAAATTCTGGAACGGCTACTTTAAAGGCAAGAACAAATTTTTCGAACGAGCCTGCACCACCCCCGCCTTCGCCACCGCCCGCAAACACATCGCCACCGTTCCCGCAAACGCCTCGTCATACCAGGGATTCGCGCCGCTCACCGCCACCACGATGCCGTCCACCACGACGCTCCCCCACAGTACGGTATCGCCGGCCGCGAGCATGTGCGGCCGCAGTTCCTGCACCAGATGCCCGTCCATGCCGTTGCGCCATGAAACGCGCGCTTTCGCGCGGGCGAAGCCGGCATAATCGGCGTCCCATTTCGAGCGGTCGCCGACCGAATATTCATACAGGATCGCTTCCTCGAAGGAGGAAACCGCAGGGCCGCGCAGCGGGTCCATGATGACGATGTACAGGAATCCGCTTTCGCCGACTTCCTTTTGCTTCATCGCTTCATGGATCATCGGCAGCGCCAGCCCGACCGCCTTTTCCGCCGCGTGGCGGTCGATGAAATAGCTTCCAGCTTGAGACATGGTAGTGCTCCTGATTGTTGTTGTAGAGAGGGACGCGCGATGCGTCAGAGCTGCGTGACGAAGCGGAAGGTCTTGTCCCAGTCGTCGGCGAAACGCTCGATGCCGAAGCGCTCGCGCGCATAGCGCCGGGCGCCTTCGCCCAGCTGACGGGCATGCGCCGGATCGGCAATCAGCTCCTGCATGCGCTCGATCAGCTTGCCGGCGTCGGTGTCGGCATAGCCGGACACGCCGTTGCGGACAACGGTCGCCATTTCGGTGGTCGCCAGCGCCACGATCGGCATGCCGATCATCATCGCTTCGATCACCGCCAGCCCGAGGCTGGTGTAGCGGATCGGATTGAAGAAAAAGCGGTACTGCGCGGAAAAGGCGGGCAGGTGCGCATGTTCGATCTCGCCGATCCCGCCTGCTTCCAGCGCGCCCATGCCGACCAGGTCGAGCGGCACCTGCGACCGTGCGCGCTCGAAGATGTCGCCGCCAAGGCGGCGGCCGCGCGACTTGATGTTGTTGATCACCACCAGCCCGCGCGCAAGGTCGCCGCGGTAGGACACGTCCTTCGGCGCCAGCACGCCGTGCTCGACCACCCGGGTCGGCGTGCGCCCGGCGTTCCACATCAGCGCGTTGAAATGCGTCACGTGCACCAGCAGCACCGAAGGGTCGTCGACCAGGTGCGGCATGTCGGTGGGATGCTCGCGCGGCGGGTCGTGCTCGAGATAGATCTTCGGCAGGCGGCGCTGCGCTTCGCTCAGGTACAGGTACTGGTCCTTCAGGTACTGGTCGTCGTCCTGGAACAGGATGCAGTCGAACTGCGCATCCCTGGCCTCGCTGACAGGCAGGTCGATCACGTTGTCGCCCCAGGGGATGTGGCCGCAGCGCCCGCCGTAACCCGGCGGGCGGTCAGGCTTGGACAGCACGTAGAAATCGTGCGGGGCCTGGGTCAGATAGTAGAGGTAGCTTCCATGTGTGTGCCAGGTGAGGATCTTCAGCCGTTTCTGCATGTTTTATCCGACTAGAACGTACCTGCATAGAGGGCGCAACTGCGGCAGATGTCGGGCGGCGCCGCGGATGCGAGCTGTTCGCGAAAAGCGTTGTACTCCTGATTGTTCCAGACCTGCGCCACCCCGTTTTGCGCCATGTCACCGAAGTGGATGCGGTCCGGCGTGGCGACCATGCAGCAGGGCATCGCCTTGCCGTCGTAGCTGATGTAGGAGCCGCGCCACGGCCAGTCGCAGCGCTGGCGGCCGGACATTTGCTCCGGATGCGCGCGCGGCTTCAGGTTTGGCAGGCGCAGCGCGACGCCGAGCGCCTGCGCCTGCTCGCGCGCTGCCTGGAAGTATCGCTCCACGCGCTGCGGGTCGTCGTGCAGCAGCGTCTGCATGTCGATGAAATCGCGCATCGGCGCATACCGCTCCGGCAGCGTCGATTCGCCGAAGTCATGGCACAGGTGCTGCACGAATACCGTATCGATGCCTTCCGCATGCGCGAGCTGCACCAGCTGCGGCAGTTCCTCCAGGTTCTCGCGCATGACTACCGCGACCAGGCGCAGGTGCGGCAGGCTGCTCTGCAGGCGCGCGCGCGCCGCCGTCAGCCGGCGCAGGTTGCGCAGCACGCGCTCGAAGCGGGCGCGGATGCGGATCGCCTGGTAGGTTGCCGCGGTCGCGCCGTCGAGGGAGATGTGGAGCGTATGCAGGCCGCTGGCCACGCATTCGTCGGCGCCGTGTTCGCTCAGCACCGTCAGGTTGGTGTTGGTGGAGACGCGCACGCCGCGTTGCGCCGCGTAGCGCACCATGTCGAAGAAATGCGGATGCAGCAGCGGTTCGCCCAGCCCCTGCAACTGCAATTCCTCCATGTCCGGGAACTGGTCGACCAGCCGCCGGTAGACTTCCAGGTCCATGAATGCGCGGGGCTGTCCGGGAGCGCCGTCGGCGCGGAACTGGATCGGGCACATGCGGCAACGCAGGTTGCACTGGCCGACCGGTTCAATCTGTACATAGCGCGGCAGCGGCGTCATAGCAGGCGGGCGCGGAACTTGATCGCGCCCACCGCGCGCCAGAACACCGCCAGCGGCGGAATCAGCGCCGAGGTGACGACCATTTCCAGCACGTGCGAGAGTGAACGGGAAGTCTTCTTCAAGCGCTGCAGGCAGAAGCGGCCGGTCAGGAACAGCCATGCCAGGCCGGCGGCGAGCGCCAGTGCCGGGACCTGCGCGAGCAGGCCGGCGAAACAGGCCAGCAGCGCGCCGACGGTGATGTAGAAGTCCCAGCGCGGCGCCGCCCGGATCTTGTCGCGGTAGAGACGCGGGTGCTTCTTGTACAGCAACGCGTCGAACTGGACCTTTTTCACCTGCGACAGGCTGACGCCCCAGCCGGCCGGGCGGATCGGGTGCATCATTACCGCCTTCGGTTCGTACACGATATTGGCCTGGTAATCGATCAGGCGAAACTGCAGGTCGGAATCCTCGCGCCATGCGAACCGGAAGCGTTCGTCGAAACCGCCGAGCGCTTCCAGCACGCGCTTGCGGCAAAAGCAGTTGGCCGTCACGAACTCCGCCTTTTCGAGCTGTTTGGCGTCAAGCTCGTAATCCGTCGGCGTATGCGACAGCGGCATTACGATGCGCCCGGACACCGCATCGACGCCTTCCTCGAAGGCTGCCACGCCATGCGTGAGCCAGTCGGTGCGCGCGATGGTATCGTCGTCGGTGAAGGCGATCAGCGCGCCGCGCGCGGCGCGCCACCCGTGGTTACGGGCGGCGGCGGGGCCATGCGGGCCGGGTGACGCGATATAGGTGATCTGCGGGCCCTGGCCGGCGGTATGGGCTGCCCAGCCCGCCACCACTTCCTCGGTCTCTTCGCTCGGCCCGTCGTCGACCACGATGATCTCGAAGCGCGCCGGATCGTAACGCTGCAGTACGAGGCTGGCCAGGCAGCGGTTGAGCAGTTGCGGCCGGCCGCGCGTGGGAACGACCACGGTCACCGCAATTTCCACCTTGCCCGGCTGCCGATCCGTCCGTTCGGCGCGGCGCAGGGGTGTCGGCGCGCTGGAGCGGCGTGTTTTCAGGCGGGCCGCCTGGCCGCCGTTGGACACTCTCCGGTCGCGGTCGAATGCAAGTATTTTCGTCATGGATACAGTCCTGAGAAGCGATGGGGGACCAGGTTGGATCGCGATGCGGTCACCGTTCTTTTTCCGTTTTGGTGGCAGGACAGCGATGCAATTCCCGTTCCATAAAGATGGCTTGATGGGGGTCAATCGGTTTGGTGACGGGAAAAGGAGGCGTGCCGCGTTCCGCCGGAAGCCATCCCGCCGTGCCGGCAGCGCCCTCACGTCAGGGAGTGCATCTCCCGCTCCAGTTTCTCGCCATCCTCTGCCCGCTGCTGCAATTGCCACAGCCGGGCGTACATGCCGTTCTGCTGCAGCAGGCGCGCATGCGTGCCGCGCTCGACGATGCGGCCCTTGTCGAGCACAATGATTTCGGTCGCGTCCACCACGGTGGAGAGGCGGTGCGCGATCACCAGCGTGGTGCGGTTTTCGGCAAGCTCGTCAAGTTCCTTCTGGATCGCCTGTTCCGACGCGGTGTCCAGCGCCGACGTTGCCTCGTCGAAGATCAGCAGCGGCGGATTTTTCAGGATTGCGCGCGCCAGCGCGATACGCTGCTTTTCGCCGCCGGACAGCTTGACGCCGCGTTCGCCTACCGGCGTGTCGTATTTCTGCGGCAGGGAATCGATCAGGTCGTGGATGTGCGCGGCCTTGGCGGCGGCGATGATCTGTTCCATGGTGGCACCGTCGCGTCCGTAACCGATGTTGTAAGCAATGGTGTCGTTGAACAGCAGGGTTTCCTGCGGCACCACGCCGATCGCCTCGCGCAGGCTGCGGGTGCTGACCTTGCGCACATCCTGGCGGTCGACCGTCACGCTGCCGGCGCCGACGTCGTAAAAGCGCAGCAGCAGCCGCGCCAGCGTCGACTTGCCCGAGCCGCTGCCGCCGACCACCGCCACCGTGCCGCCCGGCGGGATGCGGAAACTGACGTTATGCAGGATCGCGCGCGCCGGCTCGTAGGCAAAGCTGACATTGTCGAACACCACTTCGCCGCGCGTCACCTGCAGCGCCGGCATGCCCGGCGGGTCGTGGATTTCCGGCTTCTCGCGCAGCAGCTGGAACAGCTTCTCCGCATTCACCATCGCATCCTTCGCCTCACGGTAGACGAAGCCGAGCGCATTGAGCGGAAGACAGATCTGGATCACGTAGGCATTGATCAGGATCAGGTCGCCGACCGTCATTTCGCGCGTCAGGACCGCCTGGCCCGCGGCCAGCATCACCGCGGCCACGCCAAAGGCGATGATGCCGCTCTGGCCGACGTGCAGGATGAACAGGGCTTTCTGGTTCGCCACCACTGCCTCCGCCCAGTTGCCCATGATGCCCTGGAAGCGGCTGGATTCCTTTTTCTCGTTGGTGAAATACTTGACGGTGTCGTAATTGATCAGGCTGTCGGCCAGCAGGCTTTTCGCGTTCGAGTCGAGGCGGTTCACGCGGCGCTGGAAGATTGCCCGACGGGCGGTGAAGACCAGTGTGAAGCCGCAATACACCAGGAAGGTGACACCGAGAATCACGGTGTACCAGTTGCTGTAGCGCGCGGTCATGATCGCGATGACCATGATGATTTCGAGCAGCGTGGGCACGATGGTAAACAGGCCGACACTGAGCAGGAAGGCGATGCCGGCGGTGCCGCGGTCTATGTCCGGCAGCAAGCCGCCGATCCGCCGCTGCGCATGGAAGCGCGCGCTGAGCTCGTGCAGGTGCTCGAACACCTTGCGCGCATAGGTCGCGACCGTATGCTGGGTCACGCGCGAGAACGCCATGTCGCGCATCTCGTTGAACAGCGTGCTGGCAAAGCGCAGCGCGGCATACCCGGCAAGCAGTGCCACCGGCAGCGCGACCATCTGCTCGGGGCGCGACAGTTCGTCGACGATGCGCTTCAGGACCAGCGGCACGGACACCACAGCGATCTTCGCGCATACCAGGAAAACCAGCGCGAACGCGATGCGCCAGCGGAAGGCGGACACCACGCGCCACAGGTCGCGCATGACGCGCACGTCGTTTTGCTGTTCTGTTGTATCTGGCTCTGACATGGGTCGGCGTTCTCTTTCTGTCATCGGCGAACGGCAGTGCCGCGGGAGCGATGCCGTGCTGTAAGCTTTACAAGTGTCTGCTGCAAAATCTGCTGCCTGTCCCTGGGAAAATTCCTGGCCGGCGCGGTGTGCCGCATTTGGATATCGAAGATGCGCTGGCTATGCTGTACTGGCGCCGGCAACCGGGGAAGATCTTCCAGTGGTATGGAACTTGCACCCGTGCCGCTGCCATCCACGTGTCTCGGCGCAGACCCGCGCGTGCGGCGTCCCGCGAGGCCTTCATTAGCAGTATTTATTCCACGATGTCCTGAACGATGACCGGCAATGCTCCCACCCCTTCCCGAAAGGACGACGAAGCGGCGGGCGCGGCCGCTTTGCCCGGAGAATGCGCGCGCGTGGGGAGCAGTGCGGCCGGTCCCGCGTCGTGGATCGGAAAAAAGGAGATGCATGATGACAAGGATCGAGCAATCGATCGAAGTCAATGTCCCGGTCGGCACCGCATACCGCCAGCTGACGCAGTTCGAACAATATCCGCGGTTCATGGAAGATGTGGAAGAGGTCCGCCAGGTCGACGACACGCACCTGCACTGGCATACCCGGGCGGGGAATCTGGACATGGAATGGGATGCCGAGATCACGCAACAAGTTCCGGATAGATGCATTGCCTGGCGTAATCTCAACGGTCCGCGCTACGAGGGGAAAATCGAACTTTTGCCGAAGGAAAAGGACCGCACCGAGGTGAAGCTGACGATGGAGTGTGACCCGAAGCAACAGGTGCTGGCGCAGCACGGCGACGTGCAGAAGGCAATCGCGGACCGCACCGAACATGACCTAGTCCGCTTCAAGAAACTTATCGAAAAGCTCGGGAAGGAAAGCCACGACTGGATCGGCAAGATCAAGGACACGGAGCCCTTGGCCACGGACGCCGGTGCGGCACAGATGGAACGGGACGGCTCGCAGGCGCGCGACACCGGGCCGCAGGCGGCACTGCTGTGCGAAGACCGGCAGGCAGCACCGATGGTGGGGCGCGCCGGCGGCGGCGCACCGTCACCGCCGGCATCACGATCAGAAAAGGAGGCTTAGCGAATGAAAGGACAAGCATGAGCGCCGACATCATCGGCTGGATCAGCGCGGCCGTCCTGGTGCTGACCATCTCGCGCCAGGTCTACACGCAGTGGCGCACTTGTAGTGTGGAAGGCGTGTCGAAATGGTTGTTCATCGGCCAGCTGACAGCTTCCCTGGGCTTTACCGTCTACAGCTATCTGGTGGACAACTGGGTGTTCGTCTTCGCCAATTTTTTCATTTTCCTGACCGCGGTTGCAGGCGAATTCGTCTACATGCGCAACAAGCGGCTGTCGCAGCGCGGCCCTGCTGCCGGCACGCCACAGCGGTAAGAAATGCAACGGCAATTTGCTCGAATTTACATGGATGCGCAGAAATTACCGGCCCTGATCGCGCCGCCGGCCGGTATCCGCTGAAATAAATCCTCGTTCCGCCCGTTTCCGTGCTGGCATGCGCGGGTACGCGCCTTGCTTTGCTGCTTGCGGAATGCGCTGCCCAAGAAGGCAGTGCAGGGGGACGCCTGCGCCGGTGGCAGGAACGCCTTTCTCGCTGTGCCGCAATCTTTGGCTTTCTCGCGGAGGATCATGTGTACACGCTCGGAATCAATGCTGCCTACCACGACTGTTCCGCCTGCCTGGTGCGTGACGGCGACGTGCTTGCCGCCGCCGAGGAGGAACGCTTCACCCGGATCAAGCACGGCAAGCGCCCGGTGCCGTTCTCGACCTGGCAGCTGCCCTACCATGCGATCGACTACTGCCTGAAGGAGGGTGGCATCGCGCTGGCCGACGTGCAGCATGTCGCCTATTCCTACGATCCGTCGCTGCTGCTTGGCGAGCATGACGGGCAGGCCACGATACAGCTGCCGCTCGAGCCGTCGGCGCATGTCTCCACCGACTGGCTGTCGCCCTGGGACCCGCTGTTCCTGTCCTATATCGTCAATGCGCCGCGCCAGCTCGCCAGCGGGGCGCCGCATCACCTGCGCCGGCGCTTTCGCGATGTGCGCCACGACGGCCCGTTCCGCTGGCATTTCGTGGAGCATCACCTCGCGCACGAAGCCAGCGCCTTCCTCGCCGCACCGTTCGACGAATGCGCAGTATTGACGATGGACGGGCGCGGCGAATACGCCACCACCAGCTACGGTTCCTACCAGGACCGGCGGTACAAGCGCATCAAGCAGGTCAACCTGCCGCATTCGCTCGGCCTGTTGTATGAGTCGGTCACCGATTACCTCGGTTTCCTGCATTCGTCCGATGAGTACAAGGTGATGGCGCTGGCGTCGTTCGGCCAGCCGGTGTACGCGCCGCTGCTGCGCGAAGTCGTGCATTACCTCGGCAACGGCGACTATGAAGTGTTGCCGGCGCAGTGGGAAAGCATGTTCGGGCCGCGCCGCGAGCGCGGCGCGGAATTCACCCGGAAGCACATGGACATCGCCGCCTCGCTGCAGACGGTGCTGGAAGAGATCGTGCTGCAGATGGCCGCCTGGCTGCATGAGCAGACCGGCGCCGAAAACCTCGCGCTGGCCGGCGGCGTGGCGCTGAACTGCGTGATGAATGCCCGCATCCGCGACCGCGGGCCGTTCCGCCGCGTCTGGGTGCAGCCGGCCGCGGGCGACGCCGGCACTTCCCTCGGCGCGGCGTTGTGGATCGACAGCCAGCAGCGCGGGCCGTCGCAGCGCGTCTGGCGCATGGACCATGCCTTCCTCGGCCCCGCCTACGGGGAACAGGAAATCGAGGATTTCCTGAAGCAGGCCAAGCTGCGTTACCGCCGCGCGGCCGACCTCGCGGCGGAGACCGCGGACCTGCTGATGCAGGACAAGGTGGTCGGCTGGTTCCAGGGGCGCATGGAATTCGGGCCGCGGGCGCTCGGCGCGCGCTCCATCCTCGCCTCGCCGCTCGATCCCGGCATGCAGCAGCGACTGAACCAGATCAAGGACCGCGAAGACTTCCGTCCGGTGGCGCCGGTGGTGCTGGAAGAGGAGGCGTCGAACTGGTTCGTCAACGGCGGCGTGTCGCCGTTCATGGTCTTCGTATACGACGTGCGCCCGGACAAGGCGGAGCGCATACCGGCGGTGCGCCACGTGGACGGGACGGCGCGCATCCAGACCATCAACCGCGCGCAGAACCCGGCCTACTACGACCTTCTGCGGGCGTTCGCCGCGCGCAGCGGGGTGCCGGTGCTGATCAACACCTCGTTCAACACGCGCGGCGAGCCGGTGGTATGCACGCCGCGCGACGCGGTCGAATCGTTCTGCACCACGCCGCTCGACGCGCTCGCGATCGGCCCCTTCATCGTGGAAAAGCCGTGATGCGCGCACCAATGACGCAGCCGGCACCGGCGCCGCGCCTGTTCGGCAAGGGCGCGCCGCCGCGCAAGATCGCGGTGTTCCGCGCGCTGCAGCTGGGCGACATGCTGTGCTCCATCCCGGCGCTGCGCGCGCTGCGGGCGGCGGCGCCGCTGTCGCATGTCACGCTCGTCGGCCTGCCGTGGGCTACCGCATTTGTCAAGCGCTTTGGCATGTACATCGACGACCTGCTGGTGTTTCCCGGCTTTCCGGCCTTTCCGGAGCAGCCGGCGCATCTGCATGCGGTGCCGCATTTCCTCGCCGAGATGCAGCGTCGTCGTTTCGACCTTGCGCTGCAGATGCACGGCGACGGCAATCTGACCAATCCGCTGCTGGTACTGTTCGCGGCGGAGCACTGCGCGGGCTTCTACCTGCCGGGCCACTACTGTCCGTCGCCGGATACCTTCCTGCCCTGGCAGGCGCAGGAAAACGAGGTGCGGCGCTACCTGCGCCTGGTGGCCGCGCTGGGCGTCGCCGCACAGGGCGAACACCTGGAATTCCCGCTGGCCGATGCCGATTACCGGGCGCTGCAGCGCAGCGACCTCAATATTCCGGCGCCGGGTACCTATGTCTGCCTTCATCCGGGCGCACGCCTGCCGTCGCGCCGCTGGCTGCCGCAGCGCTTTGCCGAGGTCGCCGACCGGATCGCGGCGAGCGGCATGCGGATCGTGCTTACCGGTACCGCCGCCGAGAGCGGGGATGCAGCCGAGGTGCAGCGTGCGATGCGCATGCCGGCGCTCAATCTGTGCGGCAAGACGGAGCTGGGCACGCTTGCAGCATTGATCGCGCAAGCCAGCCTGGTTGTCTCCAACGACACCGACATCTCCCATCTCGCCGCCGCCGTCGCCACGCCGAGCGTGGTCGTTGCCTGCGGCTCGGACCCGGTACGCTGGGCGCCGCCGGACCAGGGCCGCCACCAGGCAATCGGCGCCGACCTGCCGTGCCGGCCCTGCACGCATGCCGTCTGCCCGACCGGCCATGAGTGCGCCGAACAGATCAGCGCCGAGGCGGTGGCGCTGCTGGCGGCGCGCATCCTGCGAAACTGGGACAGGTTGTGAGCGCGGTTACGGCAGGCGATCGCAGGCGCCTGCTTGTGCGCGAGCGAAGGGAAAGGCAAGCCGGCAGCGAATAGCCCTCGCCAGCCCGCCTCGACAATGCCGAAGCGGCGGCGTACCGCAAGGCGCAGCAGGAACATATGGAGACCGGCATGAAAGAATGTGACAGCAAGCGCATCCTGGTGACCGGCGGCGCCGGTTTTCTCGGTTCGCACCTGTGCGAGTCCCTGCTGGCACAGGGGCATGAGGTGCTTTGCGTCGACAATTTCTATACTGGGAGCAAGCGCAACATCGCGCACCTGCTTGCCGAGCCGCGTTTCGAGCTGCTGCGCCACGACGTCGCGTTTCCGCTTTACGTGGAAGTGGACGAGATCTACAACCTGGCCTGCCCGGCCTCGCCGGTTCATTACCAGAATGATCCGGTGCAGACGATCAAGACCAGCGTGCATGGCGCGCTCAACATGCTAGGCCTTGCCAAGCGGCTGAAGGCGCCGGTCCTGCAGGCTTCGACCAGCGAAGTCTATGGCGACCCGCAGGTGCATCCGCAGAAGGAAGACTACTGGGGGCATGTGAACCCGATCGGCCAGCGCGCCTGCTATGACGAAGGAAAGCGCTGCGCGGAAACGCTGTTCATGGATTACCGGCGGCAGCACCGCTTGAATGTGAAGATCGCCCGCATCTTCAATACCTATGGCCCGCGCATGCACCCGAACGACGGCAGGGTGGTGTCGAACTTCATCATGCAGGCGCTTGCGGGGCAGCCGCTGACCGTGTACGGCGACGGGTCGCAGACGCGTTCCTTCTGCTATGTCGACGACATGATCGCCGCGTTCGACCGCCTGATGCGGACGCCGGACGGTTTCGGCGGGCCGGTCAACCTCGGCAATCCGGTCGAACACACCATGCTGGAGCTGGCCGAGCGCATCATCGCGCTTTCCCGCTCGCGCTCGGCCATCGTGTTCAAGCCCCTGCCGAGTGACGACCCTGCAAGGCGCAGGCCGGACATCGCGCTTGCCCGCGCTGTTCTCCAATGGGAGCCGAAGGTCGGGCTGGACGAGGGCCTGGAGTGCACGATCGACTATTTCCGGCAATTCGTGAAGGAAGGCGACGCGCTTGCCATCCCGCCGGCGACGCAGGAACGCAGTTTGCATGCACAGGCGAAATAGCCAAGGCGTGCACGACGGAACTCATCGTTACAGGGGGCAAAAATGCGTCGATACCGGGGGAAATCCACAAAGCTTCCGTTCCGGCCGGGAACCGCGCTGCTGGCGGCCGGCATGGCGCTGCTGCTGGGCGGCTGCGGGGAGGGGCCGGACCTGCCGCGTCCTCCGCATTCGCCTCCGCGCCCGGTGACCGACCTGGGACAGGTATCGACCGCCCACCTTGTGCTCGACGCGCGGCCGGTGCGTCCGAAGCCCGGCATGATGTGAGGGTGCACTGCCTTGTTGCCCGCTGATATCTGGTGACAAGGAGAAGAAATGGACATCATCGAAAGACAAGCCGGCGCCTGGCCGCAGTCGATCTGGACGGCGACTTCGGAAAAGCATCGCTTTCCCTCCCTGGCAAGCGACCTCGAGGTGGACGTGGCTGTGGTCGGCGGCGGCATCACCGGCATTACCACCGCCGCACTGCTGGCGCAGCAGGGTGTGCGGGTCGCCGTGCTGGAAGCGCGACGGATCGGGATGGGAGCGACCGGCTATTCCACCGGCAACCTGTACGCACCGCTCGGGGAACCCCTGCACCTGCTCGCCGCGAAATGGGGGAGGGATACGACGAGGCAGGTCGTGCAGTCGCGCCTGGCGGCGATCGACCTGATTGAAAAAAATACCCGCGAGTTCGGCATTGCGTGCAATTTTTCGCGCCAGCCCTGGGTGCTGTACAGCGACGACGATGCGCCGGAGCACAAGGCAATGATCGAGCAGGAGTACCAGGCGGCGCGCGACGCCGGCCTCGACGCACGCGTGACCACCGACCTGCCGCTGCCGTATGAAATCACGCGCGCGCTGGTGGTGCCGCGCCAGGCGCAGTTCCATCCGCTGCGCTACCTGCGCGGGCTGGCGGCAGCCGTGCAGTCGGCGCAGTGCCGGATTTTCGAGGAGACGCCGGTATTGGCAGTCGACGACGACAGCGGCGTGATCCATGCGGGCGGATTCCGTGTCAGCGCGCGCCGGATCGTGATGGCGACCCATACCCCGAAAGGCTTCGATCCGCTGCAGACCGAACTCGGACCTTACCGCGAGTATGCGGTCGCCGCGCCGCTTGCGCGCAAGCAGCTCGAAGGCGGCATTTTCTGGAGCACCGGTACGGAGAAGACCTCGACCCGCCTGCTGGAAGTCGACGGCGCGGCGTTTGTCATCCTGGTCGGCGACAAGCACAAGACCGGTCAGCAGGAAGATCCGCAAGCGTGCTACCGGAAGCTGGAGCAGACGCTGCAGGCGCGGTTCGATGCGGGGCCGGTCGCGTTCCGCTGGTCGGCGCAGCAATACCGGGCCGCGGACGGCTTGCCCTACATCGGACCGGCGATCGGAGCGGCAAGGACGCTGGTGGCGACCGGTTTCGGCGGCGACGGACTGACCTTCGGCACGCTCGCCGCACTCCTGATCGCCGACGCAGTCGCTGGCCTGGAAAATCCTTGGGCCGGCCTGTATTCGCCACGGCGTTTTACGCCAGTCAAATCCGCCGGCGCCTTTCTCAAGGAAAACCTCAATGTTGTGGGTTGGTATGTGAAGGACCATCTCAAGGGAGGCGACGTCACGCAGCTGGCGGAGGTGCCGCGCGGAGAAGGGCGCATCGTCGACCTTGCCGGCGACAGGCTGGCGGTGTATCGCGACGACGCGTACCAGTTGCATGTGGTATCCCCGGTCTGCACCCATATGAAGTGCATTGTCCATTGGAACCAGGCGGAGCGCAGCTGGGACTGCCCCTGCCACGGCAGCCGCTTTTCCTGTGACGGCGAGGTGATCGAGGGGCCGGCGATCGCGCCGCTGGAAAGGCGCATGATGCCGCCCGACGCCAACGGCGCCACTGACACCTGGTTGCCCTAGCTCTGGCCGACCTGGTGGCACGGAGCTTGCGTTGCCCCAGCGAGCAACGTATTCAGACACTCGCATGATGGCCGAAGGACGTCCCCGTTCTCACCAGTACGGCAACGCAGGATCTGGCCGCTGCAGATTCGACAAATTCCGGGTTTGCTTTCAGGCGCCGGCCAGTGGGCGCCGCAATGACAGCCGCGCGGCGTACGCCTCGTGCGCGCCGCCGGCCCTACGCTTCCCCTTCGACGCTGACCATGCCGGACGCCGCGCTGCGTGTGCGCCTCATGCCTCGATCTGAATCCTGCGGGCTGACCGGAATACGCCGGTTCGCCGCTGATGCAAGGGCCAAGGGCCCCGGAGAGACGGATTATGGTGTTATCGATTCAAGTCGAGCAGGTCACGATCCCGGCAGACAAGGGTAGTGTCGACGGCGTGCTTTGGCTGCCGCCCGACCCGGTCGGTATCGTGCTGTTCGCCGACAGCAGGGGCGGCTATCGGGTCAAGCCGCCGATCGACTATGTAGGCAGCGTCCTGCGCAATTCCAGGCTGGGCACCCTGTGGCTGGACCTGATGCCGCCGCGTCACGGGATCGGCCAGGAGCCTGCGGGCGACACGGAGCTCCTTACGCGGCGCCTCGACGCCGCCTGCAGCTGGCTGCGGGAAAACGATGCCACGCGCGAACTTCCGGTTGGCCTGTTTGGGGCGAGCAACGGCGCGGCCGCCGTCCTGCAACTGGCTGCCAATCTCGGCGCGACGGTGTTCGCCGTCGTGCTGCGCGGCGCGCGTGCCGATCTTGCGGCGTACGGCAGCCTGGGCAAGGTGAACGCACCGACGCTGTTAATCGTGGGTAGTCTCGACGACAGCATGGTGGTGGCGAACCGCGGGGTGTACGCCGCTTTGCGTTGCAAGAAGCGGCTGGAAATCATCCCTGGTGCCACACATAATTTCGAGGAACCGGGCAGTCTCGAAGTGGTGGCGCGCCTGGCGCGCGGCTGGTTCCTGCAGAATGTGCGCGTCAAGCACGTCTGAGAAGCCGTGCCGCGGCGTGTAAATCATTCTGGCGGCAGAAATAATTACATGGCGCGGCGCCCGGGATGGAAAAAATGACGCACCGCAGCGCGCCTGCAACGCGCTATCTGCTCCATGTTTCTCGAGCGTGGCGTCCGTGAACGCGACCGCGTTGCAGGTGCCGCCGTGTGCGACAGCGGTTGCATCACTATCGTGTGTCATGCGCCGGCGCCGGGTACGGGGCAAGAAAATTTTTCAGGGGAAAGCACAGGAAAGGCCGTGCATCAATGACATGAGCCGTCCACCCTGCCGCTACCCGCTCGCAAGCGGTCGCGCGCCGGGAACGTGAATTACCACGTCCGTTTCGGCATGCGCGACGCAGGGAAGGATGTATCCCTCATCCTTTTCCTCGCGCGTCAGCCCCGGCCATTCAATCCGGTAGGCTATTCGCCCGCTCGACAGCCGGCACATGCAGGTCCGGCAGGTGCCGTTGCGGCAGGACGCGGGCAAGTCGATGCCGGCATTGCGGGCGGCGGCCAGCAGCGTCTTGTCGGCCGGTGCCGCAAAAGATTGCCCGAGCGGTTGCACCTGCGCCATGAAAGCGGGCGGCAGCGCGCTCATGCGGCCGGCTTTACCGGGGTGGACGCTTCCTTGCCGACGACCGTCGTCCAGGCTCGGATGCGGTAAGCGGTCACCAGGCCCTGCTGCACGTAGGGATCCGCCTCTGCGAAACGCTGCGCCACCTGCGGCGATTCCGCCTCGAACAGCAGCACCGCCAGGTCCGCCGGGTCGGCGGTCGCGCCCCCGAGCAGGAGTTCGCCGCGCGCCACCGCATCCCATGCGTGCTTGAGGTGCGCTTCGCGGAACTGCGAACGGCGCTCGAGGTAGTCCGGGGCAAGGTCGTAAAACATCAGGAAATGCATGGATTGTCTCCGTCGCAATTGTCGAGGGGATTAGTGTAACCGGTGCTGGCAGTACCGGCCCGCATGCCGCCGCAGCAACTACCCTGCCGCACACTCTTGCCGGGCGGGATGCGCAGAAATGGCAGGCTGTCCGCGGCAACGCTACCCTGGACAGTCCGGCGTGAAGGCGCCGGATGTGGCAAAGTGGAAGCGGCAGCATGCCGGCGCCGGCCGGGATGCTGACATCCCGATCTGTACCGGAGCCGCCATGACAAGCTACTACCCGCCCTGTCCCGAGCTCGACGTCGCCGAATGGATCAACACGCCCGAGCCGGTCCGGCTGGCCGCCCTGCGCGGCCGCGTCGTCCTGCTGCATGCCTTCCAGATGTTGTGTCCCGGCTGCATCACGCATGGCCTGCCGCAGGCGGTGCGCGTCAGCCAGGCGTTTGCTCCCGGGGACGTCGCGGTCATCGGGTTGCATACCGTGTTCGAGCATCATGCGGTGATGACGCCCGCCGCGCTGCGCGCCTTTGCCGGCGAATTCCGGTACCGCTTCCCGATCGGGATCGACCGGCCGCGACCCGGGGAAAGTATTCCCGCCACCATGCATGCGCTGCAGCTGGGCGGCACGCCCAGCGCAGTCCTGCTCGACCGGGAAGGCCGGGTGCGCCTGCATCACCTCGGGCAGATCGAGGACCTGGCATTGGGCGCGTGTATTGGCCGGCTGCTCGCGGAAACGCCGCCTGCAGGCGCGCATCACGGCACCCCTGCCGGCGACAACGCTGACGAAAAGGATTGCGGCCCTTCGGGCTGCCGCATCGGATAGCAGAGTGCGCCAGAGCGTTCGCCCGCCCTCCGCAAGAATCCGGCGGGTGAACGGCAATGCGGCCGGCGGATTACCGCGAAGGCCGCGCCCTCTTGGAAAAGGATGGCGTGCCGCGCGACGGGCAGGGACGGGGGCCGGCGGCGCATGGCGCCCGTTGCATCACTCTTTCCTGTCACCGGATTAGCAACTCAGGCCGCTAGTCGAAATCGAACAGATCGGACAGGAAGCCTTCGCGCTTCTTGTGCTTGCCGGTCCTGCCAAAGACCTGATGCGGGTCGTGGCGCTGGCCGGCAGGCGGATAGCCGCCGTACGGCGCGGCCTGCGGCGGAGCGGCGGCGGGGGCCGGGGCAGGGGCAGGGGCAGGCGTTCCCTGAGAGCGGTCGATGATCTTGTCAAGCTCGCCGCGGTCGAGCCAGACGCCGCGGCACTGCGGACAGTAATCGATCTCGATACCCTGGCGTTCGGACATCACCAGCTTGACGCCGGCGCAGACGGGACAATCCATGTTTGCTTCTCCTCTATACGTTTAACGGATCAGGACATCGCGCCCATCGCGCCAGAGCGCGACATGCTCTCGCGCAGGGCGGCGATGCGCTCCTCGAGCGGCGGATGCGACGCGAACAGCGCGGCCAGGCGGGCGCCGCCGCCATTGATGCCGAATGCGCGCACGCCTTGCGGCAGGTTGCTTTCCTGGCCGCGCCGCAAGCGCTCCAGCGCGGCGATCATGCGCTGGCCGCCGGCCAGCGCGGCGCCGCCGGCATCGGCGCGGAACTCGCGGCGGCGGCTGAACCAGAGCACCACGATGCTGGCCAGCAGGCCGAGCACGAGTTCGGCAACGATCGTGGTGACCCAGTAGGCCGGGCCGTGGCCTTCCTCGTTGCGGAACACCACCTTGTCAACCAGATTGCCGAGCACGCGCGCGAGGAAGAATACGAAGGTGTTCACCACGCCCTGGATCAGGGTCAGCGTGACCATGTCGCCGTTGGCGATATGGCTCACTTCGTGCGCCAGCACCGCCTCCACCTCGTCGCGCGTCATGTTTTGCAGCAGGCCGGTGCTGACGGCGACCAGCGCATTGTCGCGGCTCATGCCGGTTGCGAAGGCGTTCATGTCGGGCGAGTCATACACGGCGACTTCCGGCATGCCGATCCCGGCCTGGCGCGCCTGCTTTTCCACCGTGGAGAGCAGCCAGAATTCGGCCGAGCTGGACGGCTCGGTGATCACCCGCGCGCCGGTCGACATCTTTGCCATCCATTTCGAGATGGCAAGGGAGATGAAGGCGCCGCCGAAGCCGAACAGCGCGGCCATCGCCAGCAGGCCGCCCAGGTTCATGCCGCGCGCCGCGAGCATGCGGTCGAGGCCGAGCAGCTGCGCGGTGATCGACAGCATCAGCACGATGCCGAGGTTGGTCAGTACGAAGAGCACGATACGTTTCATATTGGGTCTCCCGATTGATTGGACATCTGAAAAGTCATGGGTTCGTCATTTCCTGCGCGCAGGCAGAAGCGCGCGCGGCGGTGCGTGCGGTTTTGCCAGCAGGAGGCTGGCGGCGACCGACAGGCCGATGATCGAGGCCACCACCGCGAGCGACACCAGCACCGGGATCTTGACGACGTCGACGATCAGCATCTTGCTGCCGACAAACATCAGAACCAGCGCCAGGCCGTATTTCAGGTAATGGAAGCGGTCGGCCACATCCTTGAGCAGGAAGTACATCGCGCGCAGGCCGAGGATCGCGAACACATTCGACGTGAGCACGATGAAGGGATCGCTCGTGATCGCGAAGATCGCCGGGATGCTGTCGACCGCGAACACGACGTCCGACAGTTCGACCAGCGCCAGGACCAGGAACAGCGGCGTGAAGAAGCGCACGCCGTCGCGCATCACGATGAAGCGTTCGCCGTGGAAGCCGTCGGTGATGCGCAGGTGGCGGCGCATCCACACTAACACCGGGTTGCTGGCAAGGTCGGGCTGCTTGTCGGCGAAGACCAGCATCTTGATGCCGGTGACGACCAGCAGCAGGCCGAAGAAGTACAGGATCCAGTGGAACTCCCGGATCAGCCAGGCGCCGGCGATGATCATCACGGTGCGCAGCACGATGGCGCCGAGCACGCCGAACAGCAGCACCCGGCGCTGGAATTCCGGCGGCACCGCAAAGTAGCCGAAGATGACCAGCCAGACAAAGATATTGTCGACCGCCAGTGATTTTTCCATCACATAGCCGGTCAGGAACTCGAGCGACTTCTCGTTCGCGACCGCGCGCCCGGCGCTGCCGTCGAGGTACCACCAGAGCAGGCCGTTGAAGGCGAGCGCGATCAGCACCCACACGACGGTCCAGCCGGCCGCTTCGCGCACCGATACCTTGTGGCGGCGACCGCCGCCGAGCAGCAGCAGGTCGGCCGCGATCATCGCCAGCACGACGATGAAGAACCCGGTCCACATCCACCAGGTGCCGATAGACTCATACATGGCCCGCCTCCGGATACGGTCGGCCGCGCCCGCGCAATGGCAGCGGACGCCCGGCGGCGCGGAAGGCGGCGCGCTGGACAGCGCGGCTGATCGCGCGATACATGTCGGCGCCGGTTTCCCGGATCACGACGGGCGGCTGCCCGGGCAGCGTCACGCTCACCTGGCAGACCTTGTCAGGGCCGCCGCGCGGCCCGTTCAGGTCGCGCAGGCGCACGACCACGCGCATCACGCGTTCGCGCACGCGCCCGAATGCGAAGCGCAGGCGCCGCTCTAGATGCGCGCGCAGCGCAGGGGTCAGTGGAAATTCCTGGGCATGCAGTTGAACATCCATCGTGCTCTCCTCTCGTGGGTTGGGGAGAGCACAGTATTGGACAAGTCGGTAGTTTGAAAAACCTGACTAAACCAGATGGAGATTTCGAAAAAACCGAAGCGACAGATCATCGCCTATCAGCGCCGACGTGGATCGGCGAGCGAAAGAGGCGAGGCGGGCCGGGGCCGCAACGGCCCGGCCGCCAGGTGGCGAAACAGGGGGAACGCTGCTGCGCGGCAGCGAAGTCGGCGTCAGGACCCTTCGGTATCGTCCTCGCCCATGAAGCGCTTGTAGCCCTTCTCGATGCACTTGATCTCTTCTTCCGTCGGCAGCTTTTTCTTTTCGCAGGCGGAGACAATCGACTCCAGGTCTTTCTGCACTTCTTTCTGGATCTGGTTGTCGCGCGGCGCGGGTTTCGGCGCGGCCGCGTGGCCGGCCTGGGACCAGAGCGCCGCGATCATCAGCGCGCAGGTAATCGTGGTTTTCATTTGCTTCTTTTCCTGTCCTGCCGGGCACCCGGCGAAATCTTGCTTGCGGCCATTATGTTCACGGAATTGATCCTTCCGCAAGGCATCTGGATCAAGTGCAACGCAGGTCGCTCAGCTTGCTTGCAAAAGCGATGCGGCGGCAGTGTTTTCCTTGGAGCGACATCAGGCCGGCAAGGGAAAGACGGGCGGCGCGGTCAAATTGACGTTAACGTTAACGTAAGTTAGAGTGTGGCCGATCAGGCAAGGATCGGGGCCGCGCGGGACGAGCCGCGACATGCCGACGGGCAAGGCAACCCGATCGGGCGTGCCGTTGCCATGGATTCCGGCGGGCGGCGCCCGCCATTCCGATTACCACTTTCAGAACGGGAGACTCATGACTACTGGCCTTGACGCTTTCCTGCGCGCGCGGGATTTCCTTCTGGCGCATCGCACCGACTATGACACCGCGTATCGCGGGTTTCGCTGGCCGGCGCTCGATGAATTCAACTGGGCGCTCGACTATTTCGACGACATGGCGCGCGGCAATACCCGTCCCGCGCTGTGGGTGGTCGGCGAAGACGGCTCGGAACAAAAGCTGAGCTTTGCCGATCTCTCGGCGCGCTCCAATCGCGCGGCCAACTACCTGCGCAGCCTGGGCGTGGCGCGCGGCGACCGCATCCTGATGATGCTCGGTAATGAAGTGCCGCTGTGGGAGACCATGCTGGCCGCGATGAAGCTCGGCGCGGTGCTGATTCCCGCAACCACCTTGCTGTCGCAGGAAGACCTGCGCGACCGTCTCGAACGCGGCAACGTCAAGCATGTGATCATCGGCGCCGCGCACGTCGAAAAACTCGCCGGCCTGGCCGGGCAGTGCACCCGCATCTGCGTGGGCGCGCAGCCGGAGGGCTGGCAGCCTTTCGACTATTCGGCGCATCCTGCGGAATTCTCGCCGGACGGCCCGACCAAGGCGAGCGATCCGCTGCTGCTGTACTTCACCTCCGGCACCACCTCCAAGCCGAAGCTCGTGATGCATTCCCACCAGAGCTATCCGGTCGGCCATCTGTCCACGATGTTCTGGATCGGCCTGCAGCCGGGCGACATCCATCTCAACATTTCCTCGCCCGGCTGGGCCAAGCATGCATGGAGCTGCTTCTTCGCGCCGTGGAATGCCGGCGCCTGCATCTTCATCTACAACTATGCGCGCTTCAATGCGAAGGCGATGCTGGGCGTGCTGGAGCGCTGCCAGGTGAGCACGCTGTGCGCGCCGCCGACCGTGTGGCGCATGCTGATCCAGGAAGACCTGTCCGCCTACCGCGGCCGCCTGAAGCTGCGCGAACTGATCGGCGCCGGCGAACCGCTCAATCCGGAAATCATCGAGCAGGTGCGCGCTGCGTGGGACATCACCCTGCGTGACGGCTTCGGGCAGACCGAAACCACGGCGCAGATCGGCAACTCGCCGGCCCAGCGCCTCAAGCCGGGGTCGATGGGCCGGCCGTTGCCGGGCTACCGGATCGCGCTGCTCGATCCGGACGGGCGCGAAGCGGACGAAGGCGAAGTCTGCCTGGTGCTCGATCCGGCCCCGGCCGGCCTCATGCTCGGCTACATGGACAGCGCGGAAAAGACGGTCGAGGTCATGCGCGACGGTTACTACCATACCGGCGACGTCGCCAGCCGCGACCAGGACGGCTACATCACCTACGTCGGCCGCGCCGACGACGTGTTCAAGGCATCAGACTACCGCATCAGCCCGTTCGAGCTGGAGAGCGTGCTGATCGAGCACCCGGCGATCGTGGAAGCCGCAGTGGTGCCCAGCCCCGACCCGGTCAGGCTGGCGGTTCCGAAGGCGTTCCTGGTGCTGCATGCGGATTACCGCGCCGACGCGGAACTGGCCAGGGATATCTTTTCCTTCCTGCGCGACAAACTGGCGCCGTTCAAGCGCATTCGCCGCCTCGAGTTTTCGGACCTGCCGAAGACCATTTCCGGGAAGATCAGGCGCGTCGAACTGCGCGCGATCGAAGCGGAGCGGCGCGCGAAGGGAGAAAAGAGCGCACAGGAATTCTTCGAGGAGGATTTCCCCGAGCTGAAGGGCTGACCGCAACGAGGCGGCGTCGGCTTCCGCGGCGCCGCCGCGTCATTCCGGCGCCAGCCGGCATCCTGCGCCGCCCGCCGCGCCCGTGAACCTGCCTCGGTTCGCCGAAGCCTTCTGCCGCGGCGCGGCATCATGGAACGCCTCGATGACCGCATTGCGCACCGTGCGCCAGTGCGCCGCCTGGCCGCGCACATGCTTCTGGTTGATTTCCAGCTCGATGCCGAGATAACGCTCCGCCGGGAAGCGCCGCCGCAGATAGACGGTGAAGCCGTCGGCGGTGCCGAGGTAGGGATAGTTCAGCCGCGTCTTCAGCGTGGACGCGTAGACCTTCAGCGCCATCTGCCAGCGCCGGCACAGTCCGGCCTCGGCCGCGCGCGCCGGGTCGTACAGCAGGCCGAGATCGGCCTGGCGCACCTTGCCGTCCAGTTCGGGGGTGAAGCTGTGGCAGGATATGTGCACTACGCGCGCGCCGCTGTCGACTGCCTGCGCGATCTGGGTTTCCACCTTTGTCCGGTAGGGCCGGTAGTAGCGCTGGAAGATTTCCTCGCGCAGCGCGGGCGGCGCGCCGCGCGTCGCTTCCGAGTACAGCCGCGGATGCCCCGGGGAGCGGTTCAGGTCGATCAGCAGGCGGCTGATGGTCGATACCATCAGCGGCGCCGACAACGCCGCCGCGAACTCGCGCGCCACCCGCAAGGCGCCTATGTCGTACCCGCGGTGGCTGCGCAGCAGCGCCGCGCTTCCGGCGAAGAAATCATGGTAGCGCGACGGCACCCGGTTGCCGCCGTGCTCGCAGGTGATCAGGTAGACGTCGCGGGCGGGCACCGTGCGTTTCAGGGTAGCGGGTCGGCAAACATGCGGTTCTGCCGCAGGCAGTCGCACAATTGCCGGTATACCGACTGCAGGCGCTCGCGCGAGAAATCGCCGCGCGCCGCGTGCAGGATGCGGCGGGCGAGCGGACCGTGTTCCAGCATGGTCGTCAGCGGCGCCAGCCAGTGCTGCCGGTGGCGCGGGTCGCGTACCATCATCTGCCCGACCAGGTGCCGCCACAGCTCGCCCGCGCTGCAGCGCTGCTGCGCCATGCCGAACAGGCGCAGGTAGCGCGCATCGGCGATCTCCGCCTGCTCCGCGTCGCGGATGCAGGCTTGCAGGATGGCGGCGAGCGCGCCGGTCGTCATTTCCTGTTGCGCGGCCAGGCCTTCGCGATCGGTGTCATACAGCATGCGTACCACCTCCACGGTGGCGGCGGCGATCGCAAGGTCGGCGCGCGGGCATTCCTGGGTGTCGACCACGCGGATCTCGATCGCGTTGCGGTCGAAACGCGCGATTGCGCCGCGCGAGTTCAGCCATTCATGCTGCAGTACCTGCTCCGGGTCGTGCGGCGCGATGTCGCGGTACATCGGGGCAAGGATGCGCTCTTCGTAGGCGGCGCGGCTGGTCACGGTTTCCGGAACCACCTGCCCGGCGATGGACGGAATCGCGCGCGCGTTGTCGCAATACACATGCATGCGGTAGTCGTCCCAGCCGGTGTCGCCGCCGTCGGCAATCGGCGAGCTGGCGGCCAGCGCCGGCAGGATGGGCAGCACCAGCCGGACCGCGGCATGCAGGCGCTCGAATTCGCTGTCCCCGCCGAAGGGCAGGTTGATGTGCATGCTCTGCAGGTTGGCCCAGCCGTGGCTGCGGCTGTCGAAGATGCGGTCGTAGGCGCGGTAGATCGCCTCGTTGTCATGCGGCCAGAGCCGCGTTTCGCGAAGCGGATCCATCCACGGATGCATCGCGCCCGGCATCAGGCGGGCGTTCATCGGCTGGAGCAGGCGCTCGATTTCCAGCAGTTCGGCATGGAAAGCATCCGGCAGCAGGCTGAGCGACGTGGTCGGCCGCAGGTTCTTGACTTCGACCACATGCATCACCAGTTCATTGGACCAGCCGAAGCGCCCGCGCGCCACTTCGCCGCCGGCATGGCCCGAGGCTTCCTGCAGCAACTTGTCGGCGACCGGCAGCACGGACAGGCTGTCGCGGTCCACGATCATGTATTCCAGCTCGATGCCGTAGCCCATGAAGGCGTGCAGCAACGGAGGCTCCTCCTCGTCGTTCATAGCGCGGTATTTCCCTTCCTTGCATCGATACGCTTGCGGAACACGCCCATCACCTCCCGGTACAGCGCATCGGAAAGTACCGCGTCTTCGTTGCCGGCGTCCACGTTGGGGTTGTCGTTGATTTCGATGACGTAGTACTGGCAGCCGACCTGCTTCAGGTCGACGCCGTAGAAGCCGTCGCCGATCAGGTTGGCGGCCTGCACCGCGATGCGCACCACTTCGTCGGGCACTTCGCCGATGGACAGCGCCTCGGTGCGACCTTCGCTGGTGCGGTGGTGTTCATGCTTGATGATCTGCCAGTGTCCGGGCGCCATGTAGTACTTGCAGACGAACAGCGGACGCTGGTCGAGAACGCCGATGCGCCAGTCGAATTCCGTGGGCAGGTATTCCTGCGCAAGCACCAGTTCCGACTGCGCCAGCAATTCGTCGACCTTGGCGATCAGCGTCTCTTCCGATTCGATCTTCACCACGCCCTGCGAGAATGCGCCGTCCGGCTGCTTCAGGATGCAGGGCAGGCCGAGCGTGCCGGCGATCTGGTCGACGTTGCCGCGGTGCACGACCAGCGTCTTTGGCGTCGGCACGTGATGGCGGAGGAGCAACTCGTTCAGATAGATCTTGTTAGTGCAGCGCAGGATGGAGTCCGGATCGTCGATCACCACCAGACCGGCATCGGTCGCCTGGCGCGACAATTCATAGGTGTAATGATCGACATTGGTGGTGTCGCGGATGAAGAGGGCGTCGAAATCGGCGATGCGGTGCGCGTCCCTGGGCGTGATCAGTTCGGCGTTCATGCCCAGCAGCTCGGCCGCTTCGCGGAATTTCTGCATCGCGGTGACGTTCGACGGCGACTCGGCGCGCTGCGGGTCGTGCAGGATCGCGAGCGAAGGTTTCCTCGACAGCGGCGTGCTGGTGCGGATCTTCTGGTCCTTCAGGTGTTCCATCGCCGCCTGCGCCGCGAATTCCTGGTGATGCGCCGGGATGTCGCGGATGCTGCCGGGGTAGACGCTGCACAGGTGCCAGTGCTCGTTGGCGCGCTCGAAGCGCACATGCAGTACCGGCGTGCGCAGGAAACGGAACAACTGCTCGCTCAAATGCTGGTGCCTGCCGTCCGGGTCGCGCCCGAAGTAAATATTCAGGTCGACCACATCCTCGGCAGTGCGCGCGAAGGAGCAGTCGATCAGGTTGCCGAGCTTTTCAGCAATGTCCTGCACCAGGCCGGCGGCGCACAGGTCCTTCATCGCCTGCACGTCCGGCACCGGCTGGTGCCCGCGCGCCTCGGCCAGCAGGGAGACGTAGTAGCCCTCGCTCTGGTAGCGGTAGGTCCTGCAGAGGTTGAAAACTTTGGTGGAGCCGATGTCCCCGTAGGCGGGATCCAGGAGGTAGGTCTGGGCGGGTATCACGGTGACACCCGGTATGTCGCCGGGCCAATCTTGCTGCTGACTGACGACGAAAAGGATATTCATGGTACTTCCTGTCGCGGCGGGCACCGCGGGTGGATGATGAGCAGATTCGCGTCGTGCGTGACGATGCCAAGCAGCACGGCGTTGACCACCCGGTCTACGCTCAGCCAGTATTCCTGGGTGCCGGCGTAGGGGTTCTGTTGATACGGATCGACCACCAGCACCTTGCGGCGCTCGCGGTCGTAGCCGGCGATGACGACGAAGTGCCCGGATGGCAGTCCGCGCACGTCATCCGGCACGTCGTCCGGTCCGTACTCCCGGGCAACGCGATACAGGTAGGTGGAACTCAGGCCGGTGATGATCGGCAGCCGGCGCCGCAGGATGCCTCGGATCAGGTAGCGCGACAGGTCCAGCAGCCGCAGGCGCCCGCCGAGGTTCAGGAACTCCAGGTAACCGTTGGTCGCGTGCTGCAGGCGGTAATCCATCTTGGTCTCGCGCTGCCGGCGCAAGCGCTCGGCGATATCAATTCCGCGCTCGGTAAACCAGGTCGGATCGAACACATTCAGATTGTAGGTGTAGATCGTCGCGCTGTAGCCGCGCCGCAGCGCGTCGCACGCGAGGAAGACCGCAAAGGTGCCGCCGTGCTCGAGGCGCCCGGTGCGCTGGATCACCCTGCTCAGCGATTCATCTTCGCCCCAGTAACGGTAGACCGCGTGCAGGCAGGTCGGGCCGCAGGTGGTTTCGTCCGGCTGCGGCAGTATCTTGACGGGTAGCTGCAGTATGGTCTGGCTCACGGGAAAGCGTGTGGCTCTGTCGCTTCGTTCATTCGCTTTGATCGGGTACGGCTTGCCGCCGCCTCTAGCGCATAGCATTTTTGGTGCCAGACGAGATTCGCCCATGCAACGGCTGCAAAGCAAGCGTCGCATGGGCCGGGAGAACGCGAGTGACTGACCCGCTGACCTTGTAAAAGTTTCCAACGCCTGCCATCGATTTTCACTGCATGCGTCGGCATGTGCCTTGCCGCCGCGCCGCTGTTGCCGGGCATGGAAGATGCATTTTCCGAGCGTTGCCTGCGAGGCGACCCATGGAACGGACATGCACTTGCACAGGAGGTTACCGTAATGAAAACACCGAGCTTGCTCATCGCAATCGCCCTTGTTTCACCGTACGCCCTGGCCCAGGTCTCCGCCGCGTCGCAACCGACCCCGGCAGGCGTGCCGCCGACCGCGTCCGGCGCAACCGATATTTCCGGCACCTCCGCCACGCCGCAGGATGCGTCATCGTCCGGCGCCTCTTCATCCGGCACCGCTTCCGGGGCGTCTTCCGGCGCCGTCTCAGGCGCAACCTCGGGGACAACGAACGGCATGCGCGCCGAAGCCGGAGCCGACCTGCCGCCGCCGCCTTCGCCCATCGCCCGGCTCAAGCCTGTCACCCATGAAGACGTCACCTACCTCTGCGGCGGCGTCGGCGAGGAAGAGATTGCCTACATGAAGCAGCAAGCCAGGGACTACGACATGATGCTGACCTTCGCCGCGCGCGACGGCGCGTATCTGGCGGATGTGGACGTGGACATCAAGGATGCGAAGGGCAACACGGTGCTGCAGACTGCCTGCGACTCGCCGATCATGCTGGTCGACCTGCCGCGCGGCGGGTCTTACCGGGTAAGGGCGGAAACCGCGGGCTATTCCCTGAACCGCACGGTCAGGGTCGCCGGCGCCGGCAACAAACGGCAGCGCGTCGCCTCCACCATATTGAGCTGGCCGCAGCAGGTGGCCGAAGCAGGCGGCCCGGCAACTTCCACGGGCGGCAGCGGCAGCGCGCAGGACAGCGGCGCGGCCTCCGGCAGCGGGTCGCGCTGATCATGGCGGCCAGCCCGGATTCGCGCACCGGCGCGCTTCCCGTCGGCGACCGCCGCGTCCTCGCCGATCGGCGGGCCAGCTACCGGCTGGCCGCGGCGGAAACGCTGGAATTCAGCGACACGCAATTCTTCCGCCGCACCATGCTGGTGGTCGCACTGGTTCTGTTTACCGGCCTGATGCTGGCCTTGATCTGGTACGCGAGCGATGTCCTCCTCGTGCTCTTTTCCGGCATCCTGTTTGCGGTGCTGCTGCGCGCGCCGACCAACTGGCTGGCGCAGCACGCCGGCCTGCGCACCAGCGCCGCGCTCGCGCTGTCGATCGGAGCGCTTGCCGCGGTGATCATGCTCCTGGTTTACCTGTTCGCGGTGCCGATGGCGGCGCAGGTCGCGCAGATGATCGAAACCTTGCCGCAGGCGGCGGACCGCCTGCAGGATTGGATGGAACAGCACCGCTGGGCACGGCCGCTGCGGCCGCTGATTGCCGAATTGTCGCGCTTTCGGCTGGACTCCCAGCTGCTGGGCCGGGCCGGCGGGTTCCTTACCTCGACGCTGTCCGCGATCACCGGCGCGGGCGTCGCACTGTTCATCGGCATTTATCTCGCGGCGCAGCCCCGCCTTTACCAGCGCGGCCTGATGCACCTGCTACCCCGCAAGAACCGGCCACGCGCGTATGAAGTGATGGACGAAATCGGCGCGGTACTGCGCTGGTGGCTGGCCGGCCGCCTCGCCACGATGACGGTGGTCGGCGTCGCGGCAGGCATCGGGCTCTGGCTGCTCGGTGTGCCGCTGGCGTTCACGCTTGGCGTACTGACCGGCGTGCTGGAATTCGTCCCTTACATCGGGCCCATCCTGGCGGCGGTGCCGCCCCTGCTGATCTCCTACAACGCCGACCCGGAACTCGGGTTTTACGTGCTGATGCTGTACGCGGCCATCCAGGGGGCGGAAAACTACCTGCTCACGCCGCTGATCGAACAGCGAGCGGTGGCGCTGCCGCCGGCGCTGGTCATCTTCAGCACCTTGCTGCTCGGCGCGCTGTCGGGGCCGCTCGGGGTCGTGCTCGCTTCGCCGATCACCGCCACCGCCATCGTCGCCGTGAAGCTCCTGTACGTCGAGGATGTGGTCGAGCAGCCAAAGCCGAAGTTGTAGCGACGGTGCGCGCCGGAAGTCGCGAACTTGCCCCGGCGGCGCGGGAAAATTTCCCGCGTTGCCGGGGTGGAGCGATCGAGACCGAAAACGGCGTGTGGATTGAGGTCAGGATGACGCGGGGATGGTGATGGGGATGACGCGGGATGGGAGCGGAAAATGGTGCGGCCCGGCTGCGCCCCTTGGGGCAGAGTCAGGCTCCGGCGCAACCTGCCGCTCGCAGTGACTGCGGCAGGCGCCGGCACCGGCCGGACGGAGCCCGGCCAGGGGGATGGTGCGGAAAGCCTTACTTCTGCTGCTGCCTTTCAGCGGCGCCCTGCATCTTCTCGCCGCCGCGCTCGACGTCCTTGCCCATGCCCTTCATCGTGTTGCAGGCGGACAGGCTGAAGGTGAACATCAGGATGCTCAGCACGGAAATGATCTTTTTCATGATTGTTTCCCTTTCTGGTTAAAAAATAAAACCGGTTCTCCCGAAACTGCAGTGCTCCGGCGCGCTTGCGCCGGGCGCACGCTCCGGCAATCAGGAATGCTGGTGCTGGTCGTCGGTACGTCCCTGTACATACGCCCCTGCCATGGTTAAGACTTTCCCAAGCAGGTCGACGTTCGATTGGTTGCGAGCCGTCAAAGCACCGGCAGCGGTGGCGCCGGTCGCGACGGTCCTCATGATCCTGCGCGGGCCGATCGCGACCACCGCGGCGACACCGAGCGCGCACAGCACCGGATGTTCGATCAGTACCCGCATCAGCGTACTGCGTGGGAAGCGTGTCGGTACCGGCCGATGCGTCGGATGGCGTTGCTGCGCATGCGCAAGCGAGCGTGTGCCGGCGGGGTCGGGCGGAAGGCGGTGCAGGTCGGTGCCGTCGCTAAGGGCACGCCGGTAGGTTTCTCTTCGCATTTGCATTCGCTCCAGGATGGCCTGACGTTCTTGTTCGAGTGAGGATCCGCTCATAAGGCTTCCTTGATGACGTCGATATCGCGCTGCAGCTCGTTGCGGAATGTCGTGGTGAGCGGCTGCGAACGGAAACGCTTCAGGCCCAGGCTCAGGCTGATTCCCGCGATCGCGCCGTAGAGCAGGACGACGAACCAGGCTGCAAGCGCGCGGTAGTCCGAATCCCAGAAGCTGATGATGATCGCCAGTCCGAGAAACGCCGTCGCCAGCAGCCCGAACAGCAGCGCCAGCGCGAACCCGGCCACGCGTATCGCAAGCTGCTGTTCGCGGATCTTCAGCTCCACGCGCAGCAGGTCCATGTAATCACCGAGCCGGTCCAGCGTGATCAGGTACAGTTGTTTGGACTTGTGAAGGGCAGACATCACGGCCATGGCGGAATTCCTTCAGCAGTTTCTTGGGAATCAGCGGTGGGGGACCTGCGGCTCAACGGCGCTTGAACAGCAGGCCGAGCAGCAGGCCGGTGCCGACGGCCACGGCCACCGACTGCATCGGCTTGTCCTTGACGTACGTGGTTGTGCTCTCCATGCCGCGGTTGAGCTGGCGCGTGGCTTCGCTGGCGATGCCCTTGGCCGCATAGCGAACCGAGCTGAACTTCGCCATCAGCTGCGCATGGGCGGCGGTCAGTTCGTCGTCGGACATGCTGGCCGAACGGTTGACCAGCGCGTCCAGGTCGTTCTTCAGGCTGGACAGCTCGCTGCGCAGCGTGGCGGCGCTGCGTTGCGTCGTGCCCTTCATTTCGTTGAATGTCCCCCTGGTGCTTTGTGTCGCGGTCGACATGCTGTCGCTGCCATTGCCGCTGAGGGGGGTCGAAGTATTTGTTGTTTCCATGAATCGCTCCTTGACTGGGTTGGACGGAATCCGCGATGAAAGCCACTGCGGCAGCGGACGGAATGCGCCTCAGTTGCGTTTACGAAAAAACGCGGCGCGAAGCATCGAACCTCCTTACTGTGGCTGCTTAGGGAGTCCGCAGCAAACGGTATGCCAAGCTGTCAAGCCGGGCGTACAAGGGCAGCGGAAGGCGCTGCGATCGGAAAGTGGGAAGAATCTGCAGAATTGCGTGTAAGGGAGTGAAAACCGGCGACCGATTTTGTACACGTTGCATGTAATTATTGCAACGCGACAGGAAGCGTTGCGTAGAGGCGATGGCCACAAAGCGCTTGCCGCAGCTAGGCGCGAAGCAACATAATTGCCTTGTCGCATCGTGTCGCCCGGCGGCACGCATGCCCCAACCTGTTCCAGTACAGAAAGGCAACCATGTCCTCCACCTTCGGCCTCGAAGAAGCGCGCGCGTACATGCACCAGTTGTTGAAGGTCATGTTCCAGCAGGGCGGCTCGGATCTGTTCATTTCGGCCGATTTCCCGCCGAGCATGAAACACCAGGGGGCGATGAAGCCGCTCAGTCAGCAGAAGCTGAATGGCGAGGTGACGCGAAAGCTGGCGCAGTCGCTGATGAACGACAAGCAGCGCGCCGAATTCGAGGCTGACCTGGAGTGCAATTTCGCGATCTCGATTCCGAATGTCTGCCGCTTCCGCGTCAACGTCTTCGTGCAGCAGCAGCAGGTCGGCATGGTCATCCGCACCATCGCCGCGGAGATACCGAGCTTTGAAAAACTGCAGCTGCCTGAGGTGCTGAAGGACGTGATCATGACCAAGCGCGGGCTGGTGCTGGTGGTCGGCGGCACCGGGTCGGGCAAGTCCACCACGCTCGCGGCGATGATCGACCACCGCAATGCGAATTCCTCCGGCCACATCATCACCGTCGAGGACCCGGTCGAGTACGTGCACAAGAACAAGTCCTGCCTGATCACGCATCGCGAGGTCGGCGTCGATACCCACTCCTGGCACCATGCGTTGAAGAACACGCTGCGCCAGGCGCCGGACGTGATCCTGATCGGCGAGATCCGCGACACCGAAACAATGGAACATGCGATCGCCTTTGCCGAGACCGGCCACCTCTGCCTCGGCACCCTGCACGCGAACAACGCCAACCAGACGCTGGACCGCATCATCAACTTCTTCCCGGAAGAGCGGCGCAACCAGCTGCTGGGCGACCTGTCGTCCAACCTGCGCGCCATCATCTCGCAGCGGCTGGTGCGCACCGAGGACGGCAAGGGCCGCAAGGCGGCCATCGAAATCCTGCTCAACACGCCGACCATCTCCGAACAGATCCTGAAGGGTCAGTTCCACGCGATCAAGGAAACCATGGCGAAATCGAAGGAACTCGGCATGCGAACCTTCGACCAGGCCCTGTTCGAGCTGTACAACGACGGGCTCATCGGCTACGACGAAGCGATCCGCAATGCCGACTCCGCCAACGAGCTGCGGCTGCAGATCAAGCTGCGGGCGACGCGCGGCAAAGCGGGTGCGCCGGAAGAGGGCGGATTCAACCTGGCGATCACCGAGGAGGAAAAGGAAGAAGAGGAAGCGGGCGAGGACAAGGCGAAGAAGTAGTCGCCGGCGGACCCGCATGCGAACACCCGGTCGAGAACCGCGTCTGCGCCTGCATGTCTATCCTGCCTCACGGGAGGAGACATGCGGACCGAAAAACAGAAGATGCTGGCCGGGGCGCCGTACGATCCGCTCGACGCGCAGCTGGTGCGGGAACGCCGGCGGGCGCGCCTGCTGCTCAAGGCGCTCAACGACAGCGGCGACGACCAGCCCGCGGAGCGGCAGCGCCTCATTGCCGAGCTGATCCCTTCGGCCGGTCCGGACACCTGGATAGAACCGCCTTTCTACTGCGACTACGGCAGCAACATCCTCCTGCGCGGCAAGGTCTTCTTCAACTTCAATTGCATTGTCCTCGACGTGGCGCAGGTCAGCGTCGGGGCCGGCGTGCTGTTCGGCCCGGCGGTGCAGATCTACACCGCGAGCCATCCGCTCGACGCGCAGCAACGCAGGTCGGGGCTGGAACTGGGCGAGGCGATCGACATCGGCGACGACGTCTGGATCGGCGGCGGCGCGATACTCTGCCCCGGGGTGCAGATCGGCGCGGGGGCGGTCATTGGCGCGGGCAGCGTGGTGACCCGGCCGGTGCCGGCGGGCGTGTTCGCAGCCGGCAATCCCTGCCGGGTAATGCGGCAGGTCGCAGGCTAGCCCGGTGGGCCAGAAGTGCGGCGGTTAGGTCCAGCGCGCCTCCGCGCTGCGTCCCTTCTTCCACGGACCGCTGAACCAGAGCGCACCGACCACCGCGGTCAGCGTGAAAACCGAGCCGGCGCCGAACATCAGCGCGCCGAGCGTGGTATCGCCAGCCCATAAACCGAGATAACCCAGGTGGATCGATCCGACGCCGGCGCAGCTCAGCAGCTTGTATTGGGAGAGTGTCATCTTCATCCTTCCTCGCGTACAGGTTTACGCTGTTAGAGCGTTCTTGACGATATGACTCCCTGGGCGAGGAGAATGTCTTGCGTTCCGTCAAATCGATTTTTCCTTTCATTCTAGTCCACAGGAAAAATTCTTCTGTTCCGCAAGCGCGGTTTGCATCCATTCCGAGGTTGTTGCATTTCTGACCATGCTTCCGGAAAGCAGGAATTGCCCACTTCCCGTATTCAGGAAAATTCTGCCCGGAATGACGGTGTTTCACTGTCGTCGCCGTGCCTGATCTGGAATTTTCCTGGTGGCACGCAAGTTGCTCATTGGCAGATATTCCGCCTCATTGAACCAAAGCTATCACTTATCAAACTCTTTCCCATGCTCACACGCACCCATAGTGGCTTTTGCTCGTCGCATGACGCCACCGGGGACGCGCGTCGCCGGTTTGAACAGCTTGTCAACAGCATCGACGGCATCGTATGGGAAGCCGATCCCCGCACTTTCCGCTTCACCTTCATCGGCGCGCAGGCGCGCCCGGTCTTCGGCTATCCGTTGGCGGCGTGGCTGGAGGAAGGTTTCTGGGAAGCGCATATACATCCCGAGGACCGGGAGACCGCGCGCGACTACCGGCTGGCGCAGACCCGCAGCGGAACCGACCATGGCTTCGAATACCGGATGATCGCCAGCGACGGCAGGGTGGTATGGCTGAAAGACCTGGTCAGCATTGACATGCACGGCGACGAACCGGTATCGCTGCGCGGCGTCATGGTCGACATTACCGAGCGCAAGCGGCTGGCGGCGGCGCTGCAGGGCGAACGTCGCAAGCTGCAGGTGCTCATGGAAAACAGTGGCCACGGCATCAGCATCACCGACGGCGCGGGGCGCATCCTGAAGGTGAACCGCGCATTCTGCGCGATCACCGGCTACCAGCCGCGGGACCTGATCGGCAAGACCCATGCCGCGCTCCACTCTGGCCGCCAGGATCCGTCGTTCTACCGCGGGATGTGGGAGACGATCGCCGCGCAGGGCTGCTGGAGCGGCGAGATCTGGAACCGGCGTAAGTGCGGCGAGCTGTTCGCCGGACAGCTCTCGGTCACGCGCGTGCCGGACGAAACCGGCGCCGTCGCCAACTACATCGGTATCTTCAGCGACATCTCGAACGCCAAGGCGGCACAGGACGAGATCGAGCGGCTGTCGATGTTCGATGCGATGACGGGCTTGCCCAACCGTACCTTCCTGTACGACCGGCTGGACCATGCGTTGCGCATCGCCGGGCGCGACGGCCACCATGTCGCGCTGCTGGCGGTCGATCTCGACCGGCTGGCGCACATCAACGAAGTGCTCGGTCATCACGTCGGCGACCAACTGCTGGAAGCGGTCGCCGATCGCCTGCGCCGTATCATGCGCGATGCCGACACCGTCGCACGGCACATCGGCGACGAATTCGTCATTATCCTGGAGCAGCTGGATGACCCGCAGGCGGCGGCGCAGCTGGCCGAGCGCGTGCTGGAGGAACTGTCGCATCCGTTCATGCTCGACGGCCACGAGGTCGCGGTCAGCGCCTGCGCCGGCATCGGCATCTTTCCGGAAGACGGGCAAGATCCCTCCATCTTGCTCAAACATACGGAAGTGGCCCTGCACCATGCAAAAGGGACGGGCGAAAGCGGATTCCAGTTCTTCCGCGAAGAGATGAACCGGGCGTCGCAGGAGCGGCTGCAGATCGAAAGCAACCTGCGCCAGGCGCTCACGCGCAATGAACTGCGGGTGCAGTACCAGCCGCAGGTATGCCTGCAGAGCGGCCGCATCACCGGGATGGAAGCGCTGGTGCGCTGGCAGCATCCGGAAATGGGGATGGTGTCGCCCGCGCGCTTCATTCCCGTGGCCGAGGAAACCGGATACATCATCGACATCGGGCTGTGGGTGCTGCGCGAAGCCTGCAGGCAGACCCGGCACTGGCACGATCTCGGCTACGCCGGCCTGCAGGTGGCGGTCAATGTCTCCGCCCGCCAGTTCCGCCAGCACGACTTCGCGGGCCAGGTCAAGCGCGTGCTGGCCGAAACCGGCCTCGCGCCAGCCTGCCTGGAGCTGGAGCTCACCGAGAGCATGATCATGCAGCGGCCGGAGCGGGTGGTCGCGGTGATGAACGAGCTGCGCGCGATCGGCGTGACGTTTTCGATCGATGATTTCGGCACCGGATATTCCAGCCTGTCGCAGCTGAAGCGCTTCCCGATCGACAAGCTCAAGATCGACCAGTCGTTTACCCGGGATATCGGCACCGATGCCAACGGCGCGGCGATCACCTGCGCCGTCATCGCGCTTGGCAACAGCATGCGCCTGACGGTGGTGGCGGAAGGGGTGGAGACCGGCGAGCAGCAGCGCTTCCTGGTCGACAACGGCTGTCACCGCATGCAGGGCTACCTGTTCAGCCGGCCGGTCGCGGCCGGCGATTTCCTTGCGCTGCTCGAGCAGCAGGCAGCGGGGCGCGGGACGGCCTGACGCGGCCGCCTTTCTTTCCCGGCGCCAAGGGGGCGCGTTTCCTGCTGCGGCCGCATCCGATCGCGCCGAATCAATGCGCCCACAGCCGCAGCTGTCCCTGCATCGATACCGTGCCGTTGATGCTCATGCGGCCCAGGCTTTCGGT
>NZ_DASPLS010000032.1:0-18886 GCF_035627455.1 Noviherbaspirillum sp.
TTATCAACTGCTACCGTGCGTGCACCGGGATCGCGGATACGCCGTTGATCGGCATCAAACTCCTGTACTTGGCACCCCGGTGGCGATGCGTCCTTGCATGCAGCGACTCGAGGCCTTGCAGCGTTGGAGCACGACCTGTGCAGATTCCGCTCAGTCATCACGGATTCGCGCAACGGGCCGCTGCCACATACGATTTCAGCAAGTCCTCGATCCTGGACGCCCGTTCAGCATAATGAGCTACCGGTTGGACCAATACAGAAATGCTACTAGCGCAACAGAATGAAGAAAAATCATCACTCTGGCAGCATATGAAATGCAGTTAGAAAATGGACCGTGGCGGCCTCTGACAAGACGTAACGTCCACACCGCACTGGAAACGGACACCAATACACTAAGACCGTAAGTTCCACAGAGTACAACCAGAATGAATAATGCGTCCGACAGCCCGGCTTTTCCCGAAATCGTGTCCACGCTGTTAGAGATCGCAAATGCCCACGCGCTTGCGAAGCCAAATGGGAGCGCGCCGACGACCATTAAAGCGGTAGAAATAAGCAGCTTATGCCTTAGGTCCACAGGTTCTAGTACCCGAAATTTTTTCTATTGCACATTGGCCTGCTCGGTTCCGGTTCGTATGGTGTTTTGCGCAAATCACCGTACCACTGATGCTTGAACACGCATGCTTGGTCTGGGCGTTTGCTTCATGCACGGACCGATTTGCGCGACTTCTGTACCGGTAGTGTCTGCGCCCCTTGATGTTGCTGCTAGCTGTCAAGTACCGCAGGCGGATACTGTGTGAGCAAGCGCGAGGGATCTTGCTTAACATGTAGCAAATGAGGCGGCAACGATGCCGAGCCGGGGCAGCGGCAACTACCCATGATTTTCGTCAGGCAGAAATCGCACAGAACGGGGAATGATATGAACGCTGCCCCCGGCCGGCCCCAGTCGGCGAAAATTTTGCTGTTAAGGTATCAGCATGGCGATTGGCAGCCATCGGAGCATGCAGGTCGACGACACACCTTCGCGGCGAACCTGTCCCCCTGTTGGAGGAAATCATGGCAAACCTGAAGCGCATTCAATTCTCCATCGACATCGCTGCGCCGGTATCCACCGTCTACGCGCTGATGCTCGCGCCGGATAGCTACAGGGACTGGACGGCGGCCTTTGCCGAAGGGTCATACTACGAGGGTTCGTGGGAACAGGGGCAGCAGATCCGCTTCATGACGCCGTCCGGGGATGGCATGGTCGCGGAGATTGCCGAGAACCGCCCGAACGAGTTCGTCTCGATCAGGCATCTCGGCTACCTTTCCAAGGGTGCGGAGGACATCGACAGCGAGGCGGTGCGGGCGTGGGCGCCGGCGTATGAGAACTATACCTTCGTGCCGACTGCCGAAGGGACACGGCTGGTGGTGGACCAGGACGCGACAGCGGAATTCGAACGCTATCTGGCCGAGGCCTGGCCGAAAGCGCTGCAGCGGCTCAAGGCCTTGTGCGAATCGGCCAGGGCCTAGGCCATTTATTCATCGCCCGCTTGCTCCATGCCCTTCACCTTATCGCCGGCCAGACTCGTCCATCGCTTTGATCGATTCGTCACCGTACGGGACGTTGCCGACGTATCGGGTTTTCGTCGGTTTGCCGTCGAGTTCTTGATGTTCGGCATCAAGGAGGCGCGTGCCTGCCTGTTTGCGGGCCTGTTCTTCCTGGCCCTGTTTGCATCCCACAAGCTCAAGGGCTTCGGCATTCCACGCTACGACCTGCTTCTCCTGATTGCGGTCGGCATCCAGGCGTGGATGCTGCGCGCACGGCTGGAGACCTGGGACGAGTTCCGTGCCATCCTCGCCTTTCACCTCCTCGGTCTGGCGCTGGAGCTGTTCAAGACATCGGTCGGCTCATGGTCGTATCCCGAGTTCGCCTACACCAAGTTCCTGGGTGTGCCTCTCTACTCCGGCTTCATGTATGCGGCAGTGGGAAGCTACGTGATCCAGGCCTGGAGGCTGTTCGACCTGCGGGTGGAACGTCATCCACCTTACTGGATGGCGGCCGCCCTTGCGCTGGCGATTTACGCCAATTTTTTCACCCATCATTACATCGGTGACTATCGCTGGTACCTGATCGCTCTTGCCTGTGGCTTGTATGCGCGGACGGAGGTGGTGTTCCGTCCCTACGACGTGGAACGCCGGATGCCGCTTGTACTGGCGTTCGTTCTGATCGGCTTCTTCATCTGGATCGCGGAGAACATCTCCACGTTTTACGGCGCCTGGCGCTACCCGAACCAGGCAGGTGCGTGGGCGATGGTTCACGTCGGCAAATGGAGTTCGTGGTCGCTGCTTGCCATGCTTACGTTCATCATTGTGGCGGAACTCAAGCATATCAAGGCGCGAATACAGCTTGCGCCGTGAGGACGGCACAAGCTGATCGATTTCCGCAAACTCCCCGCCTTTCTGCGAGTCTTTTGGAGGCGTAGGATGCGCCCCGCTCACCATCCAAGCCTCCGTTCGCTGTCAAAGCAGCGCCGTGACTGCGACCAGAGGAAGGTCGGTGCGCAAGGCGCACCCGGCAGATAGCTCACTGCCCCGGCGGCTTGTAAGCCACATCCATCTTCGCCGCTGCATCCACTTCATCCGGCGTCATCAGCACGGTGGTCTTGCATTTCGCCAGCCCGGCCGCGTTGACCTTCAGTGCAATCGCGGCGGCGCTGGCGTTGTCGGGGATGTCCGCGACGATGATCACGTCGCGGTCGCCGAAGGCGAAGTAGAAGGATTCGATCTTGCCGTCAACCGAACGGAACATTTCCTCGACGGCGCTGCGGCGGTGCGTGCCGCCTTCCTTCAGCAGGCCGCTGATGCCTTCGCCCACATAGTTCGCTTCAAACAGATACTTGGCCATGACAGTCCTCCTTCAGCGAGAGGCTGGCCCGGTGCAGTCTCCGCCGATCAACAGGCCGCGCCATCGTCCGGGCGCCTGGATCCGCCACTGCGGAATGCGCGCCGCGTTATCGACCGCACCGCGCAAGTTCAGCATAGGACCGGACCTCCTCCCGGGTTTGATCGTCCTCAACCGGGCTGGAATGAGAAAAGTCCGAGCTGCAGCATGTCATGTCGTTCGTCGGCATGCGATTCCCAGGCGCACCTTTCTTTAGGTCATGTCATTTCCTCCCTTGGAAAGCGTGGGGTGTGCTCCCTGCGCATCATTTCTCCCTGCGCGAACGTTATCCCTTTCCAACCTGATTTTTCTACGCAGCGGTGCGCAAAACGCGCCCTACGATATGCCCCCGTTTTGCCGGCGCTATCCCCGCCGCCACACCAGCAGCCGGTTATTCGCCGGCATCGCATGATCGCCCGCCAGCACCATCCCCTGCGCCCCCGCCAGCCGGTCGACCGCCTCGAAATCGCGGATACCCATGTGTCCGTCCTGCGCCTTGAGCGACATGTCGAACATGGCATTGCTGTCGCTGGTGAACTTGCCGTTGTAGTTGAAGGGTCCGTAGATGCACAACATGCCGCCCTGCTTCAGCACGCGGCCGGCGCCGGCAAACATCGCCTCCACCTGCTCCCATGCCATGATGTGGCAGGTATTGGCACTGAATACCGCATCGAACGGGCCCGCGGGCCAGGCATCGGCGCCGACATCGAGTCGCAGCGGCGGCAATACATTGGGCGGCCGTGCCTCGTCCAGCCACGCCAGGATGCTCGCATGATTCTGCGGCAGATCGCTGGTTTGCCAGACCAGGTGCGGCAGGTTCGCGCCGAAGTACACCGCGTGCTGTCCCGTCCCGCTGCCGATTTCCAGCACGCTGCGCGCATGCGCGAGCACATCGCGCAGCACGGCGAGGATCGGTTCGCGGTTGCGCTCGCAGGCAGCGGAGTACATTTTGGTCATCGGTCGATTCCGGTTGCAAATGCCATTGCAGGTGCTGAAGTCGAAGCCCTTGCATCCCGATCATTTGAGCAGGAGACGATTTCATTGTTCATTCGGGGATCTCCGCAGCGCAGTCTCACCTCGCGGCCGCCGGATGAAGGTCGACCTCCGCCAGCTTCCAGCTCCACAAGCCGCCGCGCACCAGGATGAAGCTCCCTTCTTCCTCAGGCGCCTCCGCGCCGCGAAAGGCGACCCTGTCCCAGCCCCGATATGTCGCCTTCAGTTCGGCCGGCGCTTGCGCTGCCGCGGGCACCTTCGTGATCGCGCTTGAAATCACCGCCCGCGTGATAGCCGGCGTGCCCTGGTTGATCATTTCAATGACGCCGGCAGCGCCCAGCACAAGGTCGAGCACCGGGCCGGCCAGCGTGCCGACGATGCCTTCGGCAAATGCGTCCAGCACGCTGTCGCTGTCATTCGCCGGCTTGCCGCCGCCGTTCGCCACCAGCTGGCTCTTGAAACTTGCCTTCAGGGACGGGAAATCGACATGAGAAGCGAATGCCACGTAGTCGCGGCCCTCGATGGCGGAACGCATGCGGTAAAGCGTCCACCAGGGACTCAGACAGCTCGCACTGGCGAGCATCAGCACAGTCACGACCGCGATGACGGCAATCTTTCTTTGCATACCCATTCCCGTGAAGTCGCATTCTCCCTGCAATTGCTCATCAAGCGGATGAGCCGCGATGTATTGCTTGCATTGTTGCATGATCGCCTGTAGACTTCGCTCCCTCAGACGCGGGGTGGAGCAGTCTGGCAGCTCGTCGGGCTCATAACCCGAAGGTCACAGGTTCAAATCCTGTCCCCGCAACCAGATACGGATAAAAGGCCCGGTGCATGCAGCCGGGCCTTTTATTTTGTCACGCCGGGAAAAACGTTGCCGCCGGCAGCACGCGTTCCGCGCACCATCTCGCCCGGCGCCTGTTTATACTTCCTGAATCGATACGCCGCCCCCTGCTTCAGCAGACGCATGAGTGACGAACCCAACAATCCCGTCCCCGCCAGTGCCTACCAGGCCCGGCAATGGATTGCCGACTACAGCGCGCAACTGGCGCAACGGGCGATCCTTTTCCGTGATCCCCCGGAAGAACCGACCAGCTGCTGCGGTCGCGGCTGCAACGGCTGCGTGTGGGAAGGGTATTTCAATGCGGTGGGATATTGGTGCGAGCAGGTGCGAGGGATGTTAGGTAAGGCGTAGCACGCGCCAGACAAGCTCCGCCCGGCACTTTGTGCCGCAACCCCGCTTTACTGCGCGAATCTGGTCTTTCTTCGGCGCGGTGCGCGTAGCGCGCCCTACATTTCCGGAAAATTCCGCTAAGATCCCCCTTTTTTGCCATTTCCGACACCATGAAGCGAGACCAAATGCTGATGGAGGCGATCCTGGGGAAACTCCTGGAAGCGCCGGAGCCACAGCTTTCCGCCAACGCCGTTGCCCTGCGCCTGAACACGGAGCCGGCAATCATCCTGCACCACCTGCACCTGCTCCAGGACAAGGGCTGGATCGCGGAATCCGACAGCGGTTTCTGGCGACTGACGAATGCCGGCCATGACTACCTGGACGGCAACCCGCTGCAGGGCATCTCCCTGAAATCGCTCGGGTAGAGCAACAGGGGACAGGCCACGATCGGGAAGAAAACGCGGCCCGCGCCCTGTTCCTCCTTCGCGCCAGCCCTGCCCCGTCCTGCAGCCCTTCTCTTTCGCATAAACATTTCCGCATTTTTCCTGCCAAAACCATTCGTCGAGGCAGGCGCTGTCGCTTGCCTCTGCGAATCGCCGGACCGCGTTCACTCGCGATACCGGCCTGCCGCCTGTAAGCATGCTGACAGGTAGCAAGCGCATTCTCGGTGGATTCAATCGAGGAAGATTGCCAACAAGACAAGGAGCACACGAATGACTGCGACACAAGGCGGACGGATTCCGGCAACCCTGATCCCGGGCGACGGGATCGGTCCCGAGGTGACCAATGCGACGGTGCAGGTGCTGGATGCGCTGGGTTCGCCGTTTGAATGGGAAACGCAGACGGCCGGCATGGCAGGCATCGATGCCACCGGCGATCCGCTGCCGGCGGCGACGCTGGAGAGCATCCGGCGCAACAGGCTGGCGCTCAAGGGGCCGCTCACCACGCCGGTCGGCGGCGGCTTCCGGTCGGTCAACGTGCGCCTGCGTGAAGAGTTCAAGCTGTATGCGAACCTGCGCCCGGCCAAGACCATCATCCCGGGCCGCTACGAAAACATCGACATCGTGCTGGTGCGCGAAAACATCGAGGGCCTGTATGTCGCGCACGAGTATTTCGTTCCGGTCGGCGCCGATCCGCGCGCGGTTGCGGTGTCCACCGGCGTGAATACCCGCGACGGCTGCCGCCGCATCGCGCGCTTCGCGTTCGACTACGCGGTGAAGAACGGGCGCAAGAAGATCACCATCGTGCACAAGGCGAATGTGTTGAAGGCGCTGACCGGGATCTTCCTGGAAGCGGCGCGCGAAGTTGCGCAGGAGTATGCGGGCCGGGTGGAAGTCGACGACCGCATCGTCGATGCGTGCGCGATGCAGCTGGTGCTGAACCCGTGGCAGTTCGACATGCTGCTGTGTACCAACCTGTTCGGCGACATCCTTTCCGACCAGCTGGCCGGCCTGATCGGCGGCCTCGGCATGGCGCCGGGCGCGAACATCGGCGAGCAGGTCGCGATCTTCGAAGCGGTGCACGGCTCGGCGCCCGACATTGCCGGCAAAGGCGTGGCCAATCCGGTCTCGCTGCTGCTGGCGGCGGGGATGATGCTCGAGCATGTGGGCAAGCAGGACCTGGCGGTACGGCTGCGCGGCGCGATCCAGGCGACCTTGCTTGAGGATCAGGTGCGCACGCGCGACCTGGGAGGGACGGCGTCGACGGCGGAGTTTACGACGGCGCTGATCAAGCGGTTGTAGGAGCGAGGTGCCGGGCTGCCGTCAGTCGGGTCCTGTTTTCGCCTTGGTACGCAAATCGGTTACGGGCAGGACGTCTGCCAGCGCAACGCGCTAATGCGCGACCGATTTCGAAAACACGTTGAGCACGACCACGCCTGTCATGATCAATGCAATGCCAAGGATTGCCGGCGCGTCCAGCGTCTGGCCATGCCAGAACCACCCTACGGCTGAAATCAACACAATCCCCACGCCGGACCAGACCGCATACGCAATCCCTACCGGGATCACGCGCAGGGTTAAAGCAAGGAAATAGAACGCGATGCCATAACCGATAACAACCACGACGGACGGGAGCACCTTTGTAAAGCTGTCGCTGGCCTTCAGGGCAGAGGTCGCGATCACTTCCGCCACGATTGCCGCGAACAGGATCATCCAATTTTTCATCGTGTCACCATTTGTTTTATTCCCCGAACTGGGCAGGAATCGGCTTCGACAGCGGTGCTGCGACAAACGCTTGCCCCTGGCATTCTCTGATCTGCATTATTGGTTGCCCAGAGCCGCCGTCCCCGTTTCTGGCTCGACTGGCACTGCCGCAATTTCCGGTTGAACACCTGAAAGCGGGAATCCGGCCGGGCCGCCGCGCAATCGAGCTGCGAAAGAAAAAGCAGGCGTAGGGTGCGCTCCGCGCACCGTTCCAACGCCAGGTGCCTGCAGTTTGCATGTTCGACCCTGAAAGGTGCGCGAAGCGCACCCTGCGCTTGCTTGCCCGGTTCCCCCGGTCGAGAAAGTCAGGCCCAAAAGACAAAACGGGTTACGACAATCATGTCGTAACCCGTTTGATTCCCAACTCTGGCGCTTTCCCGGCCGGCCCGCTTACGGTCTCGCCCGGAACGCGAAATTTATCCCAGGGTCTGGAGATCAGCGTCAACCTTTTCCAACGCCTCGTTCGTGATCAGGCCGCCGGAGAAACCGGCCACCATCTTCAGCGGGAAGCCGCGGCCCATCGCGATTTGCGGGTGGGTCGAGATGCCCGGGAGGTGCTTTTCGAGGATCGCCTTGCTCTGGTCGTTGTCGAGCAGGTCACCGAGATTCGAGTTGATGGAAAGGGCCATCGCTTGCTCCTGTAAGTAATGACAGCATGAAAACACTGCCTGGTTAGAAATGTGCCACTAGAATAATCCATCAAGGGGCAAGGAAAGTACGACTTAATTAGAGGCTGGATTCAGATTTTCCCTTCTGATGATATTGCGCAAGCTTGTGAACCGGGGGAAACAGGGCAAGCATCCGTTGCTGCGGAATTTCCGCAGACGCTACAGCTACACGGCCGCATGCCCTCGCAACCAGCGTAGGGTGCGCTGCGCGCACCATGTCAATCCTCCACTGCTTTCAACATCCTGCCTGCGGAAGGATATACTGCGCAAACATTTGACCCCGGCCCTCGCCGCTCCCCCGCCATGCCGATGACCTACGAAGAATACCTGGATGAAGTCACCACGCTCCTGACCGAAATGTACGACATGAGCGACGACGCCGCGATCAAGCATGTGATGAAGGCGCAGGCGGCGGATTTTTTCACGCTGCACGACGACATTCCGGAAATGCGCACGCAGGAGCGCGCGGTGCAGGATGCGAAAACCCTGTTCGCGCAGCTCGCCACGGCGCGGCCGCAGACGCCGCCCAAGCCGAAACAGCCGGGCAAGCGCCGGAAATGACTTACGATTGATCGGAAAGACAATGGAAGACAAGTTGACGAGGGATGAATTCGAGGCGCTCGCGCAGATCCGCCGCCTGAAAAAAGGCGAGCGGGAAAGCGCCTGCGTGGCGCGCAATGCGAAGCGGCTCGCGGGCCTGAAGTACATCACCGCCAAGGGCGGCGTGTTTGCGCTCACCGAGAAGGGCCAGCAGACCTTGTTCGTGCAACGCTGCATCGAAGGGCTGCGCGCGGTGGCGTACGCCGCGCCGGGCGCCATCGACGCGGATGTCGCGACCTTCCTGAGCAGGAAAGGATTGATCGCGCCGCGCACCGTGGGAGATGGCTTCGACATTACCGAGCGCGGACGCGAGTCGCTGGCGGACATCGATGCGCGGGAAAACAAGCCGGCGTAAGCTGTGGGTTGCTTCAAACCCATCCTTGAAATGCGTAGGGCGTGCTACGCGCACGACGTCACACCGTAACGCCCCGATCCTTCCGCGCATTGATTCTTCGAAGCGGTGCGCAAAGCGCACCTTGCCGTTTTGACACTTGGCACGTAGGGTGCGCTTTGCGCACCATTCCTCCGCGGCCACCTCTACCCATTCGCGCAAATAGCGGAACCGGCATGCGCCTTCCCGCCCCTGTCGTTACTTGCCCGTAATCCTGCGCATCAGCGCGGCATAAACGACCTGCGCCTCCGGGCTGTTCATGATGTCGTCGTGTGCGGCCGGATAACTGTCGGCGCCCGCATACGCTTCCGCCAGGTTTTTCCAGCCCTTGCCGGCTGCGAAAAGGCAAAACGCTTCCGGCGCTTCAAGCACGATCAGCCTGTCGTCCTGCAGGCCGGGATCGCCCAGTCCGAAATCCGGGCCGTCGTAGCCGATGGCGCGCAGCCGGGAAAGGATCTGCCGGATGACGAGCGGGTCTTCGTGGAGCGGATCGTCTTCCATCGACGCGTCGAAGTCCACGTAGACGTCGATGATGGCATAGCCTTCGTCGTAAATGCGAATGCCCCGCACCTTCCATGTCCGCCCCAGCGAATCATGGATGCGGAACGGACCGCTCAGCGAAATGACGTTTTCTTTGTCCATGCCCCAGCCTACATGAAGTTTCCTGTCCACGCATGAAAAGGCCGCCGCCTTTCGTGACGGCGGCCTCGGGTCGCTCACCCGGCAGCGCCGGATGATGCGTCTTGGCTACACACTGCGCGGATGCGCGAGAAAGAAGCGCAGCATTTCGCGGGAGGCGTCCGGGCCCTTCGGGTCGGTGTACGAACCCTTGCGGCTGCCGCCGGACCAGGCGTGGGCGGCGCCGTGCACGATCCATTTCTCCGCGATGGTGTTGCCCTGCCCGTCCCGGATCACGGTTTTGGTATAGGTCCGCCCGTTCGGCACCGCCGCTTGCTGCACGTCGGTGCGCGCATCCTTGTCGCCTGCCGCAGGCACGCATTGGGCCAGCACCTGGTCGCCATTGACGGGCGACACGGTGGTGTCACGGTCGCCGTGGAAGACGATCGCCGGCACCGGCTTCCCGAGCGGTGCCGGGCTGCGCGCCTGCGCCTGCAGTCCGCGGCTTGCGCCGGCCTTGGCCTTGCGGCGCTTCATCGCGGCGAACGCGGACGGGACATCGTGCGCGATACCATACGGCAGGCCGGAATGGACGCCGACGGCGGCAAACAGCTCGGGATAGGTCGCGCCGAGCACCACGGCCATCGCGCCGCCGGCGGACAGGCCGGCCACATAGATGCGGCTGGTGTCGACCTTGTAGCTGCGGCCGATGTCGCGCGCGATGTCGGCAAGGATCGACGGTTCGCCCTGGTCGCGCCGCTGGTCGCCGGGCTGGAACCAGTTCCAGCATTGCGAGCCGTTGGCGTTCTTCGTCTGTTCCGGATAGACGACGAAGCAATTGTTTTCCTCGGCGGCGGCGTTCATGCCGGTACCCGCGGCGAAGTCGTCGGGATTCTGCGTGCAGCCGTGCAGCATGACGACCAGCGGCAGCGGCTCGTCCTTGTATCCGCTCGGGATGTACAGCTTGTAGGCGCGCGTGCCGGCGTGGCTGGTGCATGCGCCGGCAATGAAGCGTCCCCGGGCGGAGGCGTCCGGACGCGCATCGGGCGCATCGGCGGCATCGTGTACTTCGACGTCCTCTACCGGCTGGTGTGCGCCGGCGCCCGGCCACTTGCCGCCGGCGAGGTTGCGGAAGCGGGCGAGCAGGTCGGCCCCAGGTTGCGGCTGTGGCTGCGGCGCGTGCGGCGTGTTGATGTCGTGCAGTTCCGGCGCCTGCGGCAGGTATGCAGTCCAGTCGGTGGGCGGCGTCTGTGCCGTGCCCGGCGACGCGCCGTGCAGCGCGCGTTGTATCGCGGCGGTGGCGGCCATCGGGCCTTCGGTCTGCAAGAGTTGGGTGGCTTCGCGCATTTGCGCGAGGAAGCCTTCATTGATGTTCATGGCAGTCTTTCAAAGTAATTAATGTATCCGTCCGGCCAAAGCGGCCTTGACGGCGGGGCTGGCATGCAGGGCACCCAGCACGGTCACGGAGTCGATAGTGGCCAACGCGAGTTCGGGCGTGACATCCGCCCCGATGCTGGCCAGGCCCAGCACCTGTATCTGCAACGTCTGTCCTGCGTCGCGCACGGCCTCCAGGTCCGCGCGGGAGTAATGTTGCAGGCCGAGCACGAGGCTCTTGCGCGCCACCGTCTGCCGGATGACGTCGCCATGCAACTGCAACTGGTTGCGTATCGCCGTCCGGATCAGGTCGGTGCGGTTCGAATAGAACCCCTCCTGCACCAGCAGATCGATCTGTCCGAGGTCGACGGGGCCGAGGTTGATGGTGATTTTTTCCGTATCGCCAACTTTTACCCGGCTGTCTTGCGTGACTGGTTCGCGTGCCATGTTTTTTCCTCCTGCAGGTAGGACCAGCCCCGCACCATCCAGTTCCCATCCATGTGGATGGTTTTTAAAAATCGTGGCGAAGTATTAACATGACGCATCCCCTCCTCTGGAGTTGACGGCTTGCATCCTTTCCCGGACTTGCGGCGGCGCAAGGTGGCGGAGACGCTGCGGCGGCGCCTGCAGTATTAATAAAGAATTGGAGAACCGATGAAACAGGCATTGGTGATTGGCGCAGTCGGAATTCTTGTACACACGATCGTGCTCGCGCAACCGGCCCCGGTGCCGGGCATGGCGAACCAAGCGACGCCCGACCAGCGCAGCGCGCGCGCCCAGCAGCTCCTTGATGCATACCGCGTCAAGCGCGCAACAGATGCGATCGAGAACCGAAAGACGCTCGACGAAGCTTATGTACTTGGCATCCGGAAGACCCGGGCCAACGTAATGGCGATCCGCACGCTTCTGGTGTCGCGCGTCCCTGCAGAGGAAAAAGTCGCGCTCGCCCGTCTCCTTGGATCGCTGTACTCCCCGGCCGACGCAACGGGAATGAACGCCGCAATTGCGCAGGACCTGCGCCGACTGGCCCGGGCAGAGCAGCGCGAGCTTGCGGGTGCGGCTGTGCTGGTCTATTCCCGGCTTGGGTACTTTCCCGATACGCCGGACATCCTTTCGTCCGCAAGGCGCAACGGCGCAATCGACGACGATGGCTATTTCGGGGAGCTGGCCCATCTTGTGCCGTTCGCGCCGGCGCACGCGCAGCGCGCACTCGTGGCTGAGCTACGCCGGTCAAAAAACCCCTATGGCACGGAGGTGATCACGTTTGTCTTGCAAGCGAAGGAAGTCGTCAAGAAGCTCGATCCGGCCGCAAAGGAGGAACTGCTCCTTCTGTTAAACGAGACCGAACCTGCATTCCCGATGCCACTCGGCGACTTCGGGTATACCGACGCCATTCGATTTGCAAACTGGCTGCACGCCAGCGCGATGCTGGCAGTCGAGATCAAGGGGGCGAGCTACCGGGATATGGTCCTTGCGAAGCTCGACGACGAGCGCACGGATCCCCGCAAGATCATGGCGTTCCTGTCTTCCGGCGAAGGCAGGCGGTTGATCGGGGAAGTCGGGCAACGCGCACCGTTCGAGAAGATGCAGCAGCGGATCGCGCTGTACTCGCGCCAGTTGCCGCAGAACGAGGCGATGAAGGAAATCGTCGACGGCGTGAATGCAACGCTGGCAGGCTTGAAGCCGTAACGTCGTGAAGCCGCGGCCGCGCATCGTTCACCATCTTGTCTCAGGTCCTGCCGCGCGGCGAGGCCCGTAGTATGCGCCGGCGAGTGCGGGCCCGAGGCCGGACATTCCTAGAACCGCTGCACGCCACGCCGCGGAATCTGCGCGGACATCACGATCGAGGTGCGCGTCTCGCCATACTTGTTGATGCTGGCGAGGAATTGCTCCAGGTCGGCCATGTCCTTCGCCACCACGGTAAACAACACGGAGTCGGCGCCGGTCACGTGCAGGCACTCCAGCACCTGCGGCTTGGCGCGCAGCACCTCGATGAACTTTTGCTTGTACGGATGCTGGGTGGTGATGGCAACCACCGCCTTGATCACATAGCCGAGCGCTTCCGGCGCGACGTCCGCATGGTAACCGCGGATGATGCCGGCCTCTTCCATCTTCCGGATGCGCTCCGCGGTGGCGGGCACCGACAGTCCGGCGGTTTCGGCCAGCGTTTTCAGCGGCGCGCGGGCGTCTTCCTGCAGCGCGGCGAGGATGCGCCACGACTTTTCATCCACAGGGTTCATTTCCGGAATCTCCTTTATTTTTTCAGGCGACCCGCGCATTTTGCCTGAAAAACCGCATTCCTCGCCGCCAGCCGGCTGGATAGACTTTCGGGCATGGATACCTCGCTCTTTCCCCTGTTCCTCAAGTCGGCGCTGATCGGCCTGTCGATCGCGGCGCCGGTCGGGCCGATCGGCCTGTTGTGCATCCAGCGCACGCTCGACCATGGCCCGCGCGTCGGGCTGGCGACCGGTCTCGGCGCGGCGGTGGCGGATGCAATGTACGGCGCGATCGGCGCGTTCGGCGTGACGGCGGTGATCACGCTCTTGACCGCATCGCGCACGCTGCTCGCGTCGGGCGGCGCGCTGTTCCTGCTATGGCTGGCATGGAGCGCATGGCACAGCGCGGAGCCGAAACAGGCGGCGGCGGCCAAAGGCGGCGTCAAGGGCTGGCAGGCGTTCGGCGGCACCTTCCTGCTGACGATCTCCAACCCGATGACCATCCTGTCGTTCATCGCGGTGTTTTCATCGCTGGCCGGCGGCATGGCGGGTGCGTCGCCCGCATGGATGATCGCCGGGGTGTTCGTCGGCTCGGCCTTGTGGTGGTTCATCCTGGTGGGAATGGTCGGGCGCCTGCGCGAGCGGCTGCAGCCGGTGCACCTGCGCTGGGTCCGGCGCGGCTCGGCGCTGCTGCTGGCGGGATTTGCGGGGTATCAGTTGATGTCGCTTGCCGTGTAATCGAGCCGGATCTCCGCCGCGCCGTCGCGTTACTCCGAACTCCGGTAACCGATCCTGACGAACTCCACTTCGCGGTCGCGCGCGGGCACCCGGACAATGTGGGATGGCCACGTCATGCCATAGGTACAGATGGCATTTCCGAACGGTGCAATTTCCCGGTACTCGACCTTCAGGACGCCGCCCGCATGGATCACGCGCTCGATCTGCACTTGGTAGCAGCCGTTGGAACGCGGTCCGAGGAAAACGGCTATCACCATGTCGTGCGAAAAGTCGACAACGGGCACCCGGAGTTTCTTTCCATCGTTCTTCACGTGCTCCTGCCAGAGCCGCTCCAGCGACGCGTTGTCGCGCACGACTTCCGCGGCGAAGCGATCGATGCCGGAATTGAGGGACTGGCTTAGCGTGGCAAAGGGGACTTCCTGAACGCGTTCCAGCGAAGTGGCAACGCACCCGAGCAGCATGGAAGACAGGAGCAGGACAACCGGTGTGCCTGAGTGGAAACGCATATCAGATGTATGGCCCTGTTTTTGTAATGTGCAGAACGAACCTCACGACATAAACAACAAACGCAGGGTGCGCTTTGCGCACCGTTTCACGGCGTTCCCGTGCTCATAGTTTGACGCTTCCATTCATTCGACGAGCGGTCCGCGGAGCGCACCCTGCCGGGACGTTGACGCTCCTGCCCATTCGTCGGATTTTACGTTCCAGATTCGGTGCCCGGCGTTCCCATGCAAAGAATGAAATCAGCCATGTGCTGCGCGCATTTGGCAGCGAGGCATGGCGCCCGGCGCACTCATCTGTTTGTTGAATCGGGATGTGCCGGCCGAACCGGGGATTGGCCAAGACATTGGCGGACTTGCCCGACCTGGTTTGAATGCCTTGGTGCGCACAGCGCACCTTACACGTTTTACACATTGCTATCCCCGATGGCATTCCGTCCAGATTCACCAGCCGCATAACTCTCATTCTGAATCGAAATTATCCCTGGCGGGACCGCAGTCCTATACTGGCATCACCAACGTAAGGCACTGAAAGGACACAAAATGTCTATCGCCACAATGACAACGCCGAACGCCGTGGTTACCGCCATGCGCTCCGCCGGTCACGACATCGCTGCATCCATCCATGCAGCACTTGAGCACCTCGCCAACGGCCTCCTGCAAAGCATGGAAGAAAGCCGCCGCAACCGCGAAGAGGCCTATCTGGCTGAATCGGCCGACCTCTTCGATCTCGAGCAGCGCATGCGCAGCCTCGAGCGCGGTCCGAGCGCGTGGTCTGAATAGAAGGCGACCCTTCCGGCAGGCCCGCCGCCCCGCTGCTGCATGCCGGTCAATGCTGGCCGGCCGCTGTCGCCGGCCAGTTGTAGGGTGGGTGGAGCCGCAGGAGAAACCCACCGTTTTGGCTACGCTATCAAGGCGCAAGGTGGGTGTCGATTCGCTCTTCCTCGGCGCCCCCCACCCTTCGATCCTTTACCTGCCAAATCATCTTGACGGGCTAATAGCAATGCTGTCCGGCCGCTGACCGGCGGTCGACGGGAGCCCTCGCCGCTCATCCGCCCTGCGCGCGCAGCTTCTGCTCCAGTTCCGCGATCAGCGCCCGTGCCTCATCCCCTTCCGGGATCGCCCGCCCGCTGTCGCGCCACTGCACCGCACTGCGGAAGCCCTCCGCCTGCGCCTGCCGCCTGAACCACATGCCTTCCGGGTTGTGGCGGGTGATGCCGTCGAACACCGTCGCGAACATCTGGGTCTGCTCCAGCCCCATCGTCAGCATTGCCTGGTTGACCACCATCTTGTGCATCGCGAGATGCCCGCGCGGCACACCGGCGATGCGCCCGGCCAGTTCCATCACCGCGCGGTCCAGTTCCGCCGCAGGCACGCTGCTGTTGGCCAGCCCCCATGCGGCGGCGGTCCTGCCGTCGATGGTGTCGCCGGTGAACATCATCTGCTTGGCGCGGGCCGGACCGAGGCGGTAAGTCCACATCGCGGTGGTCGGGCAGCCCCAGACCCGGGTCGGCATGTAGCCGATGCGCGCATCGTCGGCCATCACCAGCAGGTCGCAGCACAGCGCGATGTCGCTGCCGCCGGCGACCGCATGGCCGTGCACCTTCGCGATCGTCGGCTTCGGGCTGCGCCACAGGCTCATGAAGTCTCCGGTGTTGCGCTTCATGTACGCATAGTCTTCCATCGGGTCCCACGGGAATTTTTCCTGCTGGCAGGGGTGGTCGACCTGGCCCTGGCCGAAAAGCTGCAGGTCATAGCCGCCGCAGAAACCCTTGCCCGCGCCTTCCACCACGATCACATGCACCTCATTGTCGGCATTGGCCCAGTCGACCGCGGCGCGGATGTCGCGCGGCATATCCTCGTTGATCGCGTTCAGGCGCTCCGGGCGGTTGAGCGTCAGGCGGGCGACGCGGGGGTTCGCGGGGTCCTTGTCGATGACGACGGAGGGAAAGGCGGGCATGGCTGTCTCCTTGTGTTTTTGTCCGGTTAGCGTCGGAACGGGTTGTTCGGTGCTGCGCTACAACGGCTATTTTTGCATCGTTTGGGATTTGCCGTCCTGGCAACAGGAGAAGACGGCTACGGTGCATGGCATTGGCACGAGTCCTGCAAGCAGGTGAAGCACGGATGCCTGCGCTGATTGCGGCGCCCCCGCATCCGCTTCTTGCAGGAGGTGCAACCATGCGTGCGAGCATTCTTTCCGTGTTGTCGCTATCCCTTACCGGCTGCGTCGCCTTCACCACGTCGGGCACCGAGGAGACGGTTCTGTTTTCCCCAACGCTGGAGACACCTGTGGAGAACGCGCAGGCGGTATTGAAGCCGCACAACGACCTGCCGCTGGCGATCGAATTCGCCTGCCCGAACCGGCTCGGCACCCTGATGACGTCCTATGTGATTCCCTTGCCACCCGTCCTCCCCGCGGGCTACGTGTTCGAACCCGTCTCTTACCTGCGCGTGCGGATGCCGGAAGGCGCGGAAGATATCCTCGCGCGCACGCGCATCCTGACCCAGGCAGGAAACGCCATTCCGTTGTCCGCGGCCCGGCAGTTCAGGCGCAGCGCCGGCAGTGACGGCAGCGTGGAAACGACGTACGCGCTGGACAAGGAGTGCGCGGCCTTCAATGGCGGCGTGCTGGAAGTCGCCGGCTTTTCCTACAACAACAAGTCCTATCCGGCGTCGCAGGCGCGGCTGCAGTTCGATTCGAAGATCACCGCCGATGTCGGCTGGTGGCCGCCGTCCCTGTTCAACGGCGGACAGCCGCTGCATGGCGTCATCGATACGCCGTCGACGTCCGGGCACTAGTCTACCGGCAGCCCCTGCGAAAAAATCAGGCGTGCATTACCATGGGCAGGCGCTGCGCCGGCAGCAAGGCTGGCGCACGGGCGTCATCATTCAACCAGAACAAAGGAGACAGCCTTGGCAAGATCGATCGACCCGACACCGGAGAGTGTCCGGCAACTGGCGGCAAACCTGCCTTCCGGCACGCCGGTCGTGATGCTCAACCTGCTGCGCTTCCGCGCGCAAGCCGCGTACGCGGCCGACAGGCAGCAGCCGGCGCGCAGCGGACGCGAAGCCTATGCGACCTACGCCGCCGAAGTGGTGCCGCACCTGAAGCAGGTGGGCGGAACGGTGATCTGGCAGGGCGAGGCCAGGCATGCCTTCATCGCGCCGCCGGATGAGCGCTGGGACGAAGTGCTGCTGGTCGAGTACCCGTCGAAGGAAGCCTTCCTGTCCATGCTGAAATCGCCGGCCTACCAGGAAATCACCTTCCATCGCACCGCGGCGCTGGAGGATGCGCGGCTGATCGCCACCATCCGCCAGCAGTGACCGCCCCCTCCCCCCTTCTTGCGGGACCGGTCCCGAGGCAACGCATCGCGCCAGGCAGGGAAGCTGCATGCCCGGCGCTCACTTCCGGTATCCGGCTGTCCCATATTTGTGGTATTTGCTCTTTTCGGCAAGGGGAGGTTTAATTCCGGGGGCGGCGGCGCGCCGCCGGACCACGCCATTTCCATTCCATACCCGCTTCACTCAACAACCAACACCGATAACACGGAGCGCATATTGAACCTCGCTTTCAAACGCTTGATCGCACTGATCCTCGTCACCTTCACCGCCACCGCCTTTGCCGCGAAAGACCCGGCCGATCTGGAAGAGACGGAAGAGCATCCGGAAATCGCCCGCTTCCCCGGCTTCTACATCGATAACAGCAAGCGCAACGACTTCAACGAATTCCAGTTCGCCAGCAAGGCCAACCCGGACGATGGCGAAACCAAGGAAGGCAAGTACTGGTTCGTCGACTACATCCTGAAAGAAGGCGTGCGCCAGCCGAGCACGGTGGAGCTGATCCGCAACTACGAGAACGCTTTCAGGAAGGCCGGCGGCAGCCTGGTGCGGCGCCATGGCGAAGTCGCGGTGTTCCGCGTGCCGCGTGCGGACGGCGAGCGCTGGGTGCAGATCAGCGTCGACAACGGCGGTTACCGCTACCAGCTGCATATCGTCGACGTCGCCGCGATGGCGCAGAAGGTCGAGTTCTCGGCCGGCGAAATGGCGGCCGCGATCAAGGCCACCGGCTTCGTGGCGCTGAACGGCATCGTGTTCGATACCGGAAAGGCGACCATCAAGCCGGAATCGGAAGCGCTGCTGGCGGAAGTGGTGTCGCTGCTGAAGAACGACAGGCAGCTGAAACTGTCAGTGGAAGGCCATACCGACAATGTCGGCGACAAGAAATCGAACGCCGAGCTGTCCTTGAAGCGCGCCGAAAGCGTGGTGAAGTACCTGGAAGGCAAGGGAATCGACGCCAAGCGCCTCAAGTCCGCCGGCAAGGGCGACGCGGCGCCGGTCGCGGACAACCGAACGGATGCCGGCAGGGCCAGGAACCGGCGCGTGGAGCTGGTGAAGTTCTGATTTTTCGACCAGAATGGCGGGTCGCGGCGTTTCAGGATGAGAACGGCGCCGCGCGCGACGGGCAGGCGGTGCGCAAAGCGAACGCTGCGA
>NZ_DASPLS010000033.1:0-6897 GCF_035627455.1 Noviherbaspirillum sp.
CCCATGCCTGCGCCCAGCTCTGGACGAACTTCAGCACCTCGTCGCGGCCGGCGTCGGCTGCGGGTTCCGCCTTCTGCACGGCCGGCTGCGGCGGCGCAACCACGGCTGCCGCCTTCGCCACCACCCGGGTCGGCAACACGGTTTCGGACATCATGTTGCTGCCCGATTTGACGAAATAGCCGGCGACCGTATGCAGATCCTCGGCCGTCAGCGTGCCCGCCGAGAAACGCAGGCGCAGATAGCTGATGAGGTAGCTGTAACGCGCCTGCGCGAGGTCGCGCTGCGCGACATACAACTGCTGCTGCGCGTTCAGCACGTCGAGGTTGATGCGCACGCCGCCCTTGACGCTCTGCTGCGTGGCCTGCACCAGCATGCGTGCCGAATTGACCGACTTGACCAGCGCATCGATGCGCGCCGCACTGCTCAGCGAAAGGCTGTACTGCTTGCGCAGTTCGACCAGCACCTGGTTGGTCTTGGCGTCGAGGTCCGACTTGGCCTTGTCGTGGTTGGCAATTGCCTGGCTGGTCACCGCGCTGGTCAGGCCGCCGGAGTAAATCGGAATGCTGACCTGCACGCCGACGCTGCGCACCGTGGAATCCTGGTTGCGCGTGGTAACCGTTTCCGAATTGGCCTTGTTATAGCCCGCCACCAGGTCCACCCGCGGCGCATGGCCGGCGCGGCCCTTCTTGATTTCCTGCTCCGCCACTTCGACGCTATAGCGCTGCGCGGCAATCTCCGCGTTGCGCTCCAGCGCCAGCGCCTTCCATTCCTCGAAGCTCGCCGGCTGCATCGGCCTGACCTTGAAATCATCCGTCAGCACGTCGAGCTGGGTCACGTCGCCGCCGATGATCGATGCCAGCGCGTTGCGCGTGTTGGTCACGTTGTCGCGCGCCTCCACCAGCTGCGCTTCAGCCAGATCGTAGCGCGCCTGGGTTTCCAGCATGTCGGTGCGCGTGCCTTCGCCGCGTTCGAACATGCGCTCGTTCACCCGCCGCTGCTCGGCAAAGGTGTCGCGCTGGATCGTCGCCAGCGCAAGCTGGTCTTCCGCATACTTCGCTTCGGCATACGCGCTCACCAGCCGGATCATCAGGTCCTGGCCGCGCGCGGTAAACAGCGCGTCGCTGTAGTTGGTCTGCGCGACGCCCTGGTTATAGCGCGCCCACGCATCCAGGTTCAGCAGCGGCTGGCGCAGACTGACGCCGCCGGAGGTGCTGGTGTACTCGGGATGGGTGGTCGTTTGCTGTCCGAGGATGTTCGGCTGCGTGAAATCCGCGCGATTCTTGCTCGTCGCATAGCTTGCGGACAGGCTGGGCAGCAGGTAGGACCGGCCGATCGCGGTGTATTGCTGGCCGGCCTCGTTGTCGTGCACCGCGGAGCGGTACAGCGGGTCGTTCTGCAACGCCGCCTGGTACGCCTCGACCAGGCTGATCGCCGAAGCCGATCCCGCCTGCAGGACCAGTGCGGCCGCCAGTGCCGAAGCCAGTGCGCGTCTCTTCATCATTGCCGCCACGTTCACTCCTCGGTCAGCGCGGTCGTCGCACGGTCAAAGATTGGCTTGAGCAGGTAGCTCATCATCGTGCGCTCGCCGGTCTTCACGAAGAGTTCCACCGGCATGCCGGGGCGAACCTGCAGATCCTTCAGCAGCTTCTTTCCTTCCGGCGTGACCTGCGCCTGGATCTTGTAGTACGGCATGCCCGTCCTTTCGTCGACCAGACGGTCCGCGGAAACCTGCGTGACCACGCCCGGAATGTGCGGCGTCTCGTTCTGGTTGAACGCGGCAAAGATCAGTTCCACCTTCAGGTCCGGGTGTACCTTGTCGATCAGGTTGACCGGGACCTGCGCTTCGACGACCAGCGGGTCATCCGCCGGCACCAGGTCCATCATGCGGAAACCGCCCGGAATCACGCCGCCGCGGGTAAAGACATTCAGGCCCACCACGACGCCGTCGACCGGCGCGCGGACAATGGCGTTCTCGAGGTCAAAGTCGAGGCTCTTCAGGCGGTTTGCCAGCGCCTCGGCTTCCTTCTGCACTTCGGACAGCTGCGAGCGGACTTCCTTCTGGTATTCCTGCTGGCGCAGCGTGCGGCGCAGCGTCAGTTCGGCGATCTGGCGCTGCGCGCGGCCGATGTTGCCGATGTTTTCCGACATGCCGCCGTTCACCTGCGCATAGGTGCGCTCCAGGTCGAGCAGGCGGTTGCGCGCCACATAGCCTTCCCTGGCCAGGTCGCGCATGCCTTCCAGCTGCTCCTTCAGGAATTGCTGCTGCTGCTTCTGGCTGTCCAGCGCCTCCTGCAGGCCGCGCACCTGCGCCTTCAGGCCGGCGATGGTTTCGTCGGTGGCCGCCAGGTCGCTTTGCAGTGCGGCCTGGCGCGAGCTGAACAGTTGCGCCTGCAGCGAAATGTTGTTCGCGACGCGTGCATCGGTCTTTGCCGATTCCAGCTCCGGCGGGAAGGCGATCGATTTCTTGCCGTCGCGCTCGGCGATCAGCCGCGCTTCCACCGCGCGTGCATTGAAGTACTGCACGCGGGCGATCTCGGCATTCGACTTGGCCGCCACGTCATTCATGCGCACCAGCGGCTGGCCGGCCTTCACCACCTCGCCTTCCTTGACCAGGATGTCTTCGATGGTGCCGCCGGTCTGGTGCTGCACGACCTTGCGGTTGCTCGACACGGTCACGGTGCCGCTTGCCGGAACGCCCTTGTCGAGCGGCGCGAAGCTGGCCCACAGCAGGAAGCCGCCAAAACCCAGCAGTACGATGAGCCAGCCCAGCCGTGCGTGGCGCGACGGATCGGTGTCCACATTGATCTTGGGGAGCTCTTGCGCGACGACCTCGGTCGCCTCGGTGTTTTTCAACAGTTTCATTTGCTTATTCCTGTGCTGCGACTGCCGTGCCGTTGTTCGCCTGCTCTGCGGCGGCGCGTGCCTGTGCCTGCTGTTGCGCGAGTTGCGCCTGTTGCTGCTGGTTCGCCTTGGTCAGCGCCGCCAGCACTTCATTGCTCGGGCCGAAGGCCTGGGCGACGCCGTCGCGCAGCAGCAGCAGCTTGTTGGTCACGCCCAGCACGCTGGTGCGGTGCGTGATCAGCACGATGGTCTTGCCGCGGCGGCGCAGGTCGATGATCGCGGTCAGCAGAGCCTGCTCGCCGACATCGTCGAGGTTGGAGTTCGGCTCGTCCAGCACCAGCAGCGAAGGATCGCCGTACATCGCACGGGCCAGGCCGATGCGCTGTTTCTGGCCGCCGGACAGACCGGCGCCGCCGTCGCCCAGTTTGGTGTCGTAGCCCTTCGGGAAGTGCAGGATCATGTCATGCACGCCGGCGCGCTTGGCCGCTTCGATCACCTGTTCCGAATCGACTTCGCCGAAGCGCGCAATGTTTTCCGCGACGGTACCGGCGAACAGTTCGATGTCCTGCGGCAGGTAGCCGATGTGCGGGCCCAGCTCATCCTTGTTCCACTGGAAGATGTCGGCGCCGTCGAGACGGACCTTGCCGACGGCGGCCGGCCAGACGCCGACGAGCAGACGTGCGAGCGTGGACTTGCCGGAGCCGCTCGGACCGATGATGCCAAGCGCGTCGCCCGGCTGCAGTGCGAAATTGAGGCCCTTGATGACCGCCACCTGCGAGCCCGGCGGCGCCGCGGTGACCGCCTCGACCGACATCACGCCTTCCGGCTTGGGCAGCGACATGCCAGCCTGGCGCGCCGGATTCGCTTCCAGCAGTTCGGTCAGGCGGTGATAGGCGCTGCGCGTGCTGCTCCACTGCTTCCAGACGCTGATCACCAGCTGCACCGGGCTCAGCGCGCGGCCCATCAGGATGGTGGCGGCGATCATCATGCCGGGGGTGATCTTGCCTTCGACGACCAGCAGCGCCGCGTAGCCCAGCACCAGCGATTGCAGCGACACCTGCACGAACTTGGTCGCCGCGGTCACCACGCCGGCCTTTTCGCTCGCTTCCGCCTGCAGCTGCAGGAAGCGGCTGTGCATCGTGAACCAGCGATTCATCAGATTGGGCAGCATGCCCATCGACTCGATCACTTCCGCATTGCGCAGGTTGTTGGTCGCCAGGTTGCTCGAAGCGATCGCGAGGCTGCTCGCTTCTTCCAGCGGCTTCTTGGAGACTTTTTCATTGATGACGGCCAGCGCCACCTGGATCAGGCTGCCGACCACCGCGAACACGCCGAGCGACGGTTCGAACGCGAAAATCACGGCGAGATAGATCGGGAACCACGGCGCGTCGAAGAACGCAAACAGGCCGTTGCCGGTGACGAACTGGCGGATGTTGGTCAGGTCGTTCAGCGCCTGCCCTGCGTTGCCGCCGCCGCGGCGCAGGTTCTGCTCGAACGCAGCGGAGTAGATGCGCTTGTTCAGCTGCATGTCCAGCTTCGCCCCGACCCGCACCAGCACGAAGCTGCGCACATACTCCAGCGCGCTCATCAGCACATAGGCGCCGAGGGTAATGAGCGTCAGCATCAACAGCGTGATTTCGTTCTGGCTCGGCAGCACGCGGTCATAGACCTGCAGCATGTAGATGGACGGCACCAGCATGATCATGTTGATGATCGCGCTGAACACGCCTACGGTACGGAACGCACTCTTGAAACCGACAAGGGCTTGTGCGATTTCATTTTGCGGGAGTTTGAGTTTCGGTTTCATCTGGATAAGTAACGCAGTACGAACGCGCGGAGGCTCCGTCGAATAAAATGGCTAAAGTTCTGCGGTCCGCCGGAAAAGCGAAAGTCCGGATGCGGCAACAGCACCGGATTTCTTCAGAACTGCACAAGTCCCTTGGCCACCGAATTAAAAAATGTGACGAAAATCACATTTTGGAGCTTACCATAGCACAAGGTTGCTCACCAGATTTTTTGTTGCCGGGCATTGCAGGAAACAACGGGACTTGGGTTTAGGCGCGATTTTTCTTGCTTCTACGGCATCACGCCCGGCCGGAGCGTTGGGGGCACGCGCTGGCTTCCGGACTTTTCTACGCGGATTATTTCAAAAATAAAAATGCCGCCCGGCGCAACGCCGGGCGGCAATCAAAAGCAATGGCGATCGCGCCGCGCTTACCACCAATAACTGGCCGCCGACAGATTGGCTGCCGTAAGGTTGGAAACGCTGGTTCCGACCAGGGTCACCACATGCGTCAACTCCTCCGCGGTAACTTGCGCGTCGCCTGCGTTATCGTCCACGTAGTAATACACGGTCGTATTGCTGCCGACGCCGAATACAAACAACAGGGCGTCCGACGCGCCGTAGGTCTGGTTGTTTCCATAGGCATCGAGGAAGCTTGCTGCGGCGGAAAGGGTATCGGCAGCCGCACTCGCCCCCTGGATCAGGAACACAGTCTTGCCTGCTGTAAACGCCGTCGTGGCATTGCTGACCGTTTGGATATCGGCACTCGTCCCCTGTCCGCTGTACGTACCGCTGCCGAGTTCATTGAACAGGCTCCGGTTAATCTGCAGCACATCGCTGGCATCAAATCCGGTGATCGTATCGCCGGTCTCGCCAAAGTCAGCGGTGCGAATATAGCGCACGAAATCGGGTGAGGAAGACGTTTCAGACAGGTTGATCGTGTCGTCGCCGGAGCCGCCCACGATGGTATCCGTGCCCTCGCCGCCGGAAATGGTGTCACGCCCTTCTCCGCCGTTGATTGTGTCTTGTCCGTCGCCACCGGAAATGCTGTCATTGCGCGACCCGCCCGAAATCGTGTCGTTGCCCGCACCGCCGGTTACCGTGCTGTTCGTGTAAGAGACGCTGATCCAGTCGTCGCCGGCGCCGCCGTCAATGTAAACAGAACCGGTGCCGGTGTAGTCGTTGCCGCCGTAGAAGGTGTCGTTGCCGTCACCGCCGAGCAGGGTGTCATTGCCGGAGCCGGACTCGAGGGTGTCATTACCCACGCCCCCCACCAGCGAGTCGTTGCCTTCCTCGCCGTACAAGCCGTCATTCCCGGTGCCGCCGTCGATGGTGTCGTTGCCGTTACCCCCATACAGATAATCGGCGTTACCACCGCCCATCAGGTAGTCAGCAGCTTCGCCCCCATACAGCGTATCGTTGCCGGTGCCGCCGATCAGCGTATCGGTGCCGGTCGTGTCGTTATCGGACCAAGTCGCCGTACCTCCATACAGCAAGTCATCGCCCGAACCAGCATCGATGAGGTCGCTGCCGAAGCTGCCCCAAAGCGTGTCGTTGCCCGTGCCGCCGATGATGTAGTCGTTGCCCGAGCTGGCATCGATCGAATCCGCGCCCATGCCGGCATCGATGCGGTCCGCCGCCGACGTTCCAGTAAATTTGTCGCTATTGTCGGTCAGCGTGGTGACCGTCAGGTAGGACTGGGTCGCGGTGCTCGACAGCGCGCTTTCGACGGTAGACGTATCGGCGGTCACCGTCGCAAAGGTCTGCTTCATCGCGGCGTCGCCAATCGTGGCATACAGGTCGGTGCCGGTGCTCTGCTGCTGCTCGACCACGCCCATCGCGTAATTGACGCGGTTGACGATCACGTCGCGCCCGGACGTCCCTTCCGGGGTGGACAGGCCGGCGTTGATGATATCCAGGACGAGGCCGCCGCGCGTCTTGGCGCCGGTGTCAAGGAACGCCTTCCAGTACGCCAGGCCGCCGTCGTCAGGCGACTTGCTGAACACATTGTTATAGATCGCGGTCACGAACTGCGCATTCGTCATCGAGGCCGGGTAAACCGCCCTGACCACGTCGAGGGAGAACATGGTGTCGATCGTCGCGGCCAGGCTGCTTGCTGTCGCGGTGTTCAGCCAGTACTCGTAGCCGCCCTTGTCCGGCGCCCGCAGGAAGGCTGCGGTGTAAATACGGCAGATCTGCTGGCCCAAGGTATTTGTAATCATTGTTTTCCCAGTGTTGTTAGTAAGAAAGTCTTGGATTACACATTTGGGCGG
>NZ_DASPLS010000034.1:0-65251 GCF_035627455.1 Noviherbaspirillum sp.
ACGGATGCCGGCAGGGCCAGGAACCGGCGCGTGGAGCTGGTGAAGTTCTGATTTTTCGACCAGAATGGCGGGTCGCGGCGTTTCAGGATGAGAACGGCGCCGCGCGCGACGGGCAGGCGGTGCGCAAAGCGAACGCTGCGATTCCCCATGATTCCCTGCCCGCGTTATCACCCGCATCACACGAAAGGACCAGCATGCCAGCAAAGACAAAAGGCAAATACAACCAGCGCCAGCGCAAGAAACTCAGGCTGGGCGAGTTCCAGGAACTCGGGTTTGAGATCACCGCAAACAGCGCAGCGGCGCTTGCGCCGGATGCGCGCAATGCCTTCATCAACGACCTGGTCGAGGCGGTGGCCGAGCGCGGGCTGCTGTTTGGCGGCGGCTTCAACGATGGCCTCGCGGGCTTTGTCGTGGTCGACGCGATGCGCGGCTCGGTCAGCGAGGAACAGCGTGCGTCGCTGAAGACATGGCTCGAATCGCGGCAGGAACTGCGGGACGTGGTGGTCGGGCCGCTCAAGGATGCGTGGTACAGCACCTGACCGGCCAGTGTTCGGAGCGTCATCCTCTTAGGCAGGGTGCGCTCCGCCCCCCCGCGACAACATTCCCCCGCACATCGCGCCCCCTCCGGCAGGGTGCGCTCCGCGCACCGTCCCCGCCGCAGCGCGCGGCGCGACTTCCGTCCCCCGCCGCCGCACCTCACCCGCCAAGCAAGCCATAGCGCGGCAGCAGCTCATGCAGCACATAGAACTGGTGCGCCTGCAGCGCATCGTGGAACAGTTTCCAATGGCTGGTCTGGAACCGCGGGTGGTAGGGGATCCTGCCGTGCCGCTCGTCGACGTCGACGGCCGTCCCGAGCGCCTCGTGCTTCCACGAGCCCTCCCCCTTCGCGATATAGCGCACCTCGTCGGCGAAGCCGAACGTGCCTTGCGCGATATGCGCGAGCCATGCCTGGTGCCTGAGCTCCCCGTTCTCGTCCAGGGTAACGGTCAGCACGTCCGCGACCCGCGCGAACGCCTCCGGCAACGGATAGGTCTTGTCGAACACCGCATTGCCAACCGAAGGAAATTCGCGGTAGCGGCAAAACACCTGAAACATCTGCTGCGCCGCGTCGACGAAATCCCGCGGGTTGTCGCGCAGCACGCGCTCGCCGTGGCCATTGGTGTAGGACCATTTCAGGTAGGGCCGGTCCGGATAGCTCAGGACTGCGCCGTGGCCGAGCGGCAGCGAGCTGCCGACCCATTTGCTGGCAAGCTGGTCGATCTCATCCTGGAAGAAGTCGATGATGCGCAGCCGCAAGCGCTTCGTGTCGTGTTCGTGCTCCGCTTCCAGGTTCGTCGCGACGTTGACCGGATGCTGGAAACCGACGAAGCCCTGGTGTGCCCAGGTATCGACATAGACGTGCATCGCGATGCCGAGCCGGTACAGCGCGTACGCGCGGTTCTGGCGCTCCACCACCAGCCGCGCGAGGTCTTGCGCGACCGGGCTGTTGGGACGGCAGATGCAGCGGCGCAGGTATTCCTCCCGGTCCAGCGCCGTGTGCGCCGCGGGCGCGGCTTCGCCGTCATTGCCGGGCAGGAAATGGAACGGCAGCCAGGCACGATCGTTGGCGAGCGCGCTGAAGTTCTTGTAGTCGAGCATCTTGTGCGCGGAAGCGATCCGCGTGTAGATCATGCCGTTGTCGAAATAGATTTCTCCCGCCCGGGTGGCGTCGTCGACGTACTGCGCGCTGTGCGCGATGATCCCGGCTTCCTCCCTGCTGAAGCCGGACAGGCGGGCACAGACATAAGTGACGCCGTGGTGGAAATCGATCTGCATGGGTTCTCCCGCGCTCTGGGCAGCCGCAATTCCGGCAAGAAACCTCATTTGAACGCGATCGGGAGCCGAACGCCATACGGTCTTCGGCGTAGCCGGGGCTGCCGGCAGTGCGCGGGGGCCGGATGCCGCCGGCAGCGGCAGAGGTCTAACGGTCTGCCTCTTGTTCATGCGCCGGCGCGACGCTTGCGCCCGCAATGCCGTGGCGCGCGAGCGCCTGCGCGACGAAGCCGGAGGCTTTCATTTCCTCCACAAACCGGATGAGGAAGTCGACCGCAGGCGCCGGCCGGCTCTTCGGCGTCGCCATCGCCTGCCGGATCACCATGAATCGCTCCGGCAAGAGGCGCAGGCCGGCATGGCGCGCGCAGTCCGCCTCCAGTTGCTGCCGCACGCCGGCGGCGACGTCGAGCCCCTCGGCGACAAAGGTATCGACCACCGCCGGCGACGTCGGCGCGCGCACGAGCGCGGCGTGCTTCAGTTCCCGGCTCAGGTACAGGTCATACGCGCTGCCCTTGCCCACCGCCACCCGTATCCCCGGCCTGTCCACCTGCGCATTCGCGCTGATCGGCGAATCCTGCCTGACCAGGTAGCACCCTTCGATCAGCACGTAGGGCGCGGTAAACGCGATTCCCTCGGCGCGCGCCGGGTCGATAGCGACGAATCCGACATCGACCGCGTCCTGCTTCAGCGCGTCGGCGGCTTTGCCGGCGGCGTCGAATACCAGGTGCCGGATCCCCACGCCGAGCCGGGCGGCGAGTTCGTTCGCCAGGTCGACCGACACCCCGTACGGCGTCACGGTGCCAGAATCGGCCTTCGCGAGGATCGGGTTGCCCAGGTTGATCGACGCGCGCAGGACGCCGGTCGGCGCCAGCGCCTGCAGCAGTTCGCCGGAGATGGCCAGGTCCGGCATCGCCTGATCCGCCCTATTCGTCCGCGGCATGGATGCGCCGCAGCCCCTTGAACACGAACGGCGCCAGCAAGGCGAGCACCGCGATCGCAATCATGGTCGCGGAGAACGGATGCTTGAAGAACACGAGGTAATCGCCCAGGCTCACCTGCAGCGCGCGGCGGAACTGGCCTTCCGCCATCGGCCCGAGGATCAGGCCGACGATCATCGGCGCCACCGGGTAATCCCAGCAGCGCATCAGGTAGCCGGTGATGCCGAACACCACCAGCATCGTCAGTTCGACCACCGACGGATTGGCGGCGAGCGTGCCCATCGCGGCAAACACCAGGATGCCCGCGTACAGCCAGGACTGCGGGATCGCGAGCAGCCGCACCCACAGGCCGACGAGAGGAAGATTGAGCACAAGCAGCATCAGGTTGCCGACGAAGAAGCTGGCGATCAGGCCCCAGACCAGTTCCGGATTGGTCGCGAACAGCAGCGGCCCGGGCACCAGCCCGTACTGCTGGAAGCCGGCCAGCAGCATGGCGGCGGTGGCCGAGGTGGGCAGGCCGAGCGCGAGCAGCGGCACCAGCGTGCCGGTGGCGGCGGCGTTGTTTGCCGCCTCCGGTCCCGCCACGCCGGCGATGGCGCCGTTGCCGAACTCGGCGGGATCCTTGGCCAGCTTGCGCTCCAGCGAATAGGAAAGCAGCGTCGGCACTTCGGCGCCGCCCGCCGGCAAGGCCCCGATCGGGAAGCCGAGCATAGTGCCGCGGATCCACGCCTTCCAGGACGCCTTCCAGTCCTTCAGTGTCATCCAGAGCGAGCCGCGCACCGGTTCGATGCGCTCTTCGTGTTCCTTGAAGCGGGTCGCAACATACAGCGCTTCGCCCATCGCGAACAGGCCGACCGCCAGCGTGGTGATCGACACGCCGTCCATCAGGGCCGGGACGCCGAACGCCAGCCGCGCCTGCCCGGTCAGCTTGTCGATGCCGACGAGGCCGAGCAGCAGCCCGAGCGTGAGACTGGTGACGCCGCGCAGCACGGAGTGGCCGAAGGTCGCCGAGACGGTCACGAAGGCGACGGCCATCAGGCCGAAGTAGTCCCAGGGGCCGAATTGCACCGCTAGCTCGACGATGGTGGGCGCCAGCGCGGCGAGGCCGATGGTGGCGATGGTGCCGGCGACGAAGGAGCCGATCGCCGCGGTCGCCAGCGCCGGGCCGCCCCGGCCGTTGCGCGCCATCCGGTGCCCCTCGATCGCGGTCGCGATCGAAGCCGCCTCGCCCGGCGTGTTGATCAGGATTGCCGTGGTCGAGCTGCCGTACATGCCGCCGAAGTAGATGCCGGCGAACATGATGATCGACCCTGTCGGGTCGAGTTTGAACGTCACCGGAAGCAGCAGCGCGACAGTGAGGGAAGGACTGATGCCGGGAAGGATGCCGACCAGCGTGCCGAGCAAGACGCCGATGCCCGCATAGAGCAGGTTGCCCGGCTGCAGCGCAACCCCAAGTCCGTCCGCCAGGAAAGTGAACATTTCCATGATTTAGCCCAGCAGCAAGCGCTCCAACGGGCCGGTCGGCAACGTCAGGGCGAGCACCTTGGTGAAAAACGCATACACGGCCAGGCTCAGGACAAAGCCATACACCGGACCGAAGGAAAGGAGCTTGCGCCCGAAGGCGCAGGCGGTGCAGACGAACAGGATGGTCGATGCCAGGATAAAACCGCCGCCGAACGCCAGCACCGCGATCTGCAGGACCAGGCCGGCGAGCACCCAGGCCAGCGGACCCGGCTTCCCGGTATCCGCGTACGGGACTTCCACGCTTGCGCGGCGCCTGGCCCATGCGGTGACCAGGTGGGCGACGCCGAGCACGCCGAGCAGCGCGCCGGTCAGGCGCATCCCGACGGCGGGCCCGACGCCGTGGCCGACGCCCGCCGCCAGGCGCAGCGAGTCGCCGAGCACCAGCGCCGCCAGGACCAGCAGGACCAGGCCGACGATCAGCGGCGCCCGCCAGGCGGGCAGCGTGTGCGCGCCGCGCCCGGTCATTTCGCCAGGCCGATCGAGGTCAGCACTTCCTTGACGCGCGCCTGGTCGCTTTTCAGGAAGGCGGCGAACTGGTCGGCGGGCAGGTAGGCATCTTCCCAGCCGCGCTGCTTCAGGACCTTCGCCCATTCGGGCGACTTGACCGCCTTTTCCACCGCGGCGCCGAGCGCCTTGCTTTGTTCGGCGCTGATCTTCGGCGGCCCAACGATGCCGCGCCAGTTGACCAGTTCGACGTCCATGCCCTGCTCCTTCAGCGTCGGCACGTCGACGCCCTGCAGGCGCTTGCCGGTAGACAAGGCAATCGCGCGCAGCTTGCCGGCCTTGATCATGCTTTCAAACTCGTTGTAGCCGGATATGCCCGCCGCGACGCGCCCGCCGAGCATCTCGGCCAGCGCCTCGCCGCCGCCGGAGAACGGCACATAGTTCAGCTTGCTGGCGTCACCGCCCGCCGCTTTCGCAATCAGTCCGGCCAGGATGTGATCGGCGCCGCCGGCGGAACCGCCGGCCCATACCACCTTCGAGGTATCCGCCTTCAGCGCGGCGGCCAGATCCTTGATGCTCTTGTGCGGCGAGTTGGCCGGCACCACCACCACCAGCGGATCCGCGGTCAGCCGCGCAATCGGCGTCACCGAATCGAGGGTCACCGGCGATTTGTTGGTCAGCACCGCGCCCAGCATCGTGATGCCCATGGTCATCATCTGGTTGCCGTCGCCGGACGCGTTATTGACGAACTGTGCCAGGCCGACGGTGCCGCCCGCGCCCGGCACATTCACGACCTGCACGTTCTTGGCCGCCCCGGTGGCGACCATGACTTGCTGCAGGGACCGGGACGCGCCATCCCAGCCGCCGCCCGGCGCCGCCGGCGCAATGATCTTCAGCTCCAGCGGAGCCTGGGCGAACGCGGACGCCGAGGCGGCCAGCGCCACTCCCAGCGCGACGGCGCGTGCGGTGATTTCGAACACTCGGTTCAACTTGGACATGTCACATCTCCTTGAAAAGGGCGCCACAAACAGGTGCAGCTTTCATTGTTGTCAGATTTCCGCTGCCTCTCCATGAGACAGAGCAACGAAGCAGCGCGGGCGCTTGCCGGCACACGGTATTTCAATGTAGGACACTTTGCATATTTTTGCCATGATATGCAATAATGGAGTCATGAGCATGCTTCCCACCCTGCCGGCGCACCTGGACGTGAACGGCCGGCGCTTCCGGATCATCGATCTCCCTTCCCTCTTCGGCGCGCATCTGGGCAAACTCCCTCTTGTGCTGCGCATCCTGCTGGAAAACGTCGTGCGCAACATGGACGGCGACGAAAGGGATGCCGCGGTGCGGGCCGTCTTCGGATGGCTCGACCATGGCACCAGCGAGGCGGAAATTCCGTTTCAGCCGTTACGCGTGCTGATGCACGACACCACCAGCACGCCGGCGCTGGTCGACATCGCGGCAATGCGCAATGTACTGGCCGAGCACGGCGTCGACCCGGAGCGCCTGAATCCCGGCGTTCCGGTGGATGTGTCCGTCGATCACTCGCTGGCGGTCGAGGCATACGCGCGTCCGGACGCGGTGATGCTCAACCTGCGGCACGAGATGCGGCGCAATGAAGAGCGCTACCGTTTCCTGCGCTGGGCATCGGCCACGCTGCGCGGCGTGCGCATCCACCCGCCGGGGACCGGCATCATGCATACGATCAACCTGGAGCAGCTGGCGACGGTGGTCGCGGAAGCGGCGCCGGATAGCGATGGCGGCGCCGAGCGCTGGGCGGTGCCCGACACCCTGATCGGCACCGACAGCCATACACCGATGATCAATGGCATCGGCGTGCTCGGCTGGGGTGTCGGCGGGCTGGAAGCGCAAACGGTCATGTTCGGCATGCCCACCATGCTGAGGATTCCCGATGTCGTCGGCGTGCGGCTTACCGGCATGCTCGCGGGCGGTGCCAGCGCCACCGATCTCGCGCTGACCGTCACCCAGCGCCTGCGCGAAGCCGGCGTGACCGGCGACTTCGTCGAATTCTTCGGCCCCGGTGTGGCGACGCTGAGCGCTGGCGACCGCGCGGTGGTGGCCAACATGGCGCCGGAGTATGGCGCGACGACCGGGTATTTCGGCGTCGACCACCAGACCCTGGCCTACCTGCGCGCAACCGGACGCCGCGAAGACGCGGTGGCCCTGGTGGAAGCGTATTGCCGCCGCGCCGGGCTCTGGTTCGAGCCGGATGCGGTGCCGCGATATACCCGCACCGTCGATATCGACCTGACCGCGATCGGGCTGCATGTGGCCGGCCCGCGGCGTCCGCAGGACCTGTTGCCCCTGGCGGAAGTGCCCGCGGTGCTGCGCGGGCACGCGCCGGGCACCGCGCCCGCCATCGGCGGCCTGCCGGAATTTCCTGTCGCCATCGCGTCGATCACCAGTTGCACCAATACCTCCGATCCCCGGCTGCTGGTCGCCGCCGGCCTCGTCGCGCGCAAGGCGCGCGCGCTCGGGATGAAGCCGGCGCCCTGGGTGAAGACCTCGCTTGCGCCCGGCTCGCCGGCGGCGGCGTCCTACCTGAAACGGGCGGGCGTGCTCGCTGATCTCGAAGCGATCGGTTTCGGCATCGTCGGCTATGGATGCGCCACCTGCATCGGCAATTCCGGCGCGCTGACCGGTCCGATCCGGCAATTGATCGGCCAGGGAAGCGGACGGCCGGTCGCCGCGCTGTCCGGGAACCGGAACTTTCCCGGCCGCATACATCCGGATCTCGACCTCGGTTTCATCATGTCGCCGGCGCTGGTGATCATCTTCGCGCTGGCCGGCGAGGCGGGGAAGAACTTCGCCGGCGAGCCGGTCGGCCGGTCGGCGGCGGGCAAGCATGTCATGCTGCGCGATCTGTGGCCGACGCCGGAAGAAATCGACGCCACGCTGGCGGCGGGGCTGGCGCCCGACGACTATCGCCGCGATTTTGCGGCGGCATCGAAGAACCCGGTCTGGCATGCGCTGGACGCGCCAGCGTCGCCGCTGTTCCCGTGGGACGAACGGTCGAATGTGCTGCAGCGGCCGCCGTTCGCGTCGCTGGAAGCCGGCAGCCTGCTCGGCAATTACAGCGCCTATCCGCTGCTGGTCCTCGGCGACGACATCACCACGGATCACATCTCGCCCGCCAGCGCCATCCCGCCGCACAGCCTGGTCGCCGATTACCTGGTGGCGCGCGGCGACGACCGGGGCGACCTGAACGTGTTCGCCTCGCGCCGCGGCAACTGGCAGGTAATGCTGCGCGCGGCATTCCACAACAAAAACGTGGTGAACCTGCTGCGCGCAGGCCTTCCGGTCGCGCACACGGTGCACATCCCGAGCGGCGCGGCGATGCCGGTCTGGGCCGCGGCCGCGCGCTACCGGGAGGACGGCGACGCGGTCGTGATCGTCGCCGGCGAGCGCTACGGCACCGGGTCCTCGCGTGACTGGGCGGCGAAGGGCGTGCGCCTGTTGAACGTCCGCGCCGTGCTGGCGCTGAGCTTCGAGCGGATCCACCGGTCCAACCTGATCGGCATGGGCATTCTCCCGGTCCGGCTGCCGCCGTCATTCCGCGACCTGGCGCCGGTGGCGGCGGGCGACCGCGTCGAAGTGCTGGCCGATGCCGCTTCGATCGCGCCGCGCTGCGCTGTGACGGTACGGATACACCGGGCCGGCGGCACGATTGATACAATCCCGGCCAAAGCCGCGGTCGAAACCCGGCTGGAAGTCGACCTGCTGAAAGCCGGCGGCGTCATTCCCCTCATCCTTGCAAGAACAATCGAAGTAAGCCGGAAAGCAAGCCTGTCATGAAGCCGATCGCCGCGCGCATCGTCGAGATCATCCAGTCCGAGAATCTTGCGGTCGGGACCCATCTTCCGGCGCAGATGCTGGCCGACCGCCTTCGCGTGTCGCGCCAGCCGGTCAACGACGCGCTCGGCCGGCTGTGCGAGGAAGGCATCCTGTCGCGCGAACCGAACCGCGGCTACTTCCTGGCCAGGGTGCCGCTGCAGCCGCTGCCGGCGCTGCAGGAGAACGACCTCGTGACCGCCGCCTATTTCCGCATCGCCGAGGAACGGCTGTCCGGAAAGCTGCCGGATGCATTCACCGAATCGATGCTCAGGCAAAGGTACCGCCTGACCGCGACGCAACTGTCCGCGGTGCTCGGACGCATCGCACAGGAGGGCTGGGCCGAAAAGAAACCCGGCTACGGCTGGGCGTTCTCGTCGATGCTGACCAGTGCGGAAAGCCTGGTGCAGTCCTATCGCCTGCGCCTTGCGGTGGAGCCGGCGGCGCTGCTGGAGCCGGGCTACCGGCTGGACCGGCTGGCAATCGAACGCTGCAAGGCGGCCGAGCTCCATCTGCTGGAAGGCGGCATCGACACCGATACGCCGGACCAGCTGCACGACCGCGGCGTGCGCTTCCACGAAACGCTGGTGGGAGGTTCCGGCAACCCGTTCTTCATCGATACCATCCGGCGCGTGAACCGGGTGCGCCGCCTGCTCTCGTACCGGTCGACGCTGGACCGCAGCCGCTACAAGCAACATTGCAAGCAGCACCTCCATATCCTCGAACTGCTGCAAAAGGAAAGGAACGAGGAAGCGTCGGAGGCGGTGGCGGAGCATCTGCGAAGCACGGTGAAGAACATCACGAAGATCCGGAAACTGCTGGACAAGGCCTAGGCGCGTCTTGCTTGGGCGCAAACCGGTAGTCCTGTGCAAGCGCGGCATGCGTCGCCGTGGAACGAAGCCGGCGGCAGAATGCCAAAGTGGAATGCCTGCCGTAAATGATGTCGCGGCCGGGCTGTCGATTGAGGTTCCAATGTCAGCAATCTTTCCCAAAACCCCGACCCTGTCCAGTGCCGAAACCGATGCCGCGCCGGTGTGCGAATGGGTAATGCCGGTCGACCTGCTGCGGCGGGTATATGCAAAGACCTGCGCCGCGCTGCCGCCGGGCATGCCCGACTGTCTCGAGGTCAGCGTGACGCACTTCCGGGACGGCACCGAGCGCTGTACCGCCGCCATCTATGGCGAGCGCGTATACCTGGTGCATTACGCGTTTACCCCGGACCGGCGCAAAGGGGATTGAGCGGGAGGCGTGCGGGGCGGGACCTGCGTCAAGCACCGGTTCCCGCTCCTGCGATCGCATCCGCCCCGCTTGCCATCGGAGGGACGCACCGGCCACGGTCGCGCAGGCCTTTTCCTGTCGCGCGCCGGCCCCGGGTTCAAAAAGCGCCGATGCAGCCGCTGCCGCGCATGCCGGTGCAATGAAACCGCCGCATCCTTCCGTTCCGGTCATCGCCCGGCCGCTTGCACGTTGCTGCGCCGGAGACGCTCACTTGCCGCGGTCAACCAATCGAATCCCGAGGTAAGCTTCCTCCTTCTTGCCCCGTTTCTGGAAATTCCTGACCGTGATACGGTCGCCGGAGCCTGTCCGTGCGATCGTCAGCGTCTTCCCCGACAAGGCGTAAGTGAACAGCTTGTCTTCGCTCACGTAGACGTCGCCGGACTTCCTGCCACCGGTCAGCACTGTGCCGTCAAAAATGATGCGCCCCGCGCCGTCGTCATCGTCCTGGATGACCTCGTTGCCGCAGCCGGACTGGATGATGTAGGTATCGAAGCCCGCGCCCCCCGCCAGCACGTCGTCGCCGGCTCCGCCGTCCAGGGTATCGTCGCCACTGTCGCCGTACAGGAGATCCGATCCTTCGCCGCCGGCGAGCGAATCATTTCCGCCGCCGCCGGAAAGCACGTCGTCTCCGCCGGCCGCCGTCAGTGTGTCGTCCGACTCGCCTCCCGCCACCGCGTCGGCTACGCCAGTCCCGGACCAGCTGCCGGTTTCATACTTCCCGGTATCGATCGTGCTCCCGCCGGCGTCCCCGCTCGCCTCTGTCTGGGATTGCGCTGCCTGGTAAATGTTCGTGGAAACAAAAGTGCTGTCGTCCATCCGGTCCGCGAGCTCGGGATAGCGGCGCTGCAGGTCATCCAGAATGACAAGCTTTGCGGGGTTCAGGATATCCGTCAGCGTCTGCACGCGCGGAAAGGCAGAAAACCGGGAATCGCGGTTGGCCTCGGCGATGAGGTTTCTTTTCCCCTGCGAGCCGTCGGGATTGACGCCCCAGTTCGATTCGTCGAGGAGGATCCGGTCGCGATTCTTTTGCAGCATCTGATAGACCTGCTGCGCCTCCGCGAGGCCGGGGTCGGCATTGTCGTAGAGGCCGAATATCTGCGATTCGACGAGGCGCCGGATGCGCAGCCCCGCCTCGTATTTGGCGTTGGATCCCCATGCGTTGTAGCGCATTTCGAACCAGGCCGCGGCACGGTCCTGCGCGCGGACCGCATCATAAAATCCGGTCATCTTGCTGCTGACCGTGCCCGCTCCGCGGTTGTAGGTGATCGACACGAAAGCCGCCCTTTCATAGGACAGCGGCATTTCCAGGCTCAGTGCCGGGCCCTCGTACAGCGGGATGCACGCATACAACAGCGCGTTTCCTTCGTCTTGCGTCAGCGTCTTGTCGAACCCGAGCGCCAGCCCGGTTCTTGCGCTCGCATCGGCACTGTCGATGCGTTGAAGCAGGTTCCACTGCGACTGGCTCAGTGCGATGCCTGAAGCCTTCCACAGGCTCACGTTGCCGCTTCTGTTGAACGTATAGCCGTAACCTATCGTTGCCCTGCCGTCTCCTATGTCTTGCACGGTCGCGAGCAGGCTTTCGCTGGTCTTGACCAGCCTGCCCACGTAGATGTTGTAATCCGACTGGCTGAGAGCGCGGTACGTTAACATTTCCCCTCCGATGATGGCTCCGAAATGACTCCATGCGCAATACGGCAGGCGCTGCGATGAAATCGATGCGGACGTACCTCCTGCCTTGCGTGGCGACTTTGTATTTAACCGCCGGCAAAGGTCCCGGTCCATACGGTATTGCCCGTAAGCAGCCTGCCCGGACGTGTGTTCGGTGCCTGGCATATTTCGCTCTGCCGCACGCTTTCCCCGGCCGCTTGCGCCGGTTAGACGTCCCCCTCTAATCCCCCGCCCCGCACCTTTGACGAAAATCCTGCCCCCGCTGCCCGGCTATGAAACACTGACCCGTCCCCCTTCGTCAGTCATCCCACACAGGAGAAGCAATGAAACAACTCAGCGGTCTGGATGCCGCCTTCCTGCATCTGGAACTGCCGGAAATGCCCATGCATATCGGCGCCCTGCATCTGTTCGACCTGCCGCCCGGCTACCGCGGCAACTTCTACGACAACGTGAAGGCCCATGTGGCCAACCGCGTGCACCTGGCGGCGCTGTTCACCAAGAGGCTCGCCAACCTGCCGATGGATTTCGCGAACCCGGTCTGGGTCGAGGACACGGAGGTCGACCTCGACTACCACATCCAGCATGTGGTGCTGCCCGGGCCGGGCAGCATGGCGCAACTGGAAGCCTGCGTCGGGCGCCTGCATTCCCAGTTGCTCGACCGCAGCCGGCCGCTGTGGGAGTTCCACGTGATCGAAGGCTTGAAGTCGGGACAATGGGCGCTCTATACCAAGGTGCACCATGCGGCGGTGGACGGTGTCGGCGCCGGCACGCTGGCGCGCGTGCTGCTCGACCCGACCCCGGAGCTGCGCGAATTCCCGTCAGCGACCGGGCACGATGCGGACCCGCCGGGCATGGGACGGATGGTGGCCGGCGCACTGCGCCACACCGCCGAGCAATACTGGAAGATCGTGAAAACCCTGCCCGCCGCCGCCAGGGCGGCCGGCGCGCTGGTGCTGCCGTCGCGCGCCAGCGGAAGCAAGGGCATCGCCGGCGTGAAGAAGCGCTTCACGCCGGGACCGAGGACGCCACTGAATGTCGCGGTGACCAGCCAGCGCAGCTTCGCGATGGTGCGCGTGCCGCTGGTCGAGGCGAAAGCCGTCGGCAAGGCCTTCGGCGGCAGCCTGAACGACGCGGTGCTGGCGATCTGCAGCGCCGCGCTGCGCCGCTACCTTGCCGCGAAGGATGCGCTGCCGGGCGAGCCGCTGAAGGTGCTGATGCCGGTGAACCTGCGCGCCGAAGGCGATGCGAAGCTGAACAACCAGTTCAGCTTCGCGCTGAGCAGCCTGCCGACCCACCGGGGCGGCGCGCGCGAGCGCATGGAAGAGATCGTGCAGGCGTCGACGTCGATGAAGAGCACGTTCAGCAAGGTAAAGTCGGCGCTGCCGACCGACCTGCCCAGCCTCGGCGTGCCATGGATCATGAGCGGCATAGCGTCGCTGTATCACCGCTCGCGCCTGGCGAACCGGATGCCGCCGCTCGCCAACGTGCTGGTCTCGAACGTGCCCGGCCCGCAGGCGCCGATGTACATGGCCGGCGCGCGCATGGCGAGCTTCTATCCGCTGTCGATCCCGCTGCACGGCATCGCGCTGAACATCACGGTGATGAGCTACAACGGCGCGCTCGACTTCGGCCTGACCGCCTGCCGCCGCGCATTGCCCGACCTGCGCGAGCTGGCGAAATACATGAGCGAGGCGCACCTGGAACTGATGGCGTTGCTGAAGGAGACGGAATTGACGGAGAACGTGACGGTGATGCCGCTGCGGCGCCGGGCGGCGGGCAAGGGCGCGCGATCTGCGCCGCGCTCCCGCGCCACGGTGACGCCCCTGCCGCTGAAGCCGCGCGCCGGCAAGACGGCGGGCCGCGCGAAACGGGCAGCAAGGGCCGCCGCCTGATACCGGCGGATGCTGCGCCTTGTCGACGCGCACAAGGCGCAGCGCGCGTAGCATTCCTCCCGCCGCGCAGTTTCTACGCTTCCTGTTTCTACGCTTCCTGTTTCTACTCTTCCTGTTTCTTCTTCTGTCCCGGCGCGCCGCTCTTGCCGCGCGCGCGGGTTCCGGTTCCCGCATTGTCCCGCGTATAGCCCGATGCGCCCGGCGCCGGGTCGGCGCTGCTGCCCGACGGGCCGGATGCGCTGCTGCCGCTCGGGCCGCTTGCGCTCGCGCTGCTGCCCGGGCCGGTCGCACTGGTCGCCGTGCTGCCGCGCTCGCTTTGCGTGCCGGCGGAGGTGCCGCCGGTGCCGACGGAGGATGCGCCCACGCCGCTGCCGGCGGTCGCGCTGCCGCCGCTGCCGACAGTGCTCGCGCTGCTGGCACTGCTGCCGGTGTTGCCGGCGCTGCCGGAAGTGCTGGTGGTGGTGCTGCTCTCGGCCTTGCGCACCCCGGTGCCGCCGTCTGCGTGGCGGCCCGCGGCAAAGCCGCGGCTTTCCGTGGTGCTGGTCCCGCCGCTGTCCGCACCCTGCGCCTGCGCGTTCATCGCCGCGGCAAGCGCGGCGGATGCGAGCAGGCTCAGGCTGAGTCCGTTCTTCATCTTCAATTCTCCTTTCACGACATGTCGCGCGCAGCCCCTTGCCGTCACGGCGGAAGGGCTGCGCACTTCAGGACACGCTGCGGGTTTTAGCAGCGGCCCTGCTTCTCCAGTCCCGGCGGGCAGTGCTTGTTGCTCTTGCGCTGTTTCTTGTCGCCACGCCGGTCGTCGCTGTCGGCCGCACCTGCGCCGTACGCGCTCGAACCGCCGGTGCCGACGCTGGAGCCGCTGGTGCCGCCGGCGCCTGCAGAAGAGCCGGCGCTGCCCGAGGCGTTATCCGAGCCGGCCGTGATGCCGCTGGTGCCCTGGGTGGTTCCGGCGTTGCCGCTGCCGGCGGCGCTGCCGCCGGTACCGAGCGTGCTGGAGCTGCCGGAGGAACCGCCGGAGCCTGCCGCGCTGCCGCCAGTGCCCAGCGTCGAACCGGTCGAGCCGCCGCCTGCGGAGCTGCCGCCGGTGCCGAGGGTGCTCGAGCTGCCCGAGGAACCGCCGCTGCCTGCCGCGCTGCCGCCGGTGCCCAGCGTCGAACCGGTCGTGCCGCCGCCAGCCGAGCTGCCGCCGGTGCCAAGGGTGCTCGAGCTGCCCGACGAATCACCGCTGCCTGCCGCGCTGCCGCCGGTGCCCAGCGTGGAGCCGGTCGTGCCGCCGCCTGCGGAGCTGCCGCCCGTACCGAGGGTACTGGAGCTGCCGGAGGAACCGCCGGAGCCTGCCGCGCTGCCGCCGGTGCCCAGCGTGGAACCGGTCGTGCCGCCGCCTGCGGAGCTGCCGCCGGTGCCAAGGGTGCTCGAGCTGCCCGACGAATCACCGCTGCCTGCCGCGCTGCCGCCGGTGCCGAGGGTACTGGAACCGCCGGAAGAACCGCCACTGCCGGCGGCACTGCCGCCCGTGCCCAGCGTCGAGCTGGCGGAGCCGTTGCCGGCGCTGCTGCCGCCGGTGCCAAGCGTGGTGCCCGACTGGGCAAAAGCGGTGGCGGAAGCCGCCGCGATCAGCGCCGCGGCGAGAGTTGAAAGTCCAGCGTACTTGCTTCGCATTCAGATTCTCCTGTTGATGTGAACAACATGCCTGCGCGCCGTCTTGCCTGCCGGTGATCCGGCCAGCGCTGACGCGCAAGCGTGTCCCCAATGGAGTCGCCCTGCGGGAATGCGGTTCTATCCATCTCGTAACAAATTGTCAGCGAGGGAGGAGTGGCTTGACGCGGATACAGAAGAAAAACAGCGGTGCGCCGGGTGGGAAGACGACTGCGCTGCGCAGCCTGGCGCGCCGCCGATTCCGCTATGTCCGCACCGGTTCCGGCGTGCCCGCCGCGCGCCTGCGGCTGCCGCGTTCCGCTTGCGTCATCTTCTTCATCAGCCGGAAGAAGCCGAACGGACCGAGCAGCACGCCGGCGGTTTTCACGCCGCCGATCATCGCGCCGACCACGCCCGGCGACATCACGTCGCATCCGGTCAGGTACAGGTTCTTCACCGGCGACTGCGCATGGGTCCAGGGCTGGAACAGCCGCTCCGCCGTCGCCGGCAGGCCGTAGAACTCGCCATGCGGATTGCCCTGGAAATGCTCCATCGTCAGCGGCGTCGACACGTCGATGTAGTCGACCAGGCCGGCGAAGCCGGGTATGCGGCGGTCGACCTTCGCGATCAGCTCGCGCGCGATATGCTGCTTGAGCTGTTCGTAATCGGCGCCGCGCTTCTTCCAGCGGCCGCCGGCCCATTGCGCGAAGCGTTCGTAATGCGCGAAGGTGATGATCTCGGCGGTGTGCGACTTCGCCTGCGGGTTCTTCATCGACGCGAAGGACAGGTAGTAGCCGAGCGCGGCGATGCCGGCGGCGGCGGCCTTGTTGTGGTCGTAGCCGTCGTAGACCCAGTGGTTTTCGCCGCGGATGCCGAGCGTGGACGGCGAGTCCTTCAGGCCGAGGTAGACGCTGATCGCGCTGGTGCCCGGCGGCAGGCTGGCAAGGCGGTCGCGGAACGGGATCGGGATCCGGCGGGGAATCAGTTTGAGATAGGTATTGACCGCCCCGGCGCCGGAAATCACGAGCGGCGCGCGGTAGTCGACCGGCGGTCGGTTCGGCTTGAGCGTGGCAATCGCGCGCGCGCCGGTGGCGCGTCCCTTCTCGATCAGGATTTCGGTGACCGTCTTGCCGGACAAGACCTGGCCGCCGGCGCGTTCGATCACCGGGATGATGGCGCGCGCGATTGCTTTGGCGCCGCCGACCGGGTACCAGCCGCCGCGCCAGTAATGGGTGACGACCAGCGCATGCATGCCGAATGCCGCCTTGGCCGGCGGCAGGCCGTAGTCGCCCCACTGCGATGCGAGCAGCGCCTTGAGCTGCGGATCCCGGAAATGCCGGTTCAGGTAATCCTCGACCGTGAGCGCGGCCAGTTCCCCCTTCCAGCGGAACGCCAGCTTCAGGAAAGGCCGCAGCGCCGCCGGCATCGCGTCACCAAGATGGCCCAGCGAGTACCACGCGGCGGCCGCCTTCACATCCTCGAAATACTGCGCGATCGCGGCGCGCTCGGCCGGATAGCGGTCGGCCAGCCGTTCGCGGTAGAGCACCGGATTGGACGGAACCTTGAATTCGAAATCCGGGTAGACGAATTTCTCGAACTCGTCCGGCATCTTGTTCCATTGCAGGCGGCCTTCGGTCAGATAGTCGAACACCGCCTTGCCGCTGCCCTTGTCCATGCCGCCGATGTAGTGCAGGCCGACATCGAACTCGTACTTTCCCTTGCGCTTGAATTCATGGGTCTGGCCGCCGATGTTGAAATGCTTTTCCAGCACCAGCACCCGCTGGCCGCGCTCCTTCGCGAGCAGGGCGGCGGCGCTGAGCGAACCGATGCCGGAGCCGATCACGATCGCGTCGTACTTGTCATTGCCCATTTGCATCAAATGTCCTCCAAGGCGGTTGGGCGACATACATGTTATCGCCGCTTACATTCACGCTTCAAGATAGTCCTGAAAAGCGGCACCGTCAATTAAAATGTGATCATTGATTACTTTACTCACGCCTCATGACCAAGACCACCAGGACTTACCATCATGGCGACCTGCGCAATGCACTGATGGACACGGCGCTCGCCCATATCGAAGCGGCGCGGGAAGTCAGCTTCACCTTGCGCGAGCTGGCCGGCGCGCTTGGCGTGAGCAGCGCCGCGCCGTTCCGGCATTTCCCGAGCAAGCGCGCGTTGCTGGCTGCGCTGGCGGAAGCGGGATTTGCGCGGCTGGCCGCGCGCTACGACGAACTGGATGCCGCCTTCGGCGCCGACCCGGTCGACTGTTTCCGCCGCAAGGGGGTCGCGTACGTGCAGTTCGCGGTGTCGCATCAGGCCTATTTCCTGACGATGTACCACCCCGACCTGGGCGACAAGAGCGAGTTTCCGGCGTTAAAGGCGGCGTATGACCGCGTGTTTTCCAGCATGCGGACGACGGTCGCGGCCTGCCGCGAGAAAAACCTGCTGCGCGACTTCGACGTCGGGCAGATCACGCTGACCGCGTGGTCCACGGTGCACGGCCTGGCGTCGCTGCTGATCCAGGGCCAGCTGGACGATCTCGGCACCGACGCGACGGACGAGGCGGCGACACGCGCGGCGGAAGCGGTGACGATGATCACCGGCATCGGATTCCTGAAGCCGGGACGGGCCGCGTCGAAAAAGTAGGGACAGCCCGCTCCTGGTATTTTTGCTGCCGCACGGCATGCACGAATACCGGCGCGGGTGCATACTTCCGCTACGTCCCCGGAGAAAATTCATGCATCCCGCTTCGCCCCGCCGCCGCCTGCTGGTGGCACTGCTCGCGCTGTTTCCCGCCCTGTCCGCCGCCCTGACAGCCGGCGCCGCGCGTGCCGCCGAAGCCGGCCCAGCGCCGCGCCTCGAAGCCGAATTGCTAGATGGCAGCCGTTTCTCCCTGGCGCAGCGGCGCGACGGCATCACGCTGGTATCGGTGTGGTCGCCGGAATCGCTGTCTTCGCGCAAATGCATATGGGAATTGCAACGCTTCGCCACGGCGTACGACGCGCGCGGGGTGCAGGTGCTCGCCGCCTCGACGCTGGACAACCCTGCCGCGCTGCGCGCCTTCGTTGCCGAGCGCAAGCTGACGCTGCCAGTAGGCATACTCCGCGGGCATGAGCTTGGCCCGCTGGACGAGCTGCGCTTTCCGCTGGTCTATGTGTTCGATCGTAACGGCCAGCTGCGCGCCGCGCATGCCGGGCTGTACTCGATGCGGGTGCTGGAACGGCTGGTGGCGCCGCTGCTTCCGCCCTGACGGCGACATCCTGTTTCTGCCGGCAACGTCTTTACTTCCGGGCCTCACCGCAAGGAGCCGCCCAACAGCAGCGTTGATCTGCACCAGCGCTGCCAACGCCTGCGAAACCAATGACAGCCGGATGCGGCGCTTCCGCCGGGCGCCGGCGATCGCAGGGTTGGCGCGGATGGCCGGGCTTGGCTACACTCCTTCTTTTCGAGAGGAGAGCTGCCGATGACCCCGAACGCACTGCTGGACTGCCAGGACCAGGGCCGCCTGTGGCCGCATCCGCCGGGCGCGGTCGGCGGCGCCGACCTCGATGCCGCCTACCAGCAGGCGCTGGCGGTGCGGGCGCTGCGCGTCGCGCGCGGCGAGCGCCCGGTCGGCTACAAGATCGGCTTCACCAACCGCACCATCTGGACGCGCTACAACGTGTTCGCGCCGATCTGGGGTCCGGTGTGGGACAGCAGCGTGCGCCACTGCGACGGCAGCGGCACGCTTTCCCTGGCCGGCACCTGCCAGCCGCGCCTGGAGCCGGAGATCGTGTTCGGCATGCGCGCGACGCCGAAAGCCGGCGCGACGCCGGACGAGCTGTTCGATGTGGTCGAATGGCTCGCGCCCGGCTTCGAGGTGGTACAGTCGCACCTGCCAGACTGGAAGTTCAGCGCCACCGATACCGTGGCCGACTCCGCGCTGCATGCGCGCCTGCTGGTCGGCGCGCGGCTGCCGCTGCGCCGGCTCGCGGCTTCCGCCGCCGGACTCGACAGCCTCCTGGCCGCCGCCGAGGTCGAATTGCTGCACGACGGAAGCATGGTGGAGCGCGGCTGCGGCGCCAACGTGCTCGACAGTCCGCTGCAGGCGCTGCACCACTTCCTGGGCGAGCTGCGCCGCTGCCCCGGCGCGCCGGACCTGCAGCCCGGCGATGTGGTGACCACCGGCACCTGGACCGATGCCTGGCCCGTCGAGGGCGGGCAAACCTGGACCGCGCGCTTCAGCGCGCCGCTCGGCGCGCTCACCGTGACGCTTACCTGACAAGAGACGATGAAGAAGACAAAAACCCCGCCGTCCGCGAAATCCGCGCCGCCGGCAGAAGAGCGAGACGAAGCGCTGGCCGACCGCCTGGTCGCGCTGGCGATCGACCTGCGCGAATCCGATGTCTATGCGCAGTTGCCCGAGCCGCTGCAAAAGGCACAGGCCGACCTGCGCAGGACGGTACGGAAATGCCTGCAGCAGCAGCGCGAACAGGCGCTCGATGAAGCGCTGGAGCGCAGCTTCGAGGAAGACGACAAGGCCTACCGCGTGCTGCGCGAGAACGTGGAAGAACTGTCCGGCACGCTGCTGCTGCGCCGCGAGGACGGCCCGGAGCTGGAAGTGAACGCCTTCGTCGTGCCGCTGTTCGTACGCACCGCCGGCGGGCTGCGCAGCGAGCAATGTTTCCAGGACGAGCAGGCCTTCGCGGCGCTGCGCGACAGTTTCCAGGAAGGCGGGCTGGAAAGCCGCAAGGCGCAGGTGGTGCTGGTCAGCCACGCGTATCACCTCGATGAAATCGAACGGATCGGCTATTGCCAGCTCAACCAGATGGTGCATGAAGCCTGCGAGGCGATGACGCGCAGGAAGGCGCCGGCGGCCGAGGCGATCGCGCGCAGCATGCGCGGCTGGCCGGCGTCCGGTTTCGGCGCGGAAGACAGCGCGCTGGAATTGCGCTTCCTGCTCGGCTTCGCGTTGAAGAGCATGGACGATCCGTTCTACCACGTGCCGGAGAAGGAGGCCGCCGCCGACCGCTACTTCGAGGCGCGCGCGGAACGTTTCCGGAAATGGTCGCAACAGGTGCTGCCGCTGCTCAGGCGCTGCCTGGTGACGGACGGGCGTGACATGCAGATCGATTTCCTGTACCAGGACTTGTTCCACGGGGGCAAGGAAGCAGCGCTGCGCGAACTGGAGATGCTGGGGCTGCTGAACGAACTGCAACAGATGCTGGAGACGCAGGGCCTCGCGCCGCAAGACGTCAGCGCGATCGTCGGCCCGACCGAGGCGGACGACGGCGACGCATTGCGGGTGAGCCTGCAGGCGAAGGCGACCAACGCGCCGCTCGGCGCAATCGACAAGCCGCTCGCGCGCTCCGAGGCGGTCGAGGCGGCGGTCGCGGACCTGGCGGACGGCCTGGAGAGCGTCGGCATCGCGGAAGTGCTCCTCACGCGGCGCTTCGACATCGACGGCGCGCCCGCCGGCATCCGCCCCTACCGCAGGTGAGCCGCGCATGAACAGGAAGCTTTTGCTGGCCGCTGCGATCGCGGCTGCAGCAGTCGGCACCGTCGGGCTGCTGCGCCAGGGACAGGCGCCGGATACGGCCTACATCGATCCTGCGGACAAGGAGCTCGTTTCCCGCGGCAAGCCGGTGTATGCACAGCACTGCGCCGCCTGCCACGGCGCCAACCTGGAAGGCCAGCCGGAATGGCGCAAGCGCCGCGCCAACGGCCGGCTGCCGGCACCGCCGCACGACGAGACCGGCCACACCTGGCATCATCCGGACCGGGTGCTGGTCGATATCGTGAAGCATGGACTGGTGCCGGGCAAGACGGCGCCGGACGGATACCAGAGCGACATGCCCGGCTATGCCGCCGCGCTCTCGGACCTGGAGATCAACGCGGTGCTGGCCTACATCAAGAGCCGGTGGCCGGCCGAGGTCCTGGAAATGCAGAAGAACGTGACCCTGCAGCAGGCAAACAAGTAGGCGCCCGCGCTCACGGCACCTTCAGCCGGCCGACCAGCGTCAGCCCTCTTCCCTTCCGCGCCGGCCGGGCGATGATGATCTCGCCCGACGCCACCGCTTCCCCGGTCAGCGCCGTGATGTTTACCTGGTGCGTAACCAGCATCAGGTTGCGCGGCGGGCTGACGCCGGCTGCCAGTGCCAGCACCTGCGCGCTTTGCGTCTCCCTTTTTTCCGGCGCATCGAACAGCGAGTTCAGCGCCGGCCAGACGCTGGCGCGGCCGAAGGCCAGCGTCGCGGTGTCGGTGCAGCGGCACCAGGCGCTGCTGCGCACCTCGTCGAGCCTGATGCCGCGCGCGCGAAACGCCTCGCCGGTGCGCGCCGCCTGCGCCCTCCCGTCGCCGGAAAGATTGCGCTGCGTGCTGCAGTCGCCCAGCGTAAATCCGGGCGGGTCGCCCACCCCCGGCTCCGTTTGCGCATGCCGCATCAGCAGCACATAACCGCCGGCGGCAAGCTGTTTCCACAACGCGTCGTCGGCGCAGGCGGCCGTACCGAGCAGCCAGGTCAACAGTCCAATGACAAGGTGTCGCATCTCGTGTCTCCGGTGGCAGGGGCGGCGCCGCGGTCCGGACGGGCCGCGGCGCCACACATGAAGCTATAATCGGGCCAACTCATTCCCTCAAGGCAGCTCGCACCCATGCGTTTTTCCGTATTGCATCAATATCTACTTCCCAAACAAGCCCTGACCGAACTCGCCGGGCGCTTCGCGTCGGCCGCCGGCGGCCGTTTCACGCCGCACGTGATCCGCTGGTTCGCAAAGAAGTACGGCGTCAACATGGAAGAAGCGCTCAATCCCGATCTTGCGAGCTATCCCAGCTTCAATGAATTTTTCACACGCGCACTGCGCGACGGCGCGCGTCCGCTCGCCGATGCCGATTTCATCTGCCCGGTGGACGGCGCGATCAGCCAGTTCGGTTCGATCGAGCATGACCAGATCTTCCAGGCCAAGGGCCACCGCTATACCACCACCGCGCTGGTCGGCGGAGACAGCGCGCTGGCTGCACAATTTGACCACGGCAGCTTCGCGACGTTGTATCTCAGCCCGCGCGACTACCATCGCATCCACATGCCCTGCGATGCCAGGCTGACGCGCATGATCTATGTGCCCGGCGCGCTGTTCTCGGTCAATCCGGTCACCGCGCGCGGCGTGCCGGGCTTGTTTGCACGCAACGAACGCGTCGTCTGCGTGTTCGAGTCGGCGCACGGCCCCTTCGTGCTGGTGCTGGTGGGCGCCACCATTGTCGGCAGCATGGCCACGGTATGGCATGGCGTGGTGAATCCGCCGCGCGGCGGCACGGTGCGCGAGTGGCACTACCAGGACAAGGATGTGCTGCTGAAGAAAGGCGAGGAAATGGGGCGCTTCCTGCTCGGCTCGACCGTGGTGATGCTGTTCCCGCGCGGCGTGATCGAGTTCAATCGCGAGTGGCTTTCCGAGCGTGCGATCCGCATGGGCGAGGCGATGGGCCGCAAGCCGGCCGCATGATCGCGGAGCACGCATGAGCCGCCAGTCCATCCTCGAGTTTTCGACGCCGGGCCGCGGCACCCGCAATATCACCGATGCGGTGGCGAAGGCGGTGTCGGATGCGGCCATGCAGACCGGGGTCGTGCATGTGTTCGTGCAGCACACCAGCTGTTCGCTCACGATCACCGAAAATGCCGACCCCGATGTACGGCGCGACCTCGACACGCTGCTCGGCCGGCTCGCGCCCGACGGCGATCCCGCCTACCGGCACGACCTCGAGGGGCCGGACGACATGGCCTCGCATGCGCGCAGCGTGCTGACCGACACCTCCCTGACCATTCCGATAGGGGGTGGCCGCATGCTTCTCGGCACCTGGCAAGGCATCTATCTGTGGGAGCACCGCACCAGCCCGCAGCGGCGCCGCGTCGTGGTCACGGTGCTCGGCGCCTGAATCCTCCCCGTTTTTTGCTCAGTTCGGGCTGACCCGCTCGGCCAGCTTTTGCAGCAGCATCGCGCCATTGCCGCGCCAGGCGCTGCCATGCATGCAGGCCAGCGTCGACGGCTGCAATTCCGACAGGCGGCGCAGGTGCATCCGCGTGTCGGGACTGTGCGCGAAGTAATCCATCTGCAGGCGGAAGGCTTCGCTCGGTTCAAGGATGTCGTCCTCGGTGACCGGCGCATGCTCATGGCCGGGCTGGGTGAACAGGTCGCCGCACAGCAGCGTGCGCGTGGTTTCCTCGTAGGCCATCGCACATTCCCAGCCGTGCGGCAGGTGCGGCGTGGCGAACCAGCGTACCCGGTGCCGTCCCAATTCCAGCACTTCGCCGTCCGCCATCGGCTTGGCCTCGCGGATCGCGAGATCGTTGATCGACACCATCGCCGCCACCTCGCTGCAGACCGGCACCGCGCGCGGCGCGGCGGCGAGGAATTCATTGAGCGCGCCGCACTCGTCGGATTCCACATGCGAAAACCCGATATAGGCGAGCGAAGACAGCGGAAGCACGCGCTCGACCGCGGCGCTCACGTCCGCATACAGCCGGCGCGGCCCGGTGTGGTAGAGCATCGGCTTGTCGTCCGCGATCAGGTACTGGTTGAAGGAGAAACCGCCCGCCATCACTTCCGGCGGCACCGGAGTGAAGATGCGGTAAATGCCGTCCGCGATTTCGTCGATGGTTGTGGAGGAATTCATCGTTGCCATGGTGCGTCACTCGCTTTCAGGTGAGGAGGAAACAATGCGCTGCAACGCAAGGAGCGCAGCGCGGCTGACTGCCCTGGGCTTGCCCAGGCGTTGATGCAATTGCTGCCAGGTGCCGTAATCGAGGATGACGATCGCCAGCGCGAGCACGGCTTGCGGAATGCCGCGCGGGTAGAGATCCGCGAGTACGGCCTTGACCAGGCTTTCCAGTTCCTGCGCGCCTTCCTCGGCAATCCGCGCCAGCTCGGGCAGGAACGGCGCGTCGACCGCCATCCAGCGGGACCAGGGATGGAAATACTGATAGCGCGCATGCAGCGCGTCGACCAGGCACGCCAGGCGCATGCCGGTGTCGGGCGCGGCAAGGATCGCCTCCCGGTCCAGCACCGGCGCCGCGCCGGCGACTTCGCCGATGCAGTGCGGCAGCAGGTCGTTGCGGGTCGGGAAATGCTTGTACACCGTCGGCACCGACACGCCGGCGCGCGCGGCGATTTCGGCATGACTGGTTGCCATCGCGCCTTTTTCTGCATGCAACGCGACGGTGGCGGCGATGATGCGTCGCAGGGTTTCGGCTTCTGCGTCCTTGCGCACGGTGCTGTTATAGGGTCTCGGTGCCATGTCTTCGGTTCTTTTCAATTAAATTTAATTTAAATCGTTTAAAAGCATATTAATCGAAAAGCCGGACAGCGCAAGGATTTTTTATGCCGTTTTCCGCGTCTAAAAAGCCGTGTCCGCAAGCTGAGGCATTTGCGGAAATCATTTGCGGCAAGAAACCCGAGGCGGCCGGAACGCATGCGTCCCATGCAGGGTCGCTCCTATCGCAAAACGGAGCAAGAATGAAGAAAAACCTGGTATGGGCCTTACTGGCGGCGGGATTCGGATGCGCGGCGCCGGCGCAGGCGCAGGTCGGCCTGACGGCGAGCGTCGGAACCGGCGGCCTCGGCCTGCATGCGAGCGTGCCGGTGCACCCGCAGATGCATGCGCGCTTCGGCGTGAACGCATTGAACTACTCCTACGACGGCAGCACGACGAATGTCGATTACGACTACCGCCTCAAGCTGCGCACCTTCGACGCCCTGCTCGATTACTTCCCAAATGAAAGCGGACTGCGGCTGAGCGCCGGCGTCGTCTACAACGGCAACAAGATCGACGCGCACGGCCGCCCGACCGCGGCCGGGACGTATAGGCTCAACGGCCGAAGCTATCCTGCCGCAACCGCCGGTACGCTGGAGGGGCGGGTCGATTTCCGCAACCTGGCGCCCTATCTCGGCGTCGGCTGGGGCAACCCGGCCGCCAAGGAAAAGGGCTGGGCCTTCAGCGCCGACCTCGGCGTGCTGTTCCAGGGCTCGCCGCGCACTTCGCTCGCGAATGTTGGCTGCACCGCGCCGGTGCTGGTCTGCACGCAGCTTGCGGCCGACGTCGCGGCGGAAAACCGCGAGCTGCAGGATGACGTGAACGACTTCAAGGCCTATCCGGTGGTGCGCCTGGGTGTGAGTTACCGGTTCTGACCAAAAAAAGCGCTCCGGGGAGCGCTTTTTCATTGAAGGCGGCTTGCTTGCGGATGCCGGGCGCAAACAGGGATCATCGACGCGCATCCCCTCGCTGCGGTCCGGCCCGATCGCCGTGCCCGCTGCGGCCCCTTCCTTCCTTGCCGGTCGCGATCCCGACGATCTTTTTCGCGGCCGGATAACCGTCCACGCGCCGATTAACCACTGCGTGTTCCGCATCGCAGAACACGCAAGGCCGCAACACTGCGCTGCAGCATGCCAGCAAGGTTTCTTCAAGTTACTATACCCCCAATCACAGACGATCATTAAGCAGGAGATGACGATCCGCCTTGCACTCTTCCCCAAGGATGAACCCGAGCAGACTCTCAGGCTGAAGCGCTTCTTCACCGCCGCCGGCGCCTACCTGATGAATGCTTCGTTCGTCGTGGCCTGCTGGTGGATGAATTATTTCGGGACGACGCCGGTGCTGGTCTACCTGGCACTGGTTGCGAGCATCCACATCGGCTTCTATGCCTTCATCCGCAGCGGCTGGAACAAGCGCCTGCGCGATCCCAGCCTGACGGCGCCGCAGTTGACCATCGCAACGCTGTCCGGGCTGTACCTGATGTATCACGCCGACGATTTCCGCGGCATCTTCCTGTTGCTCGGTGTTGCGATGATGGTGTTCGGCATGTTCCGCTTCCGCACCCGTCAGTTCGCCTGGTTCGGCCTGTTCCTGCTGGCTGGCTATGCGGGGCTGATCGCGCTGCTCCTGCTCTACCGTCCGTCCGAGATCAAGCTCAAGGTCGAGGTGCTGCAGTGGCTGGCGCTGCTGGTCACGCTGATGCAGTTCAGCTTCCTCGCCGGCCAGATCGGCAGCCTGCGGGACCGGCTGCGCCACAACAACCAGGAACTCGAGAAGCGCAACCGCGAACTGGAAGTCGCCCTGCAGCGCATCAGCGACATGGCGATTCGCGACGAGCTGACCGGCGTCTACAACCGCCACTACCTGATGGAGCGCATCGAGCAGGAGTCGCAGCGTTGCGTGCGCAGCGGCTCCCGTTATTGCGTGTGCATGATCGACGTCGATTTTTTCAAGAAGGTGAACGATACCTACGGCCATCTCGCCGGCGACCGGGTATTGCAGGACATGGCCGCCACCGTTTCCGCTGCGCTGCGCCAGACGGATTTCTTCGGCCGCTTCGGCGGCGAGGAATTCGTGATGGTGCTGACCGATACCGCCCTGCCCGGCGCGCTGGTGTCTGCCGAGCGGGTGCGCCAGACCGTCGAGCAGATCCGCTTCCCGGACATCGACCCCGGCCTGAAGGTGACGATCTCGATCGGCATCGCCGAGTACGTTGTCGGCGCTCCCATCTCGCGCACGTTTACCCTGGCCGACCGCGCGCTGTACCGCGCGAAGGAAAACGGACGCAACCGCTGCGAGTGCGAGACCGACGCGGCGCAGGCGGCCGCATAGAACTGGTGCCAGACGCAGCACGCGGCCGTTTGTTTGATCCAGGTCATTGCGGCCAAGCAACGCGACTACAAAGAATGGCTGGTGCCGGCAGCGTCCGGCAACCCTGTTCATCCGGGCGGCGATGGCCGGCAACCACCGGCCTGGCTTCCGGCGGGCACGCGCCCCGTTCGCGCGACGACTAACCAGGCAGGCATCATGAACGCTCCGCAAACCGGCATCGACTCCTGGACCGAATTCCTGATCGACAAGGAAGTTCCGGTCCTGCGCCACACCGTCCACGCGATGGACGAGGCGCGTTTGCGCCTCGAGCGCATCAATGTGCGTGAAATCGCCGACATCGCGCTGCACGACCCGATGATGACGGTGCGCGTGCTGCGCTTCTCAGCCGCGCATCGCGGGCGGCGCCAGCTGCAGGACATCTCCACCGTTGAACATGCGGTGATGATGCTGGGCGTGGAGCCGTTCTTCCAGCACTTCTCGCAGTTCGACGTGATCGAAGACCATCTCCGCCCGCACCCGCATGCGATGCTCGGGCTGCTGCATGTGATCCGGCGGGCGCAGCGCGCGGCGCGCTACGCGCTCGATTGGGCGACCTGGCGCTGCGACCTCAACAGCGAGGAGGTGGCGATTGCAGCACTGCTGCACGACCTCGCCGAGATGCTGGTATGGTGCTTCGCGCCGGAGCGGGCGCTGCGCATGCAGGCGTTGCAGAAAGCCGAGCCGACGCTGCGCAGCGTCGACGCGCAGCAGGCGGTGCTGGGATTCCCGCTGAACGAACTGCAGGCGCTGGTATGCGCGAAGTGGGAGTTGCCCGAACTGTTGCTGACGCTGATGGATGATGCATCCTGCGAAAAACCGCGTGTGAAGAACGTGAAGCTCGCGGTCGACCTGGCGCGCCACTCCGCGCATGGCTGGGACGACCCGGCATTGCCCGACGATTTCCGCGCCATCGCGTCGCTGATGAACATCGACGAAGACACGCTGCGCAACCGGCTGGGGTTGAAGAGCGAGGACCAGGCGGAGCAAGGCGGGGACGATGCCTGATGTTTTTGACAGGATGCGTTACGCAATGTAACACCTGCTCCATGGAAATTAGGTATCATGCGAACCCATGCAGCCCTCGGAGTGAGACATCGTTTTCAAAAGAACAGGCTGTATCCACCGGAGCTGGCGGTAGGAAACAATACCAGCACCAGACTCAAGCCCTCCGTGCGCGGAGGGCTTTTCCTTTTCAGACACGCTAGGCCCCGACCGGCGCAGCCCAGTCCCGGTACTCCGGCTGGTTCTCCGCCGGCGGCATCGGCCGCGCGATGTAGTAGCCCTGGATCTCATCACAACGCAGCAGCTTGAGCATGTCCAGCTGCTCTTTCCCTTCCACGCCTTCGGCGACCACCCGCATGCCCAACGCATGCGCCATCGTGATGATCGCGGTAAACAGCACCGCGCCCTCGCGGCTCTTCTGCAGCCTGGCCGTGAATGCCTTGTCGACCTTGAGCACGTCGAAGTCCATCTCCTGCAGCTTCGACAGCGAGGAATAGCCGGTTCCGAAGTCGTCGACCAGCAGCTTGATGCCCATCTCCTGCACCGCGCACAGGCTTTCCCAGACCGCACCGGCGGCGCCGACCATCGTCGATTCGGTGACCTCGACTTCCACCAGCCGCGGTTCGATGCGGTGCCGCTCGCAGGCGCGCGCCAGCACTTCCGGCATGTGCGCTTCGTGCACCTGGCGCGCGGAGACATTGACCGATACCGGCAGCACCTTGCGTCCCGCCTTCGACCAGCGCGCGAGCTGCTCGCACACCTTGTCGATCACCAGCTCGCCGAGCGGCAGAATCATGCCGGTTTCCTCCGCCAGCGGGATGAACTCGGCCGGCTCGACGATGCCGCGCAGCGGGTGCGCCCAGCGCACCAGCGCCTCCATGCTCGACATGGTGCCGCTCGCGACGTCGATGCGCGGCTGGTAGTAGACCAGGAACTGGTCCTGCTCGATCGCCTGACGCAGTTCCGCCTCCCTTTCATGCCGCACGCGCACCGCTTCATAAAATTTTTCATCGAAGAAGCGGTAATTCCGCTTGCCGCTGGTCTTCACCGAGTACATCGCCACATCGGCGTGCTTGAGCAGGGTGTCGGCATCGCGTCCGTCCTCGGGAAAGATGCTGATGCCGATCGAGGTGCCGACCGCGTGCACGCCTTGCGGCAGACGGAACTTTTCCTGGAAGGCCGCGAGCACCCGCTCGGCCAGATGCTCGACCGCATTCCTGTCGCCGGCGTTCTCGATGATGACGACGAACTCGTCGCCGCCGATGCGCCCGACATGGTCGTGCGGCCGCACCGCGAGCTTGAGGCGGCGCCCCGCGTGGCGCAAAAGATCGTCGCCGGCATCATGGCCCATCGTGTCGTTGACCGCCTTGAAGCCGTCGAGGTCGATGAACAGCACCGCCAGACGGGAGTGCTGTTCGGCCGCGCGCCGGATCGCGTCCGGCAGGAAATCCTTGACCCAGTGGCGGTTCGGCAGGCCGGTCAGCGCATCTTCATTGCCGCGCTTTTCAAGCTCGATCTCGTGCGCCTTCGATTCGCTGATGTCGCGCACGGTGACGGCAAGGTTACCCTCCGAGCGCACGATTCGCGCATGAATCCAGCGCGCCCGGAACGGCCCGTCGTGCGGCTGTTCCAGCTCGGTTTCATAGACACCCGAGCGGAAGGCTTCCCGCAACGGCTCCATTGCCAGCTTCCGGTGCTGCTGCGCGCACAGGTCATCCACGCGCCTGCCGATCAATTCCTCGCGCCTGCGGCTCAGCAATTCCGCCCCGCGGCGGTTGCAGTCGACCACCTCGAAGTCCGCGATCTGCGCGCCGCCGTCCAGAAGCGGACGGACGATGTAAAAGCCCTCGGTGCCGCCCTCCGTCGCCATCCGGTAGGTCGCACGCAATCCGTCCAGCTGCTTCTGGTTGTTGACGACGCGCCGGCTGAGAAACATCGCGACCGCGGTGAAGAAGAACAGGCCGCAGGTCGCGAACGCCGCGTGTTCGAGCGTGGATTGGCGGTGCGCGACATAGGGCGCCATCGCCGCCTGCTGGTCGAGGCCGGCCAGTGCGAGCATTTCATAGCCGCGTGTTTCCTGCCATGCGAGAAACCGGTTGCGGCGGTCCGCAAACCAGGGCGCGCCGTCCACCGGCGCGGCGCCGGACGCGCCGGCAATATCCGCCGGAACCGAGGCCAGCGCCGGCGCCTCCGGCTTGTACACGGTCGACCCGACCCGGGTCACGCGGATGCTGCGGTCGGTACCAAGAATCCCAAGGAAGCCGTTGCGGTCGAGCGTCACCTGGTCGTAGCCGGCAATGAAGTAATCCGGCGTCACGGAAACGAGCACGACGCCGTCGAACACGCCCTCCTTGTCCAGCAGTTGGCGCGAGAATTGCGCGACCATTCTGTTTGTAAATTTTCCTGTGCGGATTTCGCTGATGTAAAAATGGTCCTGTTCACTGTTCTTTTGCGCCAGGAAAAAAGGCTCGTCCTTTGCATTGGCCTTGACCAGAGGCGAAGGCACGCTGGTCACGAGATTTCCCGCCCTGTCGAAAATCGCGACGAAGAATCCGGCCTGCACCGGGATCGCGGCGGAATCCTCGATCCCCTCCAGCCGGAAGCTGCCCCCCGAGTACTCCCATGCATATTTGATATAGAGCGTAATCTGGTCGACTGCGGCGAGCGACTGGTACAGGTGATCCGCATAGGCGCGCGCCAGGATTGCCGACTCCCGCAATGCGGTCTCTTCCTGGGCTCGCGCTTGTTTCGCAAGGCTGGAAAGGAGCAGGGTCCATCCGGTGACGGACAGGATGATGGCGGCGAACAGCCACCCGATCACCGGGCAGCAGTCGGCGATGAAGTTCTTCCCCTTCCGGAGGAAATGCCAGCGTCCGGTCGGTTCCCGGTCGCGGACATGGCCAAGATCATGCATCAGAATCCTTCTGGAAATCTTTGCAAGCCGGGCGCCCCTGCGTGCGCCCGGGCTCCCGCATTCCTGTACTTGGAGGAAGTAACTTTTGGTTGGTTCTTCAGCAATTTGACCAGCGTCTGCAGCGCCGCGAACTAGCGTTTCGGCTTTGCGAATGCCGCGGCAAGCCGCAGGTCTTGCACGAAGCGCGCGTAGGCCTGCGCCCGTGCGTCATCCGGCACGCGCAGCAGGTAGGAGGGATGAACTGTAACCAAGAGTTGCATCTCGGCGAGATAAGGCATGACCCGGCCGCGGTTTGCCTCGACCGGCGTTGCCTTCCCGAGCAGTGCCCGGGCAGCGGTGGCGCCCATCGCAACCACCAGCAGCGGCGCGACCAGTTCGAGTTCGCGCTCCAGCCATTGATGGCAGGCAGCGATCTCGGCATCGCCCGGCTTTTTGTGCAGACGGCGCTTGCCGCGCGGCTCCCATTTGAAGTGTTTCACCGCATTGGTGACATAGATGTCGTCGCGCGCGATGCCGGCTTCGGCCAGCGCGCGGTCGAGCAGTTGCCCGGCCGGCCCGACGAAGGGATGGCCCTGGCGGTCTTCCTGGTCGCCGGGCTGTTCGCCCACCAGCATCACGGGCGCATGGTCCGGGCCGTCGCCGAATACGGTCTGGGTGGCATTCGCCCACAACGGGCAAGCCCGGCAATCATGCGCGGCGTTGCGCACATCCTGCAGCGAGCCGGTATCGGGCGCGACGCGCGGCGGCGCCTGCTTCGGGGCGCGCGGTGCGCGCTTGGCGGGGACGTGATGGGAGGAGGCGGGCATGGCATCACACGAATCTGCCCTCGTGTGATCCGGCGCGACGGGAAATGTTCGCCGCCGCGCCGCATGCCCTGCGGCAGATCAGAAATACTTCTTCAGCACCTCGCCGAAGGCTTCCTCCGCCGACTTGCCCTGCCTCATGAGGGCGGTGATTTCCTCGGTGTGCTCGGTGATCGCGGCCGGCAGCGACTGGCGATTGTTGCGGTAATACTCGTAGCGCTGTGCGGCGAACTGCTCGTCCAGCTTGGCCGCGCTCACGCGGGTGCCGGTGCCGCCGGTGCGCACCGCGCGCGCCGCCCTCGGCGCGCCGCCGACAGCGGTACGGATGCCGGAGGCTGCCGCCTTTACCTGCTCCATCGTGAATACCGCGGTCGCATTGGCGCCGACGAATTCATGTCCCTCCGGCCGCAGCAGGTGATGGTTGCGGTCGAAGGCGATGGTCTTGCCGAGCGCGTTGGTGACCTGATAGCTCGGCTCGGCGCCGCCGCTGACCAGCGAAAACTGGACGCGGTCGCCGTAATCGGCCATTTTTGCCATCACGCTCTTGAGATAGTCGGCTGGAAGGGAATCGACATTGCCGTTCCAGCGTTTGCTTCTGGTTGCCAAAGTGTTTGCTTTCCTGAAAGTTACTGAGATGCAGGCGGCGCTGCGCGCGCACTGCCCGATGAGCCCGGGGGGCGAATTATCGCGCAAAAGCACGCATCCGGGTTTGATCCCGCAGGACATCCCTCCACTTGCCGATGCCGCACAGCATTACCCGCCCGCGATTACTTCCTCCCTACAAGGTATTTCACACCTTGCGGCCCGTAGCTTTCGGTATGCGTTTCGTTGGCGCGCAGGTAAAAGATATCTCCCGGCAGGTAGCGGCATGCTTCGCTGCCGGCGATGATCCGGATCTCCCCGTCGAGGATCAGGGCTTTTGCTTCGAACGGATGGCTGTGTTCCGCCATCCCGCCGTCCGCTTCGCGTTCCACCGTGACGATCTGCAAATAGCCTTCCTGTTCCAGCAGACGGGCGAAGGTGCCGGCATCCATGTCACTCCTCCGACGCGATCTGCCGCAGCGCCTGCTCGAACACGTCGACCGGCTGCCCGCCGGAGATCAGGTAGCGGTCATTGATGATGACCGCGGGCACGGAATGAATTCCCTGTTCGAGAAAGAAGTTTTCCTGTTCGCGCGTTTCCTGCGCGTACGCGTCCGACGTCAGGATTTCGCGCGCGCGCACCGGATCGAGACCGGCTTCGCCTGCCAGGCGCACCAGCAGCTCGTGCGAGCCGGGATTGTCGCCGTCGGTGAAATAAGCCTTGAACAGCGCGTGCTTGAGTTCGCGCTGCCGCCCTTCCTCCGCCGCCCAGTACAGCAGGCGGTGCGCATCGAAGGTGTTGTAGATGCGGCTGCGCTTGTCCATGCTGAAGGTGAAACCGACTTCCTCGCCGCGCGCGCGGATCGCTTCGCGGTTGCTCTGCGACTGCTCGGGCGAGGCGCCGTATTTCGCCGCCAGGTGCTCGTCGATATCCTCGCCTTCCGGCGGCAGCTGCGGATTCAGCTCGAAAGGCTGGAAGGTGATGTCGGCGCGCACCTCGCCGTCGAGGCGCTGCAGCGCCTCCTCCAGCGAATAGAGGCCGATCGCGCACCACGGGCAGGAAACGTCGGAAACGAAATCGATCTTCATGTGTTGCGCCATGGCATGCTCCGCTCGGTTGACTGTCTTGCAAGTGTACCGCTTTGGCGCCGCCCTGAGCAGGCTCGACGCTGGGTTATACTTCTGCCCCCTGAGACTGTTTCAAACGGAAAGAATTCATGCCGACGATCCCCGCCTGCCCCGTATGCGCAATGGAAAACACCTACCCGGACGGGGATAACCATGTCTGCGCCGACTGCGGCCATGAATGGCCGGCGGTTGCCGCCGCCCCCGAGCAAGAGCAGGACGGCCGGGTCGTGAAGGATGCGAACGGCAGCGTGCTGTCCGACGGCGACGCCGTCGTGCTGATCAAGGACCTGAAGGTGAAAGGCTCTTCGATCACGCTGAAGATGGGCACCAAGGTCAAGAGCATCCGCCTGGTGGGCGGCGACCATGAAGTGGATTGCCGGATGGACGCCGGCAATTTCATGCTGAAGGCCTGTTACCTGCGCAAGGCCTAGCCCGACGCAGCACGGCAAGCATGCCCGCGCCGCACGCATTTCGCGGCGTTACAATGCCGCCTTTGCCACCCTTTCCGAATACGGACCAAGACACGATGAAGCTCAACGCCTTCCTGAAGAAACTGAACGACCAGCCCGAATCCGTCACTTTCGACGACACGATGGCGGCGATCGCCGAACACTACGATTTCACGCCTGCCGCCTTCACCAACGGCGCGCTGCGCAACGAAGCCGGCCAGAACTCCGGCTCCTGCAAACTGCTCGCATTCGCGCAGCTCAACGGGCTGTCGAAGGATCAGACCCTCGCCTGCTTCGGCGCCTACTACCGGGAAGACGTGTTGAAGAACCCGGAAGGCAGCGACCACCAGAACATCCGAAACTTCATGCGGCACGGCTGGGACGGGGTGCGTTTCGACAGCATGCCGCTGCAGGCAAAGCAGGGCTAGACGATGCTGCGAACGAGTAGAGCATCCGGATAAATTTAAAGGATCGTAGGGTGGGTAGAGCCGCAGGCGAAACCCACCGTGTTGACCACGCCCATCGAGGCGCCCGGTGGGTTTCGCTTCGCTATCCCTTCTCGCTCGATCGCGCCCCGGCTCCCCGGTTCATGGCAACCTTTAGTCACCCTGGCGCCCCAGCGCGCCGACCAGGAAATCGATGAAGGCGCGCACCCTGGCCGGCAGGTTGCGCCGCGTCGGGTAGTACACGAACAGGTCGGCCGGCGCCGGCCGGTAATCCTCCAGCACCGGGCGCAGGCGGCCGCTCTGCAGGTACTTGCTCACATCCCATTCCGAGCGCAACAGGATGCCGTGCCCGTCCAGCGCCCAGTTCAGCACCACGTCGCCGTCATTGCTCGACAGCGCGCCGCCGACCTTGACCGTTTCCGTCCTGCGCCCGCGCGTCAGGCGCCATACGCCGTGCGCCTCGTCGTTCTGGCGGTGCACGATGCAGCGGTGGCGCGCGAGGTCCTCCGGCACCGCCGGCACGCCGAACTTTTTCAGGTAGGCCGGCGCGGCGCACAGGAAGCGGCGGTTGGACATCACGCGGCGCGCCGACAGCCGCGTATCCGGCAGTTCGCCGAAGCGGATGCCAAGGTCGAACGCCTCTTCCACCAGGTTGATCGGCCGGTCGGTCAACTGCAGCTGCACCTCGACGTCGGGATAGTGCAGCGCGAACGCGGAGACCACCGGCGCCACCGTGGTGCGGCCGAAGCCGAGCGTCGCATTGATCCGCAGCAGGCCTTTCGGCGCCGCGCGGGCGCCGGCGATCTGCTCTTCCATTTCCCGGATGTCCGACAGGATCTTCGCCGCATGCGCGAGGTAGAGCTCGCCTTCCGGTGTCAGGCTCAAGCTGCGCGTGGTACGGTTCACCAGCCGCACGCCGAGGCGCTGCTCCAGTTGCGCCAGGCGCTTGGTCGCCGCCGGGGGCGTGATGTCGAGGTCGCGCGCGGCCGCGCTCAGGCTGCCCTTCCTGGCAAGCAACACAAAAAAGGAAAGGTCGTCGTTTTTCACTTGCGGTGAATAATGGTATGAGAGAAAGTGAATTATAAAACCGCGCGGAAGACTATCCTTGGCTGCATCACATTCCCGACCGGTGCCCCCAATGAAGATTCTCGACATCCGCGAAAAAACCCTTCCCATCAGTTCCCCGATCCGCAATGCCTACATCGATTTCAGCAAGATGACGCTGAGCCTGGTCGCGGTCGTCACCGATGTCGTGCGCGACGGCAAACCGGTGATCGGATACGGCTTCAATTCCAACGGCCGCTACGGCCAGGGCAGCCTGATGCGGGAGCGATTCATTCCGCGCATCCTCGCCGCCAAACCGGAATCCCTGCTCGACGACGCCGGCGCCAACCTCGACCCGCACCGCATCTGGAACTGCATGTTCGCCAATGAGAAACCCGGCGGCCACGGCGAGCGTTCGGTCGCGATCGGGACCATCGACATGGCGGTGTGGGACGCGGTCGCCAAGATTGCCGGCAAGCCGCTGTTCCGCCTGCTGGCGGAGCGCTACGGCGACGGCAAGGTGGACAAGGAAATCTTCGTCTACGCCGCCGGCGGCTATTACCATCCGGGCCAGGACCTGGAAGCGCTCAAGGATGAAATGCGCAGCTACCTCGACCGCGGCTACACGGTGGTGAAGAAGAAGATCGGCGGTGCATCGCTCGATGAAGACCTGCGCCGGATCGACGCGGTGCTGTCGGTGCTGCAGGATGGCCAGAAGCTCTGCGTGGATGCCAACGGCCGCTTCGACATGGATACCGCGATCGCCTATGCGAAGGCATTGTCGCAGTACGACCTGTTCTGGTACGAGGAACCGGGCGACCCGCTCGATTTCGAATTGCAGGCGGTGCTGCGCAACTACTACGACAAGCCGATGGCGACCGGCGAAGACTTGTTCTCGATGCAGGATGCGCGCAACCTGATCCGCTATGGCGGCATGCGGCCGGACCGCGACTGGCTGCAGTTCGACTGCGCGCTTTCCTACGGCCTGGTGGAGTACCTGCGCACGCTGGACATGCTGCGCCAGCACGGCTGGTCGCCGCGCCGCTGCATTCCGCATGGCGGGCATCAGATGTCGCTCAACATCGCTGCCGGCCTGGGGCTCGGCGGAAACGAATCCTACCCCGACCTGTTCCAGCCGTTCGGCGGTTTTCCGGACGGTGTCGAGGTGCGCAACGGTTATGTGACGATGCCTGAACTCCCGGGTATCGGGTTCGAGGGCAAGGCCAACCTGTATGCGGAGATGCGGGCGCTTGCCGAATAATCCCTGCGGCAAACCGGGCCGCACGGCGTGCACGGCGCGCCGCCCGATTCATCTGGCCTGACTGTCCGGCAGCGCTTCAGCCGGCGCGTGCTTCCGACGTCGCTGGATCGATCACACGCCGTACCGCTGCAATATTGGTGACCGGGAAATCTCCGCGCTGCGCATGCTCGCGCACACGATCCTCGGAATCGGCGATATAGACCCAATAGATCTTGTCGTCGGTCACATAGCTTTCCTGCCACTGTACTGACGGCCCCATGTTGCGCAGCACGTCGCAGGACTTGGCGGAAATGTTGCGCAAGTCTTCATCGGACAACTGCCCGGCGTGCGGCGGATCGCGTTCGATCACATATTTGGGCATGGCGGCCTCCTCGCTCGACAGGCGCGACATGCGGACAGCACGCGCTACCTGTCACCTACTACCACAGGACACGCGGGCGCCGAGGAGTTAAGCGAGATCAAGTGCGGGCGCCGAGTACGCTCCCGCACCGGTTTTTTTATGAAACCGTGCAACCGCCGGCATTGCGCCCAAATAAAAGGTTTGGCGCTCGAATCCGGCGCCGGCGCTTCGCCCACCGGATCAGTTTTCCGGGAGCGAAAGGCGCCGCGTATCGATCACGCCCTGGCCGTAACGCTCGGCTCTCATCGGGGAATCCGTGCGCACTCCGGTCACGGCTTTGCGCCTACCCCGGTACCAGCGGAGCCGCCAGTGCCCGCGGTGCCACCCGACGCGCCGGACACGCCCGTCGCATCCGTGCCGCCGGGCGCACCGGTGCCGCCGGTATTGTCGGTCGTGCCCGCCGTTCCTTCGGCGGCGGAGCGGCGCACCGGAGGCGCGGTGCTGCCGATGGCGCCGGTCGCATCCGAACCGATGTCGCCTGCGCCGTAATCATCCCGGCCGGACGCGCCAAGGGCGTCCGCCCCGGCAAAGCCGGTTGCGGTGCCGGTGTCCGATCCGGCGCCGCCCGTCCCGGTTCCGCCCGCCGCCGGGGCACCCTTCGCCGCGCCCCCCGGTTGCGAGCGATCGGGCTCGGACGGCGACGAAATCTTCGCCACCACCTGCTCCACATCCTGCCGCTGTCCGCCATCCGCCGTCTTCGTCACCAGGTCGCCAAGAGACACGATGCCCACCAGCCGGTGCGCGTCGTCATGCGTCACCACCGGGATGCGCCGGATCTGGGTGTCGGACATCTGCTGCATCACGTCGTCGAGCGGCTGGTCTTCGAAACACCAGCGCACGTCGGTGCTCATTACTTCCTCAACATGCGCTTCGGCCGGCGGCCGGCCGGCCGCCGTGCCGCGCACCGTGATGTCGCGGTCGGTCACCATGCCCACCAGGCGGTCGCCTTCGCATACCGGCAGTGCCCCCACGTTCAGCTCGTCCATCATCTGCGCGGCACGCTGCAGGTTCTCGTGCGGCGATACGAACTGGACATTGCGCGTCATCACTTCAGAAATCATCTGCATCGCTTTCTCCTTTCGTTGGCCGGCCCGCGCTGCGCGGTTCGCGGCGCGCGCCGGACGTCCTGATCCTAGCTGCCCTTCCCGGCGTCGCGTCCGCCGCTTGCTCCTCCGCCGGTAAGCGCGGTTCCGGAGCCGGACGCGGTGCCGGTGCCGGTACGGGTGTCGTCGGCCGATGCGGTCGAACCGAGGCCCGTGCCGCCGGCGGCATTCGCCCCCGCGGCGGGCGTGACGCTGTCACCCTGCACGCTGCCGCCCGGCGTACCCGGGACACCCTCGGCATCCGTTAATTGCCGCAGGCCGGGAGTGCTGGACACGCCCTTGCTGCCGGACTGTTGCGCGCCTGCCGCGGCGTCAGTGCCGCCCGCGGCTCCGACGGCGGCCGCGGTGTTGCCGAGGCCCGGCTGGCGGTTCGGCGCTGTTTCCGGCGCGGGCTGCGCTTGGGCTGTATCCTGCTGCATCCGGCCGTTTCCGCCAGACTGCTCCTGCCCGCCCGCAGAGGGTGCCGGCTGCCCCTGCGACACCGAGCCGGCGGAATCATTGCGCTGCGCCGCCGCCATCTGGCTGGCTGACACCACCGGTTCGTCCGGGTCTTCCTCGCCGGACCAGCCTTCCGATCCGGCGGCAAAGCTCGAGGTAGGCGTAGGCGCGCTGCGCGGCTCCGCCTGCATCGCTGCCTGCTGCTGCGGCGCCTCGCCGGTCACTTGCGCGCCGTGCACTTCGCCGCGCCATGCACCGGTTTCCGCGCCGCGCGCCTCGATGAAATCCTTCAGCCGCGCCAGGTCCATCTTCAGGCGCTGCGCCAGTTCCTGCTCGCTGTTGCCGGCGGAGGAACCCGGCACCTGCTGCGGCTCGGCCTGCAGCGTAAACGTGACGCGCGAGCTGTCCTCGCCCAACGGCTGCACCTCCACCTTGCCGACGTTGGTCGGGCCGCTGGTGTTATGCCATGCGATACAACGGTCGGGCTGCTGTTCGGTGATTTCCGCATCCCATTCAACGGTACGGTTGGACATCACCGTCGTCCAGTGCAAATGGGTGTCGTCGATCTGCTGCACGGTTTCGACTTCGTCCATGAAGCGCGGATAGTCTTCGAACTGGGTAAGCTGGTTGTACGCGGTATGCACCGGCACCTTGAGGTCGATCGATTGCTGCACGGTTGCCATGTTGAATCTCCTGTAGCGGTTGCAGCCGGCTCCTCAGGGGCGGGAACCGGCGGCTGGTGACAGGTGAGAGCGCAGGGCGCGCAACAAGTTGCGAAAGTCGTATCGCAGGACGCGCTCAGTGCCGATGGAAATAGGCTTCCTGGATCATCCAGAGGACCGTATGCATTGCGCCGGCATCGGCGATGCCGACCGGTTCCTCCCTGCGGCGCTCGGGCGGCGCGGGCGGCACGCGAAACATGCGCACGTAGTGCGCATCGAGGCCGGCATCGCCGGCCAGCAGCGTCATCGCCTCGTCTTCGATCTCGAACATCAGCCGCCAGCTCAAAGGCTCGCCGCGCGCCGCATGGCGTTGCACCAGCGCCTGGATGAGCGCGCGCAGGCGCGACTCCACCGCTGCCAGCTTGGCCAGTTCCGCTTCCATCACCACTCCGGCTTTATACTGTACGTTTGTACAGTATAATCAACGGCAGGCAAATGCAAGGGAAGGACAGCGAATGAAAAGCGAAAGCGCACTGTCTCTCCTGAAAGACGGAGAGCTGTGCATCGTGACCACGGCGCAGGGCGAGCGCGAGATGCGCTGGAGCGTGCCGAACCGGTGTTTCTATTACAGCCGCTGCGGCACGCCGGTAGTGTGCCCGGTCGATGAAATCGAGGAATGGCGGCCCGTGGTGCTCCGGCGTGCCTGAGGTCAGCCGGTCATTACCACGGCCTGTGCGCCGTAGACGACGATGCGGCCGCCGTTTTCCTGCTGCCACTGTTGCGCCTCGGCCTCGGTCGCAAACCACACCTGGTTGTAATCGCCGAAGGCGCCGAGGTCCAGGCGGAAGCGGTCGAGCGCGCTCGCCGGCCGGCGGTCGATATCGTGCTTGCACGCGTCCCAGCCCGGATAGCCGAGCTCGATCGCGACCATGCGCAACATGTGCTTGAGCTGCAGCGCCGCGCGCGCGTGGTAGAGGTCGGCGACGCGCTGCACCGGCAGCACGCCGGCGCGATGCACGCGCCGGATCACCGGCATTGCCGCGCTCGGGCGCGCGCTATGCGCCTCGCGCAACAGGCGGCGCGCCACCTTGCGCAGGAATTCCGCATTGGATGCGCCGGCAATGTTGCCGGGACAATCAGAGTTGGGGGAATGGGGGGAATGCATACCTTGCTCCTTTTCACGCCGGTCCCGCTGCGGCAGATGTGAATGGGCAGGCATTGCATGCAGCAATAACGCAAATGACGCCGGCAGGTGCGCGAGCTTTCGCGGGAGCGGGCTCCCTGCTGAGCCCGGCGCGTATGGTAGCACATCGCCCTGCCTTTTCCCGACGGCGACGATGGCGATACTTGATGCCCGTTAAAGAACCGGCCTTCGGCGCCGGGCCGTTGAAAGAATCGCATTCCATCGCGCTCCCCGGGGTGCTATTCCTGAAGCATTCCCCCGAAGGAGAACATCATGGCTTCGCCCATGCATACCGAATTCGTCCATATCCCTGCCGGCGCCGCTCATGTGGAAGGCATGCTGGAACTGCCGCCCGATCCGGTCGGCGTCGTGCTGTTTGCGCACGGCAGCGGCAGCAGCCGTTTCAGCCCCCGCAACAATGCCGTCGCCGGCGCCTTGCGCAATGCCCGCATCGGCACGCTGCTGGTGGACCTGCTCACGCCGCAGGAAGACCAGACCTACCGCACCCGTTTCGACATCGCCCTGCTCACGCAGCGTCTGCAGCTTGCCGCGGAACGCCTGCACACGCTGCCGCGCACGCGCGCGCTGCCGATCGGCCTGTTCGGTGCAAGCACGGGCGCTGCCGCCGCCTTGCGCCTGGCAGCGGCGCAGGGGAGCGAGATTGCCGCCGTGGTGTCGCGCGGCGGACGCCCCGACATGGCGGGGCTGCCGGCACTCAACAAGGTCGCCGCGCCGACGCTGCTGATCGTCGGCAGTCTCGACACCGCGGTGATCGAGCTGAACCAGATTGCCTATGCCGCCCTCCACTGCGCCAAGCGGCTGGAAATCGTGCGCGGCGCAGGCCACCTGTTCGAGGAAAACGGCAAGCTGGAAGCGGTGTCCGCGCTCGCCGGCGACTGGTTCCTGCGACACATGGGCGCCGGTGAAAGCGAGGGCCGGCCGCCCCGGCCCCCCGCCGCCGGCCGCGATGAAAAGCGCGCACACTGAGTCACAGCTCAGTACGGATCATCATGCGGCGGATGAATCGTGCGCAATTCCGAGGTCAGCGCCGAAAGGTCGGGGAACAGGGTGTACTTGCGGATGCCCAGCAGCGTCAGTTCCTGGAACAGCTTCATGATGTCGCCGCCGGTGATGATGAATTTGCGCAGCCAGCGGTCTGCGCCGTCCATCGCATTGATCGGCGTGCGGCTGGAGTGGATGGAAAACGCGCCCTGCTGCAGCTGGATGCGCGGATCGTGCTCGATTGCCATCGCCACGCCGACCGTATTCAGCTCCTTGCGATTCTTGAAAGCGGGTACGATCAGCGGCTCGTAGGACGAGGCATCGAGCGGAAAGATGAGCGGCTCGAAACCTTGCGATTCATTCAGGCTGCGCGCATCGAGCGCCCAGATGCAGGCATCGCGCTCCGCCGGGGCGTCGGCGATGTAATCCGGATGCACCGCGAAGAAGGCCGCAATCAGCGGTGAATAAGTCCAGTCGAGCAGGCGCGTGGGCAAGCCGTAATGTTGCATCAGCGCCAGCCAGCCGGGATAGTCGTTGCTTACCGGGCAGGAAAAATACCGGCTGCGCGCGCGCACGCGGAATTCGTTGGTCAGGAAGCGTTCCTGCTGCGCCGAATATCCGCGTTGCACACTCGGCGCGAGCGGCCAGCGTGCGTCGGCCTGGCCGCGGAACAGCCACTTCTGGGAAGACGAAGACAAGGCCTGCACCTCGCGCGCGAGGTCCCCGATGGATTCAATGGTAACTTCACAGATCGTCATACTTCGCGTACCGCCGGCGGCGGCGTATGCGCCTGGCAATTGACAGATAGATAGTGAGTTGCGCCTGCCGGTTCCACTGTTTCCACCCTTCCATCATCATCTCGATATTCTTTGCGGCAGTTCCCTTGACCGCAGACAAGCGCCTCTTTAGACTGGCCTCCTTTTGCCTGATGCGCCCGGGCAGCACGGATCGCTTCGATTCGTATTCGGATGTCAAAATGAGCCAGTCTTTTCAGCCCAGATGCGTGCCGAGCGAGGTAATTTCCCGCTGGCCCGCGATGGCGCTGTCGCTTTGGAAAAGGTCCTTCTGGAACCAGGCCTCGATCCTTCTTGCGGTAGCGCTTGTCTCGAAATTTTTCCCCGCCTGGTCGACCTTTGTCGGCTTCCTGCTGGCGCCGTCCCTGTTCATCGTCTCGGTCACCGTGGTGAAGATGGCCGATGAGCGGTCGGTCTTTTCCTGGCTGGATTGCATCGAACTGGTGCTGCCCGGCGTGCTACGCCTCGGAAGAATCACGCTGCAGTTTGCGGCGGGATTCGGTCTGCTGATCGGCGCGCTGGCCTGGCTGGCGTCGACGCTGGCACCGGCGGGCTCGGCCGACCCGTTCGCACTGCCGCCCGCTGCCGCCTCTCGCCCCGACGGGCTTGCTGCGGAATTCCTCCACTTCTGCGCGACCTGGACCGAAGGCGTGATGGCGATGGTCTTTCTCGGCATGTTCATCGTCGCGATCTATCAGGGCGTGTTCGGCGCGATCCTGCATGCGCAGGAAGGCATCTGCGCGCGCGAGTCGCGCCGCTATGGCTGGCAGGCATGGCAAGTGAATTCCGGATCGATCGAGCAGGCATTGCGCGAAGCGCCGGCTGCCTTCTGGCAGTGGCTGGCCGCGGCCGCCACCGGCATCGCCTGCGCATTCCAGACCGTCTACCTGTCGCCGGTGGGCCTGTTGCTGGCCACCTACGTGCCCTGCCTTGCCTATGTCGCGTATCGCAGCATCTTCCTCGGCAAGCATGAAAACGTGCCGGCGGCGGCGCGCGCCGGCAGCGTGAATGCCCGCTGGCTGGCGCTGGCGTAAGCAATCAGAAGTACAACGCGAAAGTACAACGGCCCGCCCGGAAACGGCGCGGGCCGTTTTCATTTGCGCAGCAGTTACGCGCGCTGGGTCTCCGGTTTCGTCGCGAAGCCGAAGTAGGCGGCAATCAGGGCCGTACCGGCGTGCAGCCAGACGTCGTGACCGTGGATCGGAATCAGGCCGAATACGGTATTGAGGCCCGGGATCAATCCCATGACCGCGAGCACGCCGTAGATGACTGCGAGCGAGCGCGCATAAGTGACTGCACCGCCGATGCTCCGTGCGGCAACCAGGCCCCAGACACCGATGAGCAAATGCACCAGCGTATGGAGGATGTTAACCGGGAACAATCCCATCAGGTAGCCGTGAAAGGCATTGACCGTCACTTGCGGCGCATCGCCCGCCGGCGGTTGCAGCATTTGCGGAATGAAGCCGGCAATACCGACGAGGGTATAGATGATGCCGGCGATCAGGGCAAATTTTCGGGTGTTGTTCATGGTCGTACCTCGCTTCAACGGTTGAACACAGGATCGTGGCTTGTTGGTGCCGGGGGACTGCGTGCAGGTTTTATGCCATTCGCGGAACGTGCGGTTTACCGGGCGCGCGCGCCGGCCTCGCCGGAAAACAGGTCAAGAATTACACGAGCAGTACAAAAATTACGCGGCGCCGGTTCAGTACACCCGCTTTTCCGCGCTGCGCAGCACCCGCGCATGATCGTGCATGTCGATGACCTGGCGCACGTTGCCGATGATGAACCGGCTCCGCGGGATCGCCGGCATGCGTGACAGGCTGATGCGCAAGTCTTGCTGCGGCACGTCATACTCCACGTCGCGCGTCAGCAGGCGGATCGCGGTCTTCATCAATGCCAGGGTGACCGCTTCCCCTGCGCAGCGGTGCCCGTGCAACATGTCGCCGCCGCCTTGCGGAATGAAATTGAATGCAGTGCGCTCGCGCTCACGAAAGCGCTCCGGCCGGAACAGATGCGGGTCGCCCCAGATGCGCCGGTCATGGTTGGTGCCGTACAGATCGAGCAGCACCCAGCTGCCTTTCGGGAAAGGAATGCCGCGCCAGATGAAGTCTTCCCGCGCCAGGCCGCCGACCGCAGGAAAGAACGGATAAAAGCGGCGCACTTCCTGTGCGAAGCAATCCAGGTAATCCTCGTTTCCTGAACGCAGGCGCGCACGGCATTGCGGGTAACGATGCATTGCCAGCGCTGAGAAGGTGATGTAGCGCGCCACCGCCATCGTGGGCCGCAGCAGGTTGATCAATTCGACGGTGGCCACGCGGCTGTCGAGCAGGCTGCCGTCGGCGCCGCGGTGCAAGGCAATTTCCTGCAGCGGCGAACCCTCAGGCGCGGAGATATGCTGGGCGCGCACGCCTTCGATCAGGTTGCGCGCCCAGTCCTCGGTGCGCGAACGACGCAGCATGCCTTTCCAGTTACGAGGGCCGACGGCGCCGGCCCCCTCGATCATCGCCGCGAATTCGGCGGCGCGCTGTCGCACCGCCGCTTCCGTCAGCGGCACGCCCATCCACTGGCATACCGCGCTGCACAGCAGCCGCTCGAGCTCCTCGTGCAGCACCACTTCGCCGGCGGTTTCCCATCTTGCGGCGCGCGCCTGCCACTGCTGTTCGAAACCCCGTACCAGTTCCTGCACGCGCTCCGGCGTCATCAGCGACAGGAACAGGTGCTTGCGCCGCAGGTGCGCCTCGTCTTCCAGCTGCTGCGCGCTGCCGGCGTCCTGCAGCAGCATCAGCGCGGTCTGCGGGATCGCATGCACGCGTGAAAAGCGCCCGGGGTGATAAAACATCGCAGCCGCATCCTCGCCCATCGCGCAGGTCACGCGGCGCAGCATGAGGCGGGTTTCAAAGACATCGCTGCGCAGGCGTTCGCAGCGCGCCGAGATAAAGGTATATCCCTCGGCAAGCAGGGCGAGGGTGCTGTCGATGCTCCTGTCGCGCGGAATCGCCGGCATGGGAGTCGGGAAAGGGAGGATGAGGCGCAGGCCGCGGCGCTGCCCGGCCTGCGCCGCCGCGTCACGGCTGTTTCGGCACTTCGATGCGCGTCACGCCGCCGGTAACGGCAACCGGATCGCTGGCCGGGAAGGTCAGCTCGACCGCATCATCGAGCTGCGCCTGCTCCCGCTCCTCGGGATCGGTGGAGCAGGTATTGCGATCGGTGACGTCGCGCGCGGCCGCATCCTGCGGACTCACATCCTTCGGTGTCTGCGAGGCGGACTGGTCGCCGTGCGACGACCTTTCCTTCGGCGCCTTTTTCTCGTCCTCGGCGGAACTTCTCTTCAGGTTCGACATGTCGTTTCTCCGTGTGAATCTCCCGTTGGCGCAAGCGCGTCACGGTGTATGGATGCGATAGCCGCTGCAAGCGAAAGTTCACATTGCGGCAACGCCAGAACGGTCATACGCGGTCAAAAACGGAAACTCACACCCGCCACCGCGTGGAAGCTGCGCACCCTGGTTTCCGCGTTGCCGTCGGCAATCCCGACCTTGGCATTGCCGCCGTCGAACTTCAGTTCGGCAAATGCGCCGATACGCTCGGTAAGGAGATAGCGCGCACCGGCAAACAGGTGGAGTCCGAAGCCGGCGCCGTCATAGCCTGTCGCGTGCTGCACATTGCCCACAGTGCTTTCCGCATGGGGCAGGTAATAGGCCAGGCCGGCTCCCGCATAGGGTTCGAGCCGGCCGGCGGCAAGACCGGTATCCAGCCAGCGGTAGACGCCGTTAATGCTGAGCATGTTCACGCCATGCGACATCTCGAAGCGTTGCACATAGCGTTCCATCGGTACCGCGCCGTTCGCCGGTGCGCCGCGCCAGGTGCCGGAGGCGGTGACCGTTTCGCCGGTTTTCGCATACATCTTGTAATGTGTAAATTCAAGCGCGGCGCCCCAGTTCGGATGGTCGTCATAGAAGTGCGTCACGCGCAGGCCGTAATACGGCGCCGGCTTGAACGGGTCCGCATCCCACGCGACGCCGTCCAGATCCAGGCCGGTGCCCGCCGCCGGCTGCGACAGGTGCAGCGTGCTGTCGCGCGTGTACGAGGAGCCGGTGTACACCGAAAACAGTGTTTCCGCCTGCGCGGCGGGCGCCGCCGGCAGCGCGCATGCCAGGACCGGCACGACAGCATGCACTGCGCGCCGCGCCCTTGCATTCCTTGCGGCATCCTGCATGGAGCACATGGCGCACCTCCTCAGCGTCCGATTCCGTTGGTCGGCCCGCCCATGCCCGGTCCGCTCGGCGACCCGGTGGAACCGCTGCCCATCGTGCCCGATCCGGGCGACGTCGGGCTGGTGCTCGCGCCGAGGCCGGACGCACCGCTCCCCCTGCTGCCGGACGCGCCGCTGGACATTCCCGTGCTGGGGCAATCCACCTTTGCCCCGGCAGAACCGGAGCTGGCGGCGGCGCTCGAGGTACCGCTTGCGCCCGGCGGGCAGTCGACACCCGCCGCCGCCGCGCCGTGCGTGCGCGAAGATCCGGTCGTGCTGGCGCCCGATGAGGCGCCGCCCACGCTCGAGCTGCTGGTCGAACCGCTGCCGCCGGATGACGGCGGCGTATTCGGCTCGACCGAACTGCCCGAGCCCGTGGTGCGCGAACTGATGCCGGATGTGGAAGGCGTAGCGGTTTGCGCGGCCGACATGCCGGGCGCGCCGGCGGTTGCCAGCAGCGCCAGCAACAGTGTGCTGAAAGACAGCGTCTTCATGTTTCCTCCTTGAAGAATTCAAACAGCAGCAGGTGCAAGTCGCGTGCCACGCGGCGCGGGCGGGTTTGATGCAGGTCAGCGCCGGCGCGTCGCGACAGCCGGTTCTCGCGGTAAATCAAGAAGCGACGGCCGTTGCTTCCCTTACGATGAGATACAAGCGCCCCGCCGCCAATAAAAAGGACAACCCATGCCGCAGAAAAAGCCGCCGTCGGTCAGCGTGCTGATGCCGACCTACGAGCAATCCCGATTCATCGCACGCGCGCTCGACAGCCTGCAGGCGCAGACGCTGACCGACTGGGAAGCGATCGTGATCGACGACGGCTCGCGCGACACCACCATGGAAGTCGTGCTCGGCTATCTCGGCGACGCCCGCATCCGCTACTACCGTTCCGACCAGAACCGGGGGCTGGGTTGCGCGCTGAACGAAGGCCTCGCCAAGGCGCGGGCGCCACTGATCGCCTACCTGCCGAGCGACGACGTCTACTACCGCGAGCACTTGCAGTCCCTCAAGATCTGCCTGGAACAGCAAGCGGGTGCGGTGCTCGCGTATTCCGGGGTGCGCCACCATTACAACCGGCAGGCGGCCGGCTGCATCGACGGCTACCCGCTGCAACTGGTGCAGTGCATGCACCGCAAGGTGGACGCGCGCTGGACAGAGCGCAACGAACTGGAGTCGGACGACCTCGAGCGCCTGTACTGGGACCGGCTGCGCGCGCTCGGCGCGTTCACCGCGAGCGACCGGGTGAGCTGCGAATGGGTGCACCATCCGATGCAGCGCCACAAGATCATGCAGGAGCCGGTGGGCGGCATCAATACCTTCCGCGCCCATTATCGGGTGACCCAGCCGCTGCGCTTTCATACCTCCGTCGGCCATGCGATCGACGAAATCGGCCAGTATCGCGCGATGCGCGAGCGGCTGGACACGCCGCGCGCGCACGACGGCCTGAAAATCCTGCTGGTCGGCGAACTCGCGTACAACGCCGACCGCGTGCTCGCCCTGGAAGAGCAGGGACACAAGCTGTACGGGCTGTGGATGCGCGAGCCCTACTGGTACAACACCGTCGGCCCCCTGCCCTTCGGCCATGTCGAGGACTTGCCGCGCGAGAACTGGCAGGAAGCGATCCGGCAGGTCAAGCCCGACCTGATCTACGCGCTGCTCAACTGGCAGGCAGTTCCGTTCGCGCACGAGGTCCTGATGGCCGCCCGCGACATTCCCTTCGTCTGGCATTTCAAGGAGGGCCCGTTCATCTGTCTCGAAAAGGGCAGCTGGGCACTGCTGGTCGACCTGTACCGCCATGCCGACGGCCAGATCTTTTCCAGTCCGGAGATGCGCGACTGGTTCGATACCGTGGTGCCGGGGCTGTCACGCGGCAAGCCGACCCATGTGCTCGACGGCGACTTGCCCAAGCGCGACTGGTTCGACCAGCCGCGCGCGTTGCCGCTGTCGGCGATCGACGGCGAGGTGCATACGGTGTCGCCCGGGCGGCCGATCGGCCTGCATCCGGAAGTGGTCGGCGAACTTGCGCGCCACCGCATCCACCTGCATTTCTACGGCGAGATCACGCAGGGGCAGTGGCTGTCATGGATAGAAAAGACGCAGCGGCTCGCGCCGGGCTACCTGCACCTGCATCCGAATGTCGACCAGAGCCGCTGGACCGCCGAGTTTTCGCAATACGACGCCGGCTGGCTGCACTGTTTCCGCAGCAGCAACGAAGGCGAGATCCGCCGCGCGATCTGGGACGACCTGAACTACCCGGCGCGCATCAGCACGCTTGCCGCCGCCGGGCTGCCGATGATACAGCAGGCCAACGACGGCGCGATCGTGGCCGCGCAGACACTCGCAAGGCAGATGGGGATAGGCGTGTTTTTCGATACCGTCGAAGACTTGGCGCGGCAACTGCACGACCGTGCGCAAATGCAGGCGATCCGGGACAGGGTGTGGCAGCAGCGCGACGTCTTTACCTTCGATTACCACGTGCCGCGGCTGGTCGACTTCTTCCGCGAAGTGATCGTTTCGTGTTCGGACAGGAAAACGGTGCGCGCCGAAAGCGGCGCCAGATGAAGACAGGAAACGCTGCGCAGGCGGCGCTTGGCCATCCCGTCGCAGCGCAGGAGATGATCAGACGTAGGCGCTGACGCGCTGCATTGCCAGGCGTTGCGCGGCGCCGCTCTGCTCGCGGCGGATGCGGATGGCGGTGACGACCCATGCGGCCGCGCGGACCGCACCGTACAGCAGCGCCACGACCGCCGCCACGGCGCAGGCGACCGCTTCCAGCTGCACGAAGTCGCGGGTGATGCCTTCCATCATGAACCGCTGCTCGGTCATCAGCGTCCACTGAAGCAGGCTCCAGGCGAGGCCGAAGAAGGCGGCGATGACGATGGCGATGCGAATGGCAATCGCGTTCCGGACTTGCTGATCGAACAGGGGATAATCCCGTTGGGGTGTGCTGAACATGATGGCGGCTCCTTGTCTTGCAGCCAACGCGCCATTGTGTGGCGCGCCGCTGTTAAATTCTTGCTTGACTCCATCTTGCTTCAGCGACTGTTATATATCCAATTCCCATTTCTCATGACAGTTATGGGAATCGTGAATATCAACGCGCATGCCCGCCGGCCGCCGCTTCACGGCGGCCGTGCCGCTTGACCGGGTGGCAAGGGTACTGGCTTCAGGGTCCGCGCAGGCGGTACCACTGCATGTAGCGGTCGTAGAACAGCGCATGCCGCTCCAGGTCGTCGCGGGTACTGGTCTGCGCAATGCAGCCGCGCCACTGCGTGCTGTTGCGCGCGTAGCCGCTGCGTTCGCAGGCCGGCCCGTATTCCGCCGCCATCGCGAGGACAGGATCGTTGTTGTAAGCCACCTGCTCAGCCGTGCCGCAAGCGGCAAGCAGCGAAGCCATGGCGAGAACCGCAGCTGTAGATCGCATCACGGTCACCTTCTTTCTTGTTGTTCGCTTCCAACAGGACGGGCATTGCACCCGCCTCCTTCACTGCTGCATGCCGCGCTGGCCGGACTGCCTGGCCTGCGTGCCCAGCATGTTCGATTCGAAGGCCTGCATCTGCAAGCCGATCTCGCCGAGGTCGAGGCCGGATTGCTGCACCTTCGGGAACAGCGTCTGCTCCTCGTTTTCGACATGGCGCATGACCGACTCCGACAGTTGCCGCATCAGCTGCTCGTACTGCGCATCGGCCTCGTCCATGCCCTTCAGTTGCTCGATCAATTGCCTTGCCTCCTGGTGCTCCTGCTCGCAGTGCTCGACCAGGCCCGGTTCGGCTTCCTGCACGCGCGGGTAGAACACCGACTCTTCGAGGGCGGCATGCATTTCCAGAAGCAGGAGAAGGCGCGGCCCGCCTTCCTTTTTCGCGTTCACGTCCTGCGTATTGAAGAACTGGTCGAACAGTTGCCGCACCAGGCGGTGATCCGCCTTGAGCGCGTCGATAGGCCGGTCGGCGGGAAAGCCGCCCTGGCCGCGATGCGATCCGTTATTGCTTTCCATCTGGGGCTCCTTCTGCTGCGATGGGGAAGATTGCAGTTTAGGAGCCACCCTTTCATTTGCAAGGCGGCGGAACCGCGCAACCGCCGCCGGTCTAAACAGATCCGTTTGAAAGGATCGATGATGTCTGCCGCCGCCCGCCTGCACGCGCGCCCGCGCGCCGTCACTGGTGACAGCCCCGCCGGCCGCTTCACGCTCGATGCGATCGGCGGCACGCGCGACAGCTACCTGTATGTGCCGCCGCAATACCGCGCGGACAAACCCGCGCCGCTGGTGCTGCTGCTGCACGGCGCCGGCGGACACGCGGCTGACGGGCTCGCGCTGTTGCGGCATCTCGCGGACGACGCCGGCATGATCCTCGTCGCGCCCGCATCCGCAGGGCACACCTGGGACATCATCGCGCGGCGCACCTACGGCCCGGATGTGGCGTTGCTCGACAGCGCGCTGGAACATGTGTTCGGGCAATACGCGGTCGACACTGCGCAGCTTGCGATCGGCGGCTTCTCCGACGGCGCGTCGTATGCGCTCACGCTCGGGCTGGCGAACGGCGACCTGTTTACCCACGTGATCGCATTTTCGCCGGGCTTCATCGGGCCGGTGCAGCCGGAGGGCGAACCGAAGATCTTCATTTCGCACGGCACGCGCGACACTGTGCTGCCGGTTGCGCCGTGCAGCAGGCAAATCGTCGCGCGCCTGCGCCGCGCGGAATACAGCGTGATGTACGACGAGTTCGAGGGCGGTCATGAGATTCCTGCCGTCGTCGGCCGTTTTGCAACGGACTGGTTCCTCGGGCGGGTCTAGTGGGTGTTATGAACCAGGGAAGGACGCTCGCCCTTCCTAGTGGTTCGGCACCAGCCGGAACGCCTTGCCCTCCCCCGCATCATCCACCCTGCCTTGCGCCTTGGCTTCGGCGAGCGTGGACGCGATGACATCGGGATCGATATCGGGCAGCTGGTCCGCGAGTTCGTCGAGCGCCATCAGTTCGCTCCTGTCACGATCCCATTGCTGGTACGCATCGGCAATTTTTTTCCACACGAGTCCCTGGTCCTTGTTCATCGGCATGGTCGCTCCATGAAAGGTCACAGTCATGAGTCCCTTGCGGGCCACAACAGTTCACATGCTTCCGTACAAGCTAGACATGGATCAAGAGCAAGGGCGAGGGCCGCCCGGCAGACATCGTGGCGCATGGCGAAAAGCTGCCGGCTGGACAAAGGATACAGGCGTTCCGCAGGCGGTGACCGGGAACGACATTGCTGCGCAGATGTTCCTGCAGAGGAAAAATTTACCTGCTGCAGCCAGGGTGCGGGTTGACGCGGAAGCTGCGTCCTCTTCTCGATCAGCGGCCAGAGGTGACCGTCACCCAGTCGCGTTCCCCGACCGCCGCAAGCTCGTCGAGGCAGGCGATTTCCCTTGCCGACAAATCCTCCTGGATCTGCCTGTCTCCCGCTTGCAGCCGGCCCTGCCGCGTCAGCGTATCCACCTTGCTCAGGTGGTCGCCCATCAGCAGGATGCGGCCCAGCGCGGACACTGCCTTGCCGCGCGCCTGCGCGTCCTGTTCCACGATCGCGGTCGAGACCGACTCGGGGAAATGCCATTCGCGCGCGATGTTGACCGTCAGCGCCCGTCCGCAGGCCGCAAGCGCATTGCAGAAGGTCGGCGAGCCGACCGGTTGCCGGCCATCGGAAATCCTGTCGATCACGCGCAGCGACACGGTGAGCCCGACGTTATGGATCAGCCCGGCAAGGAAGGCGTCGAGCGGATCGACCGCCTCGTCGCGCGCGAGCAGGTGGCAGGCCATCGCGCAGCGTTCCGACTGCGCCCACAGGCGCGGCGCAACCATGCGCGTGAAACTGCCGGATTTCAGGTTGATGATGGGCTTGAAGGCGACGCCTGTGATCAGCTGCCGCAATCCGTCCTGGCCGAGGATCAGCACCGCGTGGTCGATGCTGGCAATCGGCCCGCCCGGGTTGTAGGCCGCGCTGTTGGCCATGCGCAGCACTTCGGCGACCAGCACCACGTCCTGTGAAATCGTGTGCGCCAGCTCGGCGCCGGAAAAGTCGCTGTTGCGCAGGCTTTGCAGCAGTTGCGGGATCACGCCCGGCATGCGGCGCACCATGTGCGCGCCGGATTCGCCGGACTGCACCGTCGCATCCAGCGCCGCGAGAATCGCATCCTCGTTCCCGTTGGTGAACACGTCCGGATGGCTTTCCGCCTCGAACAGCCAGCTGGAAAAAATGAAATCGACCTGGTCGCGCTGCGTGGCCAGCGCCGCATGCGTGGCGATGTCCTGCACGCGCGCCGGCTGTACCTGGGGTACGGCCACCGGCTGCGGCGCGGCGGCAGGCGCGGTTTGCTGCGGAGCGGAGAATAAGCGTCGAAGCCAGTTGTACATGTCGGTCGAAGTCGGCGTTGCGCCGGCACTTCCTCGGCCGGCCCCGCCGTGATTTAAACACGGTCCGGGGCCGGCGTCGACACCCGCCTTGCCGTCATCCGAATTCCAGCTGCAGATAAGGCGAATGGCGCAGCAGCGATCGCAGGAATCCGTGCCGTGCCGGCCCCGCCGGCAGCACTTCGACCGTCGCCGGGCAGCGCGCGCCGACGGTCGACAGCAGCAGATCGCCGGTGGCATGCGCGACACGGTACTTCTGCCCGGCCTGCAGCACCACATCGGCCTGCTCGCCGGGGACCGTGATCCATAGCTGCCCGCTGCGGCAGTGTATCTCCGCCGGCCCGCGCGTCCTGAGGGACGCGACGCGCCAGCGTGCGAGCGTGACCAGTACACGGTCGGCCGGCGCCGGGGCGCAGCCTGCGGAGGGGCCGGGCCGCGCAGGCGCAAAGCCGGGACGGGACGGATTGATATCGAGAAGCGTGGCGAGGCTCATGGCATTCCTCCGTGCGAGGGATGGCGGGACGCACTTTGCGTTCCCGCCGGAACAGGCGCATACTTGCATGCATCAGAGTCATGCGTTGCACTACCCCTGCTCCTGACCACAATTTTCCTTCTGTCTGGCGCAACGCTCAAACGTTGTTTATGCATCATTGACATGAGAAAAACGCATGCGAGAAGACCTTCTTGACCTGCCCCCGCTGGACGCGCTGCGCGGTTTCGTGGCGGTGGCGCGGCGCATGAGCATCACCCTGGCCGCGCGGGACCTGTGCCTGACGCAATCCGCCGTCAGCCGCCAGGTGCAGTCGCTCGAGCAGCACTTCGGCACGCCGCTGCTGGTGCGCACGCACCGCGCAATCGCGCTGACCGAGTCCGGCCGGCAGCTGTTCACGCTGGCCTCGCCGTGGCTCGACCGGCTTGCCGATTTCACCCGCTCCGTGCGCCAGGACGGCCGGCCGAAACCGGTGACGGTGACGGCGAGCATCGGCGTCACCGCGCTCTGGCTGCTGCCGCGGCTGGGCGGCTTCCAGTCTGCGCATCCGCATGCCGACGTCCGGGTGGCGGCGAACAACCGCACGCTCGACCTGGAGCAGGAAGGCATCGACATCGCGATTCGCTACTGTCCGGCCGCGCGCGCGCCGGAAGGCGCGCTACGCCTGTTCGGCGAAACGGTGGTGCCGGTTGCGAGCAAGGCGGTGGCGGCGCGTGCGTTCAAGACGCCGGCCGCGCTGCTGCAGCAGGTGCTGCTGGAACTGGATGAACGCGACCTGCCCTGGCTGCATTGGGCCGACTGGCTAAGCGCGCGCGGCTATGCGCATGCCAAGCCCAGGTCCTACCTGCGCTTCAACCAGTATGACCAGGTGATCCAGGCGGCGATCGAGGGACACGGCGTCGCGCTCGGCCGGCTGGCGCTGGTGCAGCCGATGCTGGAGGACGGCCGCCTGGTGGCGCAGCGCGACGCCGCCATCGGGGTGAACGACTATGCGTACTGGCTGGTGCAGGCATCGCCGGCGCCACGTCAGGAAGTCATGCAGTTCGCCGAGTGGATCCTGCGCGAGGCAAGCCAGGCACCGGGCGCCGGCGGCGACGGGAAAGCGGGGCGGCGCCGGGCGCGCGGCTGAGAGCGCGAGCCCGAGGCGTTCCGCCGGCGAACGGGACGCGCCGCGCGCCGTCAATCATCCAGGCTGACCTGCCACAACCCGTCCTTGCCCTGCGTCCGGCGTTCCAGCAGGGCGGCCGGCAACGCAACCTTGAGCGCCTGCACGCGCTCCGGATCGACCAGCACGGTCGGTTTTTCCTGCCGCAGGATCGGCAGCACGTCCGGCTTGGCGCGCTTCTTGAGAATCTTCACCGCCTGCGTGCCGGCCAGGCCGCCGACCACGCGGAAGTCGGCGCCGGCGTACAGAATGGCGCCGGGCACGCGCACCAGCGCGAAGGAGATCACGGGAATCCGGTTTTCCGCGCCGAAGTCCGACAGGTCGATGGTCGGCTCGTAGCGGCGCAGGCCGTAGTAGGTATCCAGCGGCACGGCGAACATCTGCACGCCCTGCCCGTGGTCATACAGCTCCTTCAGCGCCGGCACAATGCTGTCGCGCTTGTGCACCTGCCGGGCCGCGACGTTGATCATCAGGTCGCTGCCCTTCGCCTTCGCCGCCGCCACATGCGCGACCCCGTTCTCGTCGTCGGTATGCACCATGCCGATGCGGCGCAGGCGCGGAAAGACCTGCTGCACGATCCGCAGCGACTCATCCATGTCCATGTACAGCGTCGACCCGGTGACGCCCGGCCCGGCGTCGCGCAGCGAGGCCGCGTTGACGTCGAGCGGATTGGCCACGGCGGTGAATACGACCGGGATGCGCGCGTCCTCGAGGATGGCGCGCGCGTAGCGGGTGGCCGGGGTGCCGATGGTGAGCACCAGGTCGGGCTTGCTCTCGGCGATGCGCGCGGCTTCCTGGCGCACGCGCAGCATCACGCCGACCTTGTCCCAGAAGCCGCCCTTCTCGATGTCGAAATCGATCTTGACGCGGTTGAGCAGCAGGTTCTTGCCCTGCTCGATGCCGTTCTGCCCGAGCGTGGACAGGAAGCCGTCGAGCGCCTGCTGGTAAGGCTCGATGTCGGTGACTTGCAGCACGTCGATGCGGAAGGTGCGCGGCGGATCCATCCAGTCCGGCGGTATCGCTTCCAGCGCGCGCGCCGGAAGGGTCACGATCATCAGTACGAATGGAAAGAGGGCGAACAGTCTCTTCATGGGTCTCTCTTCTAGGGTGGAATATCGTCGGCAGTCCGCGCCCGGCTGGCGGACCCTGAGGATGGGACAATATTAAACAGACAGGCCGCGCCGTTGTTGCCTCGAAGATTGACTTACCGGGCCAAACTATTGCGTGACGGGACCGTTTGCGCCGTGTCGCGCAAACTTGTTTCCCTGGTGACTCAATACGAGCTGCGTTGAAGCGGAATCGCGCAAGCTGGCGCACGCCTGGAAAGACGTTTGGATACCGGCGAATGCGGTCGGGACCGGGTCAGTAAGCGTAGCGCAGCGCCATCCCGCCGCCCCAGCGCTGCGTGCCGTCCGCATATTCGTGCGACAGGTAGGTCTGGGCCTTCCATGCGCGGTCGACGTTGTGCTTGTAGCAGGCCGTCAGCTCGCGCACTTTCGCCGGTTTCGGCAGGGCGGGCTGCGGCTTGTCGCGGCAGCCGAAGGCGATGCCGCTGCTTTCGGGTTCCTGCAGCTTCAGGAGAGGCGTGCCGGGCGGCGGCGAATCGGATCTGGCGAAGGCAGCGCCGGACGCGGAGCCGAAACGCGCCTGCGGCGGCTGCGGCGGCTGCCCGAGCCGGCTGCGGTCGCTGATCGCGCCGCTGAGCTTGAAGACCGGATCGTGATACAGGTTGTAGGTGACGATGCGGCGCCGGCCTTCCTTGTCGGGGCGCTTTGCCTTGTCCTGCTTCTGCGGCGGCCTTTTGCGCTCCCCGCTTGCGTCGTGCGACTCGCGCGGCGCGGCGTGCAGGCCGGCGAGGCTGGCCGCCTGCAGCGCGCCGGCCGCGGCCCCGTCCGCGGCGACCAGCGGCGCGCCGGCGATGACACCCAGGGTGCCAGCGGCAATGCGTGCGAAGGCGGCGTGTAGGATCAGCATGGGAAAGCCCTCACCATGGTTGCGGTTCGGCAGTCCGTGTACGGGTTGCCGTGGGGACTGTTCAATCCATTGTAGCGGTATTCCCTTGGAGAAAGAGAACATTTGCATGATGGACAATCGCTTGGCGGGCGAACTTGTCGCGCTTTCGACGCACTGGCGGATGCAGCCGGCTTGCTGATTGTCAGGAGCAGCGCGGCGCACGCCTGCTAAGGTGGGCACCAGGAGCAAGGACTGACAGAAGGAGCCCCAGATGGCATACCGTTCGGCATACCGCTTCCCGCTCGGCCTTGCGGCAGGCGTCCTCGCCGTGTTCCCTGCGCATGGCATCGCCGAAAATCTTCCCGCGCCCGCCCCGCTGGGCAAGCCGGCCAGCACCGTCTACCGGCTGGTGATGCCGGACGGGCGCATCGTCTACTCGGACAAGCCGCTCAAGGGCGGCAAGGTGGATGAAACCCTGACAGTGGATCCGCCGGAAAAAGGCACGCCTTCGGCGGTCGGCAGCGGCAGCCGCCCGCCGCTGCCGCCGCGCAGCGAGGTGACGCCGGTGATGCGCGTGCCGTCGGTTGCGTCCCCAAAGCCCAGGAGCGCCGACGACGCCGAAGCGGACGTGATCCGCGCCGAAATGCTGCTGGACGACGCGCGCAAGCGGCGCGAGGCCGGCGCAGAACCGCTGCCGGGCGAACGGACCGGCACCGCCACTGGCGGGTCGCGCCTGAACGACGCCTATCATGCGCGGCAGAAGCGGCTGGCCGAGGAGGTCGCGGTTGCGGAGAATGTGCTGAAGAAAGCGATCGAGGCGCGGGACACCTTGCGCAACGGGCGCTAGCGCGGAGGTTTATCGGCTGACGCCGCAGCCGTTGCGGTGTACCGACGGTTCACGCCGGCAGCCGGTAGAACCAGTGCCACGGCTCGTAGATGAAGCCGAGGCTGTTGCCGCGCGGGTAGGACAGTGCGAATCCGAAGCGCGCCGCGTTTACCGTCAGCCAGCGGAATGCCGCGGTGTTCTCGAACGGTTCTTCCCGGGCGTCGCATCCCGGCGTATTGATGTCTACCGCGCGGCCGCTGTGGTGCTCGCTGTAGCCCGGCGGCGCGCTCAGCCTGAGAATCTCTTCCATTGCCATGCCGCGCGCAAGCTTGTCGCGGATGATCTGCGCCTGTTCCTCGACGTCGCGGAAGGCGGATACGATCTCCAGCACGATACCGTCTTGCGCGGCCGCCTGCTTCATTGCGCGCCAGGCACGGGCAGCAGCGGGAATCAGGGTGTGCACACGGCCGTCGGCATCGCGCTCGGCCGGCAGCAGCTCGCGCGCATCGGGATGGAAGGGCAGCGCCTTGCGGCTGAGCAGGTCACCGGCAATGCCGAGTGAAGCGAGCAGAAGGCAGAGGTTGTTGTCTTGTTCGTGCGGCAGCATGGAAACGTGATGCAGGGAGGGCGTTTCGGATTATAGATCGCAAACGCCAGCCGTCCGCACAGCGTGCATGAAGCCGCCCTGCGATCGTTGCGGGAAAACCTCGCCCTTCCTCCTTTCCGGAATTTTTTGACAATGAAATGTCTAAACCGACATGTAGAGGTTTTGCGGCTTTTCACCCACTCACGCCGCGCCTTTACATCACGGCACTTCTTCAGGAGGCAACATGTCTACCGTAGATAAATCCATTGACGTCAACGTTCCCGTGTCCACCGCCTATAACCAGTGGACCCAATTCGAGGACTTCCCGAAATTCATGGAAGGCATCGAAGAAGTCCGGCAGCTGGATGACACGCACCTGTACTGGTGCGCCAATATCGGCGGCAAGCGCAAGGAATGGGATGCGGAAATCACCGAGCAGGTTCCCGACCAGCGCATCGCCTGGCGCAGCATAACCGGCGCGCCGAACGGCGGCATCGTGACTTTCCACCCGATCGACGCCACCACCACCCGCGTCATGCTGCAGCTGGAATACGATCCGGAGGGGATCACCGAAAACGTCGGCGACGCCCTCGGCGTCGTGTCGCGCCGCGTGGAAGGCGACCTGGAACGGTTCAAGGAGTTCCTCGAATCGCGCGGCCAGGAAACCGGTGCGTGGCGCGGCGATGTTCAGCAGGGACAACCGCAGCGCGGCATCTAAGCCGTAACCGTCGCGCCTGCCGCGCGCAGGCCGGCTCGCAGCATGCCCGCCCGGCGCACAGCCGGCGGGCGTTTCCTGGCAGGGCGCCTGGCCCTTGCCCCTCTTGCCCCTCTTGCCCCTCTTACCCCTCTTTCTCCCTTTCACGCGTCGCACACGCATGACGCGTGCCTTTTCACATGCGCCCATCGTGCACATGTCCGGTGTAGCGAGGAATGGTTGCGCCCGATGGCTTTCCCATAAGATACATTTTACGTCGTTCTTATGTCACAATCTCTGCCCGGGGCCGCACTCGTACCAGGCGTCATGCAACGCACGCAGGGAAGCGGCATTCTGTATTCAGTAAAAAAGGAAGACCATGCAATCCACCATTTTTCGATTCAAGGCAGCCACCACGCAGGAATCCATGAACAACGCCGTTCGCGTCCTGAGCGGTATCGACGGTGTCGGCACTGTCACGCCGTCGATCGTTCGCAACGAGGTGAACGTACAGTTCGACGCGACCCGCGCATCGCCGCAGCGCCTGCAGGCGGCACTGGATGAAGCGGGTTACGGCGTCGTGACCGGCAATACCGGCGGCTGCGGCGGCGGGGGCGGCGGCTGCAGCTGCAGCTGATCCCTGCATCCTCCCCGTATCGTCATCCCACGGCCCCGGCAATGCCGGCGCCGTTCAACCGCGGCGTACTGTCGTTCATTCTGACGAGCGACCAACGCGACGCCGCGGTTCCGCTCAAGCCGGGTTTCGCGAACACCTGCGGATTGCACTAGCCGAGTCGGCACGCCGGTGCCGCGGTCGACAGTCGTGTTCCAACCGGTAATTCATTTCTGCTTTCCGCGGCGTGATAACACCTGGTTACAGCTTTTGCACCGCCGCGCTATCAATTGCGGGATCGCCGCGCTAAGCTTTTCGCATCCATGAACCAGGACATGCCATGAAAAAAGCGCCCTTCTTGCTGTTGCCGGCCTTGCTGCTCGCCGTGCCGCTGGCCGTACTTGCGGATCCCTGGAAAGACGAAAGCGGCCACGGCAAAGGCCGCGGGCATGAGCGCCGCGAGTACAAGGAAGAATTCTGGGACGGGAATTGCAAGGTTGAACGCAAGCTCGAAAAAAGCGGCGAGTACAAGGAAGAACGCAAGTGCAAGCCGTCCCGTCACGGTTATTACCAGCCGGCCCCGGTCTATGTCCCCGCCCCCGCGCCGGTCGTCGTCGAGCCCGGCGTCACCATCCACGGCACGGTCAGAATTCCGTAACGGCGCTCCCCGCTAGCGGCCGGTAAATTCGGGACGCGTCTTTTCGATGAACGCACGGGTGCCGATCCGGAAATCTTCCGTCGACGCCGCCAGTCCGAAGTAATCCGCGCCGAGCTCGGCCGATTCCTCGAGTGTCATGTTCAGGCCCCGGTGCAAGGCTTCCCAGGTCAGCCGCACCGCCATCGGCGACTGCGCCAGGATGTCGCCGACCAGCGCTCTTGCCTGCCGCATCAACTGGCCGGGTTCGACCGCCTCGTGCACCAGGCCGATCCTGACCGCTTCTTCCGCATCGATGATCCGTCCGCGCAGCAGCAGTTCCGCCGCCCTGCCCTTCCCGACGAGGCGCGCAAGCCGGGTCGTGCCGCCGAAGCCGGCCACCGCGCCGATGCGCACCTCGGGATGGCCGAACCTGGCATTTCCGGCGGCGATGCGGATCATGCACGCTTCCGCCAGTTCCAGTCCGCCGCCATAGGCGAGCCCGTTGAGCGCCGCCAGCGTGACCTTGCCCAGGTTCTCAATCCGGTTCGTGACCCGCACGGCAAGGCGGGCAAAGTCCCGTACTTCCAGTGGCGCCGCCCGGTGCAGGTATGCGATGTCGGCGCCGGCGGAAAATACCTGCGGGCCGGCGCCGGTCAGGATCACGGCGCGTACCGATGCGCGCGTCTTCACCGCGTCAAGCATCTGCGCGATGCTCTCCAGGACATCGATGTTCAGCGCGTTGCAGGCCCCGGGCCGGTTGAGGGTGATCAGCGCGATGTTGTCGCTTTCCTCGTAGAGGACGGGCTGGCTGGCATGCATGGTCAATCTCCTTTTCCGTTGTTGGCGCAGCGATGCAATCGGGCATCGGCGACCGGTTCCAGCTTAGCGATTCGCGCCGGCGCCGGAATGAGAGATTTGCATGGGGCTATGAATACGCTTCATGCCCCGTTGCCTGCCGCCAGCAGCCACTGGACCAGCGCATCCACCTCGGGCCGCCTCGGCTTCGCTGCGGCGGTCACCAGGTAGTACGCGCGGTCGCACGCGTGCGCGACATCGAAAAGGCGAACCAGCCGGCCTTCCTCCAGTTGCCGGTCCACCAGCGCATCCGCAACGAGCGCGACGCCCTGCGCGTGTTCCGCGGCGTCGATCAGCAGCGACACTTCGCTGAACGAGGGTCCGCCTTGCGGCTCCGGCAGGTCAATTCCGGCCGATTCGAACCAGGGGCGCCATGGAAAGACGGACTGCCTGAGCAGCGTGGCGCGCGCGAGGTCGCGCGGCGAGCGCAGCCAGGGGTGTGCCTTCCGGTATGCCGGGCTGCACACCGGATACAGGCGAACCGGGATCAGCGGAACTGAATCGAGGCCTTCCCAGTCGCCCCTGCCGAAACGGATCGCGACGTCGGCTTCACCGTTCCGGATACTCACATACCGCGAGGTCGCGACGATATCGAGATCGATGTCAGGATGATTCCTGTTGAAGGAGGCAAGACGCTGGACCAGCCAGCGCGACGCGATGGCCGGCGCGAGGCTGAGACGCACTACCGCCCGAGCCGAGCCGGAAAGCTGCGCGACGCCCTCGCGCAGGCAGGTCAGCCCCTGCCGTACATGCGGCAGCAATTCCTGCCCGTGCACGGTGAGGCTCACCAGCGGGCCGACGCGCAACAGCAAGGCCACGCCCAGCGTGGCCTCGAGCTGGCTGATCCTGTGGCTGACCGCGCTTTGCGTGATCGACAGCTCGTCCGCGGCCCGGGAAAAACTGCCCAGCCGCGCGACCGCTTCGAAGGCCATCAGTCCGTTCAGCGGCGGGATGCGGGCCGCCGGTTTTTTTCCGTTTTCTGTCATGAATGGAGCCGGTTGCTTGTGCTGCAAACGCCGTTGATGGCCCCATGCTGCCACGCGGGCCCCGCCAAAACAATATCATGCCCATGGGATCGGCCTTCACCACCGGCACGCAGGCGGCTGCCAGCCACCGCGATGCAGTATGATCGACGCCAGTTCGCGGCCATTGCCGCGCTATCCGGGAGACGAAGAATGAAACATGCGTCGTTGATCGCCGGCCTGCTGCTGGCGGCCGGCATCCTGGCACCGGGCGCGGCCGCGCAGACCATGTACCGCTGCGGCAATACCTACCAGGACCGCCCATGCGAAGCGGGCGCGGGCAAGGCCATCGGCAATGCCGGCACGGCGCAGTCCGCGTACAAGCCGGTTGCCCATGCCGAATGTGCGCAGCGCGGCGCCGACTCCCTGAAAATAACCTGGGCGCGTGAAGCCGGACAGACGCTGGACAAGGCAACGGCGGAAGTCGATGCGGGCCCGTTTTCCGGGCCGCAGAAGCAGGACATGAGAAAACTGGTGGCGGAAGTCTACAGCCGCCGCGGGACGGCACCGGAAGTGCGCGCGGCAATCGAAGCGAGCTGCGTGGCGGAGAAGGAAAAGGAGGCGCAGGCGGTGCGGGTCATTCGCGCCGAAGCGGTGCCCGCAGCCGGCGCGGCGCCCGCCGGGACCGCGCAGGACGCGCGGCGCCAGACGGCGGCGCTGGGCGAGTCGAATGCACGCAAGAGCGCCTGCGACCGCATCCGGCGCACGCTCGATGTGGTCGAACGCGAACAGCGCGATGGCGGCTCGGCGACGCAGATGGACAAACTGGGCCAGGAGCGGCGCGACCTGCAGCGCGAGCTGCGCGACGCCGGCTGCTGAGCGCGGCGGCGCCGGCCAGCGTTGCGTGTTCTTACTGCCCGAGCGCCTTTCTCAGCGTCGCGGCGAGGTCTTCCGCATTGAATTTCGCCACGTAGGCATTGGCACCCACGCTGCGTACATGATCCTCGTTGGTCGTGCCGGACAGCGAGGAATGGATCACCACGGGGATCGATGCGAAGCGCTGGTTCTGCTTGATGTTGCGGGTCAGCGTGAAGCCGTCCATCTCGGGCATTTCGAGGTCGGACAGCACCAGCGCGATCTTGTCCTGCACCGTCTTGCCCTCCGCTTCCGCGGCGGCGGCGACCGCCTGCAGCTTTTCCCAGGCTTCCTTGCCGGTCTTGGTCATGATGTAGGGCACGCCCATCGCCTCGAGGCCCTGCTCGATCAGGGTGCGCGCCACCACGGAATCATCCGCCGCCAGCACCACGGTGCCCGGCCGGAGCACGATCTGGTCGCCGATTTCCGCCGGATCCACATCCTGCTCGCCCGGTGCGCCCATTTCGCGCAGGATGGTTTCCACATCCAGCACCTGGGCCAGCCGCGACCCCTCCGCATTGCCGTCCAGGCGCGCGATGCTGGTCACCATTTGTCCGGCGGCGGTGTTTTCGGCCGACAGCACCTGGTTCCAGTCCAGCCGCACGATGTCTTCCACCGCCTCGACGGCGAAGCCCTGGGTGGTGCGCGCGAACTCGGTGATCAGCAGGATGTTGAGGCCGGTCTTCGGTATGCAGCCGACGATGGCGGGCAGGTCCAGCACCGGGATGATCTGGCCGCGCAGGTTGACCACCCCGAGCATGTGCGGGCGGGAGCCGGCGATGCCGGTAATCTGCGGCATTGCGACGATCTCGCGGATCTTGAATACGTTGATGCCGAACAGTTCCGAGCGCTCGCCATTGGCGTCGCCACCCAGGCGAAACAGCAGCATCTCGAATTTGTTGGTGCTGGTAAGGTTGCTGCGCTCGTCGATATCCTGTTGTACGGCGTCCATCGTAAATACCCTGACTGTCTGTGTGGAAATTCCAGCAGCCTATCAGGTTGGCGCGCCGCCGACAATTGTGTCCGATCGCAGCTTTCCCCGGCCGGACGTCTCACGGGGGCAGGTCGGCCTCCTGCGCTCAGCCGCCGTTGGTTGCAAACAACGCAAGCGTACGCTGGCGCGCCAGTGTTGCACTTTCGTCATGAAAATCCTTGCGGCGGTCGGAATTGAAGCCGTGCCCGGCGTCGTACAGGTACACCTCCACCTGCGGGTGCTGCGCACGCACCGCCTCCACCCCGTCCAGCGGAATACCCTGGTCGTGCCTGCCAAAGTGCAGGATGGTCGGACAGCGCGGCGATTCGCCGGCCAGCTTCGGTATCAGGCTGCCGTAGTAGCCGGACGCGGCGGCCAGGCCGCTGCAGCGGCACGCGGCCGCCCAGGTCACCGAGCCGCCGTAGCAATAGCCGGTAATGAACACCGGCCCCTTGTCCTTCAGCGCATCGATGCAGGTCTGCACGTCGGCGACCGACTGTTCGAACGGGTGCGCCTCGCGCGCAATCTTCAGCGCTGCCTGCACATCCTCGGGCTCGTAGCTCGCCTGCAGGCCGGGCGCTTCCCGGTCGAACAGCGCCGGCGCCAGCACTTCGTAGCCCTCGGCCGCAAAGCGCTCGCACTGATCGCGGATGTGCCCGGTCACGCCGAAGATTTCCTGTACCAGCACCAGGCCGCCACGGCGCTGCCCGGCGGCTTCGACGTGGTACGCGCCGATCGTGGCGCCGTCGCTCATCTTCATCGCTATCATCGTTCCGTTCGGGTGCATGGTCTCTCCTTCAAAGGCGCTCACCGAGTATAGCGACGCCGGAGAAACCCGTGGTCGCGCAAGCGCAAACGGGCGAGAGATGCATCTTCGCGGAATTGCTGCTACTTTATTCCATGCAATGCCAACAGGAGACCGAGATGAAAACCATGCCCACCACGCCGGAAGGTGCCCGATGATCACGCTCTACCATTGCGTCAGCGCCCGTTCTTTCCGCCCGCTGTGGGCAATGGAGGAACTCGGGCTGTCCTACACGCTGAAGATGCTGCCCTTTCCGCCGCGCGCGCTGCTGCGCGACTACCTCGACATCAATCCGATCGGCACCGTGCCCGCCTTCTTCGACGGAGAACTGCGCATGACCGAGTCGGCGGCGATCTGCGAGTACCTTGCGGCGAAATACGGCGCCGGGCTGCTGGACGTGGCGCGCGAAGACGCCAGCTTCGGCGCGTACCTGAACTGGCTCGATTTCGGCGAAGCGACGCTGACCTTCCCGCAGACCCTCGTGCTGCGCTACCGTTACTTCGAGCCGCCGGAACGGCAGCTGCCGCAGGCGGCGGAAGACTACCAGCGCTGGTTCCTCGCACGCCTGCGGGCGGTCGACGCGGCGGTGTCGAAGCAGGACTTCCTGTGCGCGGGCCGCTTCACCGCGGCGGATATTTCGGTCGGCTATGCGCTGATGCTGGCCGAATACCTCGGACTCGAGCCGCAGTTTCCGGAAGCGGTGCGCAGTTACTGGGAGCGCCTGAAACTGCGTGCCGGCTACCGGCACGCGCTGCAGGCGCAGCACCGGGCGGCAATCGACCAGGGCATTTCCACCACGCCGGCGCCGCTTGTCGGAAGATGATCCGCCTGCGCCGCGCAAAGGGTGTTAATAAGCAGTTGGCCCAAGACCCCGTAAAACCCCCAATATTTGTGCAATGCAGCACGGAATTGGGGGTTTTGTTTATCTTCACTTCGGTATTGTTAGCTTTATGAACACCGAACTTGAAGACTCGCACTCCCCCAGACATCAAGTGGCTCCTTGTCGAGAGGGCTACCCTCCTCGGCGACATTGCTCGTTTGCAAGAACGCCAATCCTTAATCGGCCAGGCAATTGCAAAGCTCGAAGCCAAAATACGGGCCTTCGACGTCACAATTTCGCTTGCCACCGCAGATGCGCCCGTGCAGACCGTCCGCAAGGTACGGGCCTTTCCACTCGAATACAAGAAGCGAGGCGCGCTGAAAGAATTCATCGTTGCGACACTCATGACGAAATTTCCGGAGTCTATCGA
>NZ_DASPLS010000035.1:0-4012 GCF_035627455.1 Noviherbaspirillum sp.
GCCTGGATTTCCAGCCCGAGGCGCCGGTTGCCGAACTCGGCATAGCCGATATCAGGGTCGGTTCCGAGGACCGACCAGCCGCGCCTGGCAAACGGAACCATCAGGCCGCCGGCGGAACAACCGACGTCGAGCATGCGCCCGGCTGGCGGCAGCACATCCGCGAGGTAACGGCAGAGATACTCGCCGCGGCGCACCTGATCGACCAGGAAATCCTTTTCCGGCTGCGTGTCGCCGAACATCATCAGGCGGTAATACTTGTTGTAATAGGTTTCGTAGAAGGACTTGTTGAAACGCGGATTCTGGAACAAGAAGCCGCAGTGCCCGCAGCCGGTGACCGGTAACTCGGTAAAACAGCCGGCGTGCGTTTCCACTTCCCGCACCAGGACCGGATTGTCATCGCAGCCGCAGACCTCGCAGCTCAGGCTGGAGGCGGTAATGCCGTCGACGATGCCGACAGATTCAAGATACTCGCGCAGATAATTTTCCATCGGTGGTCATCGCCGGAATCACAGAAGCAAGTGCCTCTGCTTATTTAATACAGAGAAATCCTTCAAAGCACACATGCTTGAAGATGGTCATCACATCCACGAAGCCCGCCCGCTTCAGCAGGTCCAGGTTGCCCGCACTCGTGAATGGCTCGAGCACCCCTTTCAGGCTGCGCGACTTGGCGATGATCTCGGTCGGCTCGTAACCCTGCGCCAGCTTGTAGTCGATATACAGGCTGGTTGCCATGTCCTGGAAGCGCGCGTCCGGCGCGCGCACCTTTTCGAAGAGTACGAAAGCGCCGCCCCAGTTGAGCGCCTGATAGACCCGGTCGAACACCTGCTGGCGCACGCGGGGCGGCACGAACTGCACGGTGTAATAGGCGACGACGAAATCGGTGCTTTCGAAGGGATGCTGGAGCACGTCGTCGACCAGGTACTGGACATTGTCGACTCCCGGCGCCTGCTGGCGCAGGTAGGCCGCGGCCTGCTCGATCATGTTCGGCTCGATGTCGATGCCGACCCAGCGCACCGACCGCTTGTGCCGCTGGGCCAGCCTGCGCGTCAGCGCGCCGGTCGAACAGCCCAGCTCGTAGCAGGTCGAGCCATCCTTGACGAAGAAGTCGCTGACCGACAGCACGAGCTCATGCCCCGCCGCGTAGTAAGGCACGGACTTGGACACGTGCTGTTCAAAGTGCTTCGCAGTCTCGCCGCCGAATGACCAGGAGGCGTTTTCCGACACGATACCGTCGCCGACAGCCGGTTTCGCTTTGATGGGAGTGTGTTGAAGCATCTGGTCCATATCGCCTCCTGCAGAATTTCTGCTCGATCTTCTGTCTCAGGCGGCCGATTATAGAGAGCGCAATCGCAAAGCTGTAGATCCAATTCTCTGTTTCTCTTGGAGCCAAATACGATGCGGCCAAACACATGTACAAGGCCGGTGGCATGCGGTTCGATAGAAGCGCTTCACTGATTGCGGCAGTGCCGCAGCGCATGCGCGAAGCTTGCGCATGAATAAGCATGCGCACCTCATGCATCCGGCAGTCCTTGACGTGGAGCAGTTGTTGGAGACACGCTGCGATGAGCGCGGTTGCAGCGGTTGCGGCGGTTGCGGCGCGGGGTCGCGCAAGGGATGTGCCGGATACCGTGACGGACCGGCAGCGGGCCGCGGCGAATGATGGTGCGCGTCAGCGGGCGCGCAGCGCCCGCTGCCTGTGAGGAATTATTCCGAAGCGGCGAGGTGCAGCGCCAGCGCAATGCCTTTCGCGGCCAGCGCGATTTCTTCCAGGGACGGGAAGCTGGGCGCAATGCGGATATGGCGGTCGTCCGGATCCCTGCCGTAGGGGAACGCCGCACCGGCAGGGGTGAGCACGATTCCCGCCTCTTTTGCCAGTTCCACCGTGCGTCTCGCACAACCGGGCGGCGTGAGCAGGTCGATGAAATAACCGCCTTCCGGCCGGGTCCAGGAAACGCCCGGCATGCCGGCGAGATACTTGTCGAACTGAGCGAGCACTGCATCGAATTTCGGCTTCAACACGCGCCGGTGGCGCTCCATCAGTGCCTCGACGTTTGCGCGGTCTTTCAGGTAGCGAACGTGGCGCAGCTGGTTGATCTTGTCCGGCCCGATGCTGCGTACCGCCGTGTGGCGCTGCCACCAACCAATATTGGCCGGCGAGGATGCGAGCGCCGCCAGGCCGGCGCCGGCGAGCGTGATCTTGGAGGTGGACGCGTAGACAAATGCGCGGTCCGGGTTGCCGGCCTGCGCGCATTCCTCGACGATGCTGGCGATTGCGATACGGCGCTCGCCGAGATGATGAAAGCGGTAGGCATCATCCCACAGCAGCCGGAAATCCGGCGCCGCCGTCTTCATGGCGGCCAGCCGGCGCACCACCTGGTCCGAATAGACGGTCCCGGACGGATTGCTGTATTTCGGCACGCACCACATGCCCTTGATGCTGGCGTCAGCCGCGACCCGCTCCTCCACCGCATCCATGTCCGGGCCGTCGGCGTTCAGCGGAATCGCGAGCATGCGGATGCCGAGCGACTCGCAGATCGCGAAGTGCCGGTCGTAGCCGGGAACCGGACACAGGAAAGTGACCGGCTGCCCCATCCAGGGAGCGCCGCCGGGCATGCCATGCACCATGCCGAACATCACGGTATCGTGCATCAGCGCGAGGCTGGAATTGCCATCGACCACGAGCTGCGACACGGGCAGATCAAGCAGGCTACCGAACAGGGCGCGGGCTTCCGGCAGTCCGCTGGCAAGCCCATAGTTGCGGGTATCGGTGCCGTCCGCGGCGAGATGGCCATCCAGCCGTTCCAGCAGTTCAGCGGACAGGTCGAGTTGCTCCGGAGCCGGTTTGCCCCGCGACATATCCAGCTTCAGGCCGAGTTTCTTGAAAGTGTCGTAGTCCATGCGTGCGTCCGGCGACATGTTGCAGTCCTTAATCGTGTTGATCGGTTCGTGGCAAGAGTGGCGGCAGTCTGCCGCCCGGGCACGGGCGCGGGAACGCACCTTGCCCGCTGCAGATGATGTTACCGAGATGCAAAGCAGCTTGCCATGCAATTTTTGCATGCGCGGCCACATCAAGCTACTGTCAGCGGCTTCCGTGCCGCAAAGCCGGCTCCCGCGGCATAGGTAGATCGAATGGCGGATGGATTAGACTAGCGGTTACCGCTATAAAGCATGGAATTCGCTTCCCACTCTTCCCTGGACCATCCTATGTCGAACCCGCCCCCGTCGCCCCTCGGCCACATCGCAGCCGTTGTCTACCCTTCCGGAACCGACCCGTCGCCGGTTCTTGCCGACGCCGTGCGGACGCTGCAGGCAAGGCAGGTGCAGGTGGCCGGCGTCATCGAGCGCAACGTCGGGCCATGCGACATGGTGCTGGAAATCCTGCCCGGCGGTGACCGCATCGGGATTTCGCAGGACCTGGGCAGCAGCGCGACCGGCTGCCGGCTCGATACCACCGCGCTGGCGGACGCGGCGGCGCAAGTCGGCGCAGCGATCCGGAATGCGCCCGGCCTGGTCGTGTTCAACAAGTTTGGCGCGCGGGAAGCCGCCGGCGAAGGGCTGCGCGCGGAAATGGCGGAAGCTGCCGTCGCCGGCACGCCGATCCTCACCGCCGTCAAGGACAGCCTGCTGGAAGAATGGACCGCTTTTCTCGGAGGCAAAAGTGTGCTGCTGCCCTGCTCTTCCGACGCGGTACTGGAATGGTGGCAGGAGCTGGCGCGCGGCTGATCTTTCGCTGCCCCGGCCGGTTCGCTGCAAGCCGTCCGGCCATCCGCCTCCCCGCCATGCAAACCGAGCGCCGGCTCACCCGGACTGCCCGGCCGCCATCAGCATTCCTCCGCCAAAACTCCCCGGTTGCGGCGGCGCGCCGCCCGGGCGCAGCCGGACCGCGCAATACTTGAACTCGGGAATTTTCCCGAACGGGTCCAGCGCCGCATTGGTCAGGCGGTTGATCGCCGCTTCGTAATAACAGAACGGCACGAATACCGCGCCGCGCGGCGTGCCGCTGTCGGCGCGC
>NZ_DASPLS010000036.1:0-16826 GCF_035627455.1 Noviherbaspirillum sp.
GGGGAATTCGTACTTGGACAGCAGCTCGCGCACTTCCATTTCGACCAGCTCGAGCAGCTCGGCGTCGTCGACCATGTCGCACTTGTTCAGGAACACGATGATGTACGGCACACCAACCTGACGCGCCAGCAGAATGTGCTCGCGGGTCTGCGGCATCGGGCCGTCAGCGGCCGAGCACACCAGGATCGCGCCGTCCATCTGGGCCGCACCGGTGATCATGTTCTTGACGTAGTCGGCGTGGCCCGGGCAGTCAACGTGAGCGTAGTGGCGGTTGGCGGTCTCATACTCGACGTGGGCAGTGTTAATCGTAATGCCGCGTGCCTTCTCTTCCGGCGCCGCATCGATTTCATCGTACTTCTTCGCCTCGCCGCCGAACTTGGACGACAGCACCGTCGCAATTGCCGCGGTCAGCGTGGTCTTGCCATGGTCAACGTGACCGATCGTGCCTACATTCACGTGCGGTTTGGTCCGCTCAAACTTGCCTTTTGCCATTTTCGACTCCTAACGATTTGATGAGAATGTCCAGGCACGAGCCCGACTGTCTTGCCATTCAAGAAAACTGGTGCCCTTGACGTGGATTGAACACGTGGCCTCTCCCTTACCAAGGGAGTGCTCTACCACTGAGCTACAAGGGCGCTTTTGTCGTCCGTATCAAACCACTACGTCCAACCAAAAACTGGAGCGGGTGAAGGGAATCGAACCCTCGTCGTAAGCTTGGAAGGCTTCAGCTCTACCATTGAGCTACACCCGCAAGGACCTTCAACCGCCATTTCTCTCCTGCGTTTAACTGGTGGAGGGGGCTGGATTCGAACCAGCGTACTCGTAAGAGGGCAGATTTACAGTCTGCTGCCATTAACCACTCGGCCACCCCTCCGCAGGGAACCCCAAACTATAGTAGGGAGATCCCCACTTGTCAACCAAAAATTCTGTTTGCGCAGTAATTTTTTGCGGCCAACGCCGGCGGAAGCCGGAACCGAAGTTTTCCGGCGTTGTGGGCAGAATCAGAAACGCGTTTCGCGTGCGGCGGCCAGGAAGTCGTCGAGGATTGGCGTACAGTCAAGCAACTCGGCGCTCCCTCCGCGGTGGAACTCGGGGTGCCATTGCAGGCCTACAACAAAACGCGCCTTGCTGTAGCGAATTGCCTCCACAACACTATCCTTGCCAGACACGGCTTCAACCACGAGGTCACGCCCGAGGTCCTTGACCGCCTGATGATGGATGGAGTTGACCAGCGCCTCAGAGCCTGCCGGAAACAGCGTACTCAGGGCAGATCCCTGAGGAAAGTGGATGACATGATAGTGGCTGTCGTACAAGTCGCTGACGTGCTGGATCGCGGTCGGCAGGTCGGTCGCGATGTCCTGATACAAGGTGCCGCCGAACGCCACGTTAATCAGTTGACAACCCCGGCAGATCCCCAGCACCGGCTTGCCGGCTTCGATAAATTCATGCAACAGTTCCAGCTCGTACATGTCACGCGCGCGGTCGCCGCTCCACTCGGGCCGGGTTGCCGCTTCGGAGTAGGTTTGCGGCGAAACGTCGGCGCCACCCTGCAGCACCAGGCCGTCCAGGTGCTTGGCGTAGTCGCGAAGCCGGATATTGCTGGGGTGAAGGATGCCGTTGTTGTTCACCGTCGGGATCATGAAGACCATGACATCGCGCGACATCACCCATTGCGCGATGGACTCTTCAAGGTATTGCAAAGTCTTGCTGCGCAAACCCTTGGCGCCCGCTTCCGGATGGAAGATACGTGCGGAAATGCCGATCTTCAGCGTCCTTTGCGTGAGGCGGCGCAGGACCCGATCGGACAATGCGCGGACACGCGCCGACAGGATGCGCTGGGTTTGAGCCCATGCGGACTCCGGACGGCGGAACTGGCGTACGCCTTCATTACGTGAATCGCGCGGTGCGGTCGGGGCATCCCCGGATGGAGAATAGGTGGTGTTTGCCTGGGGGGTGATCTGATCTGGCATGAGTGTATTCGTCGTCGTTGCTTGATTTGTTTCGGGAGTAACGCTGTGACCGCATTGTTCCCAGGCAGGTTCATCGCAGCCGGGCGATGCAAGCAGGGTCGCCGGCCGCCGATTACAATGAGCCGACTTTTTGACAGGACGACAATGATCACGATCTATCACAATCCACGCTGCTCGAAATCCCGCGAAGCACTGACTTTGTTGCAAGACATCGCCAGCCGGAGCCAGTTCGAAGTGACGGTGGTGGAGTACCTGAAAACGCCACTGACACTGGAACAGCTGTCTTCGCTGCAACGGCTGCTCGGATGCACCGCAGCGGAAATGGTGAGGAGCAATGAAGAGGAATATGCGGCGCTGCAGCTGACGCAGGCAGACGAAGCCGGCCTGCTGCACGCACTCGCATCCCACCCGAAGCTGCTGCAGCGCCCTATCGTGGTGCGCGATAGCCGGGGCGTAATCGCCCGGCCGCCGGAACGCGTGCGCGAGCTGTTCTGATATCAGGCCGCCGGCGTCGGCGGCTTGATTCCGTACTTTTTCATGATGGCCTGATAAAGCTCGTTCAATGGCGCCAGGCGCGGGTTGTTCGGATCCAGGCGGCGCGCCGAATCGATGTAGCTCTTGACCTGCTCGCCCAGCTTGCCTTCCCAACCGACGTTTTCCAGGTATTTGAGGACCGCAACCGCGGCGTTGAAGACGACCTGTGGATTGTCCGGGAGCTTGTGCACCGCAGCCGTCATCAGCTGTACCGCGCCCTGGTAGTCGCCCTGCCGCGCCTTCTCCGCGCCGCTCGACACCAGATCGACCACATGCCGGCGGCTTTCGCGGGCCACGGTTTGCGCCAGTTCCTTGCGCCCGGCCTGCTCGAAGACCGCCATTGCCTTGGCCATCGCCGCATCGTCGGCCGCATTGCTCATCACGTCGCGCATCACCTCCGATGCGCCATCCTCGAGATTGTGGTGCAGGCAGGTTTTCGCCAGCTCCATCTTCATGTCGTTCGAAATGCCGGCGGTTTCGCGGCAGGCGGCGACCGCTGCCGCAAGCTCTTCCGCTGCCTTGTCCGGGTTGCCCAGTTCGGTATGCACCAGCGCGGCGGACAAGGCGCGGCAGGCAGCGGTCTTTTCCAGGTTGCCGAGCGACTTGTCCATGTCGCGGATGACCGACGACGCCTGCTGCGTATCGCCTTTCTTGACCAGGGTGCGGACCAGGCGGACATGGTCTTCCGGGTCGCGGAATTCGGAATACTTGGCCTTCGTGACCACCTTCTGGAAAGACTTTTCCGCGGTGTCCACATCGCCGGTTTCCAACGCTACATCACCCAGCTTGCGCAGGCGGCGCACCGCATGCGGTGAAATCGCCACGGCGTCGGCCAGCACTTCCTTGGCCTGCGGCAGCTGGTCCATCGCTTCATGCGTCTTGGCCAGCCAGTCGTAGGCATCCATGTATTTGCTGTTCTCTTCCACCAGCTTTTGCAGCAGCTCCTCGGCTTCGCCGAACTCACCCTGCATGAACAGGGTTTTCGCCAGCCCGAGCCGCGCCCAGGCCACGGCCTTGGTGTCCAGCAGGACCTGGTATATTTTTTCCGCCTCGGCCGCCTCGCCGAGGATCACGTGCAGCTCCGCGCGCAGTCGCATGAAGTCGACCGCGTACCTCGGGTACTTGCCCTCGCCGATCCTGCAGATATCGATCGCATCGGCGAGGTTGCCATGCTCCATCAGGTGGTAAGCCGGCAGGAAGGCGGCGCGCTTTTCGATGGCGCGCGCGATACGCTCCATCAGCGTGTCGGCGGTAAACGGCTTGAGGATATAGTCGGTCGGCGCCAGTTCCGCGGCACTCACCACCTTCTCATACAGCCTCTCGGCGGTGACAATGATGAAGATGGTCCAGAGCGGGATCAGCTTGTTGTGGCGCAGGTCTTCCAGAAGCTGCTGGCCGTCCTGCCCCTCGCCGAGGTCGTATTCGCAGATGATCAGATCGTAGGATTTGTTCTTGAGCGGACGAATGGCAGTGCCGGAACTGACTGCATGGTCGATCTTGTTGATCCCGCACAGGTTGAGCATGTTGTGCAGGTTCATGCGCATGCCGGAGTGCGGCTCGACGATCAATGCGGTCAGACTACGAAGCGATGACATTTATTATTCCGGGCGATGCCTACAAATCCCTGCGAGGCCGGGACATCCGGCCGCTGATGGAGCCTGGTTCCGGCTCCAGGACGCCAAAATACCATTGTCGGGCCGAAAAGCAAACCCGCAGGCGGGCTGCCAGGCTGCTTGCAACGAGGCCGGGCAACGGGCTCAGGCTGAAGCATCGGGGCGCATGCGGGCCAGAATTGCCACCCGCACAGAACAGGGCCGGCAGCAGCAGGCCGCCACCATAGATGAAGGCGACCGGCACCCCCTTCGAAAATCGAGAGGGGTTGCGCGCCTAAGCCGCTGCAGCGGAGCTGCGCTCAGCAGAACATGCAGGTCCAGCTCACCAGTTCGGCAATCAGAAAGGCGCCGGCCGACCAGACCACCGTCGACCCGAAAGGCAGGCAGAACACCACGCCGCGCAGCCGGAACAGGACGTCGCCGGGCAGGCGGCCGACGCGCAGCCGGTCGAACCATGGCAGCAGAGGGTAGAAGATGAACAAGCCGATGAAGATGACGGCAACCCAGCGGATCATCGATATCCTTTCGACATGAATCTGGCGGCAGCCGGCATTGGCGGCCTCAGCGCAGCAGCTTGCCGAGCACCACGACCGCCGCCGACAGCAGCAGCGTCGATGCGAACGGCAGGGAAAATTTGCGGCCGAACAGGGTAAAGCGCAGATCGCCCGGCAGGCGGCCGATGCCCAGCTTTTCCAGCCAGGGCCAGGCCGCCGAAAAGATGACCAGCGCGATGAAGATCGTCAGAACCCAGCGTAGCATGCGCCGCCCCTAGAAATGCGTGCGGCAATCATAGCCGATGGCTGCGGTCGTTGCGGCCGAATTGCTCCGGCAACAATACATCTTTCCCAACGACCAGCACCTTGAACAGTTCGCCCATCTCGGCCGGCGACACCAGTTTTTGTACCGCATTGGCTTGCGGCAGGTAGCGCATCGGGTCCTGCGGCGAGGTCCGCAGCAACAGTTCGCCGATACCGGCGTCCAGCAGGAAGGCTGCCTGCGTGGTATAGCCAAGCAGGTCAAGCCCCTCTTCCACCGCGGCGCGTGCCATCGCGCTGAAGTCGACATGGGCGGTCACGTCCTGCAATCCGGGAAGGTAGAACGGGTCGGGATGCGCATGGTGCCGGTAATGACACATCAGCGTGCCCTGCGTACGCTGGTCGAGGTAATACTCGCGTGCGGGAAAGCCGTAATCGACCAGGATTGCGGCCCCGCCGCGCCCGGTTTCCGCACGCCCGGCGGCCAGCATTGCCGCGAGGGAGCGCATGAAGGCGGCGGCGACGGGGTGGATTTCGGTCAGGTATCCAGGCGGCAAATCCTCGGCGTCCGGTATCTGCGCCACCAGCGACGACTCGCAGGGCCGGTCGCGAAACACGAAACGGCCGTCTTCCAGGCCGACGCCGCGCTCCTGCCAGCCCTGTACGCCCTTGACGACAAGGTTGACGGGCATCGCGTCGAGCACTTCGTTGCCGACCACCACGCCGGAGAACGCCGGCGGCAGGCGCTCGGCCCAGCAGACTTCCGGGAAATCGCGCAGCAATGCCTCCTGGCGCGCGCGCAACTCACCCGACAATTCGACGATCAGGTAGCGCTGCAGCGGCACGCCCAGCGCCCGCAATTCGGTCAGGATGTCCCGCGCCAGCTTGCCGCTGCCGGCGCCGAATTCCAGCAGCTGCGGGCTGGTCTGCGCCATCAGGTCGGCCACGACCTGCGCCAGCGACGCGCCAAAAAGCGGCGTGATTTCGGGCGCGGTTGTAAAATCTCCGTCTTTACCGAGTTTTGCCGCCCCGCCGCTGTAATACCCCAGGCCCGGCGCGTACAGCACCTGCTCCATGTAACGGGCAAAGGAAATCCAGCCGGATTGGCTTTCGATGTCGTCGGCGATCAGTTTTTGCAGCGCGCGCGATGCGCTTTGCGCATCCAGGGAAGGTTCAGGCAGGTGAAGTTGCATGTTCGGTATTGTATTGAAATCGGCCTGACGATTGTGAACAACCGTGCGCGCGCACGCCGCGGCATGGATGGAATGACAACACCCGCCGGAACCACGACATTTCTATGACAGCAGGAAGCGAAAAAGTTGCGCTAGTGACCGGTGCTGCGAAACGCATCGGGCGCTTCATCGCGCTCGGGCTGGCGCAGCACGGCTGGGATGTGGCCGTGCATTACGGCCGCTCCGCCGACGACGCTGCGGCCGTCGTACGGGAGATCGAGGCGCTGGGCCGGCGCGCCGCCGCCGTGCAATGCGACCTCGCCGACGAAGCCGCAGTCAAGGACCTGCTGCCGCGCGCGGCCGCCCTGCTCGGCCGGGTCGGCTGCGTGGTCAACAATGCCTCGCTGTTCGAGCACGACAGCGCCGCCGACTTTTCGACCGCCAGCCTGGACCGGCACATGCACGCCAATCTCGCCGCGCCGGTACTGCTGGCGCGCGCGCTGTTCGACGCGACGCCGGATGGCGCGCAGTCGGTCGTGGTCAACCTGCTCGACCAGAAGCTGTACAACCTGAATCCGGATTTCCTTTCCTATACGCTGTCCAAGGCCGCCTTGCACACCGCGACCACCGTGCTGGCGCAGGCGCTGGCGCCGAAGGTGCGCGTGGTGGGAGTCGCCCCCGGCCTGACGCTGGTCTCGGGCAGCCAGACCGAGGAAGGATTCGCGAAAGCCCACCAGATGACGCCGCTGGGACGGGGCAGCACGCCGGATGACGTCGCCCATGCGGTATGCTTCGCCGCCGAGAACCCGGCGCTGACCGGCACCACCCTGCTGGTCGATGGCGGCCAGCACTTGATTCCCCTGCAACGCGACGTGATGTTCGTTGCCAAATAACCCCTGAAATCATGCTTTCTTCCCTATCGCATCCCAGCCTTGCCGACTGCCGGCGCCTCTTCCTGCGCAACTACGAGGTGATGATCAACATCGGCGTCCATGAATTCGAAAAGAAAGGCGAGCAGCGCGTGCTGATCAACGTCGACCTGTTCATCCCGCTGGCGGAATCGACACCGAAGGAAGACCACCTGTATGAAGTCGTCGACTACGACTTCATGCGCGACACGATCGCCAAGCGCATGGCCGAGGGCCACATCCACCTGCAGGAAACGCTGTGCGACGACGTCGCGCGGGCGATGCTGGCGCATCCCAAGGTGCGCGCGGTACGGGTGTCGACTGAGAAGCCGGATGTGTATCCGGACTGCGACGCGGTCGGCGTGGAAGTCATCCACATCAAGCAGTGAAGACGAAAACCGACATGAGCGAAACATTGCAACAGGGCGCGGCGGAGCAGCCGGCCAGCCTGAAAAAGGCGGAAAAGATCGCCTACGAAAACAACAAGCTGCACAAGCGGCTGTGCCGGCTGGCCGGCCAGGCGATCGGCGACTTCAACATGATCGAGGACGGCGACAAGGTGATGGTCTGCCTGTCCGGCGGCAAGGACAGCTACGGCCTGCTCGACATCCTGCTGACGCTGCGCGAGCGCGCGCCCATCCATTTCGACATCGTCGCGGTCAACCTCGACCAGAAGCAGCCGGGTTTCCCCGAGCATGTGCTGCCGGAGTACCTGACGAAGATCGGCGTGCCCTTCCACATCGAAAACCAGGACACGTACAGCATCGTCAAGCGCGTCATCCCGGAAGGCAAGACGACCTGCTCGCTGTGCTCGCGCCTGCGGCGCGGCATCCTGTACCGGGTGGCGGACGAACTTGGCGCAACCAAGATCGCGCTCGGCCACCACCGCGACGACATCCTGGAAACCTTCTTCCTCAACATGTTCTTCGGCGCCAAGCTCAAGGGCATGCCGCCCAAGCTGCAGTCGGACGACGGCAAGCACATCGTGATCCGGCCGCTGGCGTATGTGAAGGAAGCCGACATGGAGCGCTTCGCGGAAGTGCGGCAATTCCCGATCATCCCGTGCAACCTGTGCGGCAGCCAGGAAAACCTGCAGCGCAAGCAGATCAAGGCGATGCTGCGGGAATGGGAAAAGAAGCATCCGGGACGGGTGGAGAACATTTTCTCGGCGCTGTCCACGATTGCGCCGTCGCACCTGATGGACAAGAACCTGTTCAACTTCGTCGACCTGAAAGCGACCGGGGTGGCATCGCCCGACGGCGATATCGCGTTTGACGAAGAACCGTGCGCGCCGCCGGCGGCGAATGTGATCCGGTTCGGCCTGGACGACTGACCTCGCCAGTACGGCCGGCACGAGGTGCGCGGGCGGGCGGCGACCGCGCGCCTGACCGCCGCCGGCGACGCGGGCGGCCTGCATCACGAACTGCGCAACCTGAAATCCGCGGCCCGGCCCTTCGTCCGGGAACCGGGCCCGCCGGGTGAAACAGGTCCGCCAGACCTGTTCAATGCCGATTATTCCCGCGCCGCCAGCCCATTGCAGTCATCGATCCAGCGCTGCAGGCGCTTCACCGCATGCGCCTTCTGTTCCGGCGTCGCCATGTTGACGATGGCCGCGATCAGCTGCGCCAGGCCATCGGCCGAGCCATCGAAAAATGCCTTGTTCTCCGCATAGGTGAAATTCCCGGCGCCGCGCGCGATGTACTCCCGGAGCATCTGCGAGACCGCCTCGCGCGACGGCTGCTCGGCCTGGATCTTCCTGAGCATGCCGAGCATCTCCTGCTGCCGGCGCACGCGTTCGGCCAGCAGGATTTCATTGTCCAGCGGACGCGCGTCGGATGCGGCGCGGATCTGCGCTTCCTGCTCTTCGCTGAAGCCGCCGAACCAGTATTCCGCCTGGTTCATCACCTTTTTGTAGCGCAGCCGTTGACGGTCCTCAATGGTGCCCTGCAAATACTCTTTACGATACTTCTCGTTGTTGGACGCGAACTTCTTTTCGAGGTGGGCGATCTGCTGCGGCTCGAGTGACATCGCAAGGTCGGTCAGTTCCGGCACCGCCTTTTCGAGCACCAGGACCGCGCGCTTGCGCACGGCCGCGAAATCGCCGTGGATATCCCTGGGTGTGGCCGGACCGCGCTGCAGGCGCTCCTGGACCTGGGACAGCAATTGCACGTAGTCGCGCAGCTGCGTCCTGCGGTGCCATTCAAACAGGCGGTCGACATGAGCCCTGACCCAGGGCTTCTGCTCGTGCGTGAAGTCGAGGTAGCCGTTGAGCCACCAATAAATGACGGTGTCGCCGTTTGCATAACCGAGGCGCAGGGCACTGCACCCCGCCAGCAGGCAGGCGAGCAGGAACAGGCTCAGCCGCGGCAAAAAGGCACGATGGGGTCGCATGTTAAAATTTTGCATCAATTCAAATTGTCTTCCATGAATATAGTCATTCTTGCTGCCGGCATGGGAAAGCGCATGCAATCCGCGTTGCCGAAGGTTCTACATCCGCTGGCCGGCAAGCCCTTGCTGGCGCATGTCATCGACACTGCCCGCGCACTCTCGCCGCAACGCCTTTGCGTCATTTACGGTCACGGCGGCGAGGCAGTTCCACAGGCATTCGAGGCCCCCGACATCACCTTCGCCCGCCAGGAGCCGCAGCTCGGCACCGGACATGCGGTAATGCAGGCCGTGCCCCATCTGCAAGACGATGTGCCGACGCTGGTGCTGTACGGCGACGTGCCGCTGACCGCGATGCATTCATTGCAGCAACTCTTGGACACTGCAGGCCGGGAAAAGTTGGCCATCCTCACTATCGATTTGCCGGATCCGACCGGCTACGGCCGCATCCTGCGGCATGACGGCAAGATCGTCGGCATCGTCGAGCAGAAGGATGCGAACGAATCGCAGCGCGCGATCCGCGAAGTGAACACAGGGATCATGGTGGCGCCGACGGCAAAGCTGAAACAGTGGCTGTCGACGCTGTCCAATGACAATGCGCAGAAAGAGTATTACCTGACCGACATCGTCGAGCGCGCGGTTTCCGATGGCGTTCCGGTGGTATCGGCGCAGCCGGCAGCGGTGTGGGAAACGCTGGGCGTCAACAGCAAGGTGCAACTGGCCGAACTGGAGCGCATCCACCAGCGCAATATCGCGCACGCGCTGCTGGAGCAAGGAGTCACGCTGGCTGACCCGGAACGCCTTGACGTGCGCGGCGCACTGCGCTGCGGCCGCGACGTGAGCATCGATGTCAATTGCGTCTTCGAAGGCACTGTGGAGCTGGAAGACGGTGTCAGCATCGGCGCGCACTGCGTGATCCGCGATGCGCGCATCGCCAAGGGCGCATCGATCAAGCCGTTCTGCCACATCGAGGACGCCACGGTCGGTCCGGGCTCCGCGATCGGGCCGTATGCCCGTCTGCGTCCGGGCACGGTGCTCGAGGAAGACGTCCATATCGGCAATTTCGTCGAAGTGAAGAACAGCCAGATTGCCGCGCACAGCAAGGCCAACCATCTTGCCTACGTCGGCGACGCGACCGTCGGCTCGCGGGTCAACATCGGCGCCGGCACCATTACCTGCAACTACGACGGCGCGAACAAGTTCCGCACCGTGATCGAGGACGATGCCTTCATCGGCAGCGACACCCAGCTGGTGGCGCCGGTCCGCGTCGGCAAGGGTGCGACGCTGGGTGCGGGCACCACGCTGACGAAGGATGCGCCGGAAGGCAAGCTGACGGTATCGCGCGCGCGGCAAGTGACCGTCGAGAACTGGCAACGGCCGGTGAAAGTGAAGAAATAAGGCGCGTTTGCCGCTTCAAAGCGCGATGCGCGTCTCGAACTTGCTGCGGTGAATGGAGAAGAAGCTGCGCACATTGCGCACATTGGCGTGCGACGCGAACAGGCGGTGCGCCAGCGCATGGTAGGCGGGCATGTCGGCCACCTGCACGATCAGCACGAAATCCGGACCGGGCGATACGCGGTAGCACTGCAGCACCGCGCTTTCGCCGGCCACCAGCGCCTCGAATTCCTGCATGTATTCCGCCGCCTGGCGGTCGAGCGTGATCTCGACGATCGCGGTCAATCCGGCGCCCACCTTTTCCGGCGCGACAAGCGCGACCTGGCGCGCGATGACGCCAGCGTCCGCCAGCCGTTTCACACGGCGCAGACAGGTAGGCGGCGACGCGTGGACGAGGGCCGCGAGTTCGTTGTTGGTGCGCGACGCATCTTCCTGCAAGGCGTTCAGGATCCGGCGGTCCAGCTCATCGAGCAAAATGTCGGCTTGGTCCAAGATTTATTTTTTCAGTTAATCCAATTTATTGAAATTATATTTCACGACGGACCAAACAGGAATTTTAAATTCATTTTTCCTGAAATTTCGCAAACTTATTTCACACACCCTCTTCTAGGATAGCGTCATCACGGACAAATCAAAGGGGAGTCCCATGTGTGGCATCGTCGGCGCAGTCGCGCAGCGCAATATCACTCCAATCCTGTTGCAGGGCCTGAAACGGCTCGAATACCGCGGGTACGACTCCTGCGGGGTCGCCTTGCACGTTGACGGCATGCTGCAGCGTTCGCGCAGCACCTCGCGCGTGGCCGACCTCGAGCTGCAGGTGGAAAAGGCCGCGCTCGCCGGCTTCACCGGGATCGCGCACACCCGTTGGGCAACGCACGGCGCGCCGGCGTCGCACAACGCCCATCCGCACTTCTCCCGCGAGCGCATCGCGCTGGTCCACAATGGCATCATCGAAAACCACGACGAACTGCGCGCCGAGCTCACCGCCGCCGGCTACGTCTTTGAAAGCCAGACCGACACCGAAGTCATCGCCCACCTGATCGACCACGTGTACACCGGCGACCTGTTCGAGACGGTGCAGCAGGCGGTCAAGCGCCTGCACGGCGCCTATGCGATCGCGGTATTCTGCCGCGACGAGCCGCACCGGGTAGTGGGCGCGCGCCAGGGGTCGCCGCTGATCGTCGGCGTCGGCAAGGGTGAAAACTTCCTGGCTTCGGATGCGATGGCGCTGGCCGGCACCACCGACCAGATCATTTACCTCGAAGAAGGCGATGTGGTGGACCTGCAACTGCAGCGCTACTGGATCACCGATGCGAACGGCAAGCCTGCCGAGCGCGAGGTGCGTACCGTGCACGCCCACACCGGCGCGGCCGAGCTCGGCCCATATCGCCATTACATGCAGAAGGAAATCTTCGAGCAGCCGCGCGCCATCGGCGACACGCTGGACGGCGTGTCCGGCGTGATGCCGGAGCTGTTCGGCGACAAGGCCTACAAGGTGTTCCAGAAGATCGATTCGGTGCTGATCCTCGCCTGCGGCACCAGCTACTATGCGGGCCTGACCGCGAAGTACTGGATCGAGTCGATCGCGAAGATTCCGGTGAATGTGGAAATCGCCAGCGAATACCGCTACCGCGACAGTGTGCCGAATCCGAATGCGCTGGTGGTCACGATTTCGCAAAGCGGCGAAACCGCCGACACCCTCGCGGCGCTGAAACATGCGCGCAAACAGGACATGGTGAATACCCTCACCATCTGCAACGTCGCCACCAGCGCGATGGTGCGCGAGTGCATGTTGTCCTACATTACGCGCGCCGGCGTGGAAGTCGGCGTTGCATCGACCAAAGCTTTCACCACCCAGCTGGTCGCGCTGTTCCTGCTCGCGCTGTCGCTGGCGCAAGTGCGCGGCCGCCTGAGCGACGAACAGGAAACGTCTCACCTGAAGGCACTGCGCCACCTGCCGGTATCGATCGGCGCGGTGCTGGCGCTGGAGCCGCAGATCATCGCATGGGCGGAGGAATTCGCGCGCAAGGAGAACGCCCTCTTCCTCGGCCGCGGCCTGCACTATCCGATTGCGCTGGAAGGCGCGCTGAAGCTGAAGGAAATCTCCTACATCCACGCGGAGGCCTATCCGGCCGGCGAACTGAAGCACGGCCCGCTGGCGCTGGTCACGCAGGAAATGCCGGTGGTGACGGTGGCGCCGAACGACACGCTGATCGAAAAGCTGAAATCGAACATGCAGGAAGTGCGCGCCCGCGGCGGCCAGCTCTACGTGTTCGCGGACGCCGACTCGCGCATGTCTTCTTCCGAGGGCGTGCATGTGATCCGCCTGCCGGAACACTACGGCCTGCTGTCGCCGATCCTGCATGTGGTGCCGCTGCAGCTGCTGGCTTACCACACCGCGCTGGCGCGCGGCACCGATGTGGACAAGCCGCGCAACCTGGCGAAGTCGGTCACGGTGGAATGAGGGTGATGGCGCGCGCAAGCCCGCTAGCAAGATGTAGCTCGATATTGGTGCCCTCTTGGTTCAACGGCGTTGTCCGGACCAAAGAGAACAGGCATTGGGTCTTGCAGGCGCCAACCGCCCGCGGCGGGTAACACCCCTCCTGCATCAAATGCCCAGCGCAGCGCCGGCCGGAATCCTGTTCGCCACGTAAAGAAAAGGGGGGCGGCTTAGCTTGTTGTCGCCCATTCCCTCGCATTCCCATGCAGATGCCGGCAGCAAGGCCTGCATACACGTTTGAAATTGGCGTTATCCGTTACAAGGGACTGCTGTACCGCCTCGGCCTGCAGTTTCTGACACTGTAGCGACAGTGCGCCCCCGATCTGGCGGCATCACCGCTGCCTGCTGCGTAGCCAGCAATGCTCCCAACCCGGTTGGAAACCCGTCTTGCGGCAGCCGGCGTTTCGAGCCGTCGCTTTTCATCCGTTCAAGCAGCAGTTTCCTTCGATTTTCAAAATCGTGATTGCGTCGCACCCGCCCATGAAACTTCAAACGGAACGTTGACGTCCAAACATATTCTTAATCGTATAAAAGTTTCGATTGCTGCTCCGTAGGGCGATTGGACGGGCCAATTCTCGCGAGTCCACGCCGGCAGGGTAGCAAACGCCGACGTGAAGGATAAAGAACACTTGCATCTCCTAAAGCACCTTTCAAGACCCGGTTTCTTCTGGCCGCTTCTCGCCGTGATTTTAATTGCCCTCCTGTGGGCGGTCACGGAGTCCAAGCTTGCCGTCGAGAAGCTAGAGGCGAAAGACAGGGCTTTCCAGCACGCTCGCGCGGTTACCTCGTCCTATGCAGAGCAGGTGTCTCGCGCGTTTAATGACATAGACCGTACCACCTTGCTCGTAAAGCATTTATGGCGTTCCACACGGGAGACCGTCCGGCTCGAAGATTATTTTCGAAGCGGCGTTTTCCCGGATACCCACTTTCACGTCTCTGCAAGCAATACCGAAGGTGATGTGGTCACAAGCACGCTTGCCTTGCCTCAGCCCCTCAATTTTGGAACTCGTGACTGGTTCCAGTCACACAAAGCGAACCCACAGGTCGGCCTCTTGATCTCCCGACCGGAAACCGGAAGCCGGACAGGGCGAACGATACTCCGCTTCAGCAGGCGCCTTGAAGATGCAAGCGGCAACTTCAGCGGCGCGGCATGGGTCACGGTCGAACCGCCTTACCTAACCACCCTCTACGCAGCGGAAGCGCTAGGCAGAGATGAATTCATTTCCATTCGCCTCGTCGACGGTCCTTTGCTTGTAACAAAGGTTGGAGGAGCAGAGGGGGCACCAAGGATTTTCTACCGCAAGGACCCGATCTTCTCGCTCCCGGAAGGGATAGTGGAGGAGCCGGGCGAAAAATTTACTGACGATGCAAGCAGAATCGTCGCCTGGAAGAAGGTCAGGAATTACCCTGTTGTCGCCTTGGCCGGATTGAAGGAAGAAGCAGTGTATGCGGCGTACGAAGCGTCTGCGGCGTCATGGCGGTTCGCAGCGGTCGCCGGGACAGTTCTTCTCGCGAGCCTGGGAGCATTGGGTGCGTTCTATTCACGCCGCTTGGCACGCCGCCATGCGGAGTCCGAGGAAATAAAGAATACCTACAGACTCGCTGTGGATGCTGCGCAAGAGGGCTTTTATACACTGCGGCCCATTCGCGAGCAAGGGCAGTCCCACATCCTGGATTTTCGCGTGGAAGATTGCAATGAGCGTGCCGCGGCATTTGTCGGGTCAACGCGGGACAAGGTGGTTGGCCGCGCATTTTCTGAGGTATTGCCCAGGGAATACCACGGCGAGACAGACCGAGTCCTCAGGCATGTGATGGACGTGGGTTTTCATGAAGAGGAATTCAGGGTACCGTCTGCCACGCACTCCGGTCCGTCATGGGTGTACCGACGGTTCATGAAGGCCGGGAACGGTGTGGCGATGGTTGTCCGGGATATTTCGCGCCATAAGGCTTACGAGCAAGAACTCGCCAAGCTTGCGAATACCGATACTTTGACCGCACTTCCTAACCGGAACTGGCTTCTGGAATTTTTGCCAGAGGCACTGCGGCGTGCGGCAGAGAGCATGTCAAAACTTGCCGTCCTTTTTGTGGATCTCGACGACTTTAAGAACATCAATGACACTCTCGGGCACGACGCAGGCGACGAACTGCTGAAAAGCGTTGCCTCGCGATTGAAAGCAGCGGTGCGAGCAAGCGACCACGTGATTCGTCTCGGCGGCGATGAATTTACGATCGTGCTGGAGCATGTCGAGTCAACGGAGTCCGTAACCCGAGTAGCGGGATTGGTCGTCAAGGCGCTGAACGAACCGTTTGTCCTGAAAGGGCTGGAGAACCAACGCGTGCGCGCATCCGTTGGCATCAGCATGTTTCCACAGGACGGGGAAGACGGTGAAACGTTGCTCAAGCATGCGGACGTGGCGATGTATGCCGCGAAAGCAGCCGGGAAAGGCCGCTATCACTTTTACCAGTCGCACCTGTCCGAACGGCTGATTCTTCGACTGGACAAGGAAAAGGCTTTAAGAGCCGCAATCGAGCAGGAAGAATTCGTCGTGCATTACCAGCCGCGCGTCGAGACGACAACAGGCCGGCTCTGCAGCATGGAGGCGCTGGTGCGGTGGGACCACCCGGAACACGGATTGATTTTTCCGGGAGAGTTTATTCAGATTGCCGAAGAAACCGGACTTATTCTCAAACTCGGCCGAATCGTGATCAAGAAAGTCTGCGAACAGCTCGAGGATTGGAAGGCGAGCGGCTTCCCGCTTGTCCCGGTTTCGGTAAATGTGTCGGCGGCCCAGTTTGCTGCCGGAGACGTAGGCGGCGTCCTGCGCGAGCTGACGTCAGCGCATCACATCGCCCCCTCGCTCATTGAAATAGAGCTCACGGAATCCGTGATGTTGACTTCGGGCGATGCCGTCGCGAAGGACCTGGACGAATTGCGGGCAATGGGCGTCAAGATCCTCATCGATGACTTCGGGACCGGCTATTCGTCGCTGTCCCAACTCCGGGACCTCGACGTCGATATTCTGAAAATCGACCGCGCATTTACCAACGTGCTTTGCAAAGACCATGAGGGAGAAGTTTTTTTCAAGGCCATCGTGTCGCTGGGCCACGCGCTGGAAATGTCCATTGTGGCGGAAGGCGTGGAAACGCAGGAACAGCACCGTGCGCTAAAGGAACTTGCCTGCGACTCGATACAGGGCAATTTTGTATCAAAGCCGGTTCCTGCACATGAAATGGAAACGATGATGGTCAAATCAATGTTGATTGCGCAGGATGACATGCGCGTCGTTTAACGTCCTCTCTTCGGAAATCATCGGGATTTATTATTGTTGTGGAAGACACTCTCGCATGCATGGGCCTTGCACGGTGTGACAGACGGGACGGGGCACGGCGGCCGCAGGCGGCATGATGAGGGCGGGGACAAAGCTCCCCGCCCCCGGCCATGCCGTCATTCGTCATCGCCTCTGCGCGCAAGCTCACGCCATCCAGAGCCCTTCTGTCCCGTATTGCGCGCCAATAATCTCCGCGCTGGCAATCAGCGTTGCCACCAGCTCGGCCCGCGTGTGCGATCCGAGGTAGCTCTCCCAGTTCTGCAGG
>NZ_DASPLS010000037.1:0-49955 GCF_035627455.1 Noviherbaspirillum sp.
CGCCGCTGGATCGCCAGCGCCGCCTGGTTGTGCAGCAGGCGCGTGAACCAGTTGTCTTGCTCGAAGACCAGCTTGCTGGTGAAGAAGATCGAGTTCGGATAATCCTTGCTGATGGTTTCGCACAGCTTGGTCACCTCGGCCACCGCATCGGTGCCGAACCCGAGATAGGCTGCGGAGGCCATGCCGTGCGAATGGCAGAAGTCGACGAAGAACTTGAGCGTCGCATTCGCTTCCGCGCGCATGTGCTCGACCGCGCCTTCGCCGCCGTAGGCGTGCGCATCCACGGTGCGGGCATTGACGAAGATGAAGTTCTTGAAGTGGCCGGGGAACATGCGTTGCACCCACAGCAGCGCATGCAGGCCGCCGCCGCGCGAGGAGCCGACGATGAAGACCGCGGTCTGGTTGTTCGGGTCCGGTTCCACCGCGCCGGCGTGCGAGCCGAAAGGCTGGTTCGCGAACACCTGGTCCACCATGTGGATCGCATCCTTGGTCTTGTGGTAGTGGTTGCGGATCCAGATGCAGATGGCGGCGATGGCGCCGATGATGACCGCCGCGGCCCAGCCGCCCGCCCTGAACTTTTCGACCAGCAGCACGATGAGAATGCCGGCGCAGATCAGGAAGCCGGACAGCGACAGCAGGAAGCGGCGCAGCCAGGCGGAATGGTCGCGCCGATGCTGCCACCAGTACAGGCACAGGCCGTAGAGCGAAATCGCGAAGGTCAGGAACACCGACACCGAGTACAGCACCACCAGCAGGGTGACGCTGCCGCCGGTCCAGAACAGGATTGCGAGCGCGGCGATGCCGAGCACGAGGATGCCGTTCTGCGTGACCAGGCGCGTGGACAGGTAGCGGAATTTGTGCGGCACCCAGGAGTCTGCCGCCATGTTCGACAGCACCGCGGGGCCGCCGAGGAAGCCGGTATTGGCCGCGACGAACAGCAGACCCGCTTCGAACGCGAGCACCACGATCAGCAGGATGTGGTTGGTCCATTCGCTGAAGCCAAGGCTTTCGATGATGGCGCGGAAGGTCGATGCGTTGAGCGTCTGGCCGACCACCGGTTTGGCATCCCACAACAGGTAGAGCAGGATGATGCCGCTGGCGGTGAACGCGAGCGACAGCGCCATGTAGATCATCGTCATCCTGCCGGTGCGCACGCGCGGCTCGGCGAGGATGTTGACGTTGTTGGAGACCGCCTCCAGGCCGGTATAGGTGCCGCCGCCCTGGGAGTAGGCGAGCAGCAGCATGCCGGCCACCGCGATCCAGCCGATGTCGCCGGCCAGCAGGCTGGTTTCGTCGAGCGTATTGGGAATAAGGTCGGGCAGGTAGGAGGCATGCGCAAAGATGCCGTAGACGATCAGCACGAAATGCGTGGCGACGAAGCCGAGGAAGATCGGCAGCAGCACCTGGATCGCTTCCTTCATGCCGCGCAGGTTGAGGATGATGAGCAGCGCGATGAAGAAGGCTTCCGCCCACATCTTGTATGGATGAAATCCCAGCGGCAACAGCGAGGCCAGCGCTTCCACGCCGGCCGCCACCGATATGGCGATGGTCAGCACATAGTCGAGGATCAGCGCGCAGCCGGAAATCAGGCCGAGATAGGGACCGACCAGGCGCGACGCGACGCGGTATCCGCCGCCGCCGGTAGGAAACAGTTCGATTACCTGGTTGTACGCCAGCGCGATGATGAAGACGGTCACCGCGGTCGCCAGCGCCATGTACAGGCCGAGCTGGGTATGCGTGCCGAGCGCCTTGAAGGTTTCTTCCGGGCCGTAGGCCGAGGATGACAGCCCGTCCGCCCCCAGGCCGACCCACGCGAGGAAGGCAACAAGTGCCAGCGAGTGCCGCGTCTCGGACTTCAGCGGATCCAGCGCCTTGCCGAGCACGATCTCGCGGATTTTGGACTTCATTCTTGTTGTGGATTTCTGTCGGAACGAAGTGGCGATCATACGCCTTTCAATTCCGGTGTGACAATGCGGAAAGCGCCAGTTCTGTTGCTCGATTGCCGCAAATCGTCCATAATGCCGCCTTGTGTGTCGCCGAGATGGCGGAACAGGTAGACGCACGGGACTCAAAATCCCGCGCCAGAAATGGCGTACCGGTTCGATTCCGGTTCTCGGCACCAAATCTCGCAGGAAAAATCGCACCCTTCGCGGTGCGTTTTTCATTTCCGGCGCCGCTCTTCGATCCGCCCGCCTGTTTATAATGCCTGGAACGCATTTCCCGAACAGGAGCATCGCGCGCCGTCGCGACACCATATCCCCATGCCCGTATCCCTGGACAACCTGCTCGTCGTCGGCATTTCCTCACGCGCCCTGTTCGACCTGGAGGCGGAGGAAGCGATCTTCCGCAACCAGGGGCTGGACGCCTACCGCAAGCACCAGATCGAAAACGAAAACGAGATCCTCAAGCTCGGCGCCGGCTTCGCGCTGGTGCGCGCGCTGCTCAAGCTGAATGCGCTGGTGCACAACCGGCGCTTCGTGGAAGTGGTGATCATGTCGCGCAATTCGTCGGAAACCTCGATGCGCATCTTCAATTCGATCAAGCATTACGATCTCGACATCACTCGCGCGGTGCTCTCCGGCGGCGCGCCGCTCGCACCTTACCTGCGCGCATTCAACGTCAGCCTGTTCCTGTCGCTGCACGAGGATGACGTGCAGGCGTCGATCGATTCCGGCGTCGCCGCCGCGCTGCTCTACCAGAAACCGGAAAACGCGTTCGAGGAACTGGACCAGATCCGCATCGCTTTCGATGGCGATGCCGTCATCTTTTCCGACGAATCGGAACGCATCTACCAGGAACAGGGCATCGAAGCCTTCGAGCACCATGAACGCGAAAACGCCACCAGGCCGCTGCCGGAAGGCCCCTTCGCGCGCCTGCTCAAGGCGCTCTCCTACATCCAGAACAATTTCAAGTCGGCCGACGGCCGCTCCTCGCCGATCCGCACCGCGCTGGTGACCGCGCGCTCCTCGCCGGCGCATGAACGCGTGATCCGCACCTTGCGCGCGTGGGATGTCGCGATCGACGAAACCTTTTTCATGGGCGGCGTCGCGAAGTCGGACGTGCTGGCCGCCTTCAAGCCGCATATCTTCTTTGACGACCAGCCCGGTCATTGCGACCGCGCCGCGCCGCTGGTGCAGACCGGCCGCGTGCCGCTGCGGAACCTGCCGCTGTAGCCCCCAATCTTGCTGGAAATGGCGGCTGGACAACAGAAAAAGTGTCCACACGTCAATAAATTCGCGCAAGAGAGTAAAATCTCGGGAAGTTTCTCTTTCGCAATTTTGCCATTTCCCTATGAACGACGACGCGCCCTCGCTCAAGCAGTTGAACCGCACCTTCATCGGCAGCGTGCTGTTCATCGACATCGTCGGCTATTCCACCCGCACGGTGCCGGACCAGCTCGAAATGAAGGAGCTGTTCAATGCGCTGCTGGCGGAAGCGGTGCAAAACGTCGCGCCCGGCGATCGCATCATGGTCGATACCGGCGACGGCGCCGGGATCGCCTTCCTCGGCGACCCGGAAGATGCGCTGTTTGCCGCGCTGTCGCTGCGCGACGCGATCGAGGCCGGCCGGGTGACGCTGGGCGAACCCGGCTTCGTGCGCATGGGCATCAACCTCGGCCCGCTGAAGATCGTGCGCGACATCAACGGCCATACCAACATGATTGGCGACGGCGTCAACGATGCGCAGCGCGTCATGAGTTTTTCCGAACCCGGGCAGGTGATGGTGTCGCATTCCTACTTCGACATCATTTCCCGTTTCTCGCGCGATTACGCGAAGCTGTTCGTCTATGAAGGCACGCGCCAGGACAAGCACGTGCGCGAGCACGAGGTCTACCGCTTCGGGCCGCCAAAGGAAGACCAGACCCTCGCGGACAAGCTGCGCGACCGTTCGCGCGCGCGCCATGTGGTCGACTCCGCACCGGCGGAAGCCACGCCGGCTGTACAAGCGGCTGCACCGGCCAGGAGCGGCGCCCTGCGCCCGGGCCTGATCGCCACCGCCATTGGTGCAGCCACGCTGGTGGGCGCGGTATGGTCGTGGACCAGCAAGCCGGAAGCATCGCCGCCGGCAGCAGCCGTCGCGCCTGCGCCGCCGGCGCCGGAAACGGTGGCGCCGAAGACAGCCGCGAAGGCGGAAGCGTCCCGGCCGGCAGACGTCAAGCTCGCCGCGCGGCAGCCGGAAGGCGCCGCCGAGAAGGCGTCCGCCACCGTATCCGCGAGTGCATCGACCGACGCGGCGGACAAGGCAGCGAAACCGGCGGAGCCGCCCGCCAAGCCAGGCACCGTCAGGCTGGCTGTCCAGCCCTGGGGCGAAGTCTATGTGGACGGAGCGAAACGCGGCGTCAGTCCGCCGATGAAGTCGCTCAGCCTGGCGCCCGGCAAGCACCGCATCGAAATCCGCAACGGCGAGTTCGCGCCATACAAGGAAACGCTCGACATCAAGAGCGGTACGGAGACCACCGTACAGTACGTATTCTGATCAGGAGAAACCATGCAGTTCCAGAAGCTTGTTGCCCTCTCTGTCGCCGCCATCGTTGCCGGCTGCGCGCAGCTGCCCAGCCAGACCGGGAGCGGCAAGCCGGCGCTCAGCCACTCCGAAGCGCAGGCGCAATATCAAAAGGGGCTGGCGGCATATCGCGAGAACCGCCACGACGCCGCGCTCGGCGACCTGACGCAGGCGGTCGCCAGCGGCCAGCTCAGGAGCGCCGACATGGTGGCCGCGCGCAAGCACCTGGCCTTCATCCACTGCAGCGCCGGCCGCGAGCTGCCCTGCCGCGAGCAGTTCCAGGCAATCCTGCAGGCCGAACCCGATTTCAACCTCGCCGCCAACGAGGCGAACCATCCGCAATGGGGCCCGGTGTGGCGCTCGATCAAGGGCGCACTGGACGAGAAACGCGCGATTTCGCAAGCCGGCAGCACCAATGCGACGCCGGCGCAGCAGAAGCTGGCCGAAGGCGTGAAGGACTATGAAGCCGGGCGCTACAAGGAAGCGCTCGAGGCGCTGCAGTCCTCGCTCAAGGCCGGCTTGCCGGCCAGGGCGGACGAGCTGCGGGCGCACAAGTACGCGGCGTTCTCCTATTGCCTGATGCAGCGGACCAGGCAGTGCCGCGCCGAATTCAGGCAGCTCTTTGCCAAGGATGCGTCCTACGAGCTGCTGCCTTCCGAGACCGGCCATCCGGCCTGGGCGTCGATCTACCGCAGCGAGAAGACGGCGGCGCAGAAAAAGGCGGATGCGGAACAGAAAGCCCAGGCAAAGAAAACGGACCTGCCGAAGAAGGCTGACGCGGGCAGGAAAAGCAGCAAGCAATAAGGTCCGCCCGGCGTATAAAAAAAGCCGTTCCTTCAAGAAGGAACGGCTTTTTTGTTGATGCGCAGTTTTGACGGGTATCAGCGTTCCGCCACTGCATCCATCACGCACAGGGCCGTCATGTTGACGATGCGGCGCACCGTGGCCGACGGCGTCAGCACATGCACCGGGCGCGAGCAGCCGAGCAGGATCGGGCCGATCGCGATGCCGTTGCCGGCGGCAGTCTTGAGCAGGTTGTACGAAATGTTGGCGGCGTCGATGTTCGGCATCACCAGCAGGTTCGCATCGCGCTTGAGCGGCGAGTCCGGCATCATCGACTTCAGCAGCCCCGGATCGAGCGCGGTATCGCCGTGCATCTCGCCGTCGATCTCGAGGCCGGGCGCGCGCTGCTGGACGATTTCCAGCGCGGCGCGCATTTTCTTCGCCGATTCGCTGTTGCTGGAACCGAAGTTCGAATGCGACAGCAGCGCCGCGCGCGGCTCCAGGCCAAAGCGGCGCATTTCCTCCGCGGCCATGATGGTGATCTCGGCCAGCTGCTCGGCGCTCGGGTTCTCGTTGACGTGGGTGTCGACGATCGCCACCTGCCGGTCCGGCAGGATCAGCACGTTCATCGCGGCATACACGTTCGTGCCTTCGCGCTTGCCGAGCACCTGGTCGATGTAGTGCAGGTGCAGCGGCACGGTGCCGAAGGTGCCGCAGATCATGCCGTCTGCATTGCCGCGACGGATCATCATCGAACCGATCAGGGTATGGCGGCGGCGCATTTCCAGCTTCGCCCATTGCTCGGTGCCGCCCTTGCGGCGGGTGATCTGCAGGTACTCTTCCCAGTACTCGCGATAGCGCTCGTCGTATTCCGGGTTGATGGTCTCGAAGTCGATGTCGGGACGCATGCGCAGGCCGAACTTCTGGATGCGCTGCGCCAGCACCGCCGGGCGGCCGACCAGGATCGGCTTGGCCAGCTTCTCGTCGATCACCACCTGCACCGCGCGCAGCACGCGCTCCTCCTCGCCTTCGGCGAACACGATGCGCTTCCTGCCGGCCGGCGCCTTCTTGGCGATCTGGAACACCGGCTTCATAAAGGTGCCGCTGCGGTAGACGAACTGCTGCAGGCTGGCCGCATAGGCTTGCATGTCCTTGACCGGACGGGATGCGACGCCGGACTCCTCGGCCGCCTTCGCGACCGCGGGCGCGATCTTGATCATCAGGCGCGGGTCGAAGGGCTTCGGGATCACGTATTCCGGGCCGAACGACAGGTTGCTGATGCCGTAGGCGGTCGCGACGATGTCGGACTGCTCGGCCTGCGCCAGGTCGGCGATCGCATGCACCACGGCGATTTCCATTTCCCGCGTGATCGTGGTCGCGCCGCAGTCGAGCGCGCCGCGGAAGATGTACGGGAAGCACAGCACGTTGTTGACCTGGTTCGGATAGTCGGAACGGCCGGTCGCGATCACCGCGTCGTCGCGCACCGCCTTGACTTCCTCCGGCAGGATTTCCGGGGTCGGGTTGGCCAGCGCCAGGATCAGCGGACGGGCGTTCATCTGCTTGACCATTTCCGGCTTGAGCACGCCGCCGGCGGACAGGCCGAGGAAGATATCGGCGCCGGGGATCACTTCCGCCAGCGTGCGGGCATCGGTCTCCTGCGCGAAGCGCTCCTTGTCCGGATCCATCAGCTCGGCGCGGCCCTTGTAGACGACGCCGGCGAGGTCGGTCACGAAGATGTTCTTGAGCGGGAAGCCGAGGTCGACCACCAGGTCGAGGCAGGCCAGCGCCGCGGCGCCGGCGCCGGACACCACCAGCTTGCACTCGTCGATCTTCTTGCCGACCACCTTCAGGCCGTTCAGGATCGCGGCGCCGACGATGATCGCGGTGCCGTGCTGGTCGTCGTGGAAAACCGGGATTTTCATGCGCTCGCGCAGCTTGCGCTCGATATAGAAGCACTCCGGCGCCTTGATGTCTTCCAGGTTGATGCCGCCAAAGGTGGGCTCCAGCGCAGCGATCACGTCGATCAGCTTGTCCGGGTCGTTTTCGTTGATTTCGATGTCGAACACGTCGATGCCGGCGAACTTCTTGAACAGCACGCCCTTGCCTTCCATCACCGGCTTGGAAGCCAGCGGCCCGATCGGGCCCAGGCCCAGCACCGCGGTGCCGTTGGTGATCACCGCGACGAGGTTGCCGCGGGCGGTGTACTTATAGGCATTGGCGGGATCGACGACGATTTCTTCACAGGCGGCCGCGACGCCGGGGGAGTAGGCCAGCGCCAGGTCGCGCTGGTTGGTGAGCTGTTTGGTGGGGGTGACGCTGATTTTTCCGGGGGTAGGAAATTCATGGTATTCCAGCGCCGCCTGCCGAAGCTGCTGGCGGAGTTCTTCTTTTTGGTCGGTTGGAGATTCCATGATGCGGCCTTCCTTTTTAGCTTACGGGAAACTTACGATTTTATCAGACGGGATAAGGGCCTTTGATACGTATTTATCCTAGTACACCACATGCAGATCAAGGAAAAATGGCTGAATGGCATCGCCTCGCCGCACCACTTCATTTCCTATCAAAAACATAGAAACAATCAATTTTCTTTATCAATAAACGATAGCTATGATTCTCTCCATCACGATTGCATTAAACAATCGAATACATGACAGGAGAAAAACATGGCGACCCAGCAATCCATCACCATCCAGAACCTCGAAGCCGCGTTTGCCGGCGAATCGATGGCGCATATCAAATACCGCTACTTCGCCAAGCTGGCGCGCGAAGCCGGCGCCGAGGACGTCGCGAAAATCTTCGAAGAAACCGCCGAACAGGAAGTCATGCATGCGTTCGGCCACCTCGACCTGCTCTATCCGAAAGCAAAGCTGTCGCCGGCGAAGGCGCTCGAAATCGCGATCGAGGGCGAGACCTACGAATACACCGAGATGTACCCGAAATTCCGCCACCTGGCCTTGCAGGAAGGCAATGACGCGGCGGTCGCCGAATTCGACGAGCAGATCGCCGAATCGAAGGAACACGCAGACAACTTCCGCCGCACGCTCGAGATTGCCGCCAAGCGGTTCGCGGCGCTGGCGAAGGTGGAAGAGCGCCACGCCAACAACTATCGCAAAGTGCTCGCCGCCACCGCGAAATAAGCTACCTGTTCAACCATTCAGAGAGGATCAGCATGAAAACCTACCAATGCATCGTATGCGGTTTCATCTATGACGAAGCGTCCGGCATGCCGGACGAAGGCATCGCCGCCGGCACGAGATGGGACGACATCCCGGCGGACTGGGCCTGTCCGGACTGCGGCGTCGCCAAGGCCGATTTCGAGATGGTCGAAATCTGAAGCAGCCGTCAGCCAACCGAAAAGGAAACCGTGAACCCCGTCATCATCATCGGCGCCGGCATGGCCGGTTACGCGCTGGCGCGCGAGTTCCGCAAGCTGCGGAAGGACGCGCCGCTGCTCATCATTACCGCCGACGATGGCGGCTTCTACTCGAAGCCGATGCTGTCCAACGCATTTGCGCAGGGCAAGAGCGCGGACCAGCTGGTGTCGCAGACTGCGGCGCAAATGGCGGCGCAGCTTGATGCGAGCATCCTGGCCGGCATTGCGGTGCAGGCGATCGACCCGGCGGCAAAGGCGGTGCAGACCAGTGCCGGCAGGTTCGAGTACGACAAGCTGGTCCTTGCGGTCGGCGCGCGCCCGGTCCGCCTTGCACTCGCGGGCGACGCCGCCGGCGAGGTGATGTCGGTGAACCATATCGGCGACTATCGCCGCTTCCGGGAAGCGATGGCGCGGTACGGGGACGGCGCCCGCGTGGCGATCATCGGCGCCGGGCTGATCGGCTGTGAATTCGCCGACGACCTGGCTGGCGCAGGATACCGTGTGACCCTGATCGATCCCAACTCCCTGCCGCTGGCCGCACTCGCGCCGCCGGCGCTGTCGCGCGGCTTGCGCGCGGCCCTGCGGCAGCGCGGCGTGGCTTTCCGCCTCGGCACCTCGGTGGTACGGGTCGACCGTGCTGCGGACGGGCTGCGGGCGACGCTGGCCGACGGCACCGATATCAACGCGGACATCGTGCTGTCCGCGGTCGGACTGCGCACCGAACTGGACCTGCCGCGATCGGCGGGCCTGCGCACTGGTCGCGGCATCATGGTCGACGCGCACGGACGCACCAGCGCGGACGATATCCATGCCCTCGGCGATTGCGCCGAATACATGACGGATGCCGGATCGCGCATGCTGCCCCATGTCACGCCACTGATGGCGGCCGCGCGCGCAATCGCCGCGACGCTTGCCGGGCGGCCCGCGCCGATCGCCTGGCAACCGATGCCGGTGCTGGTGAAGACACTGTCGTTCCCGATGGCACTACTGCCGCCGGCTTCGTCGGGAAGCGGAACCTGGCAGGAAACGCAGTACGGCGAGCGCATCATCTGCCGCTATTACGACGGCGACGGCACGATGGTCGGGTTCGGCGTCGCGCCGCAGGAAGCAAGCATCCGGCAGGCTTTGCTGGGCGAACTGGGATCGGTGCGGCTGGCCATTGCGTAATCCCCGCGACAGCATGGCGCAATTCGGTACAATCGCGCCATGCTGTCCGAATTCGACCTGATCGCGCATTACTTCACCCGCCCTCCCCGCCACGCCGACCGGGTACCGCTCGGGGTCGGCGACGACTGCGCGCTGCTGGCGCCAGCGGCGGGCATGCAGCTCGCGATTTCCTCGGACATGCTGGTGGAAGGCCGGCATTTCTTTCCGGAAGCCGATCCGCGGCTGCTCGGCCACAAATGCCTGGCGGTCAACCTTTCCGACCTTGCCGCGATGGGCGCCCGTCCACTTGCGTTCACCCTCGCGCTGGCCCTGCCGGAAGCGAGCAGCGAGTGGCTGGCGCCGTTTTCCGAAGGCATGCTCGCGCTGGCCGATGCGCATGGATGCGAACTGATCGGCGGCGACACCACGAAAGGCCCGCTCAACATCTGCATCACGGTGTTCGGCGAAGTGGCGCCGGGCGCGGCGCTGCGGCGCGATGCCGCCGTCGCCGGCGACGAGATCTGGGTCTCGGGCAGCCTCGGCGACGCCCGGCTGGCGCTGGCCGGCTACCGCCATGAAATCCCGCTGGACGACGCCACCCTAGGCGAAGCGGCGACGCGCATGCACGCACCCGTGCCGCGCGTCGCGCTCGGCCTGGCTTTGGGCGGCATCGCGCATGCGGCGATCGACGTCTCGGACGGACTGGCGGGCGATCTCGGCCATATCCTCGAACGCTCGAAGGTCGGCGCCGTGCTGAACGTGGATGCCTTGCCTGCTGGGAGCATGCTGCGGAAACAGCCGCAGGAGCTGCGCCGGCGTTTCGCGCTTGCCGGCGGCGACGACTATGAACTCTGCTTCACCGCGCCGCGCGCCAGGCATGAGCAGGTGCTGGCCGCCGGCGCCGCGGCGGGCGTCGCGGTGACCTGCATCGGCCGCGTCGACGCCCAGCCCGGCCTGCGGCTTGAAGATACGTCAGGCGCGCCGGTGTCGCTGCAACTGTCTTCCTTCGATCATTTCGCCTCGCCATGACCACACTCCAACAAGGCCAGACCGCCTCCGTCACGAAGCCGAACGCTCGCTTCATGCTGTCGCACCCGGCACACCTGCTTGCGCAAGGTTTCGGCAGCGGGCTTTCCCCGGTCGTGCCCGGCACCACCGGCACCCTGTTCGGCTGGCTGTCCTTCAGCGTGCTGTCCTGGCGCTGGCCGGAAGTCTTCACCACGCTGAACTGGACCATCATCATCGCCGTCGGTTTCGTGCTCGGCATCTGGGCCTGCCACAAGACCGGCCGCGACATGGGCATCGCCGACCACGGCAGCATGGTCTGGGACGAGATCATCGCGTTCTGGGTGGTGCTGCTGCTCCTCATGCCGGCCAGCTTTTCCACCCAGTTCTGGGCCTTCCTCTGGTTCCGCTTCTTCGACATGCTCAAGCCGCCGCCAATCGGATATTTCGATAGGCGCTTCAAGGGCGGTTTCGGCGTGATGTGGGATGACCTGGTCGCGGCGTTCTATACGCTGCTGCTGTTTGCGGTGTGGCGGACGATCTAGCCGGAGGTTGTAAATCTCCTGTTCCAAAACCAACGCACTACTGCGTTCGCCGTAGAAAATACTGCATCCGCAGTATTAGCATTTCCGCCTGTCCCTTGCATGATTGCCGCTTTTACAGGGCCATTGCATGCAGACATCTCTTCCCGGTTGCAGCGCCACCTTCACCCATGCCGCCACCGGCGGCGTCCTCCAGCAGATGCACGTCGACGGTGGCTTGCAGCTCGGCCTGGCCGATGCCCTTGGACGCCCCTGGTTTTCCTGCAACGCGCGCGGCTTCGTCGCGATGCCTGCCTTCGATGCCGCGCACCGACCTGTCGCCACCGGCATTGCCCGCTGCGAAAGCGCCGCAGCCGTCACCGCCTCGCGCACCCTGTACGGCGACAGCCTGCCGCTGGAGCAGGCACAGGCCCTGAATCTGCGCGGGCAGGTGCAGCAGCACTGCGCGCAGGACGGGTGGTCCGCCGTGCAAGGCGTGCTGCTGTCCGGCCTGCCCAGCGCCGCCATCCGTTATCTCGCGCTCGACTACGCCGGCAGCGACGAAGGCATGCCGGTCACCGACATCCCGCCGCTTGGGTCCACGGTTCCGGACGCGGGACTGCAATCGCAGGGCTACAGCACCGCCTTGCAGCGCCACGACGCACTGGGCCGTCCCCTCGAAGCGGTGAACCTGCTGGGCAACGTGCTGCGCTCGACCTACCTGCTGTCCGGCCTGCCCGGTACCGTCGCCGCGGACGGCACCGTCTATTTGCGCGACTTCACCCATAACGCCAAGGGACAGGTCCTGACCGTGGCCAAGGGCGCAGCGATGGATGATGCTGCTGACAGCCTGTTTACTTCTGCCTTCCGTTACGATCCCAGGACCTGGCGCACCACCCAGCGTTACGCCAGCAACGACGCCGCCTTCCTCGCCGCCCTGCCCGCTTCCGGCGCCGGCTGGATCGACGGCAGCAATGATCCCGGCCGGCGCCAGGACATGCGCTATGCGTTTGATCCGAGCGGCAATGTCGCTGCCATCGAAGATGCCTGGCCGGTCATCGTGTTCGATGCGGAGGCGCCTGTGCAAACGGCCTACCGCTACGATGCGCTGTACCGGCTGCTGTGTGCAAATGGGTTTGAGAGCGCGTCCGCCAGCCCGGTCGACGGCACGCCCGGGAACAAGGTCAACCAGGCCATTGGCTTTGCCGCCGGCAACCTCCTCACGCCCTACCTGCAGTATTACGCTTACGACGATGGCGGCAACATCACCGCGCTGGATCATTACAGCAACGGCGCCTTGAGCACGACTCGCAGCGCGGCGATGAAGGTGTCAACCGGCTCCAACCGCTCCATCCCCGCCAGTTATTACCAGAGCCTGGGCGGCACTGTGGAGGGCACGTATATCGACGAATCCTTCTTCCGGCAGCAAGGCCTGTTCGACGCCGGCGGCAATCTGCTCAGGAACGCCAACCTGTCATCCCTCACCTGGGACTACCGTAATCAGATCACCCGCGCCAGCTATCCGGCGCCGGGTGAAGACGGCGCCACCGTCACCGAATACAGCGTGCACAGCAGCGACGGCAGCGCGCGCAGCCGCAAGGTCGTCAAAACCAGAGACGCGCAAGGACGGCTCACCGCGCTGCTGACGGTCACCTATCTGGGCGATGTGGAACAGCGGTCCAGCTACACGCAGTCCGATCCAGGCATCAGCATCGGCTTCGACGGCGAAAATGTCAGCAACGCGCTCGTGCAAAGCGACTACAGAGAATTGCGCATCAGCCTTGGCCATGCGCAGCAGGTGCGCATTCAGAACGGCACGCTGCAGCCTACTGGCTCAGCCGTTACGAGCAGATATTACAGCCTGGGCGACCAGCTCGATTCCTGCCAGGCCGAACTCGACGATCAGGGCAATGTAAGCAGCTACCAAGCCTTCTATCCGTATGGCGGCACAGCCTTCAGCGCGGCCAATGATCAGTCGTCACAAGGAGGCCTGGCGACCAGGACGAGGCAGTACTCCGGCGAGATCCGGGATGAAAGCGGCTTGATCTATTACGGCTTCCGCTCCTATCTGCCCGATGCCGTGCGCTGGTCCAATCCTGATCCCTCTGGCCTTGCCGGCAGTGGGTTAAATTGGTATGAAATGGTCGGCGGCAATCCGCTCTCATTCCGGGACCAACTAGGGTTGGTAAAGGAATTTCTCATCGAGAAGAATGCGGACTTAGAAGTGATTCGCTGGCAGCATAGTGGCGCTGCGCGAACCCTGCGGGTATTTGGAAGGGCAGAGTTTCAAGGGCTCCTAAATCAGGTGCTAGGCATGTCTGCGCCACGTCAGTATCTATTTGGGGAAAACCATATTCAACGCGAACAGACTTTTGCGGCGGTAAACCGTTTTGTCGACGAACGGTTCATTTCCGGGCACGCGATGATCGCCCTTGAGGGGCATACAGTAGATTTTCGCCCATCTTCCCGCGCTGCTAACAATTCTGCAGGCACAGATGCAGCGAGAAGATTTTTCTCCAAGAATGTCGTGTCGGCCGAACCATATACCAGCTTTATTCGCCTGACCTATGTTCAGCAGCGTACCGTAACGGAACAGAGCAACAGGACACGGGACGACCGCGCATTTCTACTCCAGCGGTTGCAAGGCTACATGGGTCCAAGGACTCATACGTTCGCCGATATCATTGCCCCGTACCTGTTCAGGCAAGATCGCAATTATGGTAATGAATTGAGACAATTGTCGGGCATGCGACTGATGGGACAAAGAATTATCGAGGTGGCAAGCGAAAACAGACACGCACAGCGGAGTGGAGCGTCCGTGATTGGACTCGCCCATCTCATTCCGATGATGACTAGCGGCGCTTTTGAAGCGATGGACAGACACGTTCCCGATGACTACGACCTGATACGCCGTCTAAACGATTTACACCTAAACGCAATTGGCATCATCCCGTACCACTCCGCCCAAACCGTGAGCCCCGCTTGGCGCGATGTGTTCGGCTTGATCGATTTTTTCAGCGATCATGGCTTTACCGTCCAGTGCTGCGAGTGGGAATATCATCGTCCCCGCGAGAGCGTGGAAACACTGAAACACAACGCGTTACGGAAAAGCCAGATGTTTTTTGTCGTCTATCCGAGGCGGGACACGCCACAGGACGACGACCAGCAGAATCTCCGGGCTACACGCATGGCATATTGGCTACAACGCATGTGGGGATAACTCGGTCCGCGTTTCGAGAACAATATCTCGGCACTCAAAAATCGGTTTAATCCAGCTTGATGTCGTGATGTCGTGGTTGTCGAAAAAAACGCGGTCAGTCCCCTGACCGCGCCAAGCTCGATCTTTTCACGCCTTCGCATGGTGCCCGCCCGGTCCGCTGCGCCGTGCTAGCATCACGGTAACCATTCTGCGTCACCCGGAGACCGATTTCGTTGACGTACATCACATTGACGTCGCGATACAAACGGGCGGCAATGCAAGCCTGACAAGAGAGCGCACGGGGCCGCATCCAACCGGCAGCCGCGCCGGTTCGGAGAGAAGAAGATGACCCACCCGCACACAGGCGGCAAACGCTGGCAATTCTGGATCGACCGCGGCGGCACCTTCACCGACATCGTGGCCCGCCGCCCGGATGGCCAGCTCCTCACGTACAAGCTGCTGTCCGAAAATCCGGAACAGTACCGCGACGCTGCGGTCGCCGGCATCCGTCGCCTGCTCGGGCTCGGCCCGTCCGATGCGATTCTGCCGGAAGCAGTCGAGGCGGTGAAAATGGGCACCACCGTCGCCACCAACGCGCTGCTGGAACGCAAGGGCGAGCCGACCGTGCTGCTGATCACGCGCGGCTTCCGCGACGCGCTGCGCATCGCCTACCAGAACCGCCCGCGCCTGTTCGACCGCCATATCGTGCTGCCGCAGCTGCTCTACGAAAAGGTGGTCGAGGTGGAAGAGCGCATCGACGCGCACGGCAAGGTCGTGACGCCGCTGGACGAGGAACAGGTGCGGCACGAGCTGCAGGCATTGCACGCACAAGGCTTCCGCTCGGCCGCCATCGTGCTGATGCACGGTTACCGCCACACGCGGCATGAAGCAGCCGTCGAGCGCCTCGCGCGCGAGGCCGGCTTCACCCAGGTCTCGGTGTCGCACAAGGTCAGCCCGCTGATGAAACTGGTGTCGCGCGGCGACACCACCGTCGTCGACGCCTACCTGTCGCCGATCCTGCGCCGCTACGTCGACCAGGTGGCAAGCCAGATGGAAGGCGTGCGCCTGCTGTTCATGCAAAGCAACGGCGGGCTGGCTGACGCGCAGCGCTTCCAGGGCAAGGATTCCATCCTGTCCGGTCCGGCCGGCGGCATCGTCGGCATGGTGCGCACCGCGGAGGCGGCAGGCTTCGACCGGATCATCGGCTTCGACATGGGTGGCACCTCGACCGACGTATCGCATTACGCCGGCGAATTCGAGCGCGAATTCGACACGCAGGTGGCGGGCGTGCGCATCCGCGCGCCGATGATGAGCATCCACACCGTGGCGGCGGGCGGCGGCTCCATCCTGCATTTCGACGGCACGCGCTACCGCGTCGGCCCGGACAGCGCCGGCGCCAATCCCGGCCCGGCCTGCTACCGGCGTGGCGGACCGCTGACGGTCACCGACTGCAACGTGATGCTCGGGAAAATACAGCCGCAACATTTCCCGGCGGTGTTCGGACCGCGGGCGGATGAAACGCTGGATCGCGACATCGTCGCCAGGAAGTTCGGTGAACTGGCTGACGCGATCTTCCAGGCCACCGGCATCCGCCGCACGCCTGAAGAAGTGGCGGAAGGCTTCATCGACATCGCGGTCGGCAACATGGCCAATGCGATCAAGTTCATCTCGGTGCAGCGCGGGCACGACGTCACCGGCTACACGCTGGTTACCTTCGGCGGCGCCGGCGGGCAGCATGCCTGCCTAGTCGCCGACGCGCTCGGGATGACGCGGGTGTTCGCGCATCCGCTCGCGGGCGTGCTGTCGGCCTATGGCATGGGGCTGGCGGACCAGATCGCGATGCGCGAACAGGCGCTGGAGCTGACGCTCTCCGCCGGCGTCCTGCCATCGCTGGAAGGGAAACTGCAGGCGCTGGCGGAGGATGCGCGCGCGGACCTGATGACGCAGGGCGTCGCGCCGTCCTGCATTGCGGTGCGCAAGCGCGTGCACCTGCGTTACAGCGGCACCGACTCGGTCCTGGTCGTGTCCCATGGCCCGCTGGAAGCGATGCTGGCGCAGTTCGAGGCGGCATACCGGCAGCGCTATTCCTTCCTGATGCCGGGCAAGGACCTGATCGTGGAAGCGATTTCGGTGGAAGCCGTGGGCGCGACCGGCGAGGCCGGCGCCGACAGTTCGGGCGCGTCGCCGCCGCTGCGCAGCGGCGCGCTCGAACCGGCAGAGACGGTGCAGCTGTTCTCCGGCGGACAATGGCGCGCCACGCCGCTCTACCGCCGTGAAGACCTGCGCTGCGGCGACGTCGTCCGCGGCCCCGCCATCATCGCCGAGAAGAATGCCACCAATGTGGTCGAGCCCGGCTGGATGGCGGAAGTCACCGCGCTCGACCACCTCGTGCTGACCCGGGTGGAAGCAAGGCCGGCGCGCAAGGCGATCGGCACCGAAGCCGACCCGGTGATGCTGGAAGTCTTCAACAACCTGTTCATGAGCATCGCCGAGCAGATGGGGCTGCGCCTGCAGAACACCGCATTCTCGGTGAACATCAAGGAGCGGCTCGATTTTTCCTGCGCGCTGTTCGATGCGCAAGGCAACCTGATTGCCAACGCGCCGCACATCCCGGTGCACCTCGGCTCGATGGGCGAGAGCATCAGGACCGTGATCCGCGAAAACGCCGGCCGCATGCGGCCGGGCGACGCCTACATGCTGAACGATCCCTATCACGGCGGCACCCACCTGCCGGACGTGACGGTGATTACGCCGGTTTTCGACAGGGCGGGCAACGATATCCTGTTCTTCGTCGGCTCGCGCGGCCATCATGCGGACATCGGCGGTATCACGCCAGGATCGATGCCGCCCGGCAGCCGCGTGGTCGAGGAAGAAGGCGTGCTGATCAACAACTTCCAGCTGGTGCGCGGCGGGCGCTTGCTCGAGGAAGAAACCGTCGCCCTGCTCTCCTGCGGCAAGTACCCCTGCCGTAATATCCGGCAGAACCTCGCCGACCTGCAGGCGCAAGTCGCGGCCAACCAGAAAGGCGTCGACGAACTGCTGAAGATGGTCGATCACTTCGGCCTGGGCGTGGTGCAGGCCTACATGCGGCATGTGCAGGACAATGCGGAAGAAGCGGTGCGGCGCGTGATCGGCGCATTGAAGGACGGCAGTTTCGAATACCGGCTGGACAATGGCGCGCTGATCCGGGTCGCGATCCGCGTCGACCGGGACAAGCGCAGCGCCGAAATCGACTTCACCGGCACCTCGCCCCAGCTCGACAATAACTTCAATGCGCCGAGCGCGATCTGCATGGCCGCCGTGCTCTACGTGTTCCGCACGCTGGTGGACGACGACATTCCGCTCAATGCCGGCTGCCTGAAGCCGCTGAAGGTGATCATCCCGGAAGGCTCGATGCTCAATCCGCGCTACCCGGCGGCGGTGGTGTCGGGCAACGTGGAAACCTCGAGCTGCGTGACCAATGCGCTGTACGGCGCGCTCGGGGTGATGGCGTCGGCGCCGGGCACGATGAACAACTTCACCTTCGGCAATGCGCGCTACCAGTATTACGAAACCATTTCCGGCGGATCGGGCGCCGGCGAGGGGTTCGACGGCACCGACGTGGTGCAGACCCACATGACCAATTCGCGGCTGACCGATCCGGAGGTGCTGGAATGGCGTTTTCCGGTGCGGGTGGAGAGCTACGAAATCAGCCACGGTTCCGGCGGCCGCGGACGCTGGCACGGCGGCAACGGCGGCATCCGGCAGATCCGCTTCCTGGAACCGATGACCGCTTCCATCCTGTCCAACAACCGGAGCGTGCCCCCGTTCGGCCTTGCCGGCGGCGAGCCGGGCAGACGCGGCAGGAATTACGTAATCCGCGCGGGCGGCAGGCGGGAGGAACTCGGGCATGTGGCCAGTACCATGATGCAGCCGGGCGATGTGTTCGTCATCGAAACGCCAGGCGGCGGAGGATATGGCGGGCCGGTGGTAGAGTAGGCATGTGAAGCGAGGGGCTTGGCAAAGGGAAACGGCAGACGGGAAACGGGAGACGCGGACAACATGGACAACATCATCGAACTGGCCGCACGTGTCGGACAGGCCTTGAAGGAAAAGGGCCTGCTGCTCGCGACCGCGGAGTCCTGCACCGGCGGCGGCGTGGCGCAGGCGGTGACCGAAATCGCCGGCTCTTCCGCATGGTTCGAGCGCGGCTTCGTTACCTATTCGAATGCGGCAAAGACGGAATTGCTTGATGTGCCGGCAGCGCTGATCGAGCGGCACGGCGCGGTCAGCGAGGAAGTCGCCGCCGCAATGGCGCTCGGCGCGTTGGGCAACAGCCGCGCGCAGCTCGCGCTGTCGACGACCGGCATCGCCGGTCCCGGCGGCGCGGTGCCGGGCAAGCCGGTGGGCACCGTCTGCTTCGGCTGGGCACGCGCGGACAGCGCGCGCACCGAACGCCTGGTATTCGCGGGCGACCGCCGCCTGGTGCGCGAGCAGACAGTGGCGCATGCATTACGCGGCGTGCTTCTTTTCCTCGAGGAGGCGTAATGCTGGAAAATTTCGAGACAGCGGACATCGAAGTCGATGACGTGACCATCCATCTGCGGCTCGGCGGCGAAGGCCCCCCGCTCCTGCTGCTGCACGGCTTTCCGCAGACGCACGTAATCTGGCACAAGGTAGCGGACGAACTCGCGCGCCGCTTCACGCTGGTCATGCCGGACCTGCGCGGCTACGGCGATTCCTCGCGCCCGCCGGGCGAGCCCGGCCATGCGAATTATTCGAAGCGGGCGATGGCGCAGGACATGGTCGAACTGATGCGGGTGCTCGGGCATCCATCGTTTTACCTGTGCGGCCATGACCGCGGCGGCCGCGTCGCGCACCGGCTCGCGCTCGACCATCCCGAGGCGGTGAAGAAGCTGATGATTCTCGACATCTCGCCCACGCGCACGATGTACGAAGCCACCGACAAGACCTTCGCGACGCTCTATTACCACTGGTTCTTCCTGATCCAGCCGTATCCGGTGCCGGAAACGCTGATCGGCAACAGCGCCGCCTTCCTGCTGCGTGCGACGCTGGGCAACTGGGGTTCGAACGGCGCGCAGTTCATCGATCCCGAAGCGATGGCGGAATACGAGCGCTGCTTCGTCCGGCCCGACGCGATCCATGCCGCCTGCGAGGATTACCGCGCCGCGGCGGGCATCGACCTCGAGCACGACCGCGACCATGAGACCACGCGCATTGCCTGCCCGGTGCGCGTTCTGTGGGGCGAGCACGGCGTGGTCGGCCGCCTGTTCAAGCCGCTGGAAGACTGGCAGGCGAAATGCGTGCTGCCGGTGACCGGCAAAGCCGTGCCCGCCGGCCACTTCATTCCGGAACAGGTGCCGGACCTGCTGCTGGCGGACATGCTGGCGTTCTTCGGCGAGGAGTAATGCGGTGACCGCCGTGCTGCGCGCGCTTCAGGCCGATATCACCACGCTGGCGGTGGACGCGATCGTCAATGCCGCCAATTCCTCGCTGCTTGGCGGGGGCGGCGTGGACGGCGCGATCCACCGCGCCGCCGGACCGGATCTGCTGGAGGAATGCCGGCGGCTCGGCGGCTGCGACACCGGAGATGCGAAGCTCACCCTGGGGTACAAGCTGCCGGCGCGCTTCGTGATCCATACCGTCGGGCCGGTGTGGCGCGGCGGCACGGAAGGCGAAGCGGAACTGCTGGCATCGTGCTATCGCAGCTCGCTGCAAGTCGCCGCCGGCTGCGGCGCGGCCAGCATTGCCTTCCCGGCGATCAGCACCGGCGTCTATGGCTATCCGGCGGAAGCGGCGGCACGCATCGCGGTCGACACCGTACGCGGCGCCGTCACCGGGCTGGTCGTGCTGCGCGAAGTGATCTTCTGCTGTTTCTCGGCGCGCGACCTGGCGGTCTACGAGGCACTGCTTGGCGACAGTCGCTTGCGCGAGTAGAACGTCCAGATAAATCTAAAGGATAGTAGAGTGGGGTCGCCGACATAGAGCTCAAGCAAAACCCCTCGACAGCTGTTCGTGGAGTGCACGGCGGGTTTCGCTCGCGCTCAACCCACCCTACGATCCTCTACGCCAAAACCATCTGGATGATTTTTCCAGGTAAAGAATTGTAGGGTGGGTGGGGCCGCCGAGGTAGAGCGCAGCGAAACCCACCGGATACCGCGTCTGGAACGCACGCTGGGTTTCACTGTGCCCTACCTCCACACCCCCTCCCAACGTACGCTTCATTAAGTTATCCCGAGGGCGTGCTAGAAGCGGAACGCATTGATCGCGTCGCGCGTCTCCATCGCCACGCGCCGCGCCGCCGCCGCGAAATCTTCGCCGGCCTGCGCATCCGGCTTCGCGTACAGGATCGCGCGCGAGGAGTTGATCATCATGCCGGCGCCGGACGCCGTCCTGCCCGCCTTCACCGTTGCCTCGACGTCGCCGCCCTGGGCGCCCACGCCGGGCACCAGCAGCGGCATGTCGCCGACGATGCGGCGCACCTGCGCCAGTTCGTTCGGGAAGGTCGCGCCCACCACCAGGCCGCACTGGCCGCTGGTATTCCATTTTTCCGCGACCAGTTGCGCGACATGCTGGTAGACCGGCTTGCCGTCCGCGCTCAGGAATTGCAGGTCGGAGCCGCCCGGGTTGGAGGTGCGGCAGAGCACGATCACGCCGCGGTCTTTCCATTCGAGGTAAGGCGCAACCGAGTCGAAGCCCATGTAGGGATTGACGGTCACCGCGTCGGCGCCATAGCGCTCGAAGGCTTCGCGCGCATACTGCTCGGCGGTGGCGCCGATGTCGCCGCGCTTGGCGTCGAGCACCACCGGGATGGCCGGATAGGTCTTGCGCAGGTAGTCGCAGATCGCTTCCAGCTGGTCTTCCGCGCGCAGCGCCGCGAAATAGGCGATCTGCGGCTTGAAGGCGCAGGCGGCATCCGCCGTCGCGTCGATGATCGCCTTGCAGAAGGCAAAGATGGCGTCGGGCCGGTCGCGCAGCTGCGCCGGGAATTTCGCGGTGTCGGGATCGAGGCCGACGCACAGCAGGGAATGGTTGGCCGTCCAGGCGGCGGCGAGTTTGTCGATGAAGGTCACGGCTGGGCCCAATAGTAGCGTTCAGGGAAATCGGTCGCACCGCAAACGGTGGCGCTTGCGTCAGTGCGCATTGTAACGCGCCATGATATCGTTTCGGCATGACTTCCCTTTCCCGCAAGGACTGGATCCTTCTCATCCTGCTGACCCTGTGCTGGGGCATCAACTGGCCGATCATGAAGTTCGGCGTGCGCGACTTTCCGCCGCTTAGCTTTCGCACGCTGAGCATGATAGGCGGGCTGCCGACGCTGTGGCTCGCGGCCCGCGTGCAGGACGCGCCGCTCACGATCCCGAAGGGGAAAGTGCTGGAGGTGATCCGCCTGGCGATACCGAACATGCTGTTCTGGCATGTATTCATGATTCTCGGCGTCAAAATGCTCTCTTCCGGCCGCGCCGCCATCCTCGGCTACACGATGCCGGTCTGGGCCGTGCTCTGCGCGCTGCTGTTCTTCGGGGAACGGCCGACGCGCGCGGCATGGATCGGCATTGCCTGCGCGCTCGCTGGCGCGCTGCTGCTGCTGTCGAGCGAATTTTCCGCGCTGGCCGGCAACCCGCTCGGCACGGTGTTTGCGTTGATCGCCGCTGCCGGCTGGGGATATGGAACGGTTGTGATGAAACGTTCCACGCTGGCGATGCCGACGATCTCGCTCACCTTCTGGATGCTGGCGCTGACCACCTTCACGATGGTGGTTGCCTCCTTCCTGTTCGAGCGCGCCGCCTGGCACCTGCCGGATCCCGGCACGGCCTGGGCGATCGCCTACAACGCGGTGATCATCTTCGGCTTCGCGCACGTGGTCTGGTTCCAGCTGGCGCGCACGCTGCCGCCGATCGCCTCCAGCCTGTCGGTGATGATGATTCCGGTGCTCGGCGTGTTTTCCGGCGCATGGCTGCTGGGCGAGACGCCGCACTGGCAAGACTATGCGGCCATGGCGCTGATCCTGGCGGCAATGAGTACCGTGCTGTTGAAACCCCGCGTTGCCGCCCATAGATAAATGGCAAGAAAACCAAACAGATCATGTTTCTGACATTCAAGAAAAGGAAAGACCGATGAAACGATGGATGCAATGGCTGGGCGCCGTGCTGCTGGCATCGCTGATCAGCGGCTGCGGCTACAACGAATTCCAGGGCAAGGACGAGCAGGTGAAGGCAGCCTGGAGCGAGGTGGTTAACCAGTACCAGCGCCGCGCCGACCTGATCCCGAATCTGGTCAACACGGTCAAGGGCTACGCGTCGCATGAGAAGGAAACGCTGGAAGCGGTGACCCGGGCGCGCGCCGCCGCCACCAGCTTCCAGATCACGCCGGAAGTGCTGAACAATCCGGAAGCATTCAGCAAGTTCCAGCAGGTGCAGGGCGAACTGTCCTCCGCGTTGTCGCGCCTGATGGCGGTCTCGGAAAACTATCCGCAGCTCAAGGCCGACACCAGCTTCCGCGACCTGCAGTCGCAGCTGGAAGGCACCGAGAACCGGATCACCGTCGCCCGCCAGCGCTACATCCAGTCGGTGCGCGACTACAACGTGCTCGCCCGCAGCTTCCCGACCAACCTGACGGCGATGATGTTCAATTACGAAGTCAAGCCGAGCTTCACAGTGGATAACGAGAAGGCGATTTCCAACGCGCCCGCCGTGAATTTCGGGAAGTAAGCGATCCTCGCATCATGACTTCCGTTCGCGCCCTGCTCGGCTTGCTGCTCGCGCTGCTGCTGGCGGCGGCGCACGCGCAGGAATTCGTGCCGGTGCCGCCGCTGCAGACCCGGGTCACGGACAAGGTCGGGATGCTGACGGAAAACCAGCGCCAGACGCTGGAGAACGTGCTCAAGGAGTATGAAGAGCGCAGTGGGAGCCAGATTGCGATCCTGCTGGTGGGCAAGACCGAACCGGAAGCGATCGAACAGTACGGCATCCGCGTGTTCGACGAATGGAAGCTCGGCCGCAAGGGCACCGACGACGGCGTGCTTTTGCTGGTGGCGAAAAACAATCCGCCTTCGCTGCGCCGGCTGCGCATCGAGGCCGGCCGCGGCGTGCAGGGGACGCTTACCGACGCGCAGTCCAAGCGCATCCTGCAGGACGTGATCGCACCGCATTTCCGGCAGAACGATTTCTATGGCGGGCTCGCGGCCGGGGTATCGGCGATCACCAGCCTGCTGGACAAGGAAAAACTCCCGGCGCCGGCCGCACAGCAGGCGGCGCCGGAAGCGGAGGAAGAAGAGGAAGTCGATTTTTCGCTGATCCTGTTCTTTGTGTTCGTCGGCCTGTTCATCCTGTTGTCGCGCCTGCAGTCGCGGCGCTATGCGCGCCACCGTCATGGCTGGGGCCGCTCCGCGCCCGGCGTGATCATCGGCGACCCGTTCGGCCATCACGGCGGCTTCCGCGGCGGGTTCGGCGGCGGCTTTGGCGGCAGCTCCGGCGGTTTCGGCGGCGGGTTTTCCGGCGGCGGCGGCACGGCCGACGGCGGCGGCGCATCGGGGAACTGGTGATGGCGACGATCTCCAGGCTGTTCCGGCACCTGTTCACGACCACCGCGGCCGGCCGGCGCGCCTTCCCCGAATCGACCTTAAAGGCGGTCGAGGAAGCGATTGCCGAAGGCGAGAAACTCCACCGCGCAGAAGTGCGGTTCATCATCGAACCCTCCCTCAGTCCGCTCGCCGTCTTGAACGGCATGCCCGCGCGGGCGCGGGCGCGGGAACTGTTCGCGCAATACGAGGTGTGGGATACCGACGAAAACTGCGGCGTGCTGGTCTACATCAACCTGGCCGACCACCAGGTCGAGATCGTCGCCGACCGCGGCGTCGGACGCCTGATCGCGGCACAGGACTGGCAGGCGGTATGCCGCACGATGACGCAGGGGTTCGCGCGCGGCGACTATCACAACAGCGTGCTGGCCGCGCTGGCGCAACTGAACGCCTTGCTGCAGGAACATTATCCGGATGACGGATCGGTCCGCAACCAGCTGGTCGACAAGCCGATGCTGCTCTGAGCAACTGACTGGACCAGGCCCATCCCGATCGTCCTGTCCGCGTATGGCGCGAGCGTTCTCAAGCGGCCCTAACCCCGCTCATACACCCACTGCAGCAACGCATCCTGCGCCTCATTCCCGTGCAGCGCGTTGGCATGGTTGATCATGAACACCACCACGTAGCGCCTGCCCGACGCCGCCAGCACGTAGCCGGCGATCGCGCGCACGTCGTTCAAGAAACCGGTCTTGATGTGCGCCTTGCCTGCGACCGTCTGCGTCGTCAGGCGCGAGCGCATCGTGCCGTCGTGGCCGACCAGCGGCAGCGAGGCCATGAATTCCGGCATGTTCGGCGACAGGAAGGCGGCTGAAAGCATGCGCCCCATGGTGCGCGGCGCGATACGCTCGATGCGCGACAGTCCGGAACCGTTCTCGATCACCAGTTCCGGCGCCTCGATTGCCTTGTTCGCGAGCCAGCTCCGCACGATGTCGGCACCGCGCGCGGTACTGGCCGGCTGTTTCGTGACCTGGGCGGCCAGCGTCAGCAAAAGCTGGCGCGCCATGACGTTGTTGCTGAATTTGTTGATGTCGCGGATGATCTCCGACAACGTCGCCGAATCCCATTCCGCCACCAGGCGCGCGGTCGGCGGCAGGATGCCTGGCGCCGTCAAGCCCTTCAGGGTGCCCCCGAGATCGGCCCAGAAGCGCCGGAACGCCAGGTCGAAATACTGCGTATGCGACATCAGGTGCGGATGAACATGCCAGAAGCGCACGCCGCAGGACGCGGCGTAGGCGCCGTTGAAACGAGCGCTGTTGCTGTCGATGGCGGCATTGAGCCGGAGGCGCCAGTCGCCGCAGTCGCCGCCGGAGAGCACCGGCGCATACAGCGGATAGGCGGCGAGCGGCGGGTCGACGGTCACGCTCACAGCCCCCCTTGCCTCGTCCGGGGCAAAACGAAAACTGAGCGACTTGTAGTTGAGCAGCAGCCCGTCGGGCCCGACGTTGTACGGCCTGAGCGGGTCGCCGTCGAACTGTGCGGCATCATGCGCGACCTCCGCAAACACCGTCCGGTCGAGCACCAGGTTCCCTCGGATTTCGCGGATGCCCGCCGCGCGCAGGCGGCGCAGGAACATCCACAGGCTTTCCAGCACCAGCTTGGGGTCGCCGCTGCCCTTGATGATCAGGTCGCCGTGCAGTACGTCGCCGTCCATCCTGCCCTCGGCATAGGCCTGGGTCTTCCAGACGTATGCCGGCCCGAGGATCTCCAGCGCGGCATTGCTGGTCACGAGCTTCATGGTCGAGGCCGGGTTGAACGGCTGGGATTCATTGAGCGCGACGAGCGCCGGTCCGCCCCCTGCTTCCTGCACAAAGACACCGGCCGCGGCAGTTGGAATCTGCGCCCGGTTCAATGCGACAGCGACGGGCGCTGGCAATTCCTGCGCCGGCGCGACAAGCGAAAGGCCGAAGGCGAGCAGGAAAAAAGCTGCTTGGAGTCTGTTGCGAATTCGCATAGGATTAAGTGATACGCAATCGAACCGGATTATCCCACGCCCGAGCCGCCATGCCGAAAAACGCCGAACCTGCCGCCCCGCAAGCGATTGACCCGCTGGCACTGGAGAACCAGTTCTGCTTTGCCCTCTATTCGGCTTCGCTGGCAATGACCAAGACCTACAAGCCCTTTCTCGACAAGCTGGGCCTTACCTATCCGCAATACCTGGTCATGCTCGTGCTGTGGCAGCAGGACGACGTGCTGGTCAAGACCATTGGCGAGAAACTATTCCTCGATTCCGGCACGCTGACGCCGCTGCTCAAGCGGCTGGAAGCTTCTTCGCTGATCGAACGTACCCGCGACCAGGCCGACGAACGCCAGGTGCGGATCACGCTGACCCGCGAAGGCCGCGCGCTCAAGAAAAAAGCGCAGTGCATACCGCAACAGGTGCTGTGCGCCAGCGGCCAGCCCCTGCAGGCGCTCGACACGCTGCGCGCCCAGCTTTCCCGCATTCGCAACGACCTGGCGAAGGCACACGATTGAATTTTCCTGCGTTCAACGCGGTTTAGAGGCCTCCTTCCAAACGGCCTTTTAAATTGTACGCAATTTAATTTGGTGCTATATTTAATCCCGTCGACACCGTTCATTCAATTACCGCTCCAAGGAAAACATCATGCAAATCCTCTACAAGGCACAGGCAACCGCCACCGGCGGCCGCGACGGCCGCGCAGTCTCCAGCGACAACAAGCTCGACGTCGGGCTCTCGATGCCGAAGGAACTCGGCGGCCCGGGCGGCGCAGGCACCAATCCCGAGCAGCTGTTCGCCGCCGGTTATTCCGCCTGCTTCCTGTCCGCGCTGAAGCTCGTCTCCATGCATGCGAAGGTAGCGCTGCCGGCGGAAGCCGCCGTGACCGCCGAAGTCGGCATCGGCCCGAACGGCGCCGGCGGTTTCGGCCTCAACGCCGCGCTGCGCGTGTCCCTGCCCGGCATCGAACGCGAGACCGCGCAGGCACTCGTGAACAAGGCGCACGAGGTTTGCCCGTACTCGAACGCCACGCGGGGCAACATCGACGTCAGCGTGGCGCTGGCCTGAAGCTGGCGCATGAAAAAACGCCCTTGGGATTGCTCCCGAGGGCGTTTTTCGTAGAAGGCGGCAATACCGGCGCAAGTCGCAACGTCGCCTCCGTCAGCAGGGAATCCTCGTCACGAAGCGCGCGCCGCCCAGCGGCGACTCCTCCGCCGAAATTTCCCCGCCGTGCAGGCCGACCGCCTTTTGCGCGATCGCCAGGCCGAGCCCGAAGCCCCCGGTGTTTCTGTCCCGGCTCCTGTCGAGCCGATAGAACGGATCGAACACGCGTTCGCGCTCATCGGCCGGAATGCCGGGCCCGTCATCCTCGACCAGAATCTCCACGTACCCGTCAGGGATCCGCTGCGCGACCAGCCTGATGCGGCTGTCCGCATACTTTGCGGCGTTGGCGATCATATTGTTCAGCGCGCGGAGCAGCAGGTTCCGGTCGCCGACGATGCTGCCGGCGTCCTGCGCGACATCCATCTCAACCCGCTTGCCGCCCAGCGCATGCTCCAGCTTGCCGAGCGACTCGCGCAGCAGGCCGTCCAGCGCTATGCTGGCCTGGGCCGCCGCCCGCTGCTGGTCGATCCTGGCGAGATTGAGCAGCTCGCTGACGAGGTCGTTCAATTCACGCACATCGCTTTCCATCCGCCCCAAGCGCTTTTCCAGTTCGTCGCGCGATTCCACGTCGCGTAGCAGTTCCAGGCCGAATTCGATCCGCGAAATCGGCGTGCGCAGTTCATGCGAAACCGAATGCAGAAGATTCCGGTGCGCGCCGAGCAGGCCCTCGATGCGCTCGGCCATCCGGTTCATGCACAGTGCCAATGGATGGATGCCGGAACGCTCGCCGGTCTCGGCGCGCACCGACAGGTTGCCCGCGCCCAGGCTTTCGGCCACCCTCGACAGCGACTGCAATTCCCGCCAGTGGCTGCGCGACCACAGGGCGACCGGTATCAGCACGCACAGCGCGACGATCGCATAGCGCAGCGCATCCATCTTCAGCTCCAGCCCGACGTCGATAGGCAGGTTGCGCACTTCGATCACTTCCGCATCGCTGCCGATGTACCGTTCGCCGCGCAGGTCGACGCGGCGGCGGAGCAGCTTGCTTCCCGTGTCGAGCACGATCTCGCCCCGGTCCAGCGCGGCCCGCCGGTCCCCATCGAGAGCGGCGGCGGCAAGCTGGAGCGGGACGATCTCCATGCTCAGGCCGGAAACCTCGCGCACCTTGTTCAGCCGCGCCAGCCATTCGTCGGCGGGCGCCTGGTCGATGTACTGTTCCAGCAGGAAGATCGCGCCGGACGCCTGCTTGCGCGCGATGTCCTCGAGCGGATCGCCGAACAGGTATCGGATTGCGAAATAGGCGGCGGCGACCGCCACCGCGATGGCCAGCAGGATCAGCGGAACGATCCGGAAGAAGATGCGGTTCATCGGGCCCGCTATTCCCAGGCGGACGGACTGAAGAGGTAGCCCTCGCCCCATACGGTCTTGATGCGCTCGCCGTTGTTGTCGTCGAACTTGCGGCGCAGGCGCGACACGCAATTGTCGATTGTGCGGTCCAGGCCATCGAAGTCGATGCCGCGCATCTTCTTCATGATGTCGCCGCGCGACTGCACCTGGCCGGCGGAATCGGCGAGCACCAGCAGCAGCTTGTATTCGGTGCTGTTGAGCGACACCGGCTGTCCGCGCCAGCTTACCGTGCGGTTTTCTTTCGAGATGCGCAGCCCGCCGACGGCAATTTCTTCGCTGCGCGACGACGCGTCGCGCCCGCGGCGCAGCAGCGCGCGCAGCCTGGCCAGCAGCACGCGCGGCTGCACCGGTTTGTTGATATAGTCGTCTGCGCCCTGTTCGAGTCCGGACACCTCGTCGAACACGTCTTCGCGCGCGGTCAGGATCAGGATCGGCACCGGGCTGAGCTCGCGTATCTGGCGGCACACCACCAGGCCGTCGAGCCCCGGCAGCATCAGGTCCAGCACCACTGCGTCGGGCCGGGTCTGCCGATAGCGCTCCAGCGCTTCGTCGCCGCGGCTGACGACGTCGACGGTAAATTCATAGGCGGCCAGGTATTCCGCGACCAGCGACGCGAGCTTGGCGTCGTCCTCCACCAGCATGAGTCGGAACATATTTTTCTCTCCCAGAGCGGCATTCTATAAGAACTTGCAACCGGAGGCGGAGCGGTGATACCTCAGGGCGATTCCATGCAAATCGATGACACTTTGCCCGGTTTCGGCGCTCTTACAATTTCATGACAATTTCAATACAGCCGGCGGAGGATTTCGGTGCAGGAAGATTTTAGTATTGCAAGCATGGCAAAAAGCCATGCTTGCGCCGTCCGGCATTGAAGGGGAGCGCGCGCGGGCGATCACGCGTCTGGCGCGCCGGCATTGCCGGCTGCCGATTCACATCGAGGAAGAAAAATGAGAACGAACCGCTTCATCACCGCCGCGCTGTGTGGCGCGGCTGTTTCACTGATTGCCGCCTGCGGTGGCGGGGGCCAGAACGGCACGGCCCAGTCCGGCGCCGTCGTCGCGCCGGCATCATTCCTGCAGCAGGATGCCAAGGGCATTCCGTACGAAATCCTGCCGGCGGCGCTGGCGCAATCGGAGATCTCCGAAAAACGCCTGGTCGCGGTGCGCGACGCCGAGGCATGGAAATCGCTCTGGGCGGAACATGCAGGTACCGGCAGCGCAGACCGGCCGGCGCCGGAAATCGACTTCTCGCGCAACACAGTGATCGGCGTGTTCCTCGGCAGCCGCGGCGCCTGCGACCGGGTGGCGGTTACCGCCGTCAAGCAGCGCGCGCAGTCGCAACGCCTCGAAGTGACCTACGAAGTGTTGCTGCCGCCGCCCGACACGGCCTGCATTGCGTCCATCGCCAATCCGGCCGTGCTCGTCACCGTGCCGCTGTCCGGCGCACAGGTCGACTTTGTGCAGGCGCCGGCGCGCGCCGAGTCCGACCTGGTGGTGAAGAGCGGCTGGTCGTTCGGCATGTGCCTGGAGAAGTGCGACGGCACGGTGCAGATCGCAAAGGACGGCGCAAGCTTCCGCAGCGGCGGCGGCAAGGACGGCGCAGCGCTGCCGGAACAGGGCATCTGGGGCGCGGTCAGCGAGAAGGAGTGGGAGGCGCTGCAGGCCGGATTCGGCAGCGTGCCGGATGTTGTGATCGGCTGCCCCGACTGCGCCGACGAGGGCCGCGAATGGATCGAGATCAGCCGCGGCGCCACCACCAAGCGCGTCGAGTTCAGCTGCAAAGCGCAGCTCGACGCGGCGCCGGGATTCCTGGCGACGGTACGCGCGATCCGCGGCCGGCTTGCCGCGGCACTCGGACTGCCCGATCCCTGCAATCCCGCCACCATCGCGTTCGAGCGCATCGCGCCTGCGATGTTTACTTCGGAAATCGCCGAGAAGCGTTTCGTCGCGATCCGCGATGCGGCCGCCTGGGCCGCGCTGTGGAACGAGCATTCGGCCGGGCGCGCGCCGCTGCCGGCGGTGGATTTCACGCAGCAGATGGTCGTCGGCGTGTTCCTTGGCCGCGAGTCCGTTCCCTGCGGCGGCCTCAGCATCGACACGGTCAGGAAGGCGAACGAGCCGGAGCAGATCGAGGTCGGTTACCGCGTGGTCGACCCGGGCCCGGACGTGATGTGCATCGCCGCCGTCATCAACCAGTATGCGCTGGTGACGATTCCCGCGTCGACGCTGCCGGTGAACTTCGTCAAGCTGCCGTAAATGCGGCTGGCGGACCGGGCGATCCGCGGTCTGCGGCAGTGCCGTCGCCTGAGCCGGAGCCCGGCCGCCTGCATGTACGTGGCGGCGCTGGGCTTCCTGCTCCTGGCGGCCCTGGCGGCCGATGGCGGCGCAGCGGACGAGAGGCACAGCGCGCGCGAGCGTATGCAGCACAAACCGCTGGTTCTGACTCCCGCGCTCGGGGTGCGGGGCTGACAGGTCACACCGGGCAGGCGCGCGCATGAGAAATGCCAATACAATACGGGGAACAAGAAATGCGCCGAACCAGCCGGCGCACAGAAACTCCTGGAGTTTGAACGTGACACGCGCCGCCCCTCCCCGCCAATCGCCGCACAAGACCCTGCTGCTTCTTTCCTTGCTTGCCTTGCCCTGCCTCAGCCTCGCGCAGACGCCCGCTGCGCGGATGATGCCGGACGGGAGCCGCGATCTCTACTTCGGCGTCGGCGTGTCCTCCACGCCGCGCTACCAGGGAGCTGCTTCGCGCAAGACCGACCCGGTGGCGCTCATCCAGCTGCAATGGAGCAGCGGCCTTTTCTTTTCCGGCCTGAGCGCCGGCATGCACCTGTCTGCCGAGCCGCACCTGGAATTCGGCCCGCTCCTGGCGATCGAACCGGGGCGCAGCACCTCCGGACAGGGCAAATTGTCGGAAATCGGCGACGTCGGCGGCGCCAGCATCGCCGCCCCTGTGGAGACCGAGCCCGCCCGGCAGCTGCAGTTTTCCGAAGTGCCCTCGCGTCCCGTGGCCGGCGCCTTCTTCAACTACTACCTCGACGAGAGCCTGCGCGTTACGAGCAGCATGCTCTACGGCTCGGGCCAGGACCGCAACGGCCTGCTGGCCGGCGTCGGGCTGCAGAAGGGCGTTGCAGTCGCGCCGCATCACAAGCTGTCCGTGACGCTGGGCGCGAACTGGGGCAACCGCCGCTATCACCAGGCGTATTTCGGCGTGGCCGGCGGCCAGGACAAGAGCATTGCCGGGTATGCGCCTTCCGCCGGCGTGCGCGACCTGCATCTGACGTTTCACTGGAACTGGGAACTGAGCAACCTGTGGCTGCTGACATCCCGGTTCTCCGTGTACCGCCTGACGGGCGATGCCGCGTCCAGCCCGCTGGTCGAGCGCCGCAGCCAGGTGAGCGTGCGCACCGGGCTCGCCTACCGATTCTGAGATGACGTCCATGACCGCCCGACCGCTCCTGCTTGCCGCTGTACTGCTCTCCCTCTGGTCGGGCGGCGCGGGGGCGCAGACTCCCGGCGCGGAAAGCGCCCGGAAAGGGCTTACGGCGGACGAAGCGGCAACCCAGGACGGGGACTGGATCGGCTACCGCGATGCATACATGCAGATGATCCGCTTCGAAAAGTACGGCAAGCCAAAGCAACTGCTCCTGCATCACTTCCAGGTATCCCCTGCGGAAAAGGGCACGCCGATGGAGGGGGTGCGGCTGATCTTGTCCGGGTCGTCGATGCAGCTCAATCTGCCGCTCGATGCCGCCGGCCGGGCAGTCTTTCCGTTGTTGAAATCCGCCTACGACGAGAACGCCCGCCTCATGCTCAACCGCAGGGGAAACCATTACCTCATGCAGCCGCGCGTGTCGATCGCGCCGCGCGCCAACGGCAGTTACGACAGCGCCGATCTGCGCGCCGCGTGCGAGCAAGCGCTGAACTACCTGCGCTACATCGGCAAGCCGGGGATGCAGGACAAGAGCTGCGCGGGGGTGCGTTTTTCCTTCCCGGCGGCCGCAGGCGATCCGGTCGTCAGGTTCCGCAGCGCCGAACAGGCCGCGGCACCGCTTTCGTCCGAGACAGGCAGCGCCTTCCAGGACGACCGTACGACGTTCCGGATCGTCGACTTTCACTTTTCCGACTGGCCGCAAAAGGGCCAGGTCGTCACGCAGGGCAGCCCGGTCGCGATTGCGCCGCTCTTCCGGTAGCAAAACGCGGGAGTGCCGGGCCGCGGAGTCCGGCCAATAGGTGCCGCTCAAGTATGTGCGCCAGAACCCCGGCTCCGACGCATGAGCTGTCGTTCCTTGGGCCGCCTCTCAGGCGCGCTATCCTTCGATGGCCTGATACGCCGCACGCGCTCCCATCCATCTGCACTTGATGTCTTGTCCCATCGTTGTTGGGACCAGTGTACAAATTCTGCTGGCGGAAGCGGTTTGCTGAACCAATAGCCCTGTGCTTGATTGCAACCGTGCTCCTCCAGATACAGCAGCGCATCCTCTGATTCGATGCCTTCGCCATGAACACTCAGTCGCAGGCTCCGGCCCAAGCCGATAATTGCTTCGGTCACTGTACGGCACGCCGGATCGCGTTCGATGCGCCTGATGAACGATTGGTCTACCTTGAGCTTGTCGAGCGGCAGACTGGTTAGGCTGCTCAGACTCGAATAGCCGGTTCCGAAATCGTCCAGCGCCACTTTCACCCCAAGCGACTTGATCCTGTTCAGAAGCCCGACCGCTTCATCAATGTTCTCCATCACGGCACTTTCAGTGACTTCAATTTCGAGGCAGCTCGGATCCATTCCTGCGTTCGCAATAATCCCGCTCAGCTTTTCGGCGAATGCCCGCTGCCTGAACTGCAACGGAGAAACATTGATTGCAATCGTGAGCTGCAGTCCCTCGCGCAGCCATTCCCCGTGCTGACGGCACGCCTCGGCCACGACCCACTCGCCCAATGTGCCGATCAGACCCGTTGATTCCGCAATCGGGATGAACTCGTCTGGACCGATTGTTTCACCATCGTCCATCAAGCGTACCAGCGCTTCCGCACCGATCAGCTTGCCGGTCATGAGATCGATGACCGGCTGGTAATGCAATGCCAGGCCACCGTTGCTCAGAGCATTTCTCAGTCTTGTCTCCACCGAAAGTGCCTGCTCGGATCGACGTTCGAGTTCCGGTGTGTAGAACTGGTAATTAGACCGGCCCAATTGCTTCGCCTGGTACATGGCCAGATCAGCGGTGTGGATGAGTTGGCTGACACTGGCAGCGTGCTCCGGGAAAAAGCTGATGCCGATGGAAGGCGACACCGACAGCTCGAGCGTATCGACGTGGATAGGCAGGTTGATGCTGGCGACCACATGCTGTGCGACCACCGCAGCGCGATGGCGCGCGCGGTCCGCTTGCGGCAGCACAATAACGAACTCGTCCCCGCCCAGCCGCCCGACCAGGTCTTCCTTCCGCGTGCATGCCGCAAGCCGTCTGGCGACTTCCTGCAGTACCCGGTCACCGGTCTCGTGTCCGTAAACGTCATTGATTGGCTTGAACCGGTCGAGGTCGATAAATAGCAGCGCTCCGCCGCCATGTCCGCGTTTTGCCGACGCAACCAGATGCTCGCAAAACTCCATGACAAGCGCCCGGTTCGGCAATCCAGTCAAAACGTCATGCAGCGCGGCGTTGCGCAGCTTTTCCTCGGATTCACGCAATAGCTGGTCGGCGCGCTTGCGCTCGGTGATGTCCTGCACGGTACCTCGGAGCGTAACGACTTCTCCCTCCGATCCATGCACCGCCTCGCCACGTACCTCGACCCATATGTCTGCGCCGTCGCCCCGCCAGGCCTGCAGTTCGAGGTCGAATGCCGTGCCGCCGCGCTGTGCTTCCTGCCGCGCGGACTCGAGCTTCTTCCAGGACTCGGGCGGATAGAGCACCCCCGCCTGTTCGCTGCCGCGAGGAATTCCGCTACGGCCAAAAATGCTGAGGATTTCCTCGGACACCTTGACCTCGTCGGTCGCAAGGTTCCAGTGCCAGTGGCCAAGGCGCGCGACGCGCTGCGCTTCGACAAGCTCGGCAGTGCGTTCGCGCACCAACTCGTCGAGGCGGTCGCGTTGCGCCAGAACCGCCGTCCTGGCCCGCTGCGCGTCGGCCTCGGCGGTGCGCATGCGGCCGGCCATCCAGGCGATCATCACGCCGGAAATCAGAAATACGGCAATGCCGAGCCAGTCGGAACGGCGCTCGACCAATATCTGTCCGGCGGGCTCGATCCAGAAATAGGTAGCAATCAGTGCCGCGAGCACGGTTGCCAGCACCCCGGCTCGCAAGCCGCCGTAAAGCGCTGCGAACGCCAGGGCGGGATAGAAGGTGCCGAACGGGTAACCCTGACCAAGACTGGGCTGGAGCACGATGCGCACCGCTGCCGCGGCAACCACAACCGCGACGGCGACGGCGTAGCCGAGCCGCCCTTCGGAAATGCGGGCCTCCGGCACCAATTCCTGTGCGGCGCGTTGCCGGATCGACCGGAGGACGGCGATCAGCATGTAGACGCTGCCGACGGCGAGCGTGACGCGCCCGGTCCAGCCGAGCAGGGTCCCAGGCACGCTCAGGACGAGCGCGAGCACGCCAGCGGCGAAAAGAAGCAGCGCCTGCCCGTACCAGTAGGTGAAGGTTTGCGGATCGCTCGGCCGCTGGGCGGCAAACAGGATGCCGGTGACCCCCAGCATGGCGGCCGTCGAGAAGAGCACCAGCTCTCGCACGAGGGTCGGCCCCATGCCGGGGACGAAGAAGGACGGCAGCAGCCCGGCGAGCGTGGCGAGCACAAGCGCGGCCATCGTCGCCAGCGCGAGGCCGTATCCGGCGGCGAGCCAGGCGGGCGGCTTGCGCAGGGGGGCATCCAGCCGCACCGGAAGGGTGGCGCCGGTGAGATGGCACAGTGCCGAGAACCACATACCGATGTTGTGGATGGTCAGCAGGGTGTTGGTAAAATCGGCTTGGCCCTTGCTGATGCCGGCCATTGATCCAGCCGCGCCGGCGCACGCCCAGAACACCGCCCCCATCCCGACGAGCAGCAGTTTGGCGGCGCCCTGAGCGAGGAAGTTGCGCGCGAGCAGCACAGCGACCAGCGCGGAGACCGGCACAGCAAAGATCAGGTAGACTGCCAGCGTCAGAAGCGGCGACTCGTAACCGGTGGTTGATCCGCCGGCCCAGAGGGCGAGAATGACGAGAAGAAAAACAGCGAGCGGCAACCAACCAGCAAGCTCTGCGACGGTCGCGCTCCAACGCGGGCCGGCAACGCCACGTTCAAGGACGGAAGACTCAGCGGGGACGCGGGGACGGAACATTCCTTGCGACTTTACAATAGGCAGCACGTTGACCCGGCGGAAGGAGCGCTCGGGCGGCGTTGTTGGGCACCGAGCTGCCCTCGGCGGAAAGCGTGACCGTACAGTTTCTTTTGAACAGCCGGACGCCGAAGCGTTCCTTGGATAAGGGCCTCCCCAAAGAACAGAGCGGATCGAGCAGCGTCGAACGTCTGCTTTGACTGAACGGCGCAAGCTCGGCTCTTTCGAGGTAACCGGTCGCTCAGGGTCGTCTGTTCAAGTTCAAAGCCTCTTGGCGATTGACAGCCTGCAGTTACAATGCGTCATCCTGCTGATCTCATCCAATTTGTCATGCACATCTGGGTCGACGCCGACGCCTGTCCCGCCGTCATTAAAGACATCCTGTTCCGGGTGGCCGAACGGCTGCAGCTCAACGTCACGCTGGTTGCCAACCGGTTGATCCGTGTGCCGGGCTCGCGCTTCATCCGCGCGCTCCAGGTCCCGCCTGGCGCAGATGCGGCCGACGCCGAAATCGTTGAGCGCGTCAGCCCCGGCGACATCGTCGTGACCGGCGACATTCCCTTGGCCTCCCTGGTGCTGGAAAAGGGCGGGTTGCCGCTCAATCCACGCGGCGAGTGGTACACCAAGGACACCATCGCCCAGCAACTGACGATGCGGGCTTTCATGGAAGAGCTGCGCGGCAGTGGCGTCGACACTGGCGGCCCGGCCGCGTTTAGCCACGCCGACCGCCAGAACTTCGCCAATGCGCTCGACCGCGAACTCGCGCGGATCAGGAATCGCCCGGATTCCCGCTAGGAATTCCTTCTCAACATTCTCGCTGCCTGATATTGGCGAACCTTGGCTGCGTCGCGCATTCCTGTAACGAATCGCCCTGCCCGGCATGCCCACCTTGCCTACGGCGACTTCGGGTCGATCCCGTTGATTCGCGGAGAAATAACCTTCCCTTAAAGGATGGCAACGCCTTCCGTAGCTCAAAGATTAATGAAAAAAGTTTCCAGATGAGCAGCTTTTGACAATTGAAAAACAAGCATGTCATTCAAGAAGCTGCCTTGAAAAAAAAAATACCCGCCCATATACTTAGCACTCGTTAGGGGAGAGTGCTAACAACCTTCCTCCTGGCTTTCCGTTTTTTCCTTGCGGCCCTGCCGCAAACAACTATAACTTATTGATTATTAAGGAGTTTGTATGAACCTTCGTCCTCTGCACGATCGCGTCATCGTCAAGCGCCTCGACCAGGAAACCAAGACTGCGTCCGGCATCGTTCTCCCGGATGCGGCTGCGGAAAAGCCGGACCAGGGCAAGGTCCTCGCCGTCGGTAACGGCAAGATCCTGGAAGATGGCAAAGTCCGCGCGCTGGACGTTAAAGTCGGCGACCTCGTGCTGTTCGGCAAGTATTCCGGCCAGACCGTCAAGGTCGAAGGCGAGGAAGTGCTGGTCATGCGCGAAGAAGACATCATGGCAATCGTCCAGAAGTGATGACCACGTCCGGACGCGCAACGTCTGGAAATCGCGCCCTCCCGGCCAAGGCCGGGGCCCAGCGGCGCTAGAGATACAAATACCTACCCGATAATTAAGGAGTAACGAATATGGCAGCTAAAGACGTAGTTTTCGGCGATGCCGCCCGTGCCAAGATGGTTGAAGGCGTCAACATCCTCGCCAACGCCGTCAAGGTCACCCTGGGCCCGAAAGGCCGCAATGTTGTGCTGGAGCGCTCCTTCGGCGCCCCGACCGTCACCAAGGACGGCGTTTCCGTGGCCAAGGAAATCGAACTGAAAGACAAGCTCATGAACATGGGCGCGCAGATGGTGAAGGAAGTCGCTTCCAAGACCTCCGACAACGCCGGCGACGGCACCACCACTGCAACCGTGCTGGCACAAGCCATCGTCCGCGAAGGCATGAAGTACGTTGCCGCCGGCATGAACCCGATGGATCTGAAGCGCGGCATCGACAAGGCTGTCACCGCCACCGTCGATGAACTGAAGAAGATCGCCAAGCCCTGCACCACCTCCAAGGAAATCGCCCAGGTCGGCGCGATCTCCGCGAACTCCGATGCTTCCATCGGCGAGCGCATCGCTGAAGCAATGGAGAAGGTCGGCAAGGAAGGCGTGATCACCGTTGAAGACGGCAAGTCCCTGCAAGACGAACTCGACATCGTCGAGGGCATGCAGTTCGACCGCGGCTACCTGTCCCCGTACTTCATCAACAACCCGGACAAGCAGGTTGCCGTCCTGGAGAACCCGTTCGTCCTGCTGTTCGACAAGAAGATCTCGAACATCCGTGACCTGCTGCCGGTGCTGGAGCAAGTTGCCAAGGCAAGCCGTCCGCTGCTGATCATCGCCGAAGACATCGAAGGCGAAGCGCTGGCAACCCTGGTGGTGAACAACATCCGCGGCATTCTGAAGACCTGCGCCGTCAAGGCTCCGGGCTTCGGCGACCGTCGCAAGGCCATGCTGGAAGACATCGCCATCCTGACCGGCGGCCAGGTGATCGCTGAAGAAGTCGGCCTGACCCTGGAAAAGGCAACCTTGAACGACCTCGGCCAGGCCAAGCGCGTCGAGATCGGCAAGGAAAACACCACCATCATCGACGGCGCCGGCCAGGCTTCCGCGATCGAAGCGCGCGTCAAGCAGATCCGCGTCCAGATCGAAGAAGCGACCTCCGACTACGACCGTGAGAAGCTGCAAGAGCGCGTTGCCAAGCTGGCAGGCGGCGTTGCAGTGATCAAGGTGGGTGCTGCGACCGAAGTCGAAATGAAGGAAAAGAAGGCACGTGTCGAAGACGCACTGCACGCAACCCGTGCCGCCGTTGAAGAAGGCATCGTTCCTGGCGGTGGCGTGGCCCTGCTGCGCGCTCGCTCCAACGTGATGGCCCTGAAAGGCGACAACGCCGATCAGGAAGCAGGCATCAAGATCGTCCTGCGCGCAATGGAAGAGCCGCTGCGCATGATCGTCACCAACGCCGGCGAAGAAGCTTCCGTCGTGGTGAACAAGGTCATCGAAGGCAAGGGTAACTTCGGTTACAACGCTGCCAACGGCACCTATGGCGACATGGTCGAAATGGGCGTGCTGGATCCGGCCAAGGTGACCCGCTCTGCCCTGCAGAACGCAGCCTCGATCGCCGGCCTGATGCTGACCACCGACTGCACGGTTTCCGAGCTGGTGGAAGACAAGCCGGCTGCTGGCCCGGCTGGCATGGGCGGCATGGGTGGCATGGGCGGCATGGACATGATGTAATTGCCGTGCCGTGGAAGGCAGCAATGCCTTCCATGACCTGTCTGCAAAAAAAGCCCGCGGGACATTGTCCTGCGGGCTTTTTGTTTTTTGCGTCGCCGCTTAGTTCGACCAGGCCGGCTTGCGCTTGTCGATGAACGCCTGCACGCCTTCCAGCGCGGCTTCGTCCATCATGTTGCACGCCATCGTCTGCCCCGCGAGCTGGTAGGCAGCGCCGATACCCATCTCGATCTGCTTGTAGAACAGCTGCTTGCCCATCGCGACGGCGACGGCCGGTTTGGCGAGGATGCTGTCGACGAGCCGGCCGATTTCCGCATCGAGTTCCCCTGCCGCGACCACGCGGTTGACGAGCCCGCGCTCGCGTGCCGTTTCGGCATCGATGAACTCGCCGGTGAGCAGCATTTCCATCGCCTGCTTGCGGGAGACGTTCCTGGACAAGGCTACCGAAGGGGTGGAACAGAACAGGCCGTAGTTCACACCGGACACCGCGAACTTCGCTTCGCTAGCCGCTACCGCGAGGTCGCACATCGCGACCAGCTGGCAGCCGGCGGCAGTGGCAAGGCCCTGCACGCGCGCGATGACGGGCTGCGGCATCTGCTGGATGGTCAGCATCATCTTGCTGCACTGGTTGAACAGCTTCTTGTAGTAGTCCGCGGACGGCTGCGCGCGCATCTGCTTCAGGTCGTGCCCGGCACAGAATGCCTTGCCGGCGGCGGCAAGGATGACGACGCGGATGCTGTCATCCGCCTTAAGCGCGTCAAGCTCGCCCTGCAGCGCGGCCAGCATCTCTTCCGACAGCGGATTGAATTTGTCGCCGCGATTGAGCGTCAGCGTGGCCACGCCTCGCGAGACCGATTTCAGGACAAAGGCTTCATTCATCGTCACTCTCCTCCTCCGGTTCCGGGGCCAAGCCGAGCGAAGGCGGCGGCTGGTAGGTGGCCAGCAGCGTCGCGCGGCTTTGTGGTGTTTCGAGGCTGATGCGTCCCAGAGCACCGCTGCGGTAATCGATCAGCAACGTGTGCGCCGCCTTCTCGTAGTCGAGCTCGCCGCCCTTGACGCGGAAGGCGCGCCGCTTGGCGATACCTTCGATCACCGCAACGCCGTCCAGTCCCTCGATGGGAAAGCCGTAGCGCGCGCTGATCAACTGCGGATAGCGGAGCAGTAGCTGTTCGGCCAGGAAGGTCGCCACCTCTTCTTCGATCACGGCATTGACGCCGACAGCGTGGCTCGCAGCAAGCATGAGGCCGTCAGTCGGATGTTCGATCTTCGGCCACAGCATGCCGGGCGTATCGACCAGCACCATGTTGTTGCCGAGGTAGAGGCGCTGCTGCGCCTTGGTCACGGCCGGCTCGTCGCCGACCGCCGCGACGCGCTTTTTCAGCAAGGCATTCATCAGGGTCGACTTGCCGACGTTGGGAATGCCCATGATCATCATGCGCAGCGGTTTGAGCGCGGTGCCGCGGTGGGGTGCGAGACGCATCGCGAGGCCGGGCACCTTCGCCACGTCCGCCGGCTTCTTGCAGCTGAGTGCGACGGCAAATACGTCTTTCTGCGCCTTGAAGTGCTCCAGCCATTCCTTCGTTGCGGCGGGATCGGCAAGGTCAGCCTTGTTCAGGATCTTCAGGCAGGGACGCTGGCGATGCTTGCGCAGCTGTTCGATCATCGGGTTGCTGCTGGCGACAGGCAGGCGCGCATCGAGCACTTCGATGACGAGGTCGGTCTTTTCCATGGACTCCGCCGCCTTCTTGCGGGCGGCGTTCATGTGACCGGGGAACCATTGGATGGACATGCGGGAATAGGGTGTGATGGGGCAAGCCGCTATTTTACCCGCTGGCCGCCCTCCCCACCGTCCCCGCCGCTACTCCAGGTCGGCAAGCACCTTAACGTGCGCCACCACGCTGCGGGCAAGTGCGGACAAGTTGTAGCCGCCTTCCAGGCAGCTGACGATACGGCCCTTCGCATATTCCTGGGCGACCGACTTGATCTCCCGGGTGATCCACGCATAGTCGGCTTCCACCAGACCCATCTGGCCGATGTCGTCCTCGCGGTGGGCATCGAAACCGGCGGAGATGAAGATCATCTCGGGCTTGTGCGCATGGAGTGCAGGCAGCCATTTGTCGACCACGAGGCGGCGCACTTCGTCGCCCTTGGTATAGGCCGGCACCGGCACATTGACCATGTGCCCCGACTCGTGCAGCGAAGTGTAGGGATAGAAGGGATGCTGGAAGAAGCTCACCATCAGCACGCGCGGATCGTCGAGGAAGGTTTCTTCCGTGCCGTTACCGTGATGGACGTCGAAATCGACGATCGCCACCCGTTCCAGTCCGTGTACATCGAGCGCGTGGCGGGCGGCGATGGCAATATTGCCGAAAAGGCAAAAGCCCATCGGCTCTGACGGGCGGGCGTGATGACCTGGCGGACGAATGGAGCAGAACGCGTTGTCGAGCTCGCCGGCGATCACCGCGTCGGTGGCGGCGATGGCGGCGCCGGCCGCGCGCAGTGCCGCCTTCCAGCTATGCGGATTGAGCATCGTGTCGGCATCGATCGGGTAATAGCCGGAGCCGAGGCCTTCCAGCGCAGCAACGTTCTCGCGCACGCGATTGATGGCGTCGCGGCTGTGCACGCGTTCGATCGCGGCAACATCGGCTTCCGGCGCCTCACGGTATTCGAGAAAGGCATCAATGCGGCTGGAGATGATCTGGTCTTCGATTGCCTGCAGCCGCGCCGGGCATTCCGGATGCCATTGTCCCATTTCATGGCGTTTGCAATCGGGATGGGAGTAAAAGGCGGTGGTCATGACTTCTGGATGCGCGGGCGCAAATTTCTCGAATAGAATCCGGGTGACATGCCGAAAAGCGTCAACCGGCGGGATGACTTATAGTGTAGCGAAGAAAATAATGTAATACAGTTCTTTCATTGCAGCCGGCATTTCGCAGTTTGCGCATGCTCAACCCGTCCTCACGCGCCCCCTTTCACGACACTTTCACGGAAGATTCATGTTCGACAAACTCCATGCCGTTGCGAAGCAAGTCAGCCAGGTCGTCGTCGGGAAGGACACGCAGATACGCCAGTCGCTGGTATGCCTGCTTGCCGGCGGACACCTGCTGATCGAGGATGTGCCGGGCGTAGGCAAGACTACGCTGGCGCATGCGCTGGCGATTTCGCTCGGGCTGAAGTTCAACCGCCTGCAATTCACGAGCGACCTGCTGCCTGCGGACGTGGTGGGCATTTCCATCTTCAATCGTGAAAAGAACGGCTTCGTCTTCCATCCCGGCCCGGTGTTTACGCAGGTGTTGCTTGCCGATGAAATCAACCGCGCCACGCCGAAGACACAGTCGGCGCTGCTGGAAGCGATGGAGGAACGGCAAGTCACCGCCGACGGCGTGACGCGCGACCTGCCGAGCCCGTACTTCGTGATCGCGACGCAGAATCCGACGCATCAGATCGGCACCTTCCAGTTGCCGGAATCGCAACTGGACCGCTTCCTCATGTGCCTCTCGCTCGGCTATCCCGATGCCGCGGCGGAACGCGCGCTGCTGATGGGCGAAGACCGCCGCGTCATGCTGAAGTCGCTGCCGACTGCGATGCACCCGGAAGAACTGCTCGCCGCGCAGGCGGCATTGAAGTCGGTGCATGCCTCCCCTGCGCTCGTGGATTACGTACAGGCGCTGGCGCAGGCATCGCGCCAGAGCGGCATGTTCGCCGAGGGCATGAGTCCGCGCGCGACCATCGCGCTGCTGCACGCCGCGCGCGCCTGGGCTGCACTGGAAGGACGCAACCATGTCATTCCGGAAGACGTCCAGGCGGTGCTCGTCCCGGTCGCCGCCCACCGCCTGCGCCCCTTGAAGGCCGCGGGCAGTTCCGCGTTGGGAAGCCGGGACCTCGTTCTGCAATTGATGAAATCCGTTCCCGTGTGAAGAAGAAACTTTCGCTCTACGCCAGGCTCGAGCACGCCTTGCGCGGACAGCTGAGCAAATGGCTGTTCCGGCGCAAGGATGCCGAAAGCGGCGAGGTATTCCTGCACCAGCGCCGGGTCTTCATCGTGCCCACCCATCCTGGCCTGCTGTTCTGCGTGATGCTGGTGGCAATGTTCCTCGGGTCGATCAACTACAACCTCAGCCTCGGGTTCGGCTTCACCTTCCTGATCGGCGGCTGCGCGCTGATCGACATGCACCTGACCTTTCGCAACCTTGCGCACCTGCACCTGAAAGCCGGCCGTGCCGCTCCTGTCTTTGCCGGCGAAGATGCTCAGTTCGAACTGCACCTCATCAACCGCCGCAAGCATGACCGCTACGCGATCTGGCTGGACTTCGTCAATGACGACCGGCCCGAACTCGCGCAGCCGACTGACGTTCCCGCAAATGCAACCGCCAGCGTCGTGCTCTCGACCGCCGCGCCCCGCCGCGGCTGGCTGCAGACGCCCCGGGTGCGGCTGCAGACGCGTTTTCCGCTGGGCCTGCTGCGGGCCTGGAGCTACTGGCTGCCGGATGCAAGAGTTCTCGTCTACCCGCGGCCGGAAGACGACGCGCCGCCGCTGCCGTACGCCGGAGTGGAAATGAATGACGGCCAGGGACAGGCAGGCGAGGATGACTTTGCGGGAATACGCGGCTACCAGGCCGGCGATTCGCTGAAGCGGCTCGCGTGGCGGCATATCGCGCGTGTCGACGTCGAGTCCGGCGGCGCGCTGGTCACGAAGCATTTCGAAGGCGGGGCGGCAAGCGAGATCGCGATCGCATTCGACGCGCTGCCTCCCGGCATGGACATCGAATCGAAGCTGTCGCGCATGACGCGCTGGGTAATTGAGGCCGAGGCGCGCGGGCTCGCCTATGCGTTCCGGCTCGGGAGCCTGTCCCTGCCGCCGGCACACGGCCCTGCGCATCGCGATACCTGCCTGCGCGCCCTTGCCTTGTACGGAACGTCTCCATGAAGCTGCCTTTCCTCGGCCAACGCCCGGGCGTGCTCGCCCCTCGCCCGATGTCGCGCGACAAGGCGGATATCCTGTTGCTGCTGGGCGCATGCACACTTGTGCTGCTGCCGCACGCCGGCCACCTGCCGGCATGGATCACGCCGGTATGCGCGATCCTGCTGGCATGGCGCGGATGGATCACCTTCCGCGGCAACCGCCTGCCGCCGCGCTGGGTGCTCCTGCCGGTCGCCGTGCTCGCGATGTCGGGCGTGTATCTGACCTATCGCACCTTCTTCGGCCGCGAACCCGGCGTGGCCATGCTGGCCTTGCTGCTCACGCTCAAGCTGCTGGAAATGCACGCCAAGCGCGACCTGTTCGTCGCCTTGTTCCTGAGTTTCTTCCTCATCCTCTCCAGCTTCTTCTATTCGCAGTCGATCGGCACGGCGCTGCTTACCATCGCGGCGGTGCTGGTGATCCTGACGACGCAGCTTTCCTTCCAGTTCACGGGCAACGTTCCGCCCCTGAAGCAGCGCCTGCGCATGGGAGCGTCCATCCTCATGCTCGCCGCCCCGGTCACGCTGGTGCTGTTCCTGCTCTTTCCCCGCATCCAGGGGCCCTTGTGGGGCATGCCCGGCGATGCGCACGCCGGGCGCACGGGATTGTCGGACACCATGGAGCCGGGCAACATCGGCAACCTCGCGCAGTCCGATGAAATCGCGTTCCGGGTGAAGTTCTCCGGCACCCCGCCCGCGCAGGCCCATCTTTACTGGCGCGGTCCGGTGCTGAACAGATTCGACGGCAGGAAATGGACGCCGCAACGGCAACGGCTGGCTGGCCGGCCCAGCATCAGGCTGGACGGCGCACCGCTGCATTACCAGGTCACCCTCGAACCGCACGGCAAACCCTGGCTGTTCGCGCTCGATATCCCCGGCAACGTGCCCGAACTCGAGCGCAACACGGCGCGCCTGACGCGCGACATGCAGCTGCTGGCGTCGGTGCCCGTGAACGACCGCCTGCGATACGACGTTGTGTCCCATGTCGGCTATGCGCTGCATCCCGACGAGCCGCCGCGAGCGCTGCAGCAATGGCTCGAGCTGCCCCCTGGGTACAACCCGCAGGCGCGTGCCTTTGCCGCTCGCCTGCGCGAAAAGTCGGCGAACAATGCCGAGTTCCTCGCAGCCGTCCTCCAGCATTTCCGGAACGAGAATTTTCATTACACCCTGCAGCCGCCGCTGCTCGGCACGCACACCGTCGACGAATTCCTCTTCACGACGCGCGCCGGGTTCTGCGAGCATTATTCGTCGGCATTTGTCGTGCTCATGCGCGCGGCCGGCATTCCGGCGCGCGTGGTGACCGGTTACCAGGGCGGCGAGGTCAACGCGGCCGACGGCTTCCTGGTCGTGCGCCAGTCCGACGCGCACGCGTGGGCCGAGGTGTGGCTGGAAAACCGCGGCTGGGTGCGGGTCGATCCCACCGCCGCCGTCGCCCCCGAACGCATCACGCGCAACCTGTCGAGCGTCATTCCACGCCGCCTTCTCGGCGGGCTCATCACGCTGGATGCTTCCGGTAGTTCCTGGATTGCCTCCGTACAGCGCTTCCGCCAGGGCTGGGATGCCGTCACCAATGCGTGGAACCAGTGGGTGCTCAACTACACGCCGCAACAACAAAAGAACTTCATCAAGTCGCTCGGCTTCGAGGATGTGGACTGGCGCACCATGGTCATGCTGATGATCGTATTCAGCACGATCGCGGTGGCGGTTGTCGTGTTGCCATTGCTGCTGCACGGAAGGAAACGCGATCCCCTCGATGCCGTGTACGAAGCGTTCTGCAGGCGTCTTGCGAGGAAAGGACTCCCGCGCGGCACGCACGAGGGGCCGCGCAGTTATCGTGCACGATTGACATCGGACGAATCGCCCTTGTCGACAGAACAGAAAGCAGCGCTTGCGCGCTTCCTCGATCTCTATGAAACTGTGCGCTACGGCGCAACGGACCTCGCCCGCCCGGCAGCCGTTGCCCGACTCAAATCCCTGTCCGCCCAATGTCGATGATGTTTTTCAAGCCAGCCGTACGCGCAGTCCTGTTGTCCTCGCTGCTCCTTCCGTTCACCCTCCCCTCCGATGCACTTGCAGAGCAAACCGGCAAGAAGAAAGCGGGCAAGCCCGCAGTCCAGGGCGCCAAGCTGCGCAAGGTGTCGATGAACCCGGATGAGGCGGGCGAGTTCGCCAACTTCACGCAATGGAAAGAGGTTGCCGGCTTCATCGACGCGATGGTGGAAAAGCACGGGTTCGACCGCGCGGAACTCGAATCGACGTTCAGGAAGGTGCGTTACATCGACACCGCGATCCAGCTCGTCAAGCCGGCACCGCCCGGACGCCCGAAAAACTGGCGCGCCTATCGCGCACGCTTCATCGATCCGGTACGCATCAATGCAGGCGTCGCGTTCTGGGAAGAGCACAGCGATGCGCTGGCGCGCGCCGAAGAGCGCTTCGGCGTTCCGGCAGAGATCATCGTGGGCATCATCGGCGTCGAAACCGTGTATGGCAGGAACACCGGAAATTTCCGCGTGCTCGATGCACTGACCACGCTCGCCTTCGACTACCCGCCCACACCGAATCGTGATGCCCGCATGACATTTTTTCGCGGCGAGGTCGAGAACACGTTGTTGCTGGCCCGCGACTCTGGTATCGATCCGTTCTCGCTGTTCGGTTCCTATGCAGGCGCAGTCGGCTGGCCGCAATTCATGCCCGGCAGCATTCGCAGGTATGCGGTGGATTTCGATGGCGATGGCAAGGTCGACTTGCGCAACTCTCCGGTCGACGCGATCGGAAGCGTTGCCAATTTCCTCGTCGAACACGGATGGAAGTCCGGGGAGCCGATCGTGTTCCCCGCGAGCCTGGCTGCCGCCGAGCCCGGACGCAGCTGGGAAATGTTCGTCGGCCAGGGCCTGCAAGCCAAGTTCCGGCTGGACGAACTGAAGGCCGCCGGCGTCGTGCCAGCAGTTGAACCGCCGGCCGACATGCTGTTCGGCCTCGTCGATTTGCAAAACGGCGGGGAGCCGACCGAATACTGGCTCGGCGCCAACAACTTCTTCGCCATCACGCAATACAACCGGAGCTTCTTCTACGCCATGTCGGTCGTGGATCTCGGGCGCGCAGTCAGGACCGCGCGCGCCCCTTGCCCCGGCTGCCCGCGCTAGGCGCTTAGCGCGCCTGCAGCGCGGCGATGCGCGACTCGATCGGCGGGTGGCTGCTGAACAAGGATGCCAGTCCGCCGCCGGCGATACCGGAGGCCGCCATGCTCTTCGGCAATTCACCTGCGGACAGGCCGCCCAGTCTCTGCAATGCTGCGATCATCGGACGCGGCGTGCCGAGGATCTGGGCTGCGCCACGGTCGGCGCGGTATTCGCGCTGACGCGAGAAGTACATCACGATGATGCTGGCCAGGATACCGAACAGGATGTCGCAGACAATCACGGTGACGGTGTAACCGATGCCCGGCCCCGAGCTCTCTTCATCATTCCTGCGCAGGAACTGGTCGACCGCATAGCCGACGACGCGTGCGAGGAAGGTGACAAAGGTATTCACCACGCCCTGGATCAGGGTCAGCGTGACCATGTCGCCGTTGGCAATGTGGGCCACCTCGTGTGCGAGCACCGCTTCCACCTCTTCGCGTGTCATTGAGGTGAGCAGGCCGGTCGATACCGCCACCAGCGAACTGTTCTTCGTCGCCCCGGTTGCGAACGCATTCGGCTCGCCCTCATAGATCGCCACTTCGGGCATGGCGATTCCGGCCTTTTGCGCCTGCGCGCCGACGGTGTTCATCAGCCACAGCTCCGTGGAATTGGACGGCTGTTCAATTACGCGGGCGCCGGTCGACCACTTGGCGATCGGCTTGGACAGGAACAGGGAGATGAACGCACCGCCGAATCCCATCAGCCCTGCAAACACCAGCAGTGCACCCAGGTTCAGGCCATTGGCGGTGAGGTACTTGTTCACGCCCAGCAAACTTGCGGTGATGCCAAGGACCACCATGATTGCCAGATTGGTGACAAGGAAAAGTATGACGCGCTTCATATGTAACGTTCCTCATTTCTTTATGTTTGTCATGCCGAGCCGGGACTCAATGGCTCGAGCGTGCAAGGATAACAGCGTGCAACGCGCTGAAAAAGCGAAGTTTTTTGAATGTTTTCTTCGCAAAAACGGAAGAGCCAGGACCAAGTCAGGCAGCGCGCTTGTCGTCACTCTCCTGCGTTCCGACCTCATGCACCGCGTCGGCGTGACCGCCGCGCAGCCACCAGAACAGCACGGCCATCATGAACGGGCCGACGAACAGGCCGAGCACGCCCAGCGTCGAGACGCCGCCGAGCAGGCCGAAGAGCACCGCGAGGAAGGGGAGATTGACACGATGTCCGATGAGCTTCGGGCGCACGAACTTGTCGACGAGGAAGAGCTCGAACGCTCCCCAGGAAAACAGGCCGAGGGCCGCTCCGGCGTGCCCCTGCCCGAGCAGGAGCAGCGACACGGAAGTAAATGACAAGGGCGCGCCACCGGGAATCAGCGCCAGATAGCCGGTAATGACCCCAAGGATCGCGGGCGCTGGCGCGCCGGCGATCGCGTAGGCGACGCCGAGCACGATTCCTTCGAGCACCGCTACCGAGCATAGTCCCAGCGCCGTGCCGCGCACGGAAAGGGGAAGCAGCCGGCGGAATACGCCGTAATACCGCGGGATGAGCCGCGCGCCCGCGTGGTCCACGTACTTCACGACCGCGGGCCCCTCGAGATAGAGGACGAACAGGGTCAGCAATGCCAGGAACAGGTAAAGCGCATTGGCAAGAATCGTCGGCCCAAGCGTACCCAGTGTACTCGTGAGATGCGGCAGAAGATCACCGGCAATCCCCCTGATGAGCGTATTCAGCCCGCCGGGAGCCGCAAGATGTTCCTGCCACCACTCCATGGCCGGCTTGGCGACGAAAGGCAGGCGCGAAAGCCATTCCGGTGCCGGCACGCCGGTGCTGTTGATCTGGCCGATCAGGCGTTCGACTGTCGCCAGTTCATTGCTCAAGGTGTGGAACAGGAAGATGGACGGCGCCACGAAGCTGATCACAATGGCGAGGAGCAAGGTTGTCGCACTGGCCGCACGCGTCCAGCCCCTGCGCTGGAGCCGCTCGTGCAGAGGCCAGGTAATCACGGCAAGCAATGCCGCCCACGCGAGCGAGCCGAGGAAATGCTTGAGAAGAATGGCGAGCGAGACTGCGAACGCCAGAGGGAGGATCAAGGAGAGGTAAGGCATGCCGAAATATTGTGAGAAACAGCCATCGCCGTCAATGAACTGGCACTGGTTTATGAGGAAGCGCGAGCGCTAAGCATGGCTGGCTCGAGATGGACTGTCTCTTCGCCGTCCGTGATCCAGACCTGTCCTTCCTGTATCGTGAACTGGAGCTGCATGGTGCGTTTTGCCAAAGATGCCAGCGCCGAACTTGAGGCCGATGAAAGATTGAATACCTGCAAATTCCGGGCACGTTCGAGCTTGCTGCCGACCTGGCTCCACCAGACGTTGCTGGTATTGCTGTAACTGTAAACGATGACCTCGCCGGCGCGGCCGCAGGCTTTGAGAATCCGCCGTTCATCGGGCTGGCCGACTTCAATCCACTGCTCGATGGCGCCGGTCAGGTCCTTGCGCCAGAGGTCGGGTTCGTCGTCGGTGCTCAAGCCTTTCCCAAACTGGAGCGCATCGTGCGCGTGCAGTCCGAAAGCCAGCAGCCTGACCATCATCCGCTCGTCCGTCTCGGAAGGATGCCGCGCGATGGTCAGCGCATGGCCGCCATAATAATGACGATCCATGTCCGCGATCTGCAGGTCGGCCTTGAATATTGTTGCCTTGAGTGCCATGTGGTGTGCTTGCTTGCGCCCTCAAGGGGCGCTTGAATGAGT
>NZ_DASPLS010000038.1:0-17189 GCF_035627455.1 Noviherbaspirillum sp.
GGTGGTGCTGATGACCCTGGTCGGCGGTCTTGGCACGTTGACCGGTCCGATCGTTGGCGCGATCGTGATCATTGCGCTGGAAAACAAGCTGGGCGATCTCGGCAACTGGCTGGCGGTGCTGACGAACATCGAATGGTTCCGTTCGATCGGCGAGTCGGTGACCATCGTGACCGGCTTCATCTTCATCGTCTGCGTGCTGGCATTCCGGCGCGGCATTGTCGGCGAGATCGGCGCGCTGTTCAAGAGAACCGGAGCGAGTGCGGCGCACTGACAACGCAGCTTGCAATAAAAAACGGCAGCCTCGGCTGCCGTTTTTTATTTCCCGCGCCCGGGTTACAACGCGGCGGCGTAAATCGCGCGCGCATCGGCGCGCGTGATTTCACGCGGATTGTTGGTCAGCAGACGGGTCTGCAGCATCGCGTCGTCGGCGAGGCGGTCGAGGTCGGCTTCGACGACACCGACCTGGCGCAACTGCGTCTCGATCCCGGTGCGCCGCGCGATCTCATCCATCCGGTCGATCAGCGCCTGAGTGCGCGCCTCGGCGCTGCCGGCGGCACCCGGCGCCACGATCTCCGCCAGTTCCGCGTACAGGGTGGCGGCATTCGGCGCATTGAAGCGCAGCACATGCGGCAAAACCAGCGAGTTGGACAAGCCGTGCGGCACATGGAAGATGCCACCGATCGGGTAGGCGAGGGCGTGTACCGCGGCGCACGGCGCGTTGGCGAACGATTGGCCGGCGAGCATCGCTCCAAGCAGCATTGCCTGACGTGCCGCGAGGTTCTTGCCGTCTTCGCACGCGGCGACGATGTTGCTCGATAGCAAGGCTAATGCCTGGCGGGCGAGCATGTCGGACAAGGGGTTCTTTTTCACCTTCGTGGTGTAGGCTTCAATCGCGTGCACCATCGCATCGATCCCGGTTGCCGCGGTTACCTTGGGCGGCAGGCCGACGGTCAGTTCCGCGTCGAGGATCGCGAGATCGGCATACAGCTGGGGCGATACCACCCCCATCTTGGTCGTCGCGCCGGTGGTCACGATCGAAATCGGCGTGACTTCTGATCCGGTGCCGGCTGTCGTCGGCACCTGTACCAAGGGCAGGCGGGCGCCTTTCACATTGCCGATGCCATACATGGACTTGAGGTCCTGGTCGCTATCCACCAGGACCGCGATCAGCTTGGCGACATCCATTGAACTGCCGCCACCGAAGCCGATCACGAGGTCGATTTCATTCTTGCGCGCATCCTCGACGGCCTGCAGGACTACGGGTTCGGGCGGATCGGCAACGACATCCGAGAAGATGCTGACGGTGAGGCCGACATCGCGCAGGCCGGCGATCGGGGCATCCACCAGGCCGGTCTTCAGGAAGCCGCCGTCCGTGACGACGAGTGCGCGTCGCGCGTTGGGAAAATGCTGTGAGACAAGCGCGCCGATTCGCTTTGCTGCTCCTGGTTCCGACACGATGTGTGGAACGGTGCTGAAAGTGAACGCGCCGAAGGCTGCGGTCGTGGTCATCATCTCTCCTTGGAATAAGCTTCTATTCTAGCAAGCGGGCGGACAAGTGGTAGAAGTGCGGGGGCGACCAAGTTGGAAACCAGTGCTTACACTTTCCAGGGATTCTGTTGCGCCTGCACCATAGCGGCCGGGCGGGGGCAGGGATAGGATGGGAGGTAATGGCGCCAGGCAACACCTGTTGGTTGAAGTCCGGCGTGTTTCACGTGAAACATAAATCCTTGCCCCTATGTTCGATTCCGCCACCATATTCCAGCGTACCGCGGCCGGTCGCGAAGAAATCCATAAGAAAAGCCATGGCTTGACGCAGAGTGAGCGGCTGGTGCTGATCATGGTCGACGGGGTTTCTTCATTTCAAGAAATCCGGGCCAAGCTTCCGGTGTTACATGACGAGCGGTTCGAACGCGCCTTCCGCAAGCTCTTGTTGAAGGAACTGGTGCTTGAGGTATTCATCCCGGTAGAAGGGCAGACGCCGGAAGAGCTGGAGCGCACGATCATCGACCGCTTCCTGCAACAGGACGCGCTCGATCCAGTCACTATCATTCTAGAAGACCCGGAGGAAATGTTCGATGCGCATGCGGCCTCTGTGGCAATCCCGGCGTCAGGAGCAGCGACTGACGCCAGCCCGGAGCCAGCTTCCCCTGATCCCACGTTCGAACCAACGCTGCCGCCTTCGAGGCCGGAACCAAGTGCAGGAACAAGGCCGGAGCAGGCGCTTGACGTGCAGCACGTCTTGTTGGCCGATGCGCTCGCTGCTGAAGTGCGAGCCCGCCACGCGAGCCGCACTCCGTCATCGTCCAGGGGCATCCACGCATCCGATCCGGCCTCGGAGATGGCGCTGCCGGCATCGACATCCTTCCTTGCTCCGCTTGCCGCGGTGCATTGGGGTTACTGGCTGATCGTTGGTGGCTCATCCTTCATTCTGGGCTTTGTGCTCGGCCGCGCCGGCGGCTGATTTTGTTTCACGTGAAACAAAGCTGGCAGTAATCCTGCGCAAGAAGGACGGGTCGGCGGAAAAACATCTTATAATCTCGCCTCCGGCAACACGCGCTGCCGCTCTCATTCCTACCGTCTCCTTGAGGCGAACTATGCTTTTTCCTACTGAATTTGATGTCATCGTCGTTGGCGGCGGTCATGCCGGCACCGAAGCTGCGCTCGCTGCCGCACGTATGGGGCAGAAGACCCTGCTGTTGACGCACAATATCGAGACCCTTGGGCAAATGTCTTGCAATCCTTCGATTGGCGGCATCGGCAAAGGCCACCTGGTCAAGGAGGTCGATGCGCTTGGCGGGGCGATGGCGATCGCCACCGACGAGGCCGGCATTCAGTTCCGTATCCTGAATTCATCGAAGGGGCCGGCGGTGCGCGCGACCCGTGCCCAAGCGGACCGTATCCTTTACAAGAAGGCGATCCGCGAACGGCTCGAGAATCAGCCGAATCTGTGGCTGTTCCAGCAGGCAGTGGATGACTTGATGGTCGAAGGCGACCGGGTCGTCGGCGCCGTGACGCAGGTCGGCATCCGCTTCCGTGGTCGCGCAGTCGTCCTGACCGCCGGCACCTTCCTCGACGGGAAGATCCACGTTGGCCTGAACAATTATGCCGCAGGGCGCGCGGGCGATCCTCCCGCCGTTTCCCTGTCCGCGAGGCTGAAGGAATTGAAGCTGCCGCAAGGGCGCCTGAAGACTGGCACCCCGCCGCGCATTGATGGCCGCAGCATCGACTTTTCGGTGCTGGAAGAGCAGCCCGGCGATCTCGACCCGATCCCGGTATTTTCGGTGATGGGCTCGGCCAGTATGCATCCGCAACAGCTGCCTTGCTGGATTACGCATACCAACCAACGTACCCACGACATCATTCGCGGCGGCCTCGATCGCAGTCCGATGTACACCGGCGTGATTGAAGGCGTGGGTCCGCGCTACTGCCCGTCCATTGAAGACAAGATCCATCGTTTCGCTGACAAGAGCTCGCACCAGATCTTCCTCGAACCGGAAGGCCTGACCACGAACGAGTTTTATCCGAACGGCATCTCAACCAGCCTGCCTTTCGACGTGCAGCTGGAATTGGTCCACTCGATGCGCGGCCTGGAGAATGCGCACATCCTGCGTCCCGGCTACGCGATCGAGTATGACTATTTCGATCCGCGCGGCCTGAAGTCCTCGCTCGAAACCCGGGCGATCCAGGGCTTGTTCTTTGCCGGCCAGATCAACGGCACTACCGGCTATGAAGAGGCCGCGGCGCAGGGCTTGCTGGCCGGTATTAATGCCGCCTTGTTTACGCAGGGCAGGGAGGCATGGACGCCGCGCCGCGATGAAGCCTACCTCGGCGTACTGGTTGACGACCTGATCACCAAGGGCGTGCAGGAACCGTACCGCATGTTCACCAGCCGTGCCGAATACCGGCTCAGCCTGCGTGAAGACAATGCCGATATGCGCCTGACCGATATCGGCCGCAGGCTCGGCTGCGTTGGCGACGCCCAGTGGGAGGTATTCGAGCGCAAACGCGAAGCCGTCGCGCGTGAGCTCGAGCGGCTGAAGTCGACCTGGGTAAACCCGCGCCTCGTCGCCGAAGCCGAAGCGCAGCGCGTTCTCGGCAAGGCAATCGAGCGCGAGTATGCGCTTACTGATCTGCTGCGCCGTCCAAACGTGAGCTACGACAACCTGATGACGCTGAAAGGTGCGGATGGCCAGGATATCGCCGGTCCCGGCGTCGAGGACAGCACGGTAGCGGAACAAGTCGAGATCCAGGTGAAGTACGCCGGTTATATCGACCGGCAGGCGCGTGAAGTCGAGCGCCACGATCACTATGAAAACCTCAAGCTGCCGCCGGAGATCGACTATATGGAAGTGCGCGGCTTGTCGGTCGAGGTGCGCCAGAAGTTGAATAAGCACCGCCCGGAAACCCTCGGTCAGGCATCCCGGATCTCGGGCGTCACGCCGGCAGCGATCTCGCTGCTGCTGGTACACCTGAAGAAGGGCGGCTTCAAGGACTTTGCCTCCGCGGCGGCTTGAGGATGATCCGGCGATGATCTTTCCCCGCGACTCTCTGATGCGCACGCTCGCCGATGGCGCGCGCCGGCTGCAGCTCGACCTGGACGATACCCGGCTCGGCAAGCTGATGGATTACCTGGCATTGTTGTCAAAATGGAATGCCGTGTATAACCTCACCGCCTTGCGCGATCCGGCGCAGATGGTCACACATCATTTGCTCGATTCCCTCGCGGTCGTGCCGGCCTTCGCCGGCGCGCGTCATGTCCTTGATGTCGGCGCCGGCGGCGGCCTGCCCGGCATCGTACTGGCCATCGCCTGCCCCGCAACGCGCGTGTCGCTGATCGACACCGTGCACAAGAAGACTGCCTTTCTTACACAGGTGAAAGCGGAACTGGCGCTGACTAACGTGACGGTCCACACCGGCCGGGTCGAGCAGTTGCAGGTGCGGCAGAAATTCGACGTGATCACCTCGCGCGCCTTCGCCGAACTCAACGACTTCGTCACGTGGTCGTCCCATCTGCTGGAACCTGGCGGGCACTTCATTGCGCTCAAAGGGGTGATGCCTACCCACGAAATTGCCCGGCTGCCTGCCGGATGGAAAGTGTTGAAGGTAGAATCACTGACCGTGCCCGGGCTCGACGCCGAGCGCCACCTCGTCTTCATCGCAGCGGGAGAACAAGCATGAGTGCGCTGTTCCATTCCATCGGCATCACCGACATCTGGCAACTCGTCGCTGCGACGATGGTGTTCCTCATGCTGCCCGGCCCAGGCACCTTCTGCGTCCTTACCTGCAGCGCGCAGCGCGGGTTGCGTGGCGGCTTTGCGTCGTTGCTCGGACTGATGCTAGGCGACGCCGCATTGATGTTCCTTGCGGCGATCGGCGTCGCCGCGCTGTTGCAAGCGAACCCGATGCTGTTCAACGCGCTGCAATATGCCGGCGCCGCCTACCTCGCGTATCTCGGTGTGCGCCTGCTGGTCGCGCGGGACGGGGAGGGCGCCGCCGCGGTGCCATTCACGAACGCTGCCGACTTTCGTCGCGGCTTCCTCGTCACCCTGATCAACCCGAAAGCCATCGTGTTCTACATGGCCTTCTTTCCGCTCTTCATCGACCCCGCGACGCACCAAGGCGTCCTGACCTTCGTCGCAATGGGTTCCGTGATTTCCATTTGCACCCTGTTCTACGGCAGCCTGCTGGTCTTCGCCGGCAACGCCGCCGCGCGCCGCCTCGCCCGCAACCGGCGCATCGCCGCGTATGCGTCGAAGATGGCAGGCATGTTCCTGATCGGCTTCGGCATCAAACTCACCACCCACTAAAACAACATGGCCAAAATATTCTGCGTTGCCAACCAAAAGGGCGGCGTCGGTAAAACAACAACGGCAGTCAACCTCGCAGCAGGTCTCGCCAAAATCGATCAGCGGGTGCTGCTGGTCGACCTCGACCCGCAGGGCAATGCAACGATGGGCGCCGGCATCAACAAGGCGCAACTGGAATCCTCTGTCTATGAAGTGCTGCTCGGCCTGGCCGATATCAAGACAGCGCGCAAGACGTCGGAGACCGGCGGCTTCGACGTGGTGCCGGCCAACCGCGAACTTGCCGGGGCCGAAGTGGAGATGGTGGAACTGGAGAATCGCGAAAAGCGCCTGAAGGATGCGATCGAGGCGGTCTCGGCCGAATACGATTTTGTGTTGATCGATTGCCCGCCCGCGCTGTCCATGCTCACCCTTAACGGACTGTGCGCGGCGCACGGCGTGATCATCCCGATGCAGTGCGAATACTATGCTCTGGAAGGCTTGTCGGACCTGGTAAATACCATCAAGAAAGTCCATGGCAAGCTCAACACCGACCTCAAGATCATCGGCCTGCTACGCGTGATGTTCGACCCGCGCATGACTTTGTCGCAGCAAGTGTCGGCGCAGCTCGAGCAGCACTTCGGCGACAAGGTGTTCAAGACCATCATTCCGCGCAACGTGCGGCTGGCGGAAGCGCCTTCCTACGGCATGCCCGGCGTTACTTTCGATCCCGCGTCCAAGGGTGCGCAGGCGTACGTCGCGTTCGGCGCCGAGATGGTCGAACGCATCAAAACAATGTGAGGCTGAACCATGGCACTCAAGAAATCCAAGGGACTCGGCCGCGGCCTCGACGCATTGCTCGGCGGCTCCACCGACATCGAAGAAGCGGTTCCCACCGTCCCCGGCGCACCGTCGACGCTGAGCGTGACGCAGATGCAGGCCGGCAAATACCAGCCGCGCACGCGCATGGATGAAGGCGCGCTGCAGGAACTTGCCGCGTCGATCAAGGCGCAGGGCCTGATGCAGCCGATCCTGGTGCGCCCGGTCAACGGTAACGGCCGTTTTGAAATCATCGCCGGCGAACGGCGCTTCCGCGCCGCGCAGCTCGCCGGCCTCACGGAAGTGCCGGTGCTGGTAAAGGATGTCGACGACCAGGCCGCGGCCGCGATGGCGCTGATCGAAAACATCCAGCGCGAAGACCTCAATCCGCTGGAAGAAGCGCAGGGCATCCACCGCCTGATCACCGATTTCAACTTCACGCACGAGCAGGCGGCCGGCGCGGTCGGCCGTTCGCGCAGTGCGGTTTCCAACCTGCTGCGCCTGCTCAACCTCGCCAAACCGGTACAGACCATGCTGATGGCCGGCGACATCGACATGGGCCACGCGCGCGCGCTGCTCGCGGTCGACTCCGCCACGCAGATCACGCTCGCCAACCAGATCGTCGCCAAACGCATGTCGGTGCGCGAAGCGGAAAAGCTCGTGGTGAAGACCACCACCGAGCAGGCTGGCGCGAAGTCGCGCTCGGGCAAGGAAAAGTCGCGCGACCTGGCGCGCCTCGAAGAGGAATTGTCGGATGCGCTGGCCACGCAGGTGGTGATCAAGGTCGGCGCCAAGAACAAGGGCCAGCTCATCATCGACTTCGCCGACCTCGACGCGCTCGATGACCTGATCGCCAAGCTGCGTGCATGAGCGCGACCGTCCTGATCCTGCCCGGCCTGTTCAATTCCGGAGAAGGGCACTGGCAGACAATCTGGGAGCGGATGCTGCCCAATGCGCGCCGCGTGCAGCAGCGCGACTGGGACGCGCCCGAACGGCAGGACTGGGTGGCCGCGCTCGACGCTGCGGTCGCCGCGGCCGACGGCCCGGTGGTCCTTGCCGCGCACAGCCTCGGCTGCGCGACGACCGCATGGTGGGTGCAGCAGCACGCGGCCGCACCGCATGCAAAGAAAGTGAAAGGCGCGCTGCTGGTTGCGCCGCCCGATGTCGAGCGAGCCGATTTCCCCGCCTTCGTACGCGGCTTCGCGCCGATGCCGCGCACACCGCTGCCGTTCAAGGCGATCGTGGTTGCATCGTCTGACGATCCCTGGTGCGCACTCGGCACTGCCCAGGCCTGGGCGGCCGCCTGGAACGCTGCATTTCACCATCTTGGTGCGCGCGGACATATCAACGCCGCCAGCGGCCTTGATGACTGGCGTCAGGGACGCGACTGGCTTGTGGAACTGACTGGCTGAACGGGCATTCGCGCAGCTTCGCGCTTACCTCCCGCGTAATTGGAACGTGCCGGCACCGCGTCTACACTTTCCTCGAGGACGGTGAAAGGCCTTGCAAAGCATGCGGAAATTTTTCTTCATCGTAATGCCGACTACCGTAGTTTTACGGTAGTGTTTTGCCCGGAATGGGCTCGGCCAAAGGTTTGACTGTGCCTGTGGAAAACACTTATAATCCCGTGGTTTCACAAGACGCACCACGAAGAAACACCGCGGCCCGAAGCAGGTTCCTGAAGGAGCACAAGGCCCCTGGGATTGCACCAATCCGGACCAACAATGCTACGCGTCGTCCTCCTGCAGTTTTTGACTACGGTCATTACCGGACTGATTGCCGGCCTGATCGGAGGATGGCACGCGCTGTTGTCGGCGCTTCTGGGCGGATTATGCTGTGTCGTGCCGAACGGCTTGTTTGCGCTGCGCTTGTTTATCAACGCGCGCAAGCCGGGGGCTGTCAACCCGATGACTTTTTTCATCGGCGAATTTATCAAGATTGCGTTAACCATCGGGCTGCTCGGCACGGTGGCATGGCTGTACCGCGATTTGAACTGGCTGGCGCTGATCGCCGCTTTCATCGTGGCGCTGAAAAGTTACATCATCTTAATATTTAGGCACTGACATGGCATCGACTGGACACGCTCCGACCGCATCAGAATACATAGTCCACCACCTCGGACATTTCTCCACCCATCACCAGGACAAGATCGTCGACTTCACGATCATCAACATGGACACGGTGTTCTGGTCCGTCGCGATGGGCGTGCTCGGCTGCTTCATCATGTGGCTGGCCGCGCGCAAGGCAACTTCCGGCGTCCCGGGCCGCTTCCAGGCCTTCGTCGAAATGGTCGTCGAAATGGTCGAAGACCAGTCCAAGTCCATCGTCCACGGCGACCGCCGCTTCATCGCTCCGCTGGCGCTGACCGTGTTCGTCTGGGTGGCGCTGATGAATTCGCTGGACTTCCTGCCGGTCGACATGTTCGCCGCGCTGTTCTCGCTGCTCGGCCTCGAAAACGTCATCCCCTACCACCGCGTGGTGCCGACCGCCGACCTGAACGGCACCCTCGGCATGTCGCTCGGCGTGCTGGCCGTCGTCATCTACTACAACCTGAAGATCAAGGGCGTCGGCGGCTGGCTGCACGAGTGGCTCGCCGCACCGTTCGGCATCTGGATGGCGCCGTTCAACGTGCTGCTGAACCTGATCGAATACCTGGCCCGCACCATCTCCCTCGGCATGCGACTCTTCGGCAACATGTACGCCGGCGAACTGCTGTTCCTGCTGATCGCGCTGCTCGGTTCGATGGCGACCGCGTTCGGCTTCATCGGCCACGTGATCGCGGGCTCGATGTGGGCGATCTTCCACATCCTGATCGTGTTCCTGCAGGCCTTCATCTTCATGATGCTGACGCTGGTGTATATCGGCCAGGCGCACGAAGCACACTAAAGAATTGCTCCACGTAACGAAGTTTGTTTTTAGTTTTTGTTTTCAACCTTAACCTTTTGAAGGAACTCTCATGACTGACATCTCTTTTGTTGCTTTGGCTTGCGGCTTGATCATCGGCCTGGGTGCTATCGGTGCATGTATCGGTATCGCCATCATGGGCGGCAAGTACCTCGAAGCATCGGCACGTCAGCCTGAACTCATGAACACCCTCCAGACCAAGATGTTCCTGCTGGCCGGTCTGATCGACGCTGCATTCCTGATCGGTGTTGGTATCGCGATGCTGTTTGCTTTCGCAAATCCGTTCATCGCGAAGTAATCAGCCTATCGCTGATTTTCCAACAGCCGGACCAAGCGGTTCGGCTCTCGTTATTCTGAGAAGGAAAACACCGTGAACTTAAATGCAACCTTGTTTGCGCAGTTCGTGGTCTTCTTCATCCTCGCGTGGTTCACGATGAAATTCGTGTGGCCGCCGCTGATGAAGGCGCTCGACGAGCGTGCCGAGAAGATCGCGAACGGCCTGGCTGCCGCCGACCGGGGCAAGGCAGAGATGGCCGCCGCCGAAAAGCGCGCGCAGGCCGAACTGGCTTCCGCCCGCGACGAAGGCCAGAAGCGCATCATTGACGCGGAAAAGCGCGCACAATCGATCATCGACGAAGCCAAGAAAGCTGCATCCGAAGAAGCGGCGCGCATTATTGCCGCCGCCAAGGCCGATGCAGAACAGCAAGTAACTCGTGCACGCGACGAACTGCGTGTCCAGGTCGCGACTCTCGCGGTCAAGGGCGCCGAGCAGATTCTGAAGCGTGAGGTGAATGCAGCGGCGCACGCCGACCTGCTGAACCAACTCAAGACCGAGCTGTAATCATGGCCGAACTCGCAACGATTGCTCGTCCTTACGCTGAAGCACTGTTCCGTGTAGCCAAGTCCGGCAATATCGCCGCCTGGTCCGACCTCGTGTCGGAAATGGCGGCTGTTGCCGCTCTCCCCGACGTCAAGTCTTTCGCCAGCAATCCGAAGCTCTCGGACAAGCAGGTTTCCGAAACGTTCTTGTCGCTGTTGAAGTCCAATGTCTCCCCCGAAGCGAAAAACTTCGTCGGGATGCTGGTCGAAAACGGCCGCCTGAGCCTGCTGCCGGAAATCGGCGCGCAGTTCCATGCATTGAAAAATGCAGCCGAAGGCGCCGCTGACGCGGAGATCACGAGCGCGTTCGAGTTGACCGACGCTCAAGTGAAAGACCTGGTGGCGACGCTGGAAAAGAAATTCGGCCGCAAGCTCAATCCGACCGTGAAGGTGGACAGTTCGCTGATCGGCGGCGTACGCGTGGCAGTGGGCGACGAAGTGCTTGACACTTCGGTACGCGCAAAGCTGCAGAACATGTACGTCTCCCTCGCATCGTAACTGCGGCCTTGCTTTCGCTAGCGTAAGCAGAGATTAAAAAATTTAGGAGTTAACATGCAACTCAACCCGTCTGAAATCAGCGAACTGATCAAGAGCCGGATTCAAGGCCTTGGCGACACCGCTGAGATTCGCAATCAAGGCACGGTGATCTCCGTGACCGACGGTATCTGCCGCATCCACGGTCTCTCCGACGCGATGCAAGGCGAGATGCTGGAATTCCCTGGCAACACTTTCGGTCTGGCGCTGAACCTCGAGCGCGATTCCGTCGGCGCCGTTATCCTGGGCGAGTACGAGCACATTTCCGAAGGCGACACCGTCAAGTGCACCGGCCGCATCCTGGAAGTGCCGATCGGTCCGGAACTGAAGGGCCGCGTGGTCAACGCGCTGGGCCAGCCGATCGACGGCAAGGGCCCGGTCAACACCAAGCTGACCGCCCCGATCGAAAAGATCGCCCCCGGCGTTATCGCACGTCAGTCCGTGTCGCAGCCGATGCAAACCGGCCTGAAGGCGATCGATTCGATGGTGCCGATCGGCCGCGGCCAGCGCGAGCTGATCATCGGCGACCGTCAGACCGGCAAGTCCGCCGTCGCAGTTGATGCCATCATTAACCAGAAGGGCCAGGACATGACGTGTATCTACGTCGCGATCGGCCAGAAGGCTTCCACGGTCAAGAACATCGTGCGCGCTCTCGAGCAGCACGGCGCGATGGAGTACACCATCGTCGTCGCCGCCAACGCATCCGAATCCGCCGCGATGCAGTACGTCGCCGCCTACTCCGGCTGCGCGATGGGCGAATACTTCCGCGACCGCGGCCAGGACGCACTGATCATTTATGACGATCTGTCCAAGCAGGCAGTCGCATACCGTCAGGTTTCCCTGCTGCTGCGCCGTCCGCCGGGCCGCGAAGCCTACCCGGGCGACGTGTTCTACCTGCACTCCCGCCTGCTCGAGCGCGCCGCGCGCGTGAACCCCGACTACGTCGAAGCGTTCACCAACGGTGAAGTGAAGGGCAAGACCGGTTCGCTGACCGCACTGCCGATCATTGAAACCCAGGCCGGCGACGTGTCCGCGTTCGTTCCGACCAACGTGATTTCGATTACCGACGGCCAGATCTTCCTCGAGACCTCGCTGTTCAACGCCGGTATCCGTCCCGCGATCAACGCCGGTATCTCGGTGTCCCGCGTCGGTGGCGCAGCGCAAACCAAGGTCATCAAGGGCCTGTCTGGCGGTATCCGTACCGACCTGGCGCAGTACCGTGAACTGGCCGCGTTCGCGCAGTTCGCATCCGACCTCGACGAAGCCACCCGCAAGCAGCTCGACCGAGGCGCACGCGTGACCGAACTGCTGAAGCAGCCGCAATACTCGCCGCTGCCGATCTCGCTGATGGCCGTGTCGCTGTTCGCGGTGAACAAGGGCTACTTCGACGACATCGACGTGAAGAAAGTGCTGGCATTCGAATCCGGCCTGCACAACTTCATGAAGACCAGCTACGGCGCCCTGCTGCAGAAGATTGAAGACACCAAGCAACTCGACAAGGACGGCGAAGCCGAACTTGCCGCCGCGATTGCCGCCTTCAAGAAAACCTTCTGATTACCGGGGCTTAAGGAGTAATTACTCATGGCTGCAGGTAAAGAGATACGCGGCAAGATCAAGAGCGTAGAGAACACGAAGAAGATCACCAAGGCGATGGAAATGGTCGCCGCATCCAAGATGCGCAAGGCGCAGGACCGGATGCGGCATGCCCGTCCCTACAGTGACAAGATTCGGAATATCGCCGCTCACTTGGCGCAGGCCAATCCGGAGTACACGCACCCGTTCCTGGTCAAGCAGGACAGCGCGAAGAAGGTGGGCATCATCGTCGTCACGACCGACAAGGGTCTGTGTGGCGGCATGAACACCAACGTGCTGCGCCAGGTGACCAACAAGGTGCGCGAACTCGAAGGACAGGGCACAAAGGTTGAAGCAGTCGCAATCGGCAACAAGGGTCTCGGTTTCCTGAACCGCATCGGCGGCAAGGTCGTGGCGCAAGCCATCGGCCTGGGCGACACGCCGCACCTGGAAAAGCTGATCGGCCCGGTCAAGGTGCTGCTCGACGCCTACCAGGAAGGCCAGCTCGATGCGGTCTACCTGTTCTACACCAAGTTCATCAACACGATGAAGCAGGAACCGGTGATGGACCAGTTGCTGCCGCTGTCGGCGGAGCGCATGGAAGCGGACAAGTCCGCGCACTCGTGGGATTACATCTACGAGCCCGATGCACAGTCGGTGATCGACGAACTGCTGGTGCGCTATGTCGAAGCGCTGATTTACCAGGCGGTTGCCGAGAACATGGCTTCCGAACAGTCGGCGCGGATGGTGGCGATGAAGGCTGCTTCCGACAATGCGGGTAACGTGATCGGCGAGTTGAAGCTTGTGTACAACAAGACTCGCCAGGCCGCGATTACCAAGGAACTGTCCGAGATCGTCGCCGGTGCGGCTGCGGTTTAACTAAAAAGAATCTACTTATATTGAAGGAACGAAAATGGCTGAAGGCAAAATCGTTCAGTGTATCGGCGCCGTGGTGGACGTGGAATTTCCCCGCGATGCAATGCCCAAGATTTACGATGCTCTGAAGATGGAAGGCTCCGCGCTGACCCTGGAAGTGCAGCAGCAGCTTGGCGACGGCATCGTCCGTACCATTGCGCTGGGCTCCTCCGACGGTCTGCGTCGCGGCATGGTCATCAAGAACACCGGCGCACCGATCTCCGTGCCGGTCGGTCCGGCAACGCTCGGCCGCATCATGGACGTGCTGGGCAATCCGATCGACGAACGTGGTCCGGTCAATGCAACCCAGACCGCATCGATCCACCGCAAGGCTCCGGAATACGACGAGCTGTCCCCGTCGCAGGAACTGCTGGAAACCGGCATCAAGGTGATTGACCTGGTGTGCCCGTTCGCGAAGGGCGGTAAGGTCGGTCTGTTCGGCGGTGCAGGCGTGGGCAAGACCGTGAACATGATGGAACTGATCAACAACATCGCGAAGGCGCACTCCGGTCTGTCCGTGTTCGCCGGCGTCGGTGAGCGTACCCGTGAAGGTAACGACTTCTACCACGAAATGGCGGACTCCAAGGTCGTGGACCTGGACAACCTGGCCAACTCGAAGGTGTCGATGGTGTACGGCCAGATGAACGAGCCGCCGGGCAACCGTCTGCGCGTGGCGCTGACCGGTCTGACCATTGCGGAATCCTTCCGTGACGAAGGCCGTGACGTTCTGTTCTTCGTGGACAACATCTACCGTTACACGCTGGCCGGTACCGAAGTGTCCGCGCTGCTGGGCCGTATGCCTTCCGCGGTGGGTTACCAGCCGACGCTGGCCGAAGAAATGGGCCGTCTGCAAGAGCGCATCACCTCGACCAAGACCGGTTCGATCACCTCGATTCAGGCCGTGTACGTCCCTGCGGATGACTTAACCGACCCGTCCCCGGCAACCACCTTCGCCCACCTCGACTCCACCGTCGTGTTGTCGCGCGACATCGCCGCACTGGGTATCTACCCCGCGGTGGATCCGCTCGATTCGACCTCGCGTCAGCTCGATCCGAACGTGGTCGGCGCCGAGCACTACGAGACCGCACGCGCGGTGCAGGGCACGCTGCAGCGCTACAAGGAACTGCGCGACATCATCGCGATTCTGGGCATGGACGAACTGGCGCCGGAAGACAAGCTGGTCGTGGCACGCGCACGTAAGATGCAGCGTTTCCTGTCGCAGCCGTTCCACGTCGCCGAAGTGTTCACCGGTTCGCCGGGCAAGTACGTTTCGCTGAAGGATACGATCAAGGGCTTCAAGATGATCGCTTCCGGCGAACTGGACCACCTGCCGGAGCAGGCGTTCTACATGGTCGGCACGATCGAAGAAGCAATCGAGAAGGCCAAGAAGCTTCAGTAATGGTGTGACCCCTCCCCGGCAACGGGGAGGGGGATAACCGTCTGATCTTCAGACGAACAACAAAGGTTCTAACATGGCACACACTATCCACGTAGACGTCGTCTCCGCCGAAGAGGAAATCTTCGCCGGCGAGGCCGAATTCGTCGCGTTGCCGGGTGAAGCGGGCGAGCTGGGCATCTATCCCCAGCACACGCCGCTGATCACGCGCATCAGGCCGGGTGCGGTGCGCATCAAGGTGCCGGGCCGGGCGGACGAGGAGTTTGTCTTCGTCGCGGGCGGCATTCTCGAAGTGCAACCGAACGGCGTCACCGTGCTGGCCGATACCGCAATCCGCGGTCACGACCTGGACGAGGCGAAGGCGGCTGAAGCGAAGAAGCTGGCGGAAGAAGCGCTGGCCAATCGCGAGTCGGAAATCGATTACGCAAAGGCACAGGCCGAACTGGCCGCCGCCGTTGCGCAATTGGCAGCAATCGAAAAGCTGCGCAAGAAGCGTTAAGCGATGTTGGCAGTACAATGAAAAGGCAGCTTCGGCTGCCTTTTTTATTTGCACCTTCAAACCCATCCCATTGTCGACATGGACCAGGAACAGCAAACGATCTGGCGCATCCTTCAGGAAAGCCGCAGCATCGCGGTTGTCGGCCTTTCCGCCCGGCCCGATCGTCCAAGTCATGAAGTCGCGCAATACCTGCAGCGGCACGGCTATCGTATCCTTGCAGTGAACCCGGCGTATGCGGGCAGCCGGATTCTTGGCGAGCATTGCCACGCAACATTGGCCGATGCCGCTGCAGCACTGCAGAAGGAGGGGGCCGGCATCGACATCGTCAACTGCTTCCGCAGGGCGGAAGAGGTCGGAGCGGCGGTCGACGACGCGATTGCGATCGGCGCGCGTTGCGTGTGGCTGCAGCTGGGCGTGATCGATGCGCAGGCGGCGGCGCGGGCATCCTGCGCCGGGCTCGCCGTCGTGATGGACAAGTGCATCAAGATCGAGCATATGCAGTTGCGCTGACAAGACAGGACGCCATAACCGGGACAGTAAATGCGCCGCTATCTGCCGGAACTCGTCGCGTTGCCGATGCTGCCGTTTCTGGTCGCGCAGGGAAAATACACGCGCCGGGTGACGCCGCGCCTGCCGGAAGCCGGCGGGCCGTTCGAGGGCACTGCCGGGCGCGCGCACCCGGGTGCGCCGCTGTCGCTGCTGGCAGTCGGCGAATCTCCGGTGGCCGGCGTCGGCGTTGCCACGCATGAAGAGGCGATCACCGGCCAGTTCGCGCGGGCGCTGGCGGAGCGCACGGCGCGTCCGGTCCGCTGGCGCGCCTGTGGCAGGAATGGCGTAACCGCACGGGAGGCACTGGAACTGCTGCTGCCGCAAGTGCCGGCGGCGCCGGTCGATCTCGCACTGGTCGCCTTCGGCGTCAATGACACCACCGCCTTTCGTCCGGTCTCGCATTGGCGGCGCGACTTGCACGCGCTGTTGCAGGCGCTTGACGCCCGCTGCCGGCCGCACCTGATCGTGTTGTCCGGCGTGCCGCCGATGGCGCGTTTTCCGGCCTTGCCCCAGCCGCTGCGCTGGGTGATGGGCCTCAAGGCTGGCGTGCTCGACCTTGCCGCGCGCGAACTTGCCGGCTCCATTGCCCGCACCTGCCACGTGCCGCTGCTGTTCGACACCGCCGATCCAGGCATGATGGCGTCCGACGGTTACCATCCTTCCGCTGCCGGCTGCGCCGCCTGGGCGCAACTGCTTGCCGATGCCAGCGTGGCTGCCTTGGCACCAGACCTGAGGGCTTGACCGCCCGTTGGAGCGCCGTCGCCGGCGCACCACTCGCCGTGTGGCCGCTTGCCGTAACGCATGATGATTTTGGTAAACAAGGGTAGGATAGGCTGACCATCCGGAGGCCCCCATGGAATTCCTGCTCGACCCCGATTTCTGGGAAACCACCAGCTTCATCGTCACCGTGTTCGGCTTGCCGTTCGCGATCTTCCTGTTCCTGTTCGAACAGCGCAAGGAACGCGACAACGAGGACGAAGAGGCTTACCAGCTGCTGCAGAACGCTTACCACGATTTCCTGAAAATCGTGCTGGCCAACCCCGACCTCAAGCTGCGCACCAACACCAAGACACCCGACCTCACCGAAGAGCAGCGCGAGCGCATGCTGATCATCTTCGAGATGCTGATCGCGCTGTTCGAGCGCGCCTACATCGTTTCCTATGAGCCTGACCTGAAAGGGGTCGCGCTGCGCCGCTGGCGCTCCTGGGACGACTACATGCGGGAATGGTGCCAGCGCGAGGATTTCTACTATCTGCTGCCGCAGCTGCTGCGCGGCGAGGATCCGGATTTCGCGGCGTATATCTGGCGCATTGCGGACGAGGAGCAGCGTAATCGGCTG
>NZ_DASPLS010000039.1:0-50408 GCF_035627455.1 Noviherbaspirillum sp.
AAGTTGGCTGCGATCGCGGGCATTCCGAGCGGGTATTCGCTGACGATGCAGCCGTTCTCCGCGATTTCCTGCGCCAGGTTGCGGTTGCGCGCCGGGTAGGCGATGTCCGCGCCGGTGCCGATCACGGCGATCGTGGAGCCGACACCGCGCAATCCGCCACGATGGGCGGCGGCGTCGATGCCGAGCGCAAGACCCGACACGATGGTCAGTCCCGCGTCGCTGAGCGCTTCCGAAAACTGTTCCGCGTTGAGCATGCCCTGGGCAGTCGCATTGCGGCTGCCCACCACTGCCACCGAAGGCGCAGGCAGCAGATCCGGCCGGCCTTTCAGGTGCAGCAGCAAGGGCGGGTCGGCGATGTCGAGCAGTGCGCGCGGATAGGCGTCGTCCGCGAGCGTCACGACCGCATTGCCGGGTCGGCTCGCCCATTCCAGCGTCCGGTCGATCAGTGCGTGCGCGTCATCGTCCAGCGGCGCGGTCAGGGCGCGGGCAACGCGCTCCGGGACGACCTGCATGAGGGCCGGGAGGTCGGCGTCGAAGATCTGTGCGGGCAGTCCGAAGGCGCGCAGCAGCTTGCGCGCCGTTTCCGGGCCCACGCCCGGCGTGCGCCCGAGGCGCAGCCAATGCGCGAGTTCGCAAGCCTGCCCGGCCGGCGTCATCCGGGAAAAGCCTTATTCGGGAGACCTGGCGACGTCGCCGACCTGCACCGGCTCCGTCACCTGCATCACCAGGCCGTAGGCGATCTTGTCGAACACGCGGAAGATGAACAGGCTGCCGTACTGCATGTCCGGGAGTTTCACCGTCTTCTGTCCGAACAGCGGACCCATCGACCAGAAGGATTTCTTGTCCGTGCGGTCGACGACGGTCGAGCCATAGCGGTACAGCTCCAGCACGGTGCCGAGGTTGAGGCCTTCGTTCCTGCCACGGTTGATCGCCACGATCTGGTTCTGGCCTGCCTGCGACACGCCGCCGTACACTGACATGACGCGCGCGCTGACCTGCTGTTCCGGCGGATGGGGGACGTAGTTCAGCATGGGCGTGGGCGGCACCGGCAGCAGGCGGTCGCCGACGCCCATTTCCTGCTTGACGTTGACGACGTTGAACACATGCGCTTCGTCGGGCGCGCGCGCGGCGCGTTCCAGCTTGATGGTGCCAAGGTAGGCGGCTTCGTAGCCGATCACCGTGTTGGTGTCGGGGTCGCGCAGCGGCGTGCCGGGGCGGAAGACCTGGAATGAGGTGCCGGACTGGATGTCGCCGCGCACGTAAGCCTTGTCGTCCTTGCCCAGCATGACGCGCGCTTCCTGCGTCGCGACGATGCGCGGCGCGTCGTTCAGCTCGTCCTCGCCGACCACCAGCGGCTGCGACAGGAAGGGCTCGATGACATTCGACGGGATGGCGGGGACCGCCTGCTCGCCCAGGCCCTCGGTGCGAAGCTGCGGCGAGAGCCTGACGGTCGGCAAGCCGCCGGCCCCGGCCCCGGCGCTGTCGGAGGCGCCGCCGCCGACCCTGCTGCCCAGCCGCAGGCGCCCGGCGGCGCGGTCGAAGTAGACGACCTGGCCGGGATAGATCCAGTGCGGGTTGCGGATTTCTTCCTTGTTCATGCCCCAGACCTGCGGCCAGCACCAGGGGTGCTGCAGGAACCGGCCTGAAATGCCCCACAGCGTGTCGCCGCGCACGACGGTGTGCTGATCCGGCGCATTCGGCAGGAATGCACAGCGCGGGTTGTTCATCGCTTCTTCGCCTGCCGCCGCCGCGCTGCCCGAGGCGGAGGCGAGCGCGAGAACAAGGGCTGCTGTGCTAAACTTTTTCATAATCTGTCCGGTAAATGTGGCCTGGAGAAGCTAAGTTTATTACCGCCACTGCATATTGACATTGTGTTAATTATTGCCTGGCTAAAACTTGTCAAAGTGAATCAAATTCTGCACATAAATCCTTGAACTAGCAAGAGAAACCGCGCTCCTAGTTCGTGCAGTTGTTGCGCAAAAGCCGTATGTCCATACTCAATATTCTTCGCTATCCCGATCCGCGCCTGCACAAGGTCGCCAAGCCTGTCGCCGTATTCGACGAGCGCCTGAAAAAGCTCGCCGCCGACATGGCCGAGACGATGTACGACGCTCCCGGCGTCGGCCTTGCGGCCACGCAGGTCGACGTGCACGAGCAGGTGATCGTGATCGACGTGTCGGAAACCCACGATGCGCTGCAGGTGTTCATCAACCCGGAAATCGTTTGGGCCAGCGATGAAAAGCAGGTCTATGACGAGGGATGCCTGTCGGTGCCGGGCATCTACGACGGCGTCGAACGCCCGCGGCGGGTGAAGGTGCGCGCCTACGATCTCGAGGGGCAACCGTTCGAAGTCGAGGCCGACGGCCTGCTTGCGGTCTGCATCCAGCACGAGATGGACCATCTGAAGGGCAAGGTGTTCGTCGAATACCTGTCACCGCTCAAGCGCAACCGCATCAAGACCAAACTGCTGAAGGAAGAGCGCGAGCTGGCGCGCGACAAGAAGCGCGCCGGCGTGCGCTGAACCCCGTTTCGCTTTTGCCCCGTTCAGGGCCCGGCCTCGCACGAGTGCCGGGCCTTTCATCTATAAGAGCAAGAACACATGAAAATCGTATTCGCGGGCACGCCCGAATTCGCCGCCGTCGCGCTCAAGTCCCTGCACGACGCAGGCTTCGAGATCCCTCTTGTGCTGACCCAGCCCGACCGCCCGGCGGGGCGCGGAATGCAGCTGCAGGCCTCGCCGGTCAAGCAGTTCGCGTCCGCCCACGGCATGGCTGTCGCGCAACCGGTGTCGCTGCGCCTGACGGGGAAGTATCCGGCGGTGGCAGAAGAGGCGCATGCACTGCTGCGCGCCACGCCGCATGATGTGATGGTGGTCGCCGCCTACGGCCTGATCCTGCCGCGCAGCGTGCTCGACATCCCCAGGCTCGGCTGCATCAACATCCACGCGTCGCTGTTGCCGCGCTGGCGCGGCGCCGCGCCGATCCACCGCGCGATCGAAGCCGGCGACGCCGAGACCGGCGTGACCATCATGCAGATGGAAGAGGGGCTGGACACGGGCCCGATGCTGCTGATGGAGCGCTTGCCGATCGCCGCGGACGATACCACCGGCACGCTGCATGACAAGCTCGCCGCGCTGGGCGGCAGGATGATCGTCGATGCATTGCGGCGGCTGGAGCAGGGCGGGATGCAGGCGACTCCGCAGCCGGAGCAGGGTGTGACCTACGCGGCGAAGATTGCAAAGGAAGAGGCTGCGCTCGATTTCACGCTGCCGGCGCCGGTCATCGAGCGCCGCATCCGCGCGTTCAATCCTTTCCCCGGCGCCTTTGCCAGCTTCGACGGCGTGCCGGTCAAGTTCTGGCGTGCGGAAGCCGCCAACAGCGCCGGCGGCGCGATGCCCGGTCATGTGCTGGCCGCGTCCCCCCAGGACGGCGTGCTCGTTGACTGCGGCGAAGGCGTGCTGCGCGTGCTCGAAATGCAGAAGCCGGGCGGAAAGCGCCTGCCCGCCGCCGAGTTCCTGAAGGGCTTCCCGCTCAAGGCCGGCGACCGGTTCGCCTGATCAGACGTGGAGCTGGCGGCCGCCGCCGAACGACCAGTTCTCCCAGGCCGTCTCCTTGAAGCAGACCATCACATGCTCCGGGTCCAGGCCCGGCTCCCGGCGCACGCCTTCAAGGATGTCTGCCAGGATCTTCTTCTTGACCTTCACGCTGCGTCCGACCGACAGCAGGATCTCGATCAGCACGAAGTCGTCGGTACGCGCGGATTTCAGGTCGGGATAGACCGGATCGAAGCGGAAGTCTTCCGCGCCGAGTTCCAGTACGCGCTGGAACCGGTCGGTCTCCGGCACGCCGGACGCGACCAGCGCCTGGTGCACTGCCTGCAGCACCGCGGATTTGAACGCCGGGGATTTCCCGTTGCGCACGGTGAGTGTGACGAGCGGCATGATGTTCTCCTTTTCTTCGTTCATTGCACCGCGAGGGCGGTGATCTTTTCGGTAGTCAGCACTTCGGCAAAGCTGTCCGCCACCTCCGTCAGCGCGGCGCGGTGCAGTTCCGCATGCCCGACCACGCCGCCGTCCCACGCGTCGATCGCGCGGGTGGCGCTGGCGTCGCCGGCGACCAGCACCTGGTAGCCGAGCGGACGCGCGTCGCGCGCGGCGGTCGAGACGCACATGTGCGTCATCAGGCCGGCGATGATCAGCGTCTTGATGTCGCGCGCTTGCAGCCGCTGATGCAGGTCGGTGCTGGCGAAGCTGCTGGCGGTCGTTTTCCGCACTACCGCATGATGCGGCGCCGGCCGGATGTCCGGATGGATTGCGACGGTCGCGCCGTCCTGCGCGAACAGCGCGCTGCCGGCCGGGCCGACATGCTCGATATGCAAGACCGGCATGCCGTGCGCATCGGCGAACGCGATCAGCTGCTTCGCATTGGACAGGGCCGCCCGGCCGTCGGGAATCGGCAACTTGCCGCCTTCGAAGTATTCGAGTTGGAAATCGATGACCAGCAGCGCTGTGGTTTTCGCACGCAGCGAGTCGGTGGCGGGCGTGCCGCTCAGCGCGCGCAATGTCGGGTTCATGCTTCCTCCTGTTGTGTTGTCCACGGAGTTACTTTAGGTTACCGCCAGGGCGAAAAAAACCGGTCGTCAAGCACAGGATTTGTGCAATATCGAGACTAATTCGCACAGACCATGCACTATTCCTGCTGTTTTTCGAACAGTTACATGTTCTTATTGGAAAGAGATTGCGAGAATGCGGCTATTACAATTTCTTAACCAAGCCCTTGATTTCCCGTATAATTTTCTTGCGCCGATTTGATTGCACAAGTCAAAACCAGCTTGCGGGCGCCAGGGTGAAGTCCCATTAACAAATGCAGCTAAAGCGGAGATCAAACCCGGTCCTGCTTTGGCCGGGTTTTTTGTTTTCAGAGGAAGAAAAATGAAACGCGATGCCATTTCCGCCACCGAAGCGCTGCTGCGCGATCTGCTGTCCCGACGCATCCTGATCCTCGACGGCGCGATGGGTACCATGATCCAGCAGTACAAGCTGACGGAGGAGGATTACCGCGGCGCGCGTTTCGCTGATTTCAGCGTGCCCGGCAAGGAGCTCTTCATCAAGGGCAACAACGACCTGCTGGTACTGACCCAACCCGACATCATCCGCGAGATCCACGAGAAGTATCTCGCCGCCGGCGCCGACATCATCGAGACCAATACCTTCGGCGCGACCAGCGTCGCGCAGGACGATTACCAGATGGGCCACCTTGCATACGAGATGAACGTGCAGGCGGCGCGGCTGGCACGCGAAGCGGTCCAGAAGCATTCGACGCCCGACAAGCCGCGCTTTGTCGCCGGCGCGCTCGGCCCGACGCCGAAGACTGCATCGATTTCCCCCGACGTCAACGATCCCGGCGCGCGCAACATCAGCTTCGACCAGCTGGTCGCGGCCTACCTTGAGCAGACCCGCGGCCTGGTCGAAGGCGGCGTCGACGTGCTGCTGGTGGAAACCATCTTCGATACCCTCAACTGCAAGGCGGCGCTGTTCGCGATCGATACCTTCTTCGAGGAATCCGGCAAGCGCCTGCCGATCATGATTTCGGGCACGGTGACCGACGCGTCCGGCCGCATCCTGTCCGGCCAGACGGTGCCGGCATTCTGGCATTCGGTGCGGCATGCGAAACCGCTGACCATCGGCCTGAACTGCGCGCTCGGCGCGGCCGTGATGCGCCCGTATGCGGAAGAGCTGTCGAAGATCGCCGACACCTTCGTCTGCATTTATCCGAACGCGGGCCTGCCCAATCCGATGGCCGAGACCGGCTTCGACGAAACGCCGGACGTGACCTCCTCGCTGCTGAAGGAATTCGCGCAGAGCGGCTTCGTCAACATCGCCGGCGGCTGCTGCGGCACCACGCCGGCGCACATCAAGGCGATCGCCGACGCCCTGCGCGACGTCGTGCCGCGCCAGGTGCCAGAAAGCGACCACCGGATGAAGCTGTCCGGCCTGGAGCCGTTCATCATCGACGATGCGTCGCTGTTCGTAAACGTCGGCGAGCGCACCAACGTGACCGGCTCCAAGGCCTTCGCGCGCATGATCCTGAACGAGCAGTACGACGAGGCGCTGTCGGTGGCGCGCCAGCAGGTGGAAAACGGCGCGCAGATCATCGACGTCAACATGGACGAGGCGATGCTCGATTCGGTCGCCGCGATGACGCGCTTCCTGAACCTGATCGCTTCCGAGCCCGACATCGCGCGCGTGCCAATCATGATCGACTCCTCCAAGTGGTCGGTGATCGAGGCCGGCCTGAAGTGCGTGCAGGGCAAGGCGGTGGTCAACTCGATTTCGCTCAAGGAAGGCGAGGAGGAATTCCTGCGCCAGGCGACGCTGTGCCGCCGCTACGGCGCCGCGGTGATCGTGATGGCGTTCGATGAAACCGGCCAGGCCGACACCTATGCGCGCAAGACCGAGATCTGCGCGCGCGCTTACAAGCTGCTGACGGAGCAGGTCGGCTTCCCGCCGGAAGACATCATCTTCGACCCGAACATCTTCGCGATCGCGACCGGCATCGAGGAGCACAACAACTACGCGGTCGACTTTATCAATGCCACCCGCTGGATCAAGGAAAACCTGCCGCACGCAAAGATCAGCGGCGGCGTGTCGAACGTGAGCTTCTCCTTCCGCGGCAACGATCCGGCGCGCGAAGCGATCCACACCGTGTTCCTGTATCACGCGATCAAGGCCGGCCTGACCATGGGCATCGTCAACGCCGGCATGATCGGCGTCTACGACGACCTCGATCCGGAACTGCGCGAGCGCGCCGAGGATGTGGTGCTGAACCGGCGCCCGGATGGTGAAATGAGTGCGACCGAACGCATGATCGAGTTCGCCGCAACCCTGAAGGCCGGCGCGAAGAAGGACGAGCAGAACCTGGAATGGCGCAACGACCCGGTCGAGAAGCGGCTCGCGCATGCCCTCGTGCACGGCATCACCCAGTGGATCGTCGAGGATACCGAGGAAGCGCGGGTGAAGGTGCTGGAAGCCGGCGGGCGTCCGATCAATGTGATCGAAGGCCCGCTGATGGATGGCATGAACATCGTCGGCGACCTGTTCGGCCAGGGCAAGATGTTCCTGCCGCAGGTGGTGAAGTCGGCGCGCGTGATGAAGCAGGCGGTGGCGCACCTGATCCCCTTCATCGAGGAAGAAAAGCGCCTGGAGGAACAGAAGACCGGCGTGACGGCCAAGCCCAAGGGCAAGATCGTGATCGCCACCGTGAAGGGCGACGTGCATGACATCGGCAAGAACATCGTGTCGGTGGTCCTGCAGTGCAACAACTTCGAGGTGGTGAACATGGGCGTGATGGTGCCCTGTTCCGAAGTCCTGGCCAAGGCGAAAGCGGAGAATGCCGACATCATCGGCCTGTCCGGCCTGATCACGCCTTCGCTCGAAGAAATGGCTCATGTCGCGAAGGAAATGCAGCGCGACCCGCATTTCCGCATGCTCAAGATTCCGCTGCTGATCGGCGGCGCCACTACAAGCCGCGCGCATACCGCGGTGAAGATTGCGCCGAACTACGAAGGGCCGGTGGTCTACGTGCCGGACGCGTCGCGTTCGGTGTCGGTGGCGCAATCGCTGCTCACGCCCGGGCAGCGCGACAGATACGTCGCCGAACTCGGCAGCGACTACGAACGCATCCGCGACCAGCATGCGAATAAAAAGGCGACGCCATTGCTGCCGATCGCAGAGGCGCGGGCGAACAAGACGAAACTCGCGTTCGCGCCGGTCAAGCCGAGGTTTATCGGCCGCCGCGTGTTCAAGAACTACGACCTTGCGGTGATTGCAAGGTACATCGACTGGGGCCCGTTCTTCCAGACCTGGGATCTCGCCGGCGCCTTCCCCGCGATCCTGAAGGATGCGGTCGTCGGCGAGCAGGCCGGCAAGGTCTATGAAGAGGGCCAGGCACTGCTGAAGAAGGTGATCGAAGGCCGCTGGCTGACCGCGAACGGCGTCATCGCCCTGCTGCCGGCCAACAGCATCAACGACGACGACATCGAGATCTATACCGACGATACCCGCAGCAAGGTCGCATTCACCTACTACGGACTGCGCCAGCAGACCGAAAAGCCGGTGATCGACGGCGTGCGCCGCCCCAACCAGTGCCTGGCCGACTTCATTGCGCCCAAGGCCTCGGGCGTGGCCGATTACATCGGCCTGTTCGCGGTGACGGCCGGCATCGGCATCGAAAAGCATGAAAAGCGTTTCGAGGATGCGAACGACGACTACAGCAGCATCATGCTCAAGTCGCTCGCCGACCGTCTGGCCGAGGCGTTCGCGGAACACCTGCACGAGCGCGTGCGCAAGGAGCTGTGGGGTTATGCGCCGGAAGAGTCGTTCACCAACAGCGAACTGATCGGGGAAGCCTACCGCGGCATCCGTCCGGCCCCGGGATATCCGGCCTGCCCGGAGCATACGGTAAAGGCCGACATGTTCCGGTTCCTGCAGTGCGAGGAAATCGGCATGCAGGTGACCGAATCCTTCGCGATGTCGCCGGGCGCGTCGGTGTCGGGCTTCTACTTCGCCCATCCGGAGTCGAAATACTTCGTGGTCGGCAAGATCGGCGACGACCAGGTCGCCGACATGGCGGCGCGGCGCGGAGTGAGCCGGGAAGAACTGGAGAGGTGGCTGGCGCCGAACCTGTAACGGCTGCGACCGAAGCCAATGCCGCCGCAAGGCGGCATTTTTCCATGGGCATGGCGCCGGTCAGGCGTTGCGCGCCACCGCATCGCTCCATTCGAACGCGCTGAGCTGGAGCGTGTACAGGTTTTCGGTGGACAGGCTGAATTTATCGACGAGGTCATCCAGCATGCTGCCGGCTTCCTCGATGCGCTCCATCTGCTCCACCAGGCGCAGCATCTCGCCGTACAAGCCGCCACGGTTGAGCAGCGCATCCGTCACCGCGTCGACCACCGCCACCTGTTCCAGGATCTCTTCCATCGGCATCGAGAACAGCGTATCCATCAGCGACATGATGCCGACGGTGAAAGCAGTGTCGGCGACGTTGCGGTTGCGTGGGTGCAGGTGCTGCGCAATCAGCTCCAGCAGCTTGCCCCGGGTCGCGGCGAGCGTCAGCAGCGGCGTCATCGCATGCCCCTTCTTGCATGGTTCCGCGTAGAGCATGATCTGCAGCCAGCGCTGCAACTGGCTGCGCCCGAGGATCATCAGCGCCTGGGTGACGGAGTCGATGCGGCGCGGCATGCCGACCGCCGGCGTGTTCACCAGGCGCAGCAGATTGAAGCAGAGCGACACATCCTTCTTGATGCTGCGCTCGATGTCGGCATTGTCCGCGTCCGAATTGATCTGCGACATGAGCTGCATGATCGCCAACTGCGATGGGGACAGCTTCTTGCCGGACAGGATCACCGGCTTTGCAAAGTAATAGCCCTGGAAATAGTCGAAGCCGAGTTCCAGGCAAGTCTCGAACTGTTCCTGGCTCTCGACTTTTTCCGCCAGCAGCTTCTTGTTGGCCTGCTTGAAGCGCGGCGTCAGCTTCAGCAGGGCCGACAGCGGCATGTCCCGCAGGTCGACCTTGATCACCTCGACCAGCGGCAGCAACTGCTGCACATCTTCGGTATCGGTGATCACGTCGTCCAGCGCGAAGCGGAAGCCGTCATCGACCAGCTCCTGCACGCGCGCCAGGATCTCCGGCGTCACCTTCATCGTCTCCACGATTTCCAGCACCACCTTCTCGCGCGGCAGAAACTTGAAGATGTCGCTCATCAGCACCGCTGCGTCGACATTCAGGTAACCGACGGAATCGCCGATCACTTTTTCCATGCCGAGCTGCGAGGTGTGCGCGATCACGGAGGCGGTCGCCGAAAGATCGCTGGTCACCATCGCCGGGCCCGCCGCGGCATTGCGGAACAGGAGTTCGTAGGCGACCAGCGACTGGGCGCGGTCGAGGATGGGCTGGCGTGCAAGGAAAAACTCCCGCACGCGCAGCGGTATGGCGGTGGCTGAATCGCTTGTCGGATTGGCGGTCATTCGGTTCTTGTTATTTTCCCGTTTGCAGTGGCTTGCTGCAGCAAGCCGGCATCCGGACAGGAGTGCGGACAGGTCGTATGGGTCGCAGTCGCCGGGCGGGCGCGTACTGGATGGCGACGCTGGCCGGCCGGGAGCTGCAACGCATACGGCCTGTCCGTACTGGCGGCAGGACAAACCGGATGCCAGGCTTGCAAGTACACTCTAGCGCATTTTTATTTCCCTATCGCAACTTTCGATTGTGCAGTGCATATCACCGTGATTCACGAAAGAAACAGAGCGTGCGCTTACCTCCGTTGATGACTATACGGCGTGAACGCCGGGGGGGAGGAGCGGCCGATGCTGCATGTCCACACAGGAGGTCAAACCGGCGCGCCCTCGACGAATACCTTCATTTCGCCCTGGGCGAACTGGGTCCATGTCTCATTGTCCGTCAGCGGTGCGGTGACGATGATGGCCACCCGGTCGTTGGGCGTGGTCACGCGCGAGAAGTCGACGCTCAGGTCTTCGTCGGCCAGACTGGCGGTGGCGAAGGGATGCTGGCGCACGATGTAGTGAAGATGCGTGGAGCAATGCGCAAACAGTGCCGAGCCGTCCGACAGCATCATGTTGAAGGTGCCGTAGGAAGCAATGCGGCCGCTCAATTCGCGCAGTGCCTCGCCGAGCGCGGCGAGTTGCGGCGGCGTGTCGCCAAAGCGGCGACGCAGCTCCTGCAACAAATAGCAGAACGCCCATTCACTGTCGGTCGTGCCGACCGGCCGGAAGGCCCCGTCAAGCTCGGGTGCGAAGTTCTTGAGGTCGCCATTGTGTGCGAACACCCAGTAGCGCCCCCACAGCTCCCGCACGAACGGATGGCAGTTCTCGAGCGCGACCCGCCCCTGCGTGGCCTTGCGGATGTGGGCGATGACGTTCTTGGACTTGATCGGGCAGCGCTTGATCAGTTCGGCGATCGGCGAAGCGACCGCCGCTTCGTGATCGACGAAGTGGCGCACGCCGGCGCCTTCAAAGAAGGCGATGCCCCAGCCGTCGTTGTGAACGTCGGTGCGGCCGCCCCGGGTGGCAAAGCCGGTGAAACTGAACACGATGTCCGTCGGGACATTGCAGTTCATGCCGAGTAGCTGACACATGACCTGGATCGAAAATGCGGATGATATGAAAACATATCACGTCCGGGGCCGCCGAGGGGAGGCGTCAGGACAGCCAGGGATCGGTATCGGGGCGCGGGAACTGCTGCGCCATGAAATCGACGAAGCTGCGCACCTTCGCCGACAGCAGGCGCCGGCTCGGGTAGACCATCACCACGGTCAGGCGGCCGAGTTCGTGATCGGACAGCAGACGGACCAGGCGTCCGGCCGCGAGATCGTCGCCAAGCGAGAACGAGGGGCGGATCATGATCCCCATGCCGGCCAGCGCGCACTGGCGCAGCAGCTCGCCGTTATTCGACACTACCTTGCCGGTGACCGGGATATGGATCGTCTCGCCGTCCGGGCCTTTCACCGGCCAGTGGTGACGCAATTGTTCATACGAGAAATTCAGGCAGGCGTGGCGCGAAACTTCTTCCAGCGTCCCGGGCGCGCCATGCTGTTGCACATACTTTGGCGATGCGCACAGCAATGCTTCGCTCACGCCGATCTGGCGCGCGATCATGCCGCCGTCGAATTTCTGGAAGTCGATGAAGAGACCGACATCGAAACTTTCCTCGACCAGGTCCACGGTCCGGTCCGACAGCGTCACGTCAAGCGTGACGTCCGGATACTGCGCCGCATAGACCGGCAGCAGTTGCGCCAGTTGGGTCTGGCCGAAGCCAAGGTGGGAGTACAGCCGCAGAGTGCCGGAAGGTTTCTTCGATTGCGAGGAGGCGATTGCTTCCGCGTCCTCGATCTCCTGCAGGATCTGCAGCACCCGCTCCAGATAGGCATGGCCGGTCTCGGTAAGCGACAGGCGGCGCGTGGTGCGGTTGAGCAGGCGGGTACCCAGATGGTCCTCGAGGTCCGCGACGTGGCGGGTCACCACGGCATTCGAGATGTCGAGCGCCTTGCCGGCACCGGCAAAACTGCCTTGTTCAACGACCTTGGCAAATACCCGCATCGACTGCAGTCGGTCCATGGATCCGGCCCTCTTATTGTTTCATGATCGGAAATAGTGACCGGGAATTATTCGCCCTTTTTGTGGACGGCGCAATCGCGCTGCAAGCGCCACGACAGCGCGGTACGCCCGCACGCACATGACCGCCATGTTCCATCGCTTGCCGTTACGCAGCGTTCGCTCTTGTTACGTTATCTGACACGGGGTTTTTATCTCCCGTCTGCAAAAGATGCGCGGCGAGAGCAGGTGTGTATGCGCCGGGCCGGGATGCCGTGGTCCCGATGCAGGGCCGCAGTCGATTTTCGCTGCGCGGCGATGAAACACTTGTGGACGAGATCTTCGGCCGCCAATCGGAGGCTGTGCACTTTATTCATAAAGATCAAGAACTTGCGGTAGGTGGCATGTCACTTGCGATAGTGGTTGCGACTGACGGTGTGCATTGGTCGCATACCCAACCTCTCCGGTTCCCGCCATTGTCTGCGCAAGCAGGCGTGGCGGGTTTTTTTATGCGAGCAAGCAGCGCGGCATGCCTCGGGCCAGAGCCCCTGCCGATAGTTGCTCGCAGGGCTTGCAGCAGGTATCCGGAACAGGAGGGGGCAGCGTGGCGATTTTCCGACACGGGCGATACAGGTTTGACCTCGGCGAATATGCGGGCATATGCGGCTTGCATAATGGGTTTCAGCCCCCCGTGCAGGCCGGGCCTTTTGTCTGCATCCGGTGATGAACGAATCTGGATCGCGTTGATTGACCGGACGTTGACAGATCTGGGCAACCAGCGGTGGCGGGTGGCTTAAAAGCCTTGAAAAATCAGCGGCTTGCGGCAACGGGCGCAGGTTTTGCTTGAGGATTTCGCAGTAATTCGAAAGGCGTCCTGCAATGCTGTGACTTGCAGGCGCGCGGAACTGCAGTCACGGCAGGTAATGTCGCCTGGCGACGATCTCGGATGTAGCGGACCAGTCGCGGCACGATTCAGGACGGCATGCCTGCCAAACAGGAAGGGACCAAGATGACGCAATCGAGAAAGCAAGCGATGAAAACGGCGATCCACCACGACGGGGACCGCGCTACCTACCGCTCGCGGCCGCACGACATCCATAACCTCTACGTAAGTCTGAAGCAGTGGCGCATTTTCCACGCCGTGGTTGATTGCGGCGGGTTTGCGGAAGCGGCCAAGTCCTTGCATTTGAGTCAGTCGACGATCAGTTATACCGTCGCCAAGCTGCAGGATCAGCTGGGCACGGCGTTGCTCAGGATCGAGGGGCGCAGGGCGATACTTACGCCGGAAGGACGTGCCTTGCTCGAACGCTCGCGCAATGTGCTGAAGGAAGCGGTGGAACTGGAAACCTTCGCGAAGAATCTGGGACAGGGCTGGGGTGAGGACGTACGCCTGGTCGTCGACCACAACTTCCCCGTTCATCTGCTCACGCGTGCGCTGAGCAGGTTTACCGGGATCGGCAAGGGCGCGGCGCATGTGCGCGTGCGCGAAGTACCGACGTTGCAGGCGGAGGATATCCTGCGCGATCCAAATGTGGACCTGGCGATCAGCGAGCGTGTGCCGCTGGGTTACCTCGGTGAACCGCTGACCGAAATCGAGTACATCGCCGTGGCGCACCCGCGCCACCCGCTGCTGCGACTCGGGCGCGAAGTGACGTCGATCGACTTGCAGCAGCATATCCGGATCGACATGGGGCACTTGCACGCGGTCGACAAGTTCGCGCAGACAGGTTCCCAGCAGGCGCGGCGCTGGATGATGAACAGTTTCGATACGGTGATCGCCGCGGTGCGCGAGGGCCTGGGCTATTCCTGGCTGCCGGCGCATCGCGTGCAGAAATGGCTTGACGAAGGGGAGCTGGTGCGCCTGCCTCTGGGGGAAAAGCGTTCGTACAAGTCAGTGCTGTACCTGATCCACGGTCGTCCGTGGTGCGTCAGCCCGGCTGCGAGCCGGCTTGCGGAAGTGCTGCGGGGATTTGCCGGCAAGGAGCTCCGGTCGGGCGAGGACGAGTCGCCTGCGCCGGCAGCGCTCTCCTCCTGAGCGGGGCGGCGCCAGCCGGCATGTGGCGCCGCTCGCCCTCTGAGCGTTGCGCATGCGCGCAACGTCCTTTATTTATGCGCTTCGAGGTCGGCCTTGCTGCCGGCCATGAACGGCGGTGGCGCCGCGGGTACGACATCCGGGCGGATATTGTATTTCTCGATTAGCCGGTACAGCGTTACGCGCGACACGCCGAGCAGCGAGGCCGCGCGCGAGATCTGGTTGCGCGACTGCGAAAGGGCGCGCCGGATCATCATGCGTTCGGCCGCCGCGCGCGCATCCTCCAGCGACATCAGCTGCGACTGTTCGTTGGCACGCTCCAGGCCGAGGTCCTCCGGCTGGATGAAGCGTCCTTCCGCCATCACCGTCGCGCGCTGCACGCGGTTGACGAGCTCGCGCACGTTGCCGGGCCAGCTGTGGCTCAGCATGGCATTCATTGCCGCCTTGGAGAAGCCGCGCAGGCTGCGGTTGTGCGCGTTGGCGAACTTGGTGAAATAGTACTTGGCGATGTCTTCGATATCCTGTCCGCGGTCCGCAAGCGGGGGCATGCTGATGCAGACGACATTGATGCGGTAGTACAGGTCTTCGCGGAAGCGTCCCTGGCGCACCGCCTCCAGCAGATCGATATGGGTTGCGGCGATCACCCGCACGTCGATCTCGATCGTATCGTTGCCGCCCACGCGCTCGATGGTCTTCTCCTGCAGGAAGCGCAGCAGGTTGACCTGCATGTCGAAGGGCATGTCACCGATCTCGTCGAGGAACAGCGTGCCGCCCTGCGCGGCTTCGATGCGGCCGATCTTGCGCTGGCTGGCGCCGGTGAATGCGCCTTTTTCATAGCCGAACAGCTCGGACTGGAACAGCTGCGGCGCGATTGCGCCGCAGTTGACCGCGACGAAGGGGGCATCGCGGCGCACCGACTGCCGGTGGATCGACAACGCGGCCAGTTCCTTGCCGGTGCCGGATGGGCCGCTGATCAGCACCGAGGCGTCGGTGCGGGCCACCTTGTGCAGCTGGCTGAACAGCTGCTGCATCTGCGGCGTCCTGCCGACCATCACGAAATCGGCATTGTCGGGAGCGGGCAGCGGCGATGCATCGCGCCGCACGTCGCGCATGAAGGCCATGCCCCATGCATGCCGCAGCGTCAGCACGATATGGTCGAGGTCGGCGGGCAGGGTGATGAAATTAAACAGGTGTTCGCCGATGAATTCGCGCATGCGCGGCATCGAGATCAGTTCCTGTGACACCAGGCCGACCCAGGAAATGCGATTGTTGCTGATGAAGGGTTCGCACTTGTCGAGATGCGCGAGTTCGGATTCCTGGGTCACGATCAGCAGGCCGACGCGGCATCCGCTTTCCATTGCGTCGTAGGCTGCTTCGAGCGTGAAGCATTCGATCAGGTTGAGCCCGTGTTCCTTGAGTGTCTCGGTATAGGTGCAGGCTTGGCCGTTGCGGCTGGTCAGGCGAAGGACCAGGACGGGCTGGGTCGTCGATGCAGAATTGGAAACGTTAAGCATGTCGCAATACCCTTGTTGGTGTTGTTGCGGTCCGGGGCCGACGATGGTTTCCGCGTTCTTGCGGCAGGCGTTTTTGCTTCGTTGCAGTTGCTGCACAGACGCTCCGGAAGCCTCGCCGTTTGCCGCCTCCGGGGCGGTCAGAACGTGATTAAGCGCCGAGATTACCGCCTTTTAGTAACCCTAACAATGCCATAAATTAGGGAGTTGACAAGAACAGAAATCCCGTTTGTGCTCGGTCAAATCGATGTTTCTTGATTGAAATCACGGCCATACGCAGGTTCCGGTACGGTTTCCCCCCAAAGCCCGCGTGAATACTCATTGCCAGAATGTGTAACGCAAGAAAAATCGATTCTTACATGAAATTTACGGAGTAATGGAAGCGGGGGGGAGGACGGCGCTGCAACGCCATAAGCGGTGCCCGGATGCCCGGTATTTCTGCTCGAACGGCGTGATCGCCGGGAGCGCTTCCCAGCTCTCGACCGGCACGTCGATGCCGCTGAGCTGGGACAGGGCCGCCGCGCATTCCTCGACGTAGATGCGCCAGTTGCTCCGGCATTCAAAGCTGCCGCCCAGCGCCGCGACCACCGGGAACACCGGATGCCCGTGCCAGCGGCGCGACAGGTGTCCGATCTTGGGCCAGGGGTTGGGGTAGAGCAGGTAGTGCCGCGCAAGCCGGATGCCGGCCTCATGCAACAGGCGCCAGTAGTCGACCAGGTCGGCGCGCACGCGCACCTGGTTCGGCGGCGGCGTACCGTCCCAGGCAGTATTGCGCGCAATGCGATCGGCAGACTGGTCGACGCCGATCACGAAATGATCGGGAAATCGCGCCGCCAGGTTCAGGGTGGACAGGCCGACGCCGCAGCCGGCGTCGAGAATGAGCGGCGGCTGCCCGGCAGTCCGCCAGGCCGACATGCTGGCTTCAAACGCGTCGCGGTTGTACCGCGCAACCGGCTTGCGGAACACGGTGCGCGCATGCTTGGCAACCAGTGCGGACAATTGCTCGTGGATGCCGGTCTGGGCGCTTGCCACCGGGCTGGAGTTGCCGTACATGGCATCAACCCCACGCCGGCGAACGGTATTCGTCGGCCGCGAAATCGACAAAGGCGCGCACCTTCGGTGACAGGTGGCGGTTATGCGGATACACCGCGTAAAGCTCGCGCGCGCATCGCGTAGCCGGGCAGGACCGGCACGAGCGTGCCGTGCGCCAGATCCTCGTGCACGATGAAGGCGGCAGTGGTGGCGATGCCGACGCCGGCCAGCGCCGCCGAGCGCAGGGCGATGCCGTTGTTGGACTGGAAGCTGCCGGCGACCGCGACGTTGATCCGGCTGCCGTCGGGCCCGTTGAATTCCCATTCGTGCGGCCGCGGCACGAGGGTGTAAGTCAGGCAGTTATGATGCGCGAGATCCTGCGGCGCCGCAGGCGTGCCGTACCGCGCGAGATAGGACGGGGTTGCCACCAGCATGGTGGCGGTCCTGGCCAGCCTGCGCGCGATCAGCGAGGAATCCTGCATCTCGCGCGCCAGCCGCAACGCGACGTCGAAACCCTCTTCGATCAGGTCGACGAAACGGTCGTTGCATACCAGGTCGACCTTCAGCTCGGGATGGCGGGCCATGAAGCGCGGCAGCCATTGCGCCATGTCGAGCGTGCCGAAGGCCATCGGCGCATTGATGCGCAAGGTGCCGCGCGGTGCGGCATGATGGCGGCTGACGGCGAGGTCTGCTTCCTGCAGTTCGTCCAGGATGCGGCGCGCGCGTTCGTAATACGCCTGCCCGGCCTCGGTCAGCGCGAGCCGGCGCGTCGTGCGATTGAGCAGTTGCACGCCGAGCCGCGTTTCCAGCTGCCGCACCTGTTTCGACATGACCGTATGCGACACATTCAGCCCTGCAGCGGCCGCGGAGAAGCCCCCTGCATCCACCACACGGCAGAACGCCTTCAATGCGCTGAATTGATCCATCCGAAACCTCGCTGGTTGCCCCCGATCGCGCAAGCGACACCAGTCACGGGCGCAGCCCGTGCGGGAGTGCTTGTCGTTGAAAGGGGGATTCGACTGAATTGCCCGCCATCATGCCACAGGGCGGCAATCAGGCACAGTCGCTGCGAGATCCCGGATGGCCACAGAATGCCGTGTATTCTGCGGCGGAAGTTTGTAATTAGTGCAGGGTGACCGGTTGACGCATCAGCGCGTCGTATTTGCCGAGGAAGTCATCGATCTCTTCCACCGTCGGTTCGGTCGCGATCAGGTTTTCCACCTCTTCGCGGAACGACTTGGCGAGAGTGCCGCCGATAAAAATTTCACGCTTGCCGGATTTGTCCATGATTTCGTATCCGCCAAAGCGCAAGGCCTCGCGACCGTCGTCTGCGCCGAACTCTACCACGCTGTACTGCTCGCTGTTGTAGATCAAGTTCATGTTGCGCTCCTTTTGCTACGGAATATTTGCAGTGTACCCGTCTGCTGTAATGCAAAAATGAGGCCACCCCCGGGAATTTCAAGCGATCGCAGGAACCGGGCGGTTTTGCATGCCATCGATTGTTCCCTTGGAAGGAAAATCGGCGCTAGGCCTGCAAATCTTTAGTCAGGGTGAGTAAATTGTCGTAAGGCGGCGCATTGAGAAACGCGCGTATCCGGTCGAGATGAGCGACGCTTGCCAGGCCGATGTAAAGTCGTGCCGGCCGTGCACGCAGCATCCGGTTCAGCGTGACGCGCATGGTCAGGTTGCCGCTGCAGCAGAGGCAGCCAGGCGCAATACGGACGATGCGTGCTTGCGGGAGCGCATGTTCCAGCAAGGCACTACCGTCCGGCATTCCTTCAAGGATCATGGCCGCGCCATTTTCATTGCCGGCGGCGGCCGCGATCGCCGCTTCCCGCGCGGTCGGGGAAGCGCCGACAACCAGCGTGGTCGGAATCACCCCTTGCGCGAGAGCTTGCTTGGCTCGACACCCAGTTGCTTGAGCTTGCGATACAGGTGGGTGCGTTCCAGCCCGGTCTTTTCCGCCACGCGCGTCATGCTGCCGCCTTCGCGCACCAGGTGATGTTCGAAGTAGGCCCGCTCGAAGGCATCACGCGCCTCCCGCAGCGGCAAGTCGAACGACAGGCCGAATACCTGTGACTCGGCCGGCGCGACGGCTTGCGATGCGGCAACCGGCGCCGTCGCCACGGATGTGGCATAGGACACTGTTGCCGGCATCGCCGGTTCGTCAACGGGCGCCGCCGCTGCCGGGCGGGCCGCATGGTAGACCGGGGCCGGGCGCACCACTTCCGGCGTGCGCGTCAATCCCTGCTGTACGGCTTTCAATAGTTTTTGCAGGGCAATGGGTTTTTCGAGGAAATTCAGCGCGCCGATGCGGGTGGCTTCGACCGCGGTGTCGATGGTCGCATGGCCGGACATCATGATCACCGGCATCGTCAGCAGGCCGTCGCGCTGCCATTCCTTGAGCAGCGTAACGCCATCGGTATCCGGCATCCAGATATCAAGCAGCACGAGGTCGGGTGCTCCCTGGGCGCGCGCTTCACGCGCCTGCTGTGCGTTCTCCGCGGTGAGGACGACGTGGCCCTCGTCGCCGAGAATCTCCGAGAGCAGTTCCCGGATGCCCATTTCATCATCGACTACCAGAATGTTTGCCATATCCTTACCTTGTACGCTTCCATTGTCGCTGATTATTCTACGTCGCCACACGCTGGAGCCGGAGAGTTGTCACGAGTTGTTTCACGCTGCCGCCTGTTCCTCGTCCGGCGCTAACTTTAACAGCAAAATCGACACCTTTGCACCGCTGCCCTGCGACCGGTTCTTGATGTCGACCCGTCCGCCGTGTTCATCGATGATCTTTTTTACCATGGCCAGCCCAAGGCCGGTGCCGCGCGACTTCGATGTCACATAGGGTTCGAATGCGCGCGCCAGGATCTTCGGCGAAAAGCCCGGACCGTTGTCGCTCACCGTCAGCCGCACCGCGGCGCGCTGGCCGCCGTCGGAATCGTCGTAATGCACGGCTTCGGTCACGACTTCGATGCGCGCCTTGTCTTGCTGGAAATCACGATCCGCAACCGCGTCCTGCGCATTCTGCAGCAGATTATGAATCACCTGCCGCAGCTGCGTCGCGTCGCCCATCACCTTCGGCAGGTTCGGGCTCAGCGTCGGGTGGATGATGTCGCGTTCGTCGCCGCCGACGTAGAGATGCAGGATTTCCTCGACCAGTGCATTCAGGTCGAGCGGCGAGAGCACCGCGGGCGGGGTCTTCGCGTAATCACGGAAGTCGTCGACCATGCGCTTCATTGCGGAGACCTGGTTGACGATGGTGGCGGTGCCCTTGGTCAGGATCGCCGCATCCGGTCCGCCGAGCTTGGGCTCCAGCTTCATCTGCAGGCGCTCTGCGGATAGCTGGATCGGCGTCAGCGGATTCTTGATCTCGTGCGCCAGGCGGCGCGCCACTTCGCCCCAGGCGACCGAGCGCTGGGCCGATATCACGTCGGTGATATCGTCGAACACGACGATATAGCCGGTGCCGCCGGCGACCGGGAGATAGGAGCCGCGGGCGAGCAGGGTGATGTCGCTGTCGCCGTCCGGCTCGGCGCCGGCGCGCGGCACTTCGATCTGTTTTTGCCAGTGCAGGTCGGTCGACGCGCCGCCTGCCGACTGCGCGCGCTGCTCAGAGAACGAGCGCGTGATCGCGTCGGCCATCGGTTCCAGGCCGCGAATCGCCGACAGCGGCTTGCCGATGTGCGAATCGAAGTCGTTGAGCAGGATGCGTTCCACCGACTCGTTGCAGGTGACCAGCCGGAACTGGCTGTCGAGCACCATCACCCCGGCCGACATGTTGGCCAGTACCGACTCCAGGTAGGCTTTCGCATTCGCCAGTGCCGCGCGGTTGCGCTCGGCGGAAGCGCGCGCCTCCGACAACTGGCGGGTCATGGTGTTGAACGACTGCGTCAGAGTGCCCAGCTCGTCGGAAGTGGCGACGATCGGACGTGGCGACAGGTTGCCCTCGGCCACCGCCTTGGTGCCTTCGGCAAGCACCAGCAACGGCTGCGCAAGGTCGCCGGCGATCAGGAAAGCGGCGGCGATCGCGCCGAAAATCGCCAGCAGCAGCGTCAGCGTCAGGGTGACGAGGTAGATCTTGCGCAGGCCGGTGCGCGCCAGAGAACGTTCCTGGTATTCGCTGTACGCCGCGCGCAGCGCTTCGGCGTTGGTTGCCAGATGCGCCGGAACAGGCTGCAACAGTTGCAGGTAGCGCGTTTCGCCTTGCAGCGACAGGTCGTTGTTGGACGCCGGGATCGCCACCACCACCCTCAGCCGCAAGTCACCCGCGCCGGCGGGCTGGCTGGACGGGGAGCGTTGCTCCTGAGCGCTTTCGGCGGAACCTTCCTTCGTCATGCTGTCATGGAAGTCGAAGCCGCCTTCGATGGCGGCGTAGGCGCGCGTCATCCGGGCCTGCCGCATCATCGTCGCGCTGGGCAGGTCCGGTACCAGCGTGCCGATGCGGCCGCCGACGGTTGCCACGATTTGACCGCTGGAAGTGACAATGGTTGCTTCCTGGAGTTGAGTTTGATCACGCAGCCGCGACAGTTGCGTGACCTGCGACGACTCCGACATTTCGGACAGTTCGAGCGCGACGCTGCGCGCCTTCGCCGTCAGGTCGGTGAGCGACGCGTCGAGCGCGGTGCGTCCCAGGGTCAGGCCGGATTCCAGCGCCGCTTCTACCCGGACGTCGAACCAGGATTCGATCGAACGCGAGACGAACTGCACCGATACCGTGTAGATCACGGCACCGGGCAGGATGCCGATGAGCGCAAACAGCAGCACCAGCCGCGTCATCAGACGCGAGCCGAATTCGCGCCGCTTGTAGCCGCGGTACAGGCGAGTCAGCAGCAGCGCCACCAGCGCCAGCAGCGCGACCGCGATCAGCGCATTGAGGACCAGCAGTTCGGGATAGTGGCGGTCGAAGAAGGCGGAGTTCTCGGACGCCGACGCCAGCAGGAACAACAGGATGCTGACGACCGCGCCACCGACGACCAGGAAATAACGCAGGAATCTTTGCACGATTATTCCGCCCTGAAAGAGAATTGCTTCCAGTCGGAAGAGAAGCGCCAGTCGGAGCTGTTCATCGCATGGACCTGGAATGGTTTGGGCAGGCGCGCCACGTCCAGGCCCATGCGCACCGCGACGTTGTAGACTTCGCCGGACTTGAGCGCACCCTTTTCCGCGACTACCCAGCGGCTCGGGCGCCGGACCAGCGACAGCGCATCGTCCAGCGTGGCAAAGCTCTGCTGCAGGCGGCCGCTGATCGCCGCCTGGTACTGGTGCGTGAGGACATTGTAGGAAATGCGGATCGTCTGCGACGTGCTGACCGCCTTTTCGTCGAACCAGTACCAGCGCGGCCGGGTCAGCTGCACCTCGGTGGTGAAGTAGAGCGGGATGCCGCGCGTGACCGCGTCTTCCAGGCTGCGCGTCAGTTCGAAGGAAAAGCCGAGCGCGAGCCTGTAGCCCTCATCCGTGTATTCGAGCGCCGCCTGCGTGATCTCCACGCCTTCGGCGCGCACGGCGGCCGGCGCCAGCGCGCCCGCCAGCAGCAGGGCTGTCAACAGCCAGCGCGTCAGAAGTTGAAGGGCAGGACGGATCACTCGTAGAGGCGCAGTCGATAACGGGAAATCGGAAAACCGGTCAGGAAATGCCGCTTGTTCCTGGAGCGCCAGGCCGCCGGACGGGCAAGCGCCCCTCCGGTTGTCGACATGCATCTGGCTTGCCCATGCGTCTGTCCGGTCACGTCTCCGCGGAGATACTATCAGACGCCGGTCTTTTGGAACAGCGCGTAGAACAAGCCGTCGTGGTCCTCGCCGGCGTCCGCCACCGGCAGCAGCTGGCCGGGAGCATCGAGGCGGGCCGCGTTGTTTCGCGCCGCAAAGGCGGCGGCTTGCAGTTCGGACTCCTTGGGCCACAGCGAGCAGGTGACGAAAGCGAGTTTGCCGCCAGGCTTGAGCATGCGCCACAGGTTGTCGAGAATCTGCGCCGACAGGCCGGCGAGCCGTGCCGTGTCCTCCTTGCGCCGCAGCCAGCGGATGTCCGGATGACGCCGCACGATGCCGGACGCGGTGCAGGGCACGTCCGCCAGAATGCGGTCGAAAGGCGTGCCGTCCCACCATCCGTCGCCGGCGGCATCGCCCGCTTTCAGCGTCGCCCGCAGCTGCAGGCGTGCCAGGTTGTCATCGATGCGCGCCAGCCGCAGCGGGTCGCTGTCGAGGGCAAGCAGTTCGATGTCGGCGCTCTCCAGCATATGGCCGGTCTTGCCGCCCGGTGCCGCGCACGCATCAAGCACGCGCATGCCGTCCTGCAGGTCCAGCAGCGGCGCCGCCAGCTGGGCGGCCGCGTCCTGTACCGACACCATGCCTTCCGCAAAGCCGGGGATCTGCGCAACCGGTACCGGCCGTTCCAGGCGCACCGCAACCGGCCCGACACGCGTGGCGGCCATGCCGCAGCCTGCCAGTGTCTCCAGATAGGGGCCGACCTCGGTCTTGCGCCGGTTCACCCGCAGCGTGAGGGGCGGCGCGCGGTTCCCGGCGCGCAGGATGCTCTCCCAGTCTTCCGGATAGGCGGCACGCACCGAGTCGACCCACCAGGTGGGATAGTTCCAGCGGCCGGGCGGATGTTTTACCGCCTGCGCCAGCAGGATGGCGCGTTCGCGCAGGAAGCGGCGCAGCACCGCGTTGACCATGCCCTTCGCGTGCAGCATCGCGGGGTCGGACGCCGCCGCGTTCACCGCCTGGTCGACCACCGTGAAATCCGCATAGGGCGCATCCCGCGCCCCCTCCTCGTGCGCGAGCAGTGCCAGCGCGCAGCACAGCAGGCCGCGCAGCTCCGCGGAGGCAGGCGGCTTGTCGGCGAGCAGCGCCAGCAAGGCGTCGGCGCGGCCGAGTTCGCGCATCGCGCGATAGGCGAGGTCCTGGATCGCGCCGCGCGCCTGCGGCGGCGCGCCGGTTTGCGTGAAGATCGCGGCCAGCGCCTGCGGCAATGCGGTGCCGGCCTTGACCCTGGCGACGGCATGCGCGGCGCCCAGCAGCGCATGCGCGAGTGAATCGGTTCTCAGTTGGGTATTGGACACGTGGGTATGTGCGGATGGACCCGCATCATTTCAAAAAGGTCGGTCAAGTCTTGCTCAATGCGAGTTTTGCGCCGAGCGCGACGAAGGTGGCGCCCACCGTCCGCTCCAGCCACAGCCGTACGCGCGGACTGCGGCCGGCGCGGCGCGCCAGGGTGCCGGCGAGGAAGGCGGTGCCGCTGTTCCAGCACATGCTGATGGCGGCGAAGGCGACGCCGAGCAGGAGGAAGGCGAGTGTCTTCTGCGGCGCATCGGTGCGCACGAACTGCGGGATGAATGCGAGAAAGAACAGGATGACCTTGGGATTGAGCACGTTGGTGAGCATCGCCTGCAGGAAGATCGTCTTGAGCGAGCGCAGGTCGCCGCTGCCGGCGGCAGCCGGGCCCGCCGTCTGCTTCGCCAGCAGCATGCGCAGGCCGAGGTAGACCAGGTAGGCGCCGCCGGCCAGCTTGATGAACATGAATGCGGTGGCGGATGCCGCGAGGATCGCGCTCAGGCCGACCGCCGAGGCCAGCGCATGCACGCAGCAGCCGACGGAAATCCCGAGCGCGGACATCAGTCCGGCGGCACGGCCTTGCGCGATGCTGCGCCCGACGATATAGGCCGTGTCCGGACCGGGCGTCGCATTCAGCAGCAGCACCGCGACCAGGAACAGGCCGAAATTGGAAATGCCGAAAATATCCATAGCAAGCGTGCGCGCGGCGGCCGGCGCGAAAAGAAGAATGACGGGGACGAAGTCGACATTGTAGCCGCGATGCGCGGCTTATACCCGCGCGGCGGCGATTTCCGGGTGATGCGTCGCGAGCCAGCCGCGGATGTCGTCGAACACGCGGTCTTTACCGGTTTCGTTGAAGATCTCGTGGTAGTAGTCCTTGTACCGGTGTATCTTGCCCACGCCCGGCGTCAGGCGGGAAAAGAATGCGTCACTGCCGGCGGCATCGACCAGGCGGTCGTCGCCGGCAACCACCAGCAGCACCGGGATGTCGAGCGATGCGGCACCCGCATGCGCCGCATCGATATAGTCCAGCATGCTGCGCAGCAGGCGCGGGGTGATCGTTGCGTGCACCAGCGGGTCTTTCTTGTACGCCTGCTCCACCGCCGGGTCGTGCGACAGGTAACGCGTCTGCAGGCCGTTGGCCACGCCCAGGCCGGGCGCAACCGCGCCGAGCGTTCGCAGCAGTATTTTCTGGAAGCCGGACAGTGGAATCGCAAGCGCCGGGGAAGACAGGATCAGGCCGCGCAGCGGCGACAGTTTTCCGGTGGCGAAACGTGCCGCCAGCAGTCCGCCCATGCTATGTCCAAGAAGCAAAGGCGGTTCTTTCAGTTGTTGTGCGAAATCGTCGACAACGATCTTTGCATCCTGCAACAGCGCGTCGTTGTCGGGGACGTCGCCTCGCTTGCCGCCGGAACGGCCGTGGCCGCGGTGATCGTAGGTTCGTACCGACCATCCGCAGGCGTTGAAGAAGCGCGCGACATGCGCATGACGCCCGCCGTGCTCGCCGAGCCCGTGCATCAGCACCACGCCGTTGCGGTAGTTCGGGTCGCCGATCCAGTCCTCGGCGAACAAACGCGTGCCGTCCGCACCATGCAGTTCGCGTTCCGTTGCCCGCACTACACCCCCCACATGACGTCGTGTCCCTCCTGGCGTGCGGCGCGCAGCATTTCCAGCAAGGGATATGCCCGGGTTGCGAAGCTGACAAACTCGACCGGTTCATGCTCGTTGTCGTCGCCGTCCTCCCCGTGATGCGCCATCACATCGCGCCGCACTTCTTCGGAAGCCGAGTGACGGCGGCTTTCAGCGATCTCCGCTTCCAGCCTGGCCACCGCCTCTGGGGTTTCCTCTGCGGTAATGACACCGAGCCTGACGTCCTTGTCCAGCAAATCAAGTATGCGCCTGGCATGCTCCTCGTACATCAGCACTTCCGCCGCGGCCTTTGATTTGAATGTCACCAACATGGAGCCTCCGATCACTGTCTGTATGACTAAACCATAGCATGAGTTTGTGAATTTGCTATAGGCCAAATCAGCGCTTGATCGCGCTCCGAATGCAGGTCAAGAAGGCGGCCGGCCGCCATGTGTTTGCAGCAAGGAATCGGCGTCGGCAACGAAGCCTGCGGCAGGTCAGCCCGGCTTGAAGGAAGTAAAGAAGGTATCGGCGGCATCCCGCGAGATGGCCTTTTCATTGCCTAGCATCACCGCCTGGTAGATGCGCTTGTCCCTGGCGGCGAAGCGCGCAATCAGCACGCGCGCTTGCGCGCCTTTCGCCTCGACGTCGATGGTTGCCGGGCCGGCCGTCTTTTCCTGCGTGATGCTGCCGCCGATATTGCGCACCAGCGCCGTCTTCATCGCCGCCAGCGCCTGTTGCGCCTGCGCCGCGTCCTGCATTTCGGCGCTGCCCACAGCAAAGGTAACGCCGTCGACCTCGGCCGCCGTCATCGTCATTGCCACCTTCACGCCGTCGAGATCGATGGTGCGCGTATGCGATGCCGGCTTTGCCGGCAGCAGGACGATAAAAGGCGCATCGCCGCCGCGCACTTCGCGCCAGTCGAATTTGGGGCTGCATGCGGCAAGCAGCAAGGCGCAGGCGGCGCCCGCAAGCGAGAATGGCAATCTGGACATGGACGCAATGGTAGCAGCTGCGCCGGCATCCGTGCGGCGCCTACTCGGCGCCGGACACGACGGCCTGCTGCCCGCGACGCCCGGTGCCGCCATGATGCTGGAAAGCACGCAGACCGAACATGACACCGATGCACAGCAGCAAGATGCCGGCGAGCACGGAGATCGTCGGGGCGGTGCCGCGCCAGATGAAGGCATACAGCAGCGCGGACAGGGTTTCGAACACGATCAGCTGGCCGGCCAGCGAAGTGGGCAGGTGCTGGCTGGCCTTGTTCCACAGCATGGTGCCCAGCCAGGAAGCGCACAGGCCGAGCGTGAGCATCAGGCCGATGAATTGCAGCGGGCGTGGCCCCAGAGGAAAGTCATACGCGCCCGGCTGCAGCGCGGCGTACACGCCGTATGCGGCGTAGCCGGCCAGCGCCAGCGGCAGCGTCGCCAGTCCTTGCGCGGTCGCCCAGGTGGATGAAGCGATGTGCGGATGCTGCTTCAGGTGGCGCGCGTTCATGATCGGATACCAGGTCCACGCCGCCAGCGCGCCGAGCGCGACGAAGCAGCCGAGCGCGTAGTCGGCATGGGAACGCTTGCCGTCGAGGTGGGCCAGTTCGCTCGCATTGACCAGCATCAGCCCGAGGAAGATGATGGCCAGCGAAGGCGCGAGGCGGCGCCAGGCGACCACCTCCGACGGATGTCCGGGCGACCAGTTCGAGCAGATCGAGATCACGACGGGCAGGGTGCCGATCAGCATGGCCGGCAGCGGCGCGTCCGCGAGCTGGATGCCGGTTGCCAGCGCGGCGTAGTACAGGATATTGCCGACCAGTGAAAGCTTGAGTGCGGCGATCCAGTCCGCCTTCGACAGCGCGGCGATCCGGCGGCGATCGAACCAGGCGGGAACCAGCGCAATCAGGCCGAAACCAATATAGCGGCCGAAGGACAGTACCAGTCCCGGATAGTCAGCCAGCATCAGGGGCGCGACGAATACCAGCCCCCACAGGAGTCCCGCGCCGAGCGCGCACAGAAAACCGATCAACATGATGAACCACGACAGGAAAAACGACGCGCGGATGCGCATCCGAACGCCGATTATGCGCGTTGCGGCGCCGGCGGTCTTGTACCGATTTGCTGCTGGTATTGCGCCGGCGTCACGCCGTAGGTGCGCTTGAACCAGCGGTTCAGGTGGCTCTGGTCGGTCAGGCCGGCGGCGGCCGCTGCGTCCGATGGCGTGGCACGCTGCGCCAGCAGCGACTTGGCGCGGGCGGCGCGGCGCGCCTGCACGTACTGGTGCGGGGTGACATGGAAGGTCGCGGAAAAGGTGCGCACGAAATGAAATACCGACAACCCGGCTTCGGCGGCCAGCATGTCGATGCCGAGCGAGCCGTCGAGCTGCGCCTCGATACGCTCGAGCACGCGGCGCATCGCGGCCATGCGGCGCTGTTCGGCCGCCGTGGCCGGCTTCACCTCGCGCGCATTCCGGCCGTAGCGCGCCACGATGGCATCGACCAGCTGCGTGAATTCCGAGGCGAAGGCGATATCGTCGGCCGCATGCCACATGCGCCGGAAAACACGCCGGAACACCGCCGCCAGCGCCGGATCGTGGACAGCCGCCTGCGGGAACCAGGCTTCGCTGCCGGTCAGCGATTTCAGGGTGTCCGGTTCGATGTACAGCATCTGATAGGTCCAGCCTGCGTCGACCTCGGCTTCGCCGGTATGCAATTCATCTGGATTGAGCAGCACCAGGGTCCCTGCCGGCGCCAGATGTTCCGCGCCCTGGTAACGGAAGCGTTCGACGCCGGCTTCGATCGCTCCCAGCGAATAGCCATCATGCACATGTGGCGCAAAGGCATGATCGACCAGGCGCGCGGAGTACAGTTCCACGCCGCGCAGGTGCGGGCTGGCCTTGAAGCTGACGAATTCGGAAGGATGCTGGAACATGGGTGCCTCGGTCTACCGGCACCATCATAAATCCGAATCGGTTTTCGTGCGCGGCCGTTCAGCGGCGGCCCGCCGCTTTCGCCGGCAGCGCGCGGTGCAGGACGGCTGCAAGCAGCGCAAGCAATTTCGTTACCGCCCCGCCCGCCGGCGGCGCGTCCACGCAGACGACCTCCGCGCCGCGACGGCTCGACAGGCTGATCCAGCCGTCGTCTAGCAACGTGTGGGCGTCGCCTTCCTGCAGGTCGGTGCCCTGCTGCACCATGCCGCCGGCGAGCCAAGGGTCGGGCCCGGCAATATGCACCTTACCCCGCGCCGCCACCAGCATCATGCCGCGTTGCACCCGCAGGTCCAGCCGCTGCCCCGGGTGCAAAGCCTTTCGATCGAGAAAGCCAGTTTCCATCCGATGCTCCTTCCATGAATCGCAGGCTTCATGCTAGAGCGATTGCAAAACCGAAAACAGGTACAGCAGGCGCCGGGTTATATCGAAACAGAGTTGTGGCCCGGGCATCTGTTATTGTTCAATTTTCGGGAATCTATATCTGTTCAAGGCATGGGCAGCAAGGGATCATGTGACATGCACTCGCAACCCCTTTACCGGCAACTGGCCGAGCATTATCTCGGCGCGATCAAGGCGGGCACCCTGGAGCAGGGCGCGCGCATGCCCTCGGTCCGCGCCATCATGCGGCAGCACGGGGTCAGCCTGTCCACTGCGTTGCAGGCCTGCCGCCAGCTGGAGGGCGAGGGCTGGATCGAAGCCCGTCCGCGCTCCGGCTATTTCGTGCGCCGGCCGGCCCGGCCGGCCGTTCCGCCGCTGGAGGAGCCGGATATCGCGGCGCCGCCGGATCCGGCGCAATACGTCGGTATCCATGCGCAGGTGTCCGATTTCATTGCACAGGGGCGGATGCACCCGCCGCGGATCAATCTATCGGGAGCGCGCGGCGCGCCCGAGCTCTACCCGTCCGAAGCCCTGAAGAATGCCGGCATCCGGGCGCTGCGCAAGCAGCCGGAAATGCTGGTGAGGGCTGCCCCGCCGGACGGCAACCTGCAGTTCCGCACTGTGCTCGCCAAGCGAGCGATGAACAGCGGGCAGGTCTTGAAAGCAGAGGACCTGATCGTGACCCACGGCTGCATCGAGGCGCTCAATCTCGCGCTGCGCGCGGTCACGCAGCCGGGCGACGCGGTTGCCGTCGAGTCGCCGACTTTCTATGGCTTGCTGCAGATCCTCGAAAGCCTCGGGCTGCGCGCGCTGGAAATTCCGACCAGCGCCAGCACCGGCCTGTCGCTCGACGCGCTTGAGCTCGCACTGCGCACCTACGACGGCATCAAGGCGGTGGTGGTGGTGCCGCACCTGCAGAACCCGCTCGGCTGCATCATGCCGGACGCTAACAAGCAGCGCCTCGTGCAATTGTGCGAACAGCGCGGCATCGCGCTGATCGAGGACGATACCTACAGCGAGCTGGTCGACGGCGAGGTGCGGCCGGATGCGATCAAGGCGTGGGACCGCAATGGCAGCGTGATCCACTGCGCATCGCTGCACAAGATCCTCGCGCCCGGGATGCGCCTGGGCTGGATGGCGGCGGGCCGCTGGCAGGCGCGGGTGGCGATGCTCAAGTATGCACAGACGCGCGACAATGAAGAGTGGCCGCAGGTGGCCGCCGCCGAGTTCATGGCGTCGAGCGCCTACGACCGGCACCTGGTGCGCCTGCGCGCCGCATTGCGCGGGCAGCGCGAGCGCATGGCGGACGCCGTCGCCGCCTACTTTCCGCTCGGTACCCGCCTGAGCATGCCCCGCGGCGGGGTCTCGCTCTGGATAGAACTGCCCAACCGCCTGTCTTCACGCGCGGTGTTCGACGCCGCACTGCGGGAAGGCATCCTGGTCGCGCCGGGCGCGATGTTTTCCAATTCCGGACGCTTCGACCACTACATGCGCATCAGCTGCGGCCGGCGTTACTGCGAAGAGATGGATGACGCGATGCGACGCCTCGGCCATATCGTCGGACGCCTGTCGCAGAAGGCGGCCTGACGCCGCTTGTTGCTCCTCGGTGCTCCCGCAGCGTGCGGCGGGATTCAACCGTCGTTCCGGTTCCCCAAACGGACCAGCCTGTCATGCATGCATGAAAGCCTTGGGTCAGCCGTCCGATGCAGGCTTCCGCACTGCTTGCGCGGGAATCGATGCGGAATAGGGATCGGTGCCGGTCTGAACGACGACATCATCGTCACCGGCAGTCCTGCCGAACCCGTCGGCGGCAACGGCAAGGCTGCGTGCGCCCGGCATTGCCGCACTCTTCGAGGCGTCACCCTCGCCGGGATTCCCGATGGGGCGGTCTTCCGGTGCTGGAGCCGGCCACAGTCCGGCGGGACGATTCAGCATGACGAGCACCATTACCAAGCCGAGCAGCAGTTGCCGCATCACTTCGCAGGGAACCAGGACGTGGCCCAGGGCCGCAAGCTGCAACGGCTCGACGATGTGGCGCAGGATCTCGGGCAAGGCAGCGAGCATCACCGCCCCGAGGATCACTCCAGGAATGTGGCCGATGCCACCGAGGATGACCATGGATAGTACCGTGATCGACTCGGTAAGCGAGAAGGACTCCGGGGAGATGAAACCCTGGAAGGCTGCGAACATCGCGCCGGCCACGCCGCCGAAGGACGCGCCCATCGCGAACGCGAGCAGCTTGATGTTGCGGGTATTGATACCCATCGCCCTGGCGGCGACTTCATCTTCACGGATCGCGATGAAGGCACGTCCCAGGCGCGAATGTTGCATACGGACGGAGACAAGGATGATCGCGATGCACAGTACGAGGAACAGGTAGTAGTAGGCGTTGACCGAGGGCATGGACAGGAAGCCGAGCTTCACCGTCGCATTGGTACCGGGTTCGCCGTGCAGCGAGATGCCGAAGATGCTGACCGGGTCGATCATGTTGATACCCCTCGGCCCATCGGTGATGTTTACCGGCGCTGTCAGGTTGTGGATCAGGATGCGGATCACCTCGCCGAAGCCGAGAGTTACCATCGCGAGGTAGTCGCCGCGCAGCCTGAGTGTCGGCGCACCGAGCAGTGCGCCGAAGATGCCGGCCAGAGCCGCCGCAAGCGGGACGATCAGCCACACGGAGAGATGGATCCCGCCGCGCGCGATTTCCGGCCCGACCAGCTCGGCCAGCGCGATCCCGGCCGCAGGATAGGCGGCAATCATCGAATCGAGGAGAATCGGAAACTGCGGCGACGCGAGCAGGCCGGCCATGTAGGCGCCGAGCGCGTAGAAAGCGATGTAGCCGAGGTCCAGCAAGCCAGCGAAGCCAACTACGAGGTTGAGCCCCAGCGCCATCATCACGTACAGCAACGCCATGTCCATGATGCGCACCCAGGAATTGCCGTAGCTGGCGGCAAAGAACGGGAATGCCACGAGGACAGCAAGCAGAAGTCCGTAATAGATGTGTCGCAAGTTGCGTTTGGGTTTGAAAAGGATGGTCATTGATTACCTGTTCAAATGAAGTTGCGATACTGGACGCCGCGATCGTGCTGCACCCGACCATCTGTTCTCGCCGGTGCCGCGGAAGCATTTCTCACGCGGAGTGCATCCGTCGGCTGTTGCTGTGTGCCGATTCCAGGAACAGAGTGAAGGTGTCTACCTCCTAGGCATCGCCGCGGTTCTTGAGGAATATTTCCACGAGCAGGTCGAAGGACACCAGCTTCACCACATTGCAGGCGGACATACCGAGGCGGTGCTTCTGCACGAAATCCGCTGGCAGGCTCGCACAGCACGGCGTGTGGCGCCGAACTTCGTTACCAGCACGCCGCGCAGTACATGCTGCGGATGCCGACTTCAGAGTTCACGAGGCGCCGGATAGCGATGGTCGTCTCGCTCCAATTCAAGCTCAGTCTGTGATATTCCTGACGCCAGGTCCGAACCGGGGTAGCTTTTTGCAGCCACAGATCCTCGCCGTGCGTCATGTTTTCAACGTTCGCCAAGTGCTTTGTTGGAAAAACAATAACTCGCTTTCAACGAGGAAATATTTGGTTATTAAATTTGCAATCAGAATTTAATTTGCCTGCCATGGCCGGTGCACTGGAGCGGCAGGAATTTTTGTTGGATGTGAACTGTGAGTTTGTCTCACCAGCTGTATTGACCTGCTGAATACCTGCACAGGTCCTAATCTTGATAGCTAGATCACATGAGCCGCTGATGGTGGAAGAATTCGAACGCGGGACAGCCAAGCGCAAGTTCGAAAGGCGAAGACGGTCGAATCGGCACTGGAGCCATTGCGTCATCCATCTCTTCGCAGTAACGCCGGCCGCAGCCGATGCGTAATGTGGTGGTCGAAGCGTACTTGGGCTGTTCAGGCGGTGACAACATGGCTGACGCGCCGGCTCGGCCATATCGTCGGACGCCCTGTCGCAGAAGGCGGCCTGACGCCGCTCAGTGCTGCCTAGTGCTCCTCGGTGCGCCTCAGTGCTCCCGCAGCGCGCGGCGGTACTGCACCGCTTCGGCCACGTGCGGCTGCATGACTGTCTTGTCGCCGGCGAGATCGGCAATGGTGCGCGCCACCTTCAGCACCCGGTGATAGGCGCGCGCCGACCAGTTCAGGCGCGCCATCGCGGCGCGCAGCAGTTGCTCGCCGCCGGCATCGGGCTTGCAATGGGCGTCGATCTCGGCGGTCGACAGCGCGTGGTTGCCCTTGCCCTGGCGCCGCACCTGTTTCTCGAATGCGCCGTTGACCCGTTCCGCAATCGCCGCCGACGGTTCGCCATCGGCTTGCCTCAGCAGTTCCTCGTGCGGCAGCGCGCCGACCAGGATCTGCATGTCGATGCGGTCGAGCAGCGGGCCGGAGATCTTGTCCTGGTAGCGCGCGACCTGGTCGGGCGTGCAGCGGCAGCGGCCGCTGCCGTGTCCCTGATAGCCGCAGGGGCAGGGGTTCATCGCCGCGATGAGCTGGAAGCGTGCCGGGAAGTCCGCCTGGCGCGCCGCGCGCGAAATGGTGATATGCCCGGACTCCAGCGGCTCGCGCAAGACCTCGAGCACCTTGCGGTCGAACTCCGGCAGCTCGTCGAGAAACAGCACGCCGCGGTGCGCGAGCGAAATCTCGCCCGGGCGCGGAGTGCCGCCGCCGCCCACGAGCGCCACCGCGGACGCGGTGTGGTGCGGCGCGCGGTAAGGGCGGGTCTTCCAGCGCGCGGCGGAAAAGCTGCCGGACAGCGATTGCACCGCGGCCGACTCCAGCGCCTCCTCATCCGTCATCGGCGGCAGGATGCCCGGAAAGCGCGCGGCGAGCATCGACTTGCCGGTGCCGGGCGGCCCGACCATCAGGACACTGTGCCCGCCCGCCGCGGCAACCTCGAGCGCGCGCCTGGCCTGTGCCTGTCCCTTCACTTCCGCGAAATCCGGATAGGCAGGCGCGGCGGCTTGCGCCGCCGGGCGGTGCCGGACCAGCTTTGCGTCGCCATCCCTGGCGGCGAAGTGGCTGCACACCTGCAGCAGCGAGCCGGCGGGAAAAATCGCCGCGTCGCGCACGAGCGCGGCTTCATCCGCATTCGCGCCGGGCAGGATGAATCCGCGCCGGCGGCCCGCTGCGTCGCCGGCACGGTACATCGCATAGGTCATCGCGAGCGCGCCGCGGATCGGACGCAACTCGCCCGACAACGACAGCTCGCCGGCGAATTCATACTTGTCGAGATCGTCGGCCGGCATCTGGCCCGACGCGGCAAGGATGCCGAGCGCGATCGGCAGGTCGAAGCGGCCGGACTCCTTCGGCAGGTCGGCGGGAGCGAGATTGACGGTGATGCGCCTGGCGGGAAATTCGAAGCAGGCGTTCTGCAGCGCGGCGCGCACCCTGTCCTTGGCTTCCTTGACCTCGGTTTCGGGCAGGCCGACGATGGTGAAACTTGGTAATCCATTGGCGAGATGCACCTCTACGGTTACCTCTGGCGCATGCATGCCCGCAAGCGCACGGCTTTTCAGAACAGCTAAACTCATTTCGTTATCGTCTATTTGTTCGGTACTTTCGCAGCAGCTAGCTTCAACCAAGACTGACCAGAGGCGGACTTCCCATCGACTGAGACGTTAAAGACCGCGGTTTTGGGGGTGAACGTTTCATCAGGGATGGGGGTAAAGTCACCGTGAAATCGGAAATGTTTTTCGATATGCACCACTTTACCTTTGTGGCGAAACAGCATGACCATCTCTCCATCGTCAATTGATTCGGTGGTGATGACCTTATGGCATTCTGCAGTTGCTATGCGGAGACGCTTGCAAATGTCTTCAGCGGGTTCATAGGGGCCTGCCAAAATGAACTCATCCCATTCGAAATCGGTGAGCCTCGCGATGTCTACCTGTGTTGCTCGGTTGTCGCGTAGCTCATTCTTCAACGCCCAGCCGACCTCTCCACTGGTCATATAGCGATAGCTATCGCCACAGGCGTTGAGCAAGAAAGCCAGGGGCAGTGCCGCCAATGCGAGACGGACACGCCGTTGCAGGACATGGCTAGAAAAATAGTGCAATTACGGCCCCGCGATGGTGAAGGAAGGCAGGCCGTTGGCCAGATGCACTTCGACGGTGACTTCCGGCGCATGCATGCCGGCCAGGGCCCGGCTCTTGAGGACCGCCAGGCTCATTGAATTACGGTTTTTTCAGCAGCGCTTCCAGTTCGGCCACGCGCGCTTCCAGCGCCTCCAGCTTGGCGCGGGTCTTGGCCAGCACCTGGCTCTGGATGTCGAATTCCTCACGGGTCACCAGGTCGAGCCTGGAAAAGCCCTGGGTCAGCATCGCCTTGACATTCTTTTCAATGTCCTTCGCCGGCGAGTTTTCGAATGCCTGGCTGATTTTTGCCTGCAGGTCATTGAAGAAGTGTGTCTTGTCCATAATCAATCCTAAGGTGAAAAGAGCGCACCCTGCTGGTGCGCACGGAAGGTGTGCGCTTCAGGCTGGTGCGGATTTCCTGGTGCGCCGCCTTAAAACGGTGTGCGCGCGTAGTGAAATTGCATAAATGATAACGCATCCGGCTGGAAAAACGGTGGCATGAGTCCTGCTAAGTAGTTGGGAAAATGCAATTCACCCATTTCTCCAACACACAAAAGGGAAGCGCCATGAAAAAAATCATTCTTGCCGCCGCCGTCGCGGCCGCCTTTGCCGGCGGTCTTGCACGTGCCCAAGACAAGAAGCCGGACCATGAAGTCAGCTTCAACGCTTCCGTGGTGACGGACTACCGTTATCGCGGCATCTCCCAGACGCGCCTGAAGCCGGCGCTGCAAGGCGGGGCGGACTACGTTAACAACCCAACCGGATTCTACTTGGGAACGTGGCTCTCGACCATCAGGTGGATCAAGGACGTGCCCGGCGGCGATGCCGGCATCGAGTGGGATATCTATGGCGGCAAGCGCGGCGAGATCGTCGAAGGCGTTTCCTACGACATCGGCGTGCTGCGCTACCAGTACCCGTCCAACAACCTCGCCCCGAGCGCCAACACCACCGAAATCTACGGCCAGCTCGGCTACGGCCCCGCCTATTTGAAGTATTCGCATTCGCTGACCAACCTGTTCGGCTTCGTCGACAGCAAGCGCAGCGGCTATCTCGACATCGGCGCCAACATCGAAGTCGGCGAAGGCCTGGTGCTGAACCTGCACGCGGGGCACCAGAAGGTGCGCAACAATTCGCCGTTCAGCTACACCGACTGGAAGGTCGGCCTGACCAAGGATTTCGGCATCGCCTCCGGCTCCCTGGCGCTGATCGGCACCGATACCGACAACTACGTCGGCCCGAACGGCAAGAACCTCGGCAAGAACAGCCTGGTACTTTCCGTCAGCAAGACTTTTTGAGCGAGGCCATCATGAAACTGATCACGGCGATCATCAAACCTTTCAAGCTGGATGAAGTGCGCGAGGCGCTGTCAGCCATCGGCGTGCAGGGCATCACTGTTACCGAGGTCAAGGGCTTCGGCCGCCAGAAGGGCCATACCGAGCTGTACCGCGGCGCCGAGTACGTGGTCGACTTCCTGCCGAAGACGAAGATCGAGGCGGCGGTGGACGACGCGATCGTGGAGCGCGCGATCGAGGCGATCGAAGGTGCCGCCCGCACCGGCAAGATCGGCGACGGCAAGATCTTCGTCTACGACCTGCAGCAGGTCGTGCGTATCCGTACCGGCGAAACCGGTAAAGAAGCACTCTGAAGGAGGAGCGAGATGAAAAAGCTATTTGCAAGCTTGCTGGCGGCCGGCACCCTGCTGATCGCCGCCGGGTTCGCGCCCGCAGCGATGGCTGAGGAAGCGGCGCCGGCCAAGGTGGAAGCCGTGGTCGTCGCCCAGGCGGCCGCTCCCGCGGCCGAAGCGCCGGCAGCAGCGGCGCCGGCGGCATCTTCCGCAGCGCCGGCTGCGCCAGCCGCTTCCGAACCCGCCGCTGCGGCACCGGTGCCGAACAAGGGCGACACCGCCTGGATGATGGTTGCCACCGTGCTCGTGATCCTGATGACCATCCCCGGGCTCGCGCTGTTTTACGGCGGCCTGGTGCGGTCGAAAAACATGCTGTCGATCCTGATGCAGGTGTTCGTGATCTTTTCGCTCATCGTCGTGCTCTGGTGCATCTACGGCTACTCGCTCGCCTTCACCGAGGGCGGCAGCTTCATCGGCTCCTTCGACCGCCTGTTCCTCAAAGGCATCACGCCGGAATCCGTCGCCGCCACCTTCAGCAAGGGCGTGGTGATTCCGGAGTTCGTGTTCGCGGCCTTCCAGGCGACCTTCGCAGCGATCACCTGCGGCCTGATCGTCGGCGCCTTCGCCGAGCGCATCAAGTTCTCGGCGGTGCTGCTGTTCGTCGTGCTGTGGTTCACCTTCTCCTACCTGCCGATCGCGCACATGGTCTGGTTCTGGCCCGGCCCGGATGCGTACACCGACGCCGCAGCCGCCGAAAAAGCGACCGCAGCGGCGGGCTGGCTGTTCGCCAAGGGCGCGCTCGACTTCGCCGGCGGCACCGTGGTGCACATCAATGCGGCGGTCGCCGGCCTGGTCGGCGCCTATGTGATCGGCAAGCGCATCGGTTACGGCCGGGAATCGATGGCGCCGCACTCGCTGACGCTGACCATGGTGGGCGCGTCGATGCTGTGGGTGGGCTGGTTCGGTTTCAATGCCGGCTCCTCGCTGGAAGCGGGTCCCACCGCGGCCCTGGCCTTCATCAACACGCTGCTGGCCACCGCCGCCGCGACCCTGTCCTGGAGCTTCGGCGAATGGATGGGCAAGGGCAAGCCGTCGATGCTCGGCGCTGCCTCCGGCGCAGTTGCCGGCCTGGTCGCGGTCACCCCGGCCGCCGGTTTCGTCGGCGTGATGGGCGCGCTGGTGATCGGCCTGCTGGCGGGCATTGTCTGCCTGTGGGGCGTGAACGGCTTGAAGCGCCTGCTCGGCGCGGACGACTCGCTCGACGTGTTCGGCGTGCACGGCGTGGGCGGCATACTCGGCGCGCTGCTGACCGGCGTGTTCGCGGCGCCGTCGCTCGGCGGCACCGGCATCTACGACTACGTCGCCAACAAGGTCGCCGACGACTATTCGATTGCCGGCCAGGTCTGGATCCAGGCGCAGGGCGTGCTGACCACGCTGGTCTGGTCCGGCATCGTGGCCTTCGCCGCATACAAGCTGGTCGACCTGCTGATCGGCCTGCGCGTGCCGGAAGAGGAAGAGCGCGAAGGCCTGGACATTTCCAGCCACGGCGAATCCGCCTATCACTCCTGATATCCGCCAGCGGCAGACGTTTCCCCACTCGCGCCAGCGGGTTTGCAAAGCGCCTCTTACGAGGCGCTTTTTTTTTCTTAGGCATCTTTAAATCCGCGCCGCCGCCCCGATTTACCCTCCCCGGGACATGTTTGCGCGTGGCATTGCAATTTGTGAAATTCCTGCCGGCGCCAAACCCGTCATCCAACAACATACAGCAGGCGCAAGCCGGGGATTACCGTTAGAATCAGCATCACCCGGCTTGCAAAAATGCTTATACCCGAAGGTTCTTATGGTTCCGCATCTCGTTACGGCCCTGAACGGCCCGCTACTCGACCTGGAGAAAAAGCTCCTGGCCGCCACTCCGGCAATCGAACGCTGGTTCCGCCTGGAATGGCAGGAGCACACGCCGCCTTTCTATTGCTCGGTGGACTTGCGCAATGCGGGCTTCAAGCTCGCGCCGGTCGATACCAACCTGTTCCCGGGCGGTTTCAACAACCTGTCGCCGGAAATGCTGCCGCTGGCAGTGCAGGCGGCGATGGCGGCGATTGAAAAATATTGTCCGGATGCCAAGAACCTGCTGCTGATCCCGGAAAAGCACACCCGCAACACCTTCTACCTGCAGAACGTCGCGCGCCTGATCCAGATCTTCCGGCAGACCGGCCTGAATGTGCGGCTCGGCTCGCTGTCGGACGACGTCAAGGAACCGACCAACATCGACCTGCCCGACGGCACCACGCTGACGCTGGAGCCGCTGGAGCGCTCCGCCAACGGCCGCCGCCTGGGCCTGAAGAATTTCGACCCCTGCACCATCCTGCTCAACAACGACCTGTCGTCGGGCATCCCGAAGATCCTGGAAAACCTGCACGAGCAGAACCTGCTGCCGCCGCTGCATGCCGGCTGGGCGGTGCGCCGCAAGACCAACCACTTCGCCGCCTATGACGAGGTGGTCAAGAAGTTTGCCAAGCTGGTCGACGTCGACCCGTGGATGCTCAATCCGTATTTCGGCAAGTGCGGCCAGATCAATTTCCAGGAGCGCACCGGCGAGGAGTGCCTGGCCGCCAACGTCGATTCGCTGCTGGCCAAGATCCGCAAGAAGTACAAGGAATACGGCATCAAGGAAAAGCCGTTCGTGATCGTCAAGGCCGATGCCGGCACCTATGGCATGGGCATCATGTCGGTCAAGGATGCGAGCGAGGTGAAGGACCTGAACCGCAAGCAGCGCAACAAGATGTCGGTGGTGAAGGAAGGGCTGGAGGTGTCCGACGTCATCATCCAGGAAGGCGTGCACACCTTCGAGCACATCAACGACGCGGTGGCCGAGCCGGTGGTGTACATGATCGACCGCTACGTGGTCGGCGGCTTCTACCGCGTGCATGCGGAGCGCGGCATCGACGAGAATCTGAATTCGCCGGGCGCGCATTTCGTGCCGCTGGCGTTCGCGCAGCAGCATGCGCTGCCGGACCTGCAGGCCAAGCCCGGCACCGCGCCGCCGAACCGCTTCTACATGTACGGCGTGGTCGCGCGGATGGCGCTTCTGGCGGCGTCGATCGAGCTGGAAAAGACCGATCCGAATCCGGAAGTGTACTGACGGGAAGCGCCCATGAAATTCGCCTTCCTCGCCGACCCGCTCGACCATTTCAAAACCTACAAGGACACGACCTACGCGATGATGGCGGAGGCCGCGCGCCGCGGCCACGAGATCTTCGCGTTCCAGCAGAAGGACATGGCCTTCGAGGCGGGGAAGGTGGTCGCCAATGTGCAGCGCATCGCGCTCACCGGCGACCCGAAGGACTGGTATCGCGCCGAGCCGGCCGCGGCGACCCGCCTGGATGCGTTCGATGCGGTGCTGGTGCGCAAGGACCCGCCGTTTAACATGGAGTACATCTACCTGACCTATCTGCTGGAAGTGGCGGAGAGCCAGGGCGCGCGCGTGTTCAACCGGCCGCAGGCGATCCGCAGCCACAACGAAAAGCTGGCGATCGCGCAGTTCCCGCAATTCACCGCGCCCACGCTGGTCACCAGCGACGCCGCACGGGTGCGCGCCTTCCATCGCGAGCACCGCGACATCATCCTCAAGCCGCTCGACGGCATGGGCGGCGCCGGCATCTTCCGCGTGAAGGAAGACGGCATGAACCTCGGCTCCATCATCGAGACGCTGACCGCGAACGGCGCGCATACCATCATGGTGCAGCGCTTCATCCCGGAGATCGTGCAGGGCGACAAGCGGGTGCTGCTGATCGGCGGCGAGGTGGTGCCGTACAGCCTGGCGCGCATTCCGCAGGGCGGAGAAGTACGCGGCAACCTGGCCGCCGGCGGGCTTGGCGTCGCGCAGCCGGTCACCGCGCGCGACCGCGAAATCGGCGAGGCACTGGCGCCGGTGCTTTTGAAGCGCGGCCTATTGCTGGTAGGATTGGATGTGATCGGCGATTACCTGACGGAAATCAACGTCACCAGTCCGACGTGTTTTCAGGAAATCAGCCAGCAGGCAGGCTTCAATGTGGCAGGCATGTTCATTGACGCCCTCGAACAACAATGTAAATAAGCGCCCGCATCGCACCGGCGAACAGCGGGGTAACGACGAACGCGTCGCTTGCCCAGGGATGGCACAGGCCTGCGCAGCCGACGGTTCACGGCCGGAACAGACATGGTAGGAATTCTTCTTTTGACGCATGCGCCGCTCGCCAATGCCTTCATGGAGGCGGCGACGCATGTCTTTCGCGCGCGCCCGGAGCGGATGGAGGCGATCGACGTGCGCGCCGACCAGGACACCGCCGAAGTCAACCGCATCGCGCAGGATGCCATCCTGCGTCTGGACGACGGTTCCGGCGTGCTCGTGATCACCGATGTGATGGGGGGCACGCCGTCCAACTGCACGCTCAAGCTGTGCAACCCCGGGCATATCGAAGTGATCGCCGGGATCAGTCTGCCGATGCTGCTGCGGGCGCTGACCTACCGCAACGATACGATCGACGTCGTCGTGGAAATGGCGCTCGCCGGCGGGCAGAGCGGCGCCGTGCGAGTCGACAACCGGGTGCGGCTGTCGCCGAACTGAGCGCGCCGACTGAATCGACCGAACCGAACATCAGGGCTGGAAGAAAAAAAATGATTCAACAGGAAATCGAAATCATCAACAAGCTGGGCCTGCATGCGCGCGCGTCGGCAAAGCTCACGCAGCTGGCAGCGAAATACAAGAGCGAAGTCTGGCTCACGCGCAACGCCCGGCGGGTGAACGCGAAGTCCATCATGGGGGTGATGATGCTGGCCGCGGGCAAGGGTGCCAAGGTGCTGCTCGAGACTGACGGCGCCGACGAGAAGGCGTGCTTTGACGCCCTCGTCGAGCTGATCCAGAATAAGTTCGGCGAAGGCGAATAAGCCTTCCGCCACCGACTCGCGCGCATACAGAATGGCATCGTTTACGCTTCATGGAATCCCGGTTTCACGCGGCATCGCGATCGGCCGCGCGCACTTGCTCGCGCCGGCCGCGCTGGACGTCAAGCATTACCTGATTCCGCGCGAGCAGGTGGAGGATGAAGTGCTGCGCCTGCAGCGCGCGATCGCCACCGTCCACAAGGAGCTGCAGATCATCTGGAACGAGCTGCCGAAAGATTCTCCGGCCGAACTCGGCGCCTTCATTGACGTGCATGCGCTCATCCTGTCCGACCCGATGATCGCGGAAGTGCCGCTGGAAATCATCCGCACCCGCAACTACAACGCCGAATGGGCGCTGGTCACGCAGATCGACGAGCTGTCGGCGCAGTTCGACGAGATCGAGGATGCCTACCTGCGCGAGCGCAAGAGCGACATCCAGCAGGTCGGCGAGCGCGTGCTCAAGGTACTCACCGGCAGCGCCGTCGCGCTGCCGCACAGTGACAATGACGAGGACGCGCGCCGTATGATCGTGGTGGCGCACGATATCTCGCCGGCCGACATGCTGCAGTTCAAGGATCGCGCATTCGGCGGCTTCGTCACCGATCTCGGCGGGCAGAATTCCCATACCGCCATCGTCGCACGCAGCCTCGACATCCCGGCGGCGGTCGGCATGTCCCATGCATCGACCCTGATCCAGCAGGACGACCTGGTCATCATCGACGGCGACGCCGGCGTGGTGATCGTCGATCCGTCGCCGGCCGTGCTGGAGCAGTACAAGGAACGGCAGCTGCGCATCCTGCGCGAGCGCAAGAAGCTCGGCAAGCTGAAGAAGACGCCGTCGGTGACCAAGGACGGCACCGCGATCACGCTCCTGGCCAACATCGAACTGCCGGAAGACTGCCCCGCCGCGCTCGAGTCCGGCGCGATGGGCGTCGGCCTGTTCCGTTCGGAATTCCTGTTCATGGGGCGCGTCGGCACCCTCAACAAGCTGCCGACCGAGGACGAACAGTTCGAATCCTATCGCCAGGCGGTGGCGGCGATGAAGGGTCGGCCGGTCACCATCCGCACCCTCGACATCGGCGCCGACAAGCCGATCGACCCGTCCGGGCAGACCTCGCTCAATCCGGCGCTCGGCCTGCGTGCGATCCGCTTTTGCCTGGCCGAGCCGCAGATGTTCCTGCAGCAGCTGCGCGCGATCCTGCGCGCCTCCGCCTACGGGCCGGTGAAGCTGCTGATCCCGATGCTTGCGCATGCGTTCGAGATCGACCAGACGCTGGCGATGATCGAGCAGGCGAAGGCGCAGCTGCGCGATCAGAACCGCAAGTTCGACCCGCTGATCGAGGTCGGCGCGATGATCGAGATCCCGGCGGCGGCGCTGACGCTGCCGATGTTCGTCAAACGCATGGATTTCCTGTCGGTCGGCACCAACGACCTGATCCAGTACACGCTGGCGATCGACCGCGCCGACCATGAGGTGGCGCACCTGTACAACCCGCTGCATCCGGCGGTGCTGTACCTGCTGGCGAGCACGATCTCGATCGGTTCCAAGGCCGGCGTGCCGGTGTCGGTGTGCGGCGAGATGGCCGGCGACACCCGGCTCACCCGCCTGTTGCTCGGCATGGGGCTGCGCGAGTTTTCAATGCATCCGACGCAGATCCTGTCGGTGAAGCAGGAAATCCTCAACACCGACCTCAACGCGATCACCGCGCAGACCCGCAAGATCCTGCGCACGATGGAGCCGGCGGCGATCCAGGCGGCGGTGGAGCAGCTGCGGGAGCTGTAAGCGGCAGGGTTGGCAGCTTGCCAGGCTTGCCGTACGGTTTGACTGCCGGAACTGCTTTGGTTATTCTTATGCAATGCGCCGATTTGATAATCAGCTTGCGGGCGCGTAATAAATACGGCTAAAGCGTGCTTGCAACTGAAGCCCCGAACTAGCCCGACAAGCTGAACGCTTTCGGGCTTTTTTGTTTTCCGGCGCCGGCTCTGCATGCAGGGCGGCCGCCGCTTTCCGGATACCTATGTCAACCATCGGAATCGTTTCGCCGCAGTCGATGCATTTCCCGGAGCCGCTGCCGCTGCGCAGCGGCGCCTCGCTGTCCGATTACACATTGATGTACGAAACCTACGGCACACTCAACGCCGACCGCTCCAACGCGGTGCTGATCTGCCATGCGCTGAACGCGTCGCATCACGTCGCCGGCGTGTACGAGGGCGTGGACGGCAGCAGGAATGTCGGCTGGTGGGACAACATGGTCGGGCCGGGCAAGCCGGTGGATACCAACCGCTTCTTCGTCATCGGCGTCAACAATCCCGGCTCCTGTTTCGGTTCGACCGGGCCGATGCACATCAATCCGGCCACCGGCAAGCCCTACGGCGCCGATTTCCCGGTGGTGACGGTGGAGGACTGGGTACTGGCGCAGGCAAGGCTGGCCGACCGCCTCGGCATCGGGCAGTTCGCCGCGGTGATGGGCGGCTCGCTCGGCGGCATGCAGGCGCTCGCATGGAGCATCATCTTCCCGGAACGGGTGCGTCACAGCATCGTGATCGCATCCACGCCCAAGCTCTCCGCGCAGAACATCGCGTTCAACGACGTCGCGCGTCAGGCGATCCTGACCGATCCCGACTTCCACGGCGGCGACTACTATGCGCATGGCGTGGTGCCGCGGCGCGGGCTGCGGGTGGCGCGCATGGTCGGCCACATCACCTATCTGTCGGACGACAGCATGGCTGAGAAATTCGGCCGTTCCCTGCGCAACGGCGATTTCCAGTTCGGCTACGGCATCGACTTCGAGATCGAGTCCTACCTGCGCTACCAGGGCGACAAGTTTTCGGAATACTTCGATGCCAATACTTATCTGCTGATCACCAAGGCGCTCGATTATTTCGACCCGGCGCGCGGGCATGGCGACGATCTCGCCGCCGCGCTCGCCGGCACCCGCTCGGAATTCCTGCTGGTGTCGTTTACCACCGACTGGCGCTTTTCCCCGGAGCGCAGCCGCGAAATCGTGCAGGCGCTGGTGAAGAACAAGCGCCGCGTGAGCTACGCGGAAATCGACGCGCCGCACGGCCACGACGCCTTCCTGCTGGAAGACCCGCGCTACATGACAGTGGTGAAATCCTATTACGACCGCATCTGGCATGACATGAACGGGGGACGCGCATGAACTTCCGCGAACTGATTACCCACCGTCCCGATCTCGCGTTCATCGCGCACTGGGTGCGCAATGAATCGCATGTGCTCGACCTGGGCTGCGGCGACGGCGTGATGCTGGAGTATTTGCAGTCGGACAAGCGCTGCCTCGGCTACGGCGTCGAAATCGATGACGGCAAGATCCCGCTGTGCGTCAACCGTGGCGTGTCGGTGATCCAGCAGGACCTGGAGGCGGGGCTGGCAATGTTTGTCGATAATGCCTTCGACACCGTGCTCTGCCTGTCGGCGCTGCAGATGATGAAGAACGTCGAAGGCATCCTTGCCGATATCGCACGGGTGGGGCGCGAAGCGATCGTATCCTTCCCCAACTTTGCACATTGGCCACACCGCCTGGCGCTGCTGCGCGGGCGCATGCCGGTGTCGAAATCGCTTCCCTACGAATGGTACGACACGCCCAACGTGCGTTGCGCCACGATCAAGGATTTTGAGGAACTTGCGAACCGGGTGGGACTCGAAGTGCTCGAATGTGTTGCGTTGCAGGATGGAAAGCCTGTTACGTTCCTGCCGAACTGGCGCGGCAGCCTTGCCGTGTTCCGACTCCGTAAAAAGATCGCTGCATGATGGCCCCGCCGCTTCACGCCGGCGGGCGCATCGATGACCTGACCACAGCCCGGCCGCCGCATAATGCAGCGCGCGGCCGTCTGCCTGAGCCGCGCCGGCATCCTGCTGCCCGGCTGGAAACCGCCAACCTGGAATAGCCGGATGAGCAAAAAAGAAGAAGATCACAAGGCGGGAACGCGCATCCGCGACGCCTTCCTGCACCCGTCCGCATGGACCATGTTCTTCTTCGGCTTCGCGTCCGGGTTGCCGTTCCTGCTGGTGGCCGGCACGCTCGCCTACTGGCTGAAGGAAAACGGCATCACCCTCAAGGACATCACGATGATCGCCAGCGCCGGGCTGGCGTATTCCTTCAAGTTCCTGTGGGCGCCGCTGATCGACCGTTTGCACCTGCCGCTGCTGGGACGGCTCGGCCAGCGCCGCAGCTGGCTGCTGCTGGCTCAGGTGCTGGTCATGGCCGGCCTCGGCGCGATGGCGTCGATCACGCCGTCGCAGCTCGGGCTGTTCGTCGGACTGACGCTGATGGTCGCCTTCGCCGGCGCCACCATGGACATCGCGGTAGATGCCTATCGTATCGAGATCGCGCCGGTCGAGGCGCAGGGCGCGCTGGTGGCCACCTATTCGCTCGGCTACCGGCTCGCCCTGATCGTCACCGGCGCGCTGGCGCTGGTGCTGGCCGATTACACGGTGTGGCCGAACGTGTACCGGGTGATGGCGCTTTGCATGCTGATCCCGATCGTCGTCAACCTGATGGCGCGCGAGCCGGATGTGCTGCGCGTCAGGGCGCAGAGCTGGGGGGAGGGCCTGCGCGAGGGCGTGGTCGAGCCGTTTGCCGACTTCTTCCGCCGTTTCGGCGGCCGCGTCGGGCTGCTGATCCTGCTCTTCATTCTGCTTTTCAAGGTCTCGGACCAGGCGCTGGTCGGCGGCATCATGGGGCCTTTCTACCTGGACCAGGGTTTCACCAAGACACAGATCGCTGCCGTTTCCAAGGTTTACGGCATCTGGGTGGGCATTGGCGGCGCCTTTCTCGGCGGCGTTGCAGTGGCGCGCTGGGGTGTGGAGCGGGCGCTGCTGGCGGGCATCGTGCTCGGCGCGGCAAGCAACTTGCTTTACCTGGCACTGATCGGCGCCGGCGGCGATATCCGCATGCTGACCCTGGTCATTTCCGGGGAAAACCTGGCGCAAGGGCTGTTGGGAACCACTGCGGTGGCCTACCTGTCGGCATTGGTAAACCAGCGTTACACCGCCACCCAGTACGCGCTGTTCAGTTCGCTGATCACGCTGCCCGGAAAGGTGCTGGGATTTTATTCCGGCCGCATCGTGGAGGCGGTTGGTTACGCGCCGTATTTCTGGATTACCACGCTGGCGATCGTACCCGCCGTGGCACTGTATTTCTGGCTCCTGCCGCGCGTCCGGCTGGAAGGGGACGCGGCTGGGAGATAATGACGCGTTGCGGGCGATCGGCATGCCCGCGTGACCCTACGGAAAGGGCTGGCCATGAAACAATTGATTCCGATTCTGCTCGCGGTATTTTCGCTCGCCGCGGCCGCGCCTGTGGCAAACGCGAAGGACGAAGTCAGTCCGGATGGCGTCAAGGTCGAAAAGATGTCGCCGCTGCGCAAGCTCGTGCCCGAGGGGGAGCTGGAGGCGGCAGCCTTGCAGCAGTATGTTGCACTGAAGCAGCAGGCCGGGCAGCAGGGCGCGTTGCTGCCGGAAGACCATCCGCAGGTGCAGCGCCTGCGCACCATCGCCAAAAAACTCATCCCGCATGCGCAACGCTGGAACCCGGCGGCCACTGACTGGAAATGGGAAGTCAATCTGTTCGACGTCGATCAGGTCAATGCCTTCTGCATGCCAGGCGGAAAAATCGGCTTTTTCAGCGGCATCCTCAGCGACCTGAAGCTGACCGACGATGAAGTGGCGGTGGTGATGGGGCATGAAATCGCGCATGCGCTGCGCGAACACGGCCGCGAGCGGCTGGCAAAGTCCAGCGTCACCAATGCCGGCGCCAAGCTGCTTGGCTTCGGCCTGTCCGCCCTGCTGGGCATCGATCCCAACCTCACCGACACCGCGGCCGGCGTCGGCGCCAACCTGGCGATCCTGAAATTCTCTCGCGGCGATGAAACCGAAGCCGACCTGGTCGGCCTGGACATTGTCGCCCGTGCCGGCTACGACCCGCGCGCCGGCGTGGCGCTCTGGCAGAAAATGAGCAAGGTCAGCCGGGGCGCGCCGCTCGAATGGCTGTCCACGCACCCCGCGGGCAAGACCCGCATTGCGGAGATGCAGAAGCACATGCCGGCCGTGATGCCGCTGTACGCGAAGGTCAAGGGGCTGCCGCAGTCGAAGCTGCCGCCCTACACCAGCAATGTGAAGACGATCGCGCCTGTCCCTTGACGCGGGTCAGCTGCCGAGGAAGGCCGACGCGCCGGCGTACTCGATGGTCAGCGGCGCGTGGTCCGAGAAGCGCTGGTCCTTGTAGACGGCGGCCTTGCTCGCCTTGGCGGCAAGCCCGGGCGTGGAGATGTGGTAGTCGATGCGCCATCCGACGTTGTTCGCCCAGGCCTGGCCGCGGTTGCTCCACCAGGTGTAGGCGTCGCCGGTCGTTTCCGGATGCAGCGTCCGGTACACATCGACCCAGCCGGCCTCGCCCAGCACGCGCGACATCCACGCCCGTTCCTCCGGCAGGAAGCCGGAGTTCTTCTGGTTGCTCTTCCAGTTCTTCAGGTCGATTTCCTTGTGCGCGATGTTCCAGTCGCCGCACAGCACCACTTCCCGGCCGCAGGCGCGCAGCGCTTGCAGGTGCGGCAGGAACACCTCCATGAAGCGGAATTTCGCCTGCTGCCGCTCCTCGCCGGAGGAGCCGGACGGGCAATACACCGAGATCACCGACAAGTTGCCGAAGTCGCACTGCACATAGCGTCCTTCCGCGTCGAATTCCGGGCAGCCGAAACCGGTCCGGACCGCGTCCGGCGCAAACTTCGAATAGATGCCGACGCCCGAATAGCCCTTCTTCTCCGCATAGTGGAAATGGCCCTGGTAGCTGCCGGGCACGAGGAACTGCGGTGTCATGTCGGCCGCCTGCGCCTTCAGTTCCTGCACGCAGACGAAGTGCGCGTCCTGCGCTGCCATCCAGTCGAAAAAGCCCTTTTTCGCGGCGGAGCGGATGCCGTTGAGGTTGGCGGAGACAATCTTGAGCATGGTTTGGAGGGGCAAGAAAAACGAGCGGCTAGCATACCCGATTGGAAGGAAAATTGTGGCTGCCGGAATGGTGGCGCCGGATGTGGTTGCCATTACAATGCCAGCTTGCCCGGCGCCTGCGCCGGTTGTCAAATTATTCATGTCGAGGACATCTTGAGTAACCTGCGCCAGGAATTCATCGAGTTTTCCGTCAATGCCGGCGTGCTGCGTTTCGGCGAATTCATCACCAAGGCGGGCCGCACCTCGCCTTACTTCTTCAATGCCGGCCTGTTCAACGACGGCGCGACGCTCGGCCGGCTGGCCGACTTCTACGCACAGACGCTGCTCGATTCCGGCGTCGAATTCGACATGCTGTTCGGCCCCGCGTACAAGGGGATTACGCTGGCCGCCGCGACCTCGGTCGCGCTTGCGCAGAAAGGGCGCAACGTGCCGTTCGCGTACAACCGGAAAGAGGCAAAGGACCATGGCGAAGGCGGCACGATGGTGGGCGCGAAGCTGCAGGGCAAGGTGGTGATCATCGACGACGTGATTTCCGCCGGCACCTCGGTGCGCGAGTCGGTCGACCTGATCCGCGCCGCCGGCGCCACCCCGTGCGCCGTGCTGATCGCGCTCGACCGGATGGAAAAATCCGGCAAGGACGGCGCGTTGTCCGAACACTCCGCGGTGCAGGAAGTCACCAACGCCTACGGCATGCCGGTGGTATCGATCGGCAACCTCGCCGATTTGCTGGAATATATTTCGAAGGCAGGCGCCAACCCGGACCTGGCGCGCTACAAGGATGCGGTCGCCGCTTACCGGAGCCGCTACGGCGTGGCGTAGCGCATCCCAGGGCTTGCATCACCGCAGGTTCACCGCGCGCGCCGCTTCGGGGCCGGGCTCGTCCCGCGGCTTGCCGAACCCGCTGCGCACAAGCGTGACGATGCCGGTGCAAACGAACAGGCTGCCGACCAGGATCAACGGCGCCAGCGCCTGCGCGGCGGGTTCGGTCCACATCTTGTGCACCCCGACCGACGGCACGAAGGCGATAAAGGTCGCCAATCCGGTCCAGATGCCGGCGCGCTCGCGCGCCAGCAGCAGCCACAAACTGGCGATTGCGAGCGCCGCGATGGCGCCCAGGTACGGCCCGCGCGCGCTCGGCGGGTGCGGCTCCTTCCCGACCAGCATGGCAACGAACATGACGATGGCCAGCAGAAGCAGGCCGGCCATGCATGCAGTGGCAAGATGCGGTGTCTGACGCAGTTTCATGACCTGTCCCTTTCTGATGTGGTGACAGCCCATGCTAGACGCCGGGAAGGCCCCGTGCCTTAACAAATGATCAGCGTCCGGCCTTGATCCGGCGGCGGATTCTCGACAGGGACACGTCGGTGAGCCCCAGGAAACTGGCCAGTTGGAACAGGGGAATGCGCGCGGCCAGCGACGGCTGGCTTGCGCAGAGCTGCCGGTAGCGGGCGCCGCCGTCAAGCACGAGCAGGTCGTGTTCGCGTTGCAGTTTCTGCGTGACCAGGCCGGCGAGCAGCCGTGCGCGCAGCGGCTCCCACATGCCTTGCGCCGACAGCGCCGTCCGGAAATCCTCGACGCGCGCCTGCCACGCCACCGTGCGCTCCAGCGCCGAGATCGCAAACAGCGACGCCTGCGATTCCATCTCATGCGTCAGCGGGAAGATGAGCGCGCCTTCCGCATGGAAGTTCTTGTTGAACTCCTTGCCGTCGCCGCGCACGACATGCATCCGGACCAGGCCCTGTTCGATCAGGAATGCCTGCTTCCAGATTTCTCCCTGGCGAAGCAGCGTCTCGCCCTTCTCGTAGATGCGCGCCGCAAGAAGTCCGTCGAACAGGGCTGCGGTGTCCCGGTCCTCGATCTGCAGCGCCCGCATGAGCAGCGGCCCCGACGCCGCCGCCCTTTCGGTGCAACGCGGCAGCGCCTTGTCCATTGCCGGCGGGGAGGCACCCATCGGGGCGCTTACGCAGCCAGTTTCTTCTTCAGCAGCTCGGTCAGCTGCGCCGGATTCGCCTTGCCCTTGGTCGCCTTCATCGCCTGGCCGATGATCGCGTTAAATGCCTTTTCCTTGCCGGATCGGTATTCCTCGACCGACTTCGC
>NZ_DASPLS010000040.1:0-51648 GCF_035627455.1 Noviherbaspirillum sp.
GTGCTGACCGCGGTGGACTCGGCGCTGATGGTGATCGACGCCGCCAAGGGCGTGGAAGAGCAGACCATCAAGCTGCTCAATGTCTGCCGCATGCGCGCCACGCCCATCCTGACCTTCATGAACAAGATGGATCGCGAAACCCGCGATCCGCTGGAGCTGCTGGACGAGGTGGAATCGGTCCTCAAGATCCAGTGCGCACCGGTGACCTGGCCGATCGGCATGGGCAAGAGTTTCCGCGGCGTCTACCACCTGCTGCGCGACGAGATCCTCCTGTTCAAGGCGGGCGAGGAGCGCGCGGACCAGGAGTTCGAGGTGGTCAAGGGCATCGACAACCCGCGCCTGGCGGAAATGTTCCCGCTGGAAATCGAACAGCTCAAGATGGAAGTGGAGCTGGTGCACGGCGCGTCCCATCCCTTCGACCTGGAAGAGTTCCTGGCGGGCAGGCAGACACCGGTGTTCTTCGGTTCCGCGATCAACAACTTCGGCGTGCGCGAAATCCTCAATGCGCTGCTCGACTGGGCGCCGGCGCCTCGCCACCGCGATGCGACGGTGCGCGCGGTGGAGCCGACCGAGGCGCCGTTCTCCGGCTTCGTGTTCAAGATCCAGGCCAACATGGACCCGGCGCACCGCGACCGTATCGCTTTCCTGCGCGTCTGCTCCGGCCGCTTCGAGCGTGGCATGAAGATCAAGCACCTGCGCCTGAATCGCGAGATCAAGGTCTCCAGCGTGGTGACCTTCATGGCTTCCAGCCGCGAGCAGGTGGAAGAGGCGTATGCGGGCGACATCATCGGCCTGCCGAATCACGGCAACATGCAGATCGGTGACAGCTTCTCGGAAGGCGAACTGTTGCAGTTCACCGGGATTCCGTACTTCGCGCCGGACTTCTTCCGCTCGGTGCGCATCCGCAATCCGCTCAAGATCAAGCAGCTGCACAAGGGTTTGCAGCAGCTCGGGGAAGAGGGCGCGGTGCAGGTGTTCAAGCCGGTGCACGGCGGCGACCTGATCCTCGGCGCGGTCGGCGTGCTGCAGTTCGAGGTGGTGGCCAGCCGGCTCCTGAACGAGTACGGCGTGGACGCGGTATTTGAAGGGACCAGCATCAGCAGCGCGCGCTGGATCTCGTCGGACGACAAGAAGGCGCTGGCGGATTTCGAGAAGTCTTCCGCCGGCAGCAACATCGCCTTTGATGCCTCCGGCAACATGGCCTACCTCGCCACTTCCGGCGTGAACCTGAAGCTGACCCAGGAACGCTGGCCCCAGCTCACTTTCCATGCAACAAGAGAGCACGCGGCGAAGCTGAACTAAGTAACGGAAAGTCGTTGTGCCGTGGGGCAAGTGCCGGGTGGGCCTTGCCCCGTTTCTTTTTTCTCGGGGCGCTCTGCCGGTTATCTTCCGCTGTTCCTCTTCCCGGAAGAAGAGTGCAATTTGGGTACACAATCCGGGTGAATTGACCGAATTTCAAGTGGCATTTGAGAAATCTCAAAAGCGCCGGGAAGGGCGCGCCTATACTCTCCCAACGCGTTTTTTTCCAGCTTTCTCTCCCCTGTTTTTGTAGTGCAACGCCCGGATTTCTCCGATCCCGGTTGTGTCACGCAGTTACAGAATCATGGAGTAACAATGTTAACTGCCACGTATTCACTCGTCGCCATGTCGGCGGAACAAGACAAGACCCGTTCCAGGCTTTCCCGGCTGCAGCAATACCTCCAGTCCTCCTGGAAGGGACTGCAAGCCATCGATTTTTCCTTTCTCGAAACGGCGTTCAGCAAGCTGTTGCAGTGCGAGAAGTACTTCCGCACGCGCAAGCTCGAGCGTTACCTGATCCCCGCGCTGCGCGGTGCCGGCAGGGAAGCCGAGATGCTGGTTGCCGAACTGGATGCGCTGAGCGCCAAGGGCATGAGCTACCTGCGTGCGGTCGGCGACCAGCTTTCGGGCGCGGCCGGCTCCGGCACGCTCAAGGTGGGCGAGCTATGTCATGCGATGCAGCGCTACTGCGACTGCCTGGCGGTGCGCATCGAGAGGGAAGAGCGCGAGCTGATTCCGCTCGCACGGCGGGTGCTGTCGGTCGAGGAGTGGTTTGCCGTCGCCGCACAGTTTCTCGCGGATGACGGCGCCAGCGACGGCCGGCATGCCGCACGCGCGCGCGCCGCCGGCTTCGGCGCCCGGCACCCCACCATCATTAACCGCTGAGGCCAGTGCGCCGCGCTGCATAAGCGCCGTCCGCCTCCGCCGCCACTTGCACGGCAGGAGCTTTCTTGGCATGGTGTGACCGATGCATTTCTTTGGGTCGCGCATGCCATCCATCCTCAAGTTCACCCGCTTTTCAGTGCGCGATTTCCTGGTCGCGTCCGGGCCGGCGCTTGTCGCCGTCGCGCTCACCTGCCTGCTTGCCTACTGGCTGGTCGATCCGTCGCCGCCGCAACGGGTGACGCTGTCGACCGGGCAGGAAAACAGCGCATACGAAGCGTTCGGAAAGAAGTATGCCGCGGCCCTGCGGCGAAACGGCATCGAGGTCGTGCTCACGCCATCCCTGGGGTCGCAGGAAAACCTGCAGCGCCTGAAGGAGAGCGGCTCCGGCGTCGACATCGCATTCGTCCAGAGCGGATCGACGCGGGTGGAAGAGGTGCAGGAAGAGGGTCTGGTGTCGCTCGGCAGCCTGTTCACGGAACCGGTCTGGCTGTTCCTGCGCGAAGGCCGGAACGTGAGCCGGCTTGCGCAGCTGAAGGGGCTGAAAGTCAACGCGGGTCCGGAAGGCACCGGCGTGCCGGAACTGTTCCGCAAGATCCTGGCGGTCAACGGTGTCGACGCCGCCGGCGTAAAGCTCGGCACGCTGGAGAACACCCCCGCCACCGTCGAACTGCTCGCCGGCCGCATCGACGGCCTCGTGTTCAGCTCCGCGCCGGAGGCCCCCTTGATCCAGATGCTGCTGCAGACGCCGGGCGTGCGGCTCTTCGATTTCGTGCAGGCCGAAGCCTACACGCGCCGCTTTCCCTTCCTGTCCCATGTGGTGCTGCCGCGCGGTATCGTCGACTTCGGGCGTGACCTGCCGCCCAGGGATGTGCACCTGATCGCGCCGACCGCCACGCTCGTCGCGCGCGAAGACCTGCATCCGGCGCTGGTCAACCTGTTCGTGCAGGCGGCCGCCGGCATTCACGGCGGCGCCGGCTGGTTCAGCAAGAAGGACGAATTCCCGACCGCGCGCTACACGGAAATCCGGGTGGCGCCGGCCGCGGAGAGATTCTACAAGAACGGCCCGCCGCTGCTGCAGCGCTACCTGCCGTTCTGGCTCGCGAATTTCTTCGAGCGCATGTGGGTGGTGGTGGTGGCGCTGGGTGCGCTGATCCTGCCGCTGTCGCGCATCATCCCGCCCTTGTACGTGTGGAAGGTGCGCTCAAGGGTGTTCCGCTGGTATGGCCAGTTGCGTGCCGTCGAGCAGGCGATCGAGGATGTGCCGCCGGAGCGCAAGCGAGACGTATATCCGGCGCAGCTGGCGCGCCTGAACGATATCGAGGAAAGGGTGAACCGCATTTCCATCCCGCTGTCGTTCGCCGACGAGCTGTATGGCTTGCGCAGCCACATCAATTTCGTGCGGCGGCGGGTGCAGGGATTGATGGAGTAGCCTAGTGGCCTGAGTCACTGATTCATTGACAAAAAGCGATGAAACGGACGCCATGCGCCGCCGTCAGTCCTCGCGAAAGTCCGCACTGTCACCGCGGCTGCCGAAAGCACCTGACGCCCGTTGCATCACTTTTTCCTGTCACCGAATTAGCAGGCCACCAGGCTGTGTTGACAAGCTACTGCGCGAACCGGATTGATGGCTGTGTTGCTCTGCGGACCTCGCGTACGCATGCGCTACCCGACGCCAACCCGGGCCGCTCGCTACGCTTGTCAAACACAGCCTACGCGCCGATCCAGGGCAGCCCGGCCTTGCACCAGCCGCCTACCGTCTTGCGATGGCCTTGCGCGTCCTTGTCGCCTTCGAAGCCTTCGAGGATGTCGAAGCAGTGGACATAACCGTTCTCGGTGGCCAGCTTCGCCGCGTGGCGCGAGCGCACGCCGGAGCGGCACAGGAAGAGCAGCACCTCATCCTTCGATGCAACGCGGGCAAGCTGGTCGAGGAACTCCGGATTAGGAGTGCCGCCCGGATAGAGGTTCCATTGCACCGCGCCATGCTGCTTTTCAGGAAGTGCAACCCGCCCGACCCAGTCGCGCTCGGCGTTGGTGCGGACGTCGACGAGCTTCACGGAAGGATGCTGCTGCAGAAGCGCATAGGCTTCGGCGGGTGTGACGGCGCCAGCATACGGAAGCTGCTGTTCCGATCCGCGCTCGCGGGCGGTTTCGAGGATATCCATGCTTGTTCCCGAGGCTTGTGTTTCTCGTATTTTATCCGCTCCGGCGGAAGGACAAAGGCTGCACCAAAAAAGGGCACAAACGCAAGCGCGCTCACCAAAGTTGTGCAAGATCCGAAAAATGCACTAGATTGGGGAGGTTCGTTATTTCCGGTTTTCGCACCAAAACCCTTTCATCTGCGCACTATTTCAGCTAAGTCGCATGCTTCATTGCGGTGCAGGCGATATTGTTTTTTCTCAAGGTGGTGGCATGGAATCTGCTATCATTGCCCGCTGTGTTCTGGTCGCACTTCGACGTGTATCGCGGTTTTCGCGCTAGTGAAGGCAAGTCGGCTCAAACCAATTTCTCAAGTACCGTACCACTCTGCTCATCATTTTAGGAGATTCGCATGGCAATGACGGCCGCTGACGTCTTGAAGATGGCGAAAGAAAACGAAGTGAAATTCGTTGACTTCCGCTTTGCTGACACCCGGGGCAAGGAACAGCACGTGACCGTTCCGGTTTCGCAGTTTGGCATGGACAAGTTCGAGTCCGGCCACGCATTCGACGGTTCCTCGATCGCCGGCTGGAAGGGTATCGAGGCGTCCGACATGCTGCTGATGCCGGATCCGAGCACCGCGAACATCGACCCGTTCATGGAAGAGACCACGATGTTCATGCAGTGCGACGTGATCGAGCCGTCCGACGGCAAGGGCTACGACCGTGATCCGCGCTCCATCGCCAAGCGCGCCGAAGCCTACCTGAAATCTTCCGGCCTGGGCGACACCGCCTACTTCGGCCCGGAACCCGAATTCTTCATCTTCGACAACGTGCGCTGGAAGGTCGACATGTCCGGCTGCTTCGTCAAGATCGGCTCCGAAGAAGCTTCCTGGTCCACCGGCAAGGAACTCGAAGGCGGCAACACCGGCCACCGTCCGACCGTCAAGGGCGGCTACTTCCCGGTTCCCCCGGTCGACAGCTTCCAGGACATGCGTTCCGAAATGTCCCTGATCCTCGAAGCGATGGGCATCCCGGTTGAAGTGCACCACCACGAAGTGGCAGGCGCCGGCCAGAACGAGCTCGGCACCAAGTTCTCCACCCTGGTGCAGCGCGCCGACTGGACCCAGAACATGAAGTACGTGATCTGGAACGTCGCCCACACCTACGGCAAGACCGCGACCTTCATGCCGAAACCGCTGGTCGGCGACAACGGCTCCGGCATGCACGTTCACCAGTCCGTCTGGAAGGACGGCCAGAACCTGTTCGCGGGCGACGGCTATGCCGGCCTGTCCGAGTTCGCGCTGTACTACATCGGCGGCATCATCAAGCACGCACGCGCGCTGAACGCGATCACCAACCCGGGCACCAACTCCTACAAGCGCCTGGTTCCGGGCTTCGAAGCACCGGTCAAGCTGGCTTACTCCGCCAAGAACCGTTCCGCATCGATCCGTATTCCGCACGTCGCCAGCCCGAAGGGCCGCCGCGTCGAGGCACGCTTCCCGGATCCGCTGTCCAATCCTTACCTCTGCTTCTCGGCCCTGCTGATGGCAGGCCTGGACGGCGTGCAGAACAAGATCCATCCGGGCGAGCCGGCATCGAAGGACCTGTACCACCTGCCGCCGGAAGAAGACGCGCTGATCCCGACCGTTTGCCATTCGCTGGAGCAGGCGCTCGAGTACCTGGACAAGGACCGCGAGTTCCTGACCCGCGGCGGCGTATTCAGCGACACCATGATCGACGCTTACATCGAGCTGAAGATGCAGGAAGTGCAGCGCTTCCGCATGACGACGCATCCGATCGAGTTCGACATGTACTACTCGCTGTAATCGGCATCGCGCCGTCAGGCGGCGCTGCTCATGAAACGGGGAAAACTTCGGTTTTCCCCGTTTTTTTTGCCTCGGGAAACTGTTGCAGCCGAAAGCGATCCAAGCGGGAGTGTTTGTAAAGCATTGATTCTTATCCTAAACTAATAAGCGCCCCTATAGTTTCCCTGAAGAAAGATGATGAAGCGACAATTGTTCGGCTTGCTGCTGCTGATTGCCGCGCACGGGTACGCCCAGGCGCAGAGCGACGTATACCTTTGCGTCGACGACACCGGCAAGAAGGAATACAAGAACACCGGCATCACCAAGGGCTGCAAGAAGGTTGACCTGCCGGGCATCACGATGATCCCGGCGCCGGCGCTGCCGAAGAAGGCGGCCGCGGCGACGCAGACGGCGGCGGCCAAGCCGGCATCCGGCGGTCCGGCGGATTTTCCCAGGGTTGACGGCGGCACGCAGAAGGCGCGCGACAACGACCGCAAGCAGATCCTGCTCGACGAGATGAAGAGCGAGGAGCAGAAGCTGGCCAACCTGAAGAAGGATTACAACAACGGCGAGCCGGAGCGGCGCGGCGACGAGCGCAATTATGCGAAGTACCAGGAACGCGTGGCGGCGATGAAGGAAGACATCGAGCGCACCGAAAAGAACATCGACGCGTTGAAACGCGAGATCGGTAACTTAAAATAGGGCAGGTATGACGCTTGCATGACAAGGGCCGCGTGATGCGGCCCTTTTTTATTGACTGGATCCAGCGACGTGAAAACATCCCCGATCTCATTGGACGGACTCGACCTGCTGTCGTCGGCGGTGGTCATCCTCGATGCCGGCAGCCGCATCACCTACGCCAATGCGGCGGCAGAGAATCTGCTGGAAAGCTCGTTCAAGGCGCTGTCGCAGCAGAAGCTCGATGACCTGTTCCTGAACGGCGAGCATCTGACCCAGGTCTTCCAGGAAGCGGTGCAGCGCCGTTTCGCCGACAAGCGGCTCGATCTCACGCTCGAACGCGTCGGCCGCGAGCCGCTGCAGGTGCACATGATCGTCACCGCGCTCGACAATGCGGACATGCCGGTGCTGATCGAGTTGCGCGAGAACGTACAGCAGCTCAAGCTCGACCGCGAGGAGCGCATGCTCGACCAGAGCCAGGCCAACAAGGAACTCATCCGCAACCTCGCGCATGAGATCAAGAACCCGCTCGGCGGCATCCGCGGCGCCGCGCAACTCCTCGAGCTGGAACTGCCCGAGCGCCACCTGAAGGAATTGCGCGAATACACCCAGGTCGTCATCAAGGAAGCCGACCGCCTGCAGACCCTGGTCGACCGCCTGCTCGCGCCGCACCGCCGGCCGCACATCGTCGGCGACGTCAACATCCACGAAGTGTGCGAGCGGGTGCGCAGCCTGATCATGGCGGAGTTCCCGAACGGCCTGGCGATCCGGCGCGACTACGACCTGTCGGTGCCGGAATTCCGCGGCGACAAGGAGCAGCTGATCCAGGCGGTGCTCAACATCGCGCACAATGCGGCGCAGGCGCTGTCGGCACGCATGAAGGCCGGCGACGCGGCGATCACCTTCCAGACCCGCGTCGCGCGCCAGGTCACGCTGGCGAAGGTGCGTTACAGGCTGGCACTGGACTTGCATATCATCGACAATGGTCCGGGCATCCCGCCCGATATCAGGGATCGCATCTTCTACCCGCTGGTATCCGGCAGGGATGGCGGAAGCGGACTCGGGCTGACGCTCGCGCAAACCTTCGTGCAGCAGCACATGGGCGTGATCGAATGCGAAAGCCGGCCGGGATGCACGGACTTCAGGATACTGATACCGCTGCCCTGACTTTGCCAGGGGGCGGCCTGCAATGCCACCAACGCGGGAAGCATAAGAAAACATGAAGCCAATCTGGATTGTTGACGACGACGAATCGATTCGCTGGGTGCTGGAAAAGGCGCTCGCCCGCGAAAACCTTGCGACCCGCAGCTTCGCCAATGCGCGCGACGCGCTGGACGCGCTGCAGAACAATGTGCCGCAAGTCCTGGTCTCCGACATCCGCATGCCGGGCGAATCCGGCCTCGAGCTGCTGCAGGCGGTCAAGGCAAGGCACCCGGGCCTGCCGGTGATCGTGATCACCGCCTTCTCCGATCTCGATTCCGCGGTCGCCGCCTTCCAGGGCGGCGCGTTCGAATACCTGGCCAAGCCGTTCGACGTGGACAAGGCGGTCGAGCTGATCCGGCGCGCGCTCGAAGAGAGCCTGCGCGAATCGAATGTCGAGCAGACGGCGGCCGACACGCCCGAGATCCTCGGGCAGGCGCCGGCGATGCAGGATGTGTTCCGCGCGATCGGGCGGCTGTCGCAGTCCAACGTCACGGTGCTGATCACCGGCGAGTCCGGCACCGGCAAGGAGCTCGTTGCACGCGCGCTGCACAAGCACAGTCCGCGCTCCGCGCAGCCGTACATCGCCCTCAACACCGCCGCGATCCCGAAGGACCTGCTGGAGTCGGAACTGTTCGGCCACGAGCGCGGCGCCTTCACCGGCGCGCAGGCAATGCGTCGCGGCCGCTTCGAGCAGGCCGAGAACGGCACGCTCTTCCTCGATGAAATCGGCGATATGCCGTTCGACCTGCAGACCCGCCTCTTGCGCGTACTGTCCGACGGCCACTTCTACCGTGTCGGCGGCCACCAGCCGCTGAAGGCGAACGTAAGGGTGATCGCGGCCACGCACCAGAACCTGGAGCAGCGGGTGAAGGAGGGGCTGTTCCGCGAAGACTTGTATCACCGGCTGAACGTGATCCGCCTGCGCCTGCCGAGCCTGCGCGAGCGGCGCGAGGACATTCCGCTGCTGACGCGCCACTTCCTTGCGCAGAGCGCCAGGCAGCTCGGCGTCGAAGCCAAGCGCATGTCCGACGGCGCGATGCAGTTCCTGGCCGGCCTCGACCTGCCCGGCAATGTGCGCCAGCTCGAGAACCTGTGCAACTGGATCACGGTGATGGCGCCGGGGCAGACGGTCGAGATCAAGGACTTGCCGCCGGAACTGACGCACGGCCAGGAATTCGTGCCGCCGCCGCCGCTTGGTCCGATCGTGCCCGCGGTAGCGCCCGGCGCGCCATCCGTGCCCATGCAGACCGAATCGTTTGCGCCGGACATGTCCGCCGCCTCTGTCTTCCCGACGGCGCAGTCAGCCGCTCCGGTGCCGAACGGGGCTGCGGAAAAGCCGGGCTGGATTGCGCTGCTCGAATCCGAAGCCGCCCAGATGCTTGCGGCGGGACAGCCGGAAGTGATGGATGCATTGGGGCGGCAGTTCGAATCGGCGCTGATCAAGACCGCGCTGAAGCATACGCACGGCCGCAAGAACGATGCCGCCGTGCGGCTGGGAATCGGGCGCAATACGATTACCCGCAAGATCCAGGAACTGGGAATCGACGGCGCGAAGGAAGAGTGACGCACGCGGGTGAAGCGAAAGCCGGCTGCACGCAGCCGGCTTTTTTCTTGCTGAAACAAATATCCGAGCATAAAGCTTCATCAAGCGCAATACGGGCATGCAAGGCTTGCCTATGCTGTGCTCATGATCAAGTTTTTAATGGGCAAGTCCAGCCCTTTCCCGACTGAGAAAAACCGGTTCAATCTCATGCACATCGCCGCGGCCATCCTGGCCACGCTCGTGCTGACCTTGCTGGTCGTCAATCTTGCCGAGGGCGAGAAGAGGATAGAAACCCGGATCGAGAATCTCTATGGCGTGCGCGACCAGCAGTACTTGCGCACCATGGGCGTGCTGCTCGGGCCGGCGGTGGTGGAAGGCAACAAGTTGCAATACCTGGAGAACGGCGACCGGATCTTCCCCGCGATGCTGGAGGCGATACGCGGCGCGCGCAGCACCATCACCTTTGAAACCTATATCTACTGGTCCGGCGAAGTCGGGCGCATGTTTGCGGAAGCCTTGCGCGAACGCGCGCAGGCCGGCGTCAAAGTGCATGTGCTGCTGGACTGGGTAGGCAGCGCAAGGATGGATGACGCGCTGCTGGAGCTGATGCGCGACGGCGGCGTCGAGGTGGAGCGCTACCACGCGCCGACATGGCGCAACTGGTCGCGGGTGAACAATCGCACGCACCGCAAGCTGCTCGTGGTGGACGGCAGGATCGGTTTCACCGGCGGCGTCGGCATCGCCGACAAATGGCGCGGCGACGCGCAGGATCCCGACCACTGGCGCGATTCGCACTTCCGCATCGAAGGTCCCACGGTCGCCGAGTTCCAGGCGGTGTTCATGGATAACTGGACGAAGGCGACCGGCCGCGTGCTGCATGGCGCCGAGTATTTTCCCCGGATAGAACGCAGCGGCGACACGGCGGCGCAGATGTTCAGCAGTTCCCCCACGGGCGGCAGCGAGAGCATGCACCTGATGTACCTGCTGACCATCGCGTCGGCGCAGCAGAGCATCCTGCTGTCGAGTTCCTATTTCGTGCCTGACAGCCTGACCATCGAGGCACTGGCGGCGGCGGCGCGCCGGGGCGTGCGCGTGCAAATCATCACGCCGGGCGAACACATCGATGCCGAGGTGGTGCGGCGCGCGTCGCGTGCGCGCTGGGGCAGCCTGCTGGAGGCGGGAATCGAGATCTACGAATACCAGCCGACCATGTTCCATTGCAAGGTGATGGTGGTCGACGATTACCTGGTGTCGACCGGATCGACGAACTTCGACAACCGCTCGTTCCGCCTGAACGATGAAGCCAACCTGAACGTGTACGACGAAGCGTTCGCAAGGGAGCAGGCAGCGGTGTTCGAGAAGGACCGGGCGCGCTCGCGCCGCATCACGCTGGAGGAATGGCGCAACCGGCCGTGGACGGAAAAGCTGGTGGAGCAGGCCTCGTCGCTGATCGGCCGACAGCTGTAGGGAAAGGCGCCGGGTGAGGGCGGCGGCGGGCGCTACGAATTCCTGCGCGGATAGCCCTGCTCGGTGATGCGGAGCCACACGCGCTCCTTCTCTTCCGGCGACATGAACACCCAGTTCGCGACTTCCTCGACGGTACGGCCGCAGCCGCGGCAGATGTCGTCGAAGGTGGTGGAGCAGACGGCAACACAGGGCGTGTCGGGACGGGAAGGGTTTTGCATGGTCAGGCCTCAAAACGCCAATGATAGGCCAATTCGGGGCGCGCCATGCGTCAAGCCTGCGCCTTGCTGAGTTTACGCCACAGGGTGGTGCGGCTGATGCCGAGATACTGCGCCGCCGCCTCGCGGTTGCCGTTGAAGCGGGCGAGCACTTCCCGCACCGGCTCGGAATGCGCTGCCGCCTTTCTTGCCGGCGTTGCAACCGGTGCGGACCCGGCCAGCTCGGGCGCGACCGCGAGCACGAAACTCGGCGTGAGCGCCTGCAATGGCTCGGCAGCGAGGAACAGCGCCAGCCGTTCCATCAGGTTGCGCAGCTCGCGCACGTTGCCGGGCCACGAATGGCCGGCGAGGAGCGGCGCGCAGGCGAGGATTTCCGCATACAGGTTCGCATGCGGCCGCGCGCCGAGCGACGCCAGCGCATTCTTCAATCCCCACTCCGCCAGCGCCACCAGGTCCTCGCTGCGCTCGCGCAGCGGCGGCAGCGACATGCGCAGCACGCCGAGCCGGTAGAACAGGTCGGCGCGGAAGCGGCCGTCCTTCACCCGCTGGTCCAGGTCGCAATGGGTCGCGGAGAGGATGCGCACGTTGACCGGCACCGGGCGGGTGCCGCCGACGCGCACCACTTCGCGCTCTTCCAGCACGCGCAACAGGCGCGTCTGCAGCGGCAGCGGCATTTCACCGATCTCGTCGAGGAACAGGGTGCCGCGGTTGGCCGCCTCGAACAATCCGGCGTGGCCGCCGCGCCGTGAACCGGTGAACGCGCCTTCCTCATAGCCGAACAGTTCCGATTCCAGCAGCGATTCCGCCACCGCGCCGCAATTGATCGCGACGAACGGATAGCGCGCGCGCTGGCTTTCGCGGTGGATCGCCTGCGCCGCCAGTTCCTTGCCGGTGCCGGTCTCGCCCTGGATCAGCACGGTGGCCGGCGACTTGGCGAACAGTTCGATCGAGTGGCGCACTGCCTGCATTGCCGGCGAGTCGCCGCGCAGGTCGTTCAGCCCGTGCTTGGCACGCAGGGTATCGGCCACCGGCTGCGCGCGGCCGCGTCCCGACTCGAGCTGGGTGAAGCGCGCGATTTCCAGCGCATCCTCGAACGCCTGGCGGATCGACGCGGCGGAATACACGAAGACGCCGGTCAGTCCCGCCTCTTCCGCAAGGTCGGTGATCAGGCCGGCGCCGACCACCGCCTTCACGCCGGCGGCCTTCAGCTCGTTGATCTGCGCGCGCGCATCCTCTTCCGTCGCATAGGTGCGCTGCGGGATCGGCAGGTCGAAGGTATCGAGAAACTCCGCCAGCTCGGGCATCGGCGCCTGGTAGGTCACCAGGCCGATGTGCGGCGTGATCTTGCGCGCGCGCGCCAGCGCCTGCATCACGTCGAAGCCGCTGGCCTTGGCGATCACCACCGGCAGCGACAGCCGGCTCTTCAGGTAGGCCGCATTCGAGCCGGCCGAGATGACGGCGTCGCAGCGCTCGGTGTCGAGGCGCTCGCGGATGTGGCGCACCGCATCCTCGAAACCGAGGTTGATCGGCTCGATGGTCGCGCGGTCATCGAATTCCAGCGTGATGTCGCGGAACAGGTCGGACAGGCGCGAGATCGAGACGGTCCAGATGACCGGCTTCTCGGGCGCGTCGGCGGCGGGGCGGGCAGGGAGTCGCATGTTTCAGTTTCGTTTCAGCGTTTCAATTGTAACGCGGTTTGAAACGCGATGGTGAAACCGATATGACTTCGGCTTTTCTCCAAGTCATTGAAATAAAAGGAAGATTTGCTGAAGTTGCGAAAAAAGTTGCACTTGGTCACGTCGTGGCATAGCGATTGCAATAACGGCTCCAGCATCTTTCGTTGAAACAGTTACCCACAAGGTGAAGACATGAGTCTCAATTCCGCAGGAGCCGCCTTCCGCAAGGCGGTACAAGAAGAATCCCCGTTGCAGGTGGTGGGCACGATCAACGCCAATCACGCCTTGCTGGCCAAGCGCGCCGGCTATCGCGCGATCTACCTGTCCGGCGGCGGCGTGGCAGCCGGTTCGCTCGGCTTGCCGGACCTCGGCATTTCCAACCTCGACGACGTGCTGACCGACGTGCGCCGCATCACCGACGTGTGCGACCTGCCGCTGCTGGTTGACGTCGACACCGGCTTCGGTTCCTCCGCCTTCAATGTCGCCCGCACCGTGAAGTCGATGATCAAGTTCGGCGCGGCCGCGATCCACATCGAGGACCAGGTCGGCGCCAAGCGCTGCGGTCACCGCCCGAACAAGGAAATCGTGAGCAAGCAGGAAATGGTCGACCGCATCAAGGCCGCCGTCGATGCGCGCACCGATGAAAACTTCGTGATCATGGCGCGCACCGACGCGCTCGCCGTCGAAGGCCTGGAAGCCGCGCTCGACCGCGCGCAGGCATGCGTGGAAGCGGGCGCCGACATGATCTTTCCGGAAGCGATCACCAAGCTCGAGATGTACAAGACCTTCGCCGATGCGGTGAAGGTGCCGGTGCTGGCCAACATCACCGAATTCGGCGCCACGCCGCTGTACAGCGTCGAGGAACTGAAGAGCGTCGACGTCGGCCTCGTGCTGTATCCGCTGTCGGCCTTCCGCGCGATGAACAAGGCGGCCGAGAACGTGTACGCCGCGATCCGCCGCGACGGCTCGCAAAAGAACGTGGTCGACACCATGCAGACGCGCATGGAGCTGTACGACCGCATCAATTACCACGATTTCGAACAAAAGCTGGATGCGCTGTTTGCGCAGCAGAAGGCCAAGTAAATAGAACGAGATTTTTCCCAGGAGAGATGTAAATGAGCGAACAACAAGCAGCAGGCTTCAAGCCCAAGAAATCCGTCGCCCTGTCCGGTGTCACCGCCGGCAATACCGCACTGTGCACCGTCGGCCGCACCGGCAACGACCTGCACTATCGCGGCTACGACATCCTTGACGTCGCCGACGCCTGCGAATTCGAAGAAATCGCCCACCTGCTGGTGCATGGCAAGCTGCCCAACGTCGCCGAACTGACCGCCTACAAGACCAAGCTGAAGTCGCTGCGCGGCCTGCCGGCGCAGGTGAAGGCGGTGCTGGAAGCGCTGCCGGCCGCCTCCCATCCGATGGACGTGATGCGCAGCGGCGTGTCTGCCCTCGGCTGCGTGCTGCCGGAGAAGGACGACCACAACACGCCGGGCGCGCGCGACATCGCCGACAAGCTGATGGCCTCGCTCGGCTCGATGCTGCTGTACTGGTACCACTACAGCCACAACGGCAAGCGTATCGAGGTGGAAACCGACGACGATTCGATCGGCGGCCACTTCCTGCACCTGCTGCACGGCCAGAAACCGTCCGAGCTGTGGGTCAAGGCGATGCACACCTCGCTGATCCTGTATGCGGAGCATGAGTTCAACGCTTCCACCTTCACCGGCCGCGTGATCGCCGGCACCGGTTCCGACATGTACTCCGCCATCACCGGCGCGATTGGCGCGCTGCGCGGCCCGAAGCACGGCGGCGCGAATGAAGTTGCGTTCGAGATCCAGAAGCGCTACGACAACCCGGACGAAGCGGAAGCGGACATCCGCCGCCGCGTCGAGAACAAGGAAGTGGTGATCGGCTTCGGCCACCCGGTCTACACCGTGTCCGACCCGCGCAACAAGGTGATCAAGGAAGTCGCGCGCACGCTGTCGCGGGATGCCGGCTCGATGAAGATGTTCGACATCGCCGAGCGCCTGGAAACGGTGATGTGGGAAATCAAGAAGATTTTCCCGAACCTCGACTGGTTCTCCGCCGTCTCCTACCACATGATGGGCGTGCCGACCGCGATGTTCACCCCGCTGTTCGTGATTTCGCGCACCTCCGGCTGGTCGGCGCACATCATCGAGCAGCGCATCGACAACAAGATCATCCGCCCGAGCGCGAACTACGTCGGCCCGGAAGACCTCAAATTCGTGCCGATCAAAGAGCGCAAGTAAACGCGTCCGAGCCCGCCCGCATCGCGCGGCGGGCTCGCCTCTCGAAACTCATCTATCACGAGCCATGAACACCGCCTACCGCAAACCCTTGCCGGGCACCAACCTGGATTATTTCGACACGCGCGCCGCGGTCGAGGCGATCCAGCCGGGCGCCTGGGACAAGCTGCCCTATACCTCCCGCGTGCATGCCGAGAACCTGGTGCGCCGCTGCGATCCCGCCATCCTCACCGAATGCCTGAAGCAGATCATCGAGGTCAAGCGCGAGCGCGACTTCCCGTGGTTCCCCGCGCGCGTGGTGTGCCACGACATCCTCGGCCAGACCGCGCTGGTCGACCTCGCCGGCCTGCGCGACGCGATCGCGGATGCCGGCGGCGACCCGGCCAAGGTCAATCCGGTGGTGCCGGTGCAGCTGATCGTCGACCATTCGCTCTCCGTCGAGTGCGGCGGCTACGATCCGCAAGCCTTCGAAAAGAACCGCGCGATCGAGGATCGCCGCAATGAGGACCGTTTCCACTTCATCGAGTGGACCAAGCTGGCATTCAAGAATGTCGACGTGATCCCGGCTGGCAACGGCATCATGCACCAGATCAACCTGGAAAAGATGTCGCCGGTCATCCACGCGACCGATGGCGTCGCCTTCCCCGACACGCTGGTCGGCACCGACAGCCACACGCCGCACGTCGATGCGCTGGGCGTGATCGCGATCGGCGTCGGCGGCCTCGAGGCCGAGAACGTGATGCTGGGCCGCGCATCCTGGATGCGCCTGCCGGAAATCGTCGGCGTGGAACTCACCGGCAAGCGCCAGCCGGGGATTACCGCCACCGACATCGTGCTGGCGCTTACCGAGTTCCTGCGCAAGTCGAAGGTGGTCGGCGCCTATCTCGAGTTCTACGGCGAGGGCGCGTCGTCGCTGACGCTGGGCGACCGCGCGACCATCTCCAACATGGCGCCGGAATACGGCGCGACCGCGGCGATGTTCTCGATTGACCAGCAGACCATCGACTACCTGAAGCTGACCGGCCGTCCCGACGAGAACGTGAAGCTGGTCGAGATTTACGCGAAGGAAGCCGGCCTCTGGTCCGACACGCTGAAGAATGCGCAGTATGAGCGCGTGCTCAGGTTCGACCTGTCTTCCGTGGTGCGCAACATGGCCGGCCCGTCCAACCCGCATGCGCGGGTGGCGACCACCGACCTCGCCAACAAGGGCATCGCCGGCCAATGGGAAGAAGTGCCCGGCCAGATGCCGGACGGCGCGGTGATCATCGCCGCCATCACCAGCTGCACCAATACCAGCAACCCGCGCAACGTGATCGCCGCCGGCCTGCTCGCGCGCAATGCCAACAAGCTGGGCCTGACCCGCAAGCCGTGGGTGAAGACCTCGCTTGCGCCGGGCTCGAAGGCGGTCGCGCTGTACCTGGAAGAAGCCGGCCTGAAGCAGGACCTGGAAAAGCTCGGTTTCGGCATCGTCGCCTTCGCCTGCACCACCTGCAACGGCATGTCCGGCGCGCTCGACCCGAAGATCCAGCAGGAAATCATCGACCGCGACCTGTATGCGACCGCGGTGCTCTCCGGCAACCGCAACTTCGACGGCCGCATCCACCCGTATGCGAAGCAGGCCTTCCTCGCTTCGCCGCCGCTGGTGGTCGCCTATGCGCTCGCCGGCACGGTGCGCTTCGACATCGAACGCGATGCGTTCGGCACCGATGCCGACGGCAAGCCGATCACGCTGAAGGACCTGTGGCCGTCGGATGACGAGATCGACGCCATCGTCAGGTCGAGCGTGAAGCCGGAGCAGTTCCGCAACGTCTACATTCCGATGTTCGAGAAGAAGGGCGGGGCCGCCGAAGTGGTCAAGCCGCTGTACGACTGGCGTCCGATGAGCACCTACATCCGCCGTCCGCCGTACTGGGACAAGGAAGGCCAGGGCGCGCTCGCGGCCAATCCGCGCACGCTGTCGGGCATGCGGCCGCTGGCGGTTCTCGGCGACAACATCACCACCGACCACCTGTCGCCGTCGAATGCGATCCTGCTCAACAGCGCCGCCGGCGAGTATCTCGCCAAGATGGGCCTGCCGGAGGAAGACTTCAACTCCTACGCGACGCACCGCGGCGATCACCTGACCGCGCAGCGCGCCACCTTCGCCAATCCGACCCTGAAGAACGAGATGGTGCGCAACCCGGACGGCACGGTGAAGCCGGGTTCGCTGGCGCGCATCGAGCCGGAAGGCAAGGTCACGCGCATGTGGGAAGCGATCGAGACTTACATGGAACGCAAGCAGCCGCTGATCATCATCGCCGGTGCCGATTACGGCCAGGGTTCGTCGCGCGACTGGGCGGCCAAGGGCGTGCGTCTTGCCGGCGTGGAAGCGATCGTCGCCGAAGGCTTCGAGCGCATCCACCGCACCAACCTGATCGGCATGGGCGTGCTGCCGCTGGAGTTCAAGCCGGGCGAAAACCGCCTGACGCTGGGCATCGACGGCACCGAAACCTATGACGTGATCGGCGAGCGCAAACCGCGCGCCGACCTCACGCTGGTGATCAACCGCAAGAACGGCGAGCGGGTTGAAGTGGCGGTGACCTGCCGCCTCGATACCGCGGAAGAAGTGTCGATCTACGAGGCGGGCGGCGTGCTGCAGCGTTTTGCGCAGGACTTCCTGGCGGAGTCGAACGCGAAGGCGGCGTAGGTATAAAGGACCGCAGGGTGGGTAGAGCGGCGAAACCCACCCTGCGCTCGAGTTGCGTCAAACGGTGGGTTTCGCTGCGCTCTGCCTCGGCGGCCCCGCCCACCCAACATCCTTCCATGGAAACCAGACATGTCCCACGTACCCCAAATCAAAATCCCCGCCACCTACATGCGCGGCGGCACCAGCAAAGGCGTGTTCTTCCGCCTGCAGGACCTGCCGCAGGCGGCGCAGGTGCCGGGCCCGGTGCGCGACGCGCTGCTGCTGCGCGTGATCGGCAGCCCCGACCCGTACGGCAAGCAGATCGACGGCATGGGCGGCGCCACCTCCAGCACCAGCAAGACCGTCATCCTGTCGGCCAGCAGCAAGCCCGACCATGACGTCGACTACCTGTTCGGCCAGGTGTCGATCGACAAGCCTTTCGTCGACTGGAGCGGCAACTGCGGCAACCTGTCGGCGGCGGTCGGTTCCTTCGCCATCAGCAGCGGACTGGTCGATCCAAAGCGGATCCCGCAGAACGGCACCGCGACGGTGCGCATCTGGCAGGCCAATATCGGCAAGACCATCATCGCGCATGTGCCGGTCACCAACGGACAGGTACAGGAAACCGGCGACTTCGAGCTCGACGGCGTGACCTTCCCGGCAGCAGAAGTGCAGCTTGAATTCATGGATCCGGCGGCCGAGGAAGAGGGCGCGGGCGGTTCCATGTTCCCCACTAGTAACCTGGTCGACGACCTCGAGGTGCCCGGTGTCGGCACGCTGAAGGCAACCATGATCAATGCCGGCATCCCGACCATCTTCGTGAATGCGGAAGACATCGGCTACACCGGCACCGAACTGCAGGACGCGATCAACGGCGATGCGAACGCACTGTCGAAGTTCGAAACGATCCGCGCGTACGGTGCGGTGCGCATGGGCCTGATCAAGGATATCGGCGAAGCCGCGAAGCGCCAGCACACGCCGAAGGTGGCCTTCGTCGCCAGGCCCAGGGACTACATCGCCTCCAGCGGCAAGAAGGTTGCCGCCGGCGATGTCGACCTGCTGGTGCGCGCGCTGTCGATGGGCAAGCTGCACCACGCAATGATGGGCACTGCCGCGGTCGCGATCGGCACCGCCGCGGCCATTCCCGGCACGCTGGTGAATCTTGCCGCCGGCGGCGGAGAGCGCAAAGCCGTGCGTTTCGGCCATCCTTCCGGCACCCTGCGCGTGGGCGCGGAAGCGGCCAGGGTCAACGGCGAATGGAGCGTGACCAAGGCCATCATGAGCCGCAGCGCGCGGGTGCTGATGGAAGGCTGGGTGCGCGTTCCGGGCGACGCGTTCTGACGGCAGGAAACATCATCGCCGTCATGAACGCGAAAAAGCGCAACGGCCCTCTCGCCGATGCGCTTTTTTTGTGCCCAGCGTAAGTGCGACGTAAGTCGCGCTTCGCATACTCGATAACCAGAAAAATCGTTCCGCGTGCAAACCCTGCTGCACGGGTCCAATCCGATTCGGAGGCGTCATGAACTTCGCAGACTTCTACAAGAATTCCATCGAAAACCCTCAGGCGTTCTGGGACAACGAAGCCAGGCTGATCGACTGGAAAGAGCCCTACCGGCAAGTGCTCGATTACAGCAAGCCGCCGTTCACGAAATGGTTCGTCGGCGGCAAGACCAACCTGTGCCACAACGCGGTGGACCGCTGGGCCGGCAGGCAGGGCGACAAGCCGGCGCTGATCGCGATCTCCACGGAGACTAACACCGAGAAGGTCTACAGCTTCAAGGAACTGCAGGCGGAAGTGATGCGCACCGCTGCGATCATGCAGTCGCTCGGCGTGCGCAAGGGCGACCGCGTGCTGATCTACATGCCGATGATCGCCGAGGCCGCCTTCGCGATGCTGGCCTGCGCGCGCATCGGCGCGGTGCACTCGGTGGTGTTCGGCGGCTTCGCCGCGAACAGCCTGGCCACCCGCATCGACGATGCGAAACCGGCGCTGATCGTGTCCGCCGATGCGGGCTCGCGCGGCGGCAAGGCGGTGCCGTACAAGCCGCTGCTGGACGAGGCGATCAGCCTCGCGGCGCACAAGCCGGCGCACGTGCTGCTGGTGAACCGCGGCCTGGTCCCGATGACGACCATGGCGGGCCGCGACGTGGATTACTCGACGCTGCGCGAACAGCACTTCAAGGCCGAGGTGCCGGTCGAATGGCTCGAGTCGAACGAGATGTCCTACATCCTCTACACCTCCGGCACCACCGGCAAGCCGAAGGGCGTGCAGCGCGACGTCGGCGGCTACGCGGTGGCGCTGGCCGCGTCGATGAAGCATATCTTCTGCGGCAACCCACACGAGCCGGATCGTATGGAAGATGGAAGTATATCTTGGGCGTCCCGTGGCAATCCCGGCGAAACCTATTTCTCCACTTCCGACATCGGCTGGGTGGTCGGCCATTCCTACATCGTCTACGGCCCGCTGATCGCCGGCATGGCGACCATCATGTACGAAGGCTTGCCGATCCGTCCCGACGCCGGCATCTGGTGGAGCATCGTCGAGAAGTACAAGGTCACGCGGATGTTTTCCGCGCCGACCGCGGTGCGGGTGCTGAAGAAGCAGCCACCCGAGTTCATGAAGAAGTACGACCTGTCGTCGCTGAAGGCGCTCTACCTCGCCGGCGAACCGCTGGACGAGCCGACCTCGCAATGGATTTCGTCGGAACTGGGCGTGCCGATCATCGACAATTACTGGCAGACGGAAACCGGCTGGCCGATCCTGACCGTCGCACACGGCGTCGAGAACACGCCAACCCGCCTCGGCAGCCCGGGCATGCCGATGTACGGCTACAACGTGAAGCTGCTCAATGAATCCACCGGCGAGGCCTGCGGCCCGAACGAGAAGGGGGTGGTGGTCATCGAGGGGCCGCTGCCGCCGGGCTGCATGCAGACCGTGTTCGGCGACGACGAACGCTTCGTGAAGACCTACTGGTCGAACTTCAGGGAGCAGGTGTACTCCACCTTCGACTGGGGCATCCGAGACGCCGACGGCTATTACTTCATCCTCGGCCGCACCGACGACGTGATCAACGTCGCCGGCCATCGCCTCGGCACGCGCGAGATCGAGGAAAGCATTTCCAGTCATCCGAACGTGTCGGAAGTCGCCGTGGTCGGCGTGGAAGACAAGCTGAAGGGCCAGGTGGCGGTCGCGTTCGCGATCCTGAAGAACCCCGAACCGGCGGCCACGCCGGAGGGACGCAAGGCGCTGGAAGCGGAAGTGATGGCGGTGGTGGACAAGCAGCTCGGCGCGGTCGGGCGTCCGGCGCGCGTGCACTTCGTGCCGCTGCTGCCGAAGACGCGCTCCGGCAAGCTGCTGCGCCGCTCCATCCAGGCGCTGTGCGAAGGCCGCGATCCGGGCGACCTGACGACGATCGAGGATCCGGCCTCGCTGCAGCAGATCAAGGCGGCGTTGACAGCTTGACCGGGCAGGTGCCGCACCCGTCGCATGCAGGCGGGCGCAGGCAGGGTATTCGGATGTTTCGTGTCCCCGTCATCCCCGCCTGCGCGGGCGCGACGGGGTAATTATCGCGGGTGAATTGCTTGCGGACGCCCGCATGCGATGTTGGATCTATGCGAGCGTCGCCACCACCGGCGTATGATCCGACGGCTGCTCCCACTTGCGTGGCGCCTTGTCGATCACGCAGCCGCTGCAGCGCGCCGCCAAGGACGGCGACAGCAGGATATGGTCGATCCGCAGACCCATGTTGCGGCGGAACGCCATCATCCGGTAATCCCACCAGCTGAACAGCTTCTCCGGCTGCTCGAACAGCCGGAACGCATCCTTCAGTCCCAGGTCCTGCAGCGTGCGGAATGCGGCGCGTTCCGGCTCCGAGCACAACACCTGCCCCTGCCAGGCGGCGGGATCCTGCACGTCGCGGTCTTCCGGCGCGATGTTGTAGTCGCCCAGCAGCGCCAGGCCCTCGTGCGCCTTCAGTTCTTCTTCCAGCCAGTCGCGCAGCGCGCCCAGCCAGTTCAGCTTGTACTGGTACTTGTCCGAGCCGACAGACTGGCCGTTCGGGACGTAGGCACAAACCACGCGCATGCCCTCGATGGTGGCGGCGATGATGCGCTGCTGTTCATCCGGAAATCGCGGATTGTTGCGCACCACCTCGCTCATCGGATGCTTCGACAGGATGGCGACGCCGTTGTAGGTCTTCTGGCCGGCGAAGACGACCCGGTAGCCGGCATTCTCGATGTCGGCTGCCGGAAACTTGTCGTCGGTGAGCTTGGTCTCCTGCAGGCACAGGACGTCGATCGGATTGTCCGCCAGCCATTGCAGGACCTGCGGCAGGCGGACTTTCAGGGAGTTGACGTTCCAGGTGGCGAGCTTCATGCGGCTTTCTTGCCGTTCGCCCTGTTCATCAGGAAAGTCGTCAGGAGCGGCACCGGACGGCCGGTCGCGCCCTTGGCGGCGCCGCTCTTCCAGGCGGTGCCGGCGATGTCGAGGTGCGCCCAGGTGTACTTCTTCGTGTAGCGCTCGAGGAAGCAGGCGGCGGTGATGCTGCCGCCGGGCGGACCGCCGATGTTGGCCATGTCGGCGAAGTTCGACTTCAGCTGCTCCTGGTAGGCATCCTCGATCGGCATGCGCCACGCCGTGTCGCCGGTGGCGCGGCCGGCGGCCAGCAGTTCCTCGGCCAGGGCATCATGCGCGTCGTCGTGGCGGGTGAACAGGCCGGTGTTGTGATGGCCAAGCGCGGTGACGCAGGCGCCGGTCAGGGTGGCGATATCCACCACCACCGCCGGCTTGAAGCGTTCCGCGTACGTCAGCGCATCGCACAGGATCAGACGGCCTTCGGCATCGGTGTTCAGGATTTCGATGGTCTGGCCGGACATCGAGGTGACGATGTCGCCGGGTTTGGATGCGCGGCCGGACGGCATGTTCTCGCAGGCCGGGATGATGCCGACCACGTTCAGCTTCAGGCCCAGTTCGCCGAGCGCGCGGAAGGTGCCCAGTACTGATGCCGCGCCGCACATGTCGTACTTCATTTCATCCATGCTGGCGCTGGGCTTGATCGAGATGCCGCCGGTGTCAAAGGTGATACCCTTGCCGACCAGAACGACAGGTGCGTCCTTCGGCTTGCCGCCGTTGTACTTGATCACGATGAACTTCGGCGGCTCCTCGCTGCCCTTGGTCACCGACAGGAAGCTGCCCATCTTCAGCGCCTCGAGCTGCTTGCGGTCCAGCACTTCGATGCCGAACTTGAAATCCTTCGCCAGCTTCTTCGCGACGCCTGCAAGATAGGTCGGCGTGCAGAGATTGGACGGCAGGTTGCCGAGGTCCTTGGTCAGCGCCACGCCGTTGGCGATCGCAGTCGCCTGAGCGACCGCGGTTTTTGCGGCAGCGGCGCCGCCGTTGGAGGTCAGGAAAGTCAGCTTCTTGACGCCGCCTTTGTCCGGGTCCTTCTTGCTCTTGGTGGTGTCGAAGCGATAGCTTGCGTCGCGGACCGCGAGCACCGCGCCGTGCATCGCCCATGCGATATCGCGATTCCTGATTTCCTCGAAGGGCAGGGCGATGGCGCCGTCGGTCGCGCCGAGCGTCGAAAACGCGCGCGCCGCGCCTTGCACCGCGGACACGAAGTTTTTCTCAGATACCGATTCTTCCGTGCCCAGTCCGACCAGCAGCACGCGTTCCGCCGCCACGCCGTCCAGCCCCCGCAGCAGAAGCGTCGAGCCGGCCTTGCCGGTGATGTCGCCGGATTTCAGCGCGGCGCTGATCGCGCCCTTCTTGTCGAGTTCGCGGGCGGCCGCGGACAGTTTCTTTTCTTCAAATACGCCGACCGCGAGGCAGCCGGTGCGGATGCCGGCCAAGCCGGTTTTAGCGTCGATTGGTTTTATGCTAAAGTCCATGGTCACTCCTTCTCCAGACGCAATTATAGTCTTCTATTCAATGATCTTTCAGCGCGCTCTTCGACGCGAATTGGTAAGTACCGCCGGCGCTGTCTTCACCACGCTTTTCACGATCACGATTACCGTCATGCTGATCAAGATCCTCGGCCAGGCGGCCGGCGGAAAGGTCGCCTCGCAGGATGTGATCGCGCTGATCGGCTTCGCGGCACTGCGCTACCTGCCGATCATCCTGATATTGACTACCTTTATTTCGGTGCTGGTGGTCGTGACCCGAAGTTATCAGGACTCGGAAATGGTTGTGTGGTTCGCATCGGGACTGAGCCTTTCCCGATGGATCAGTCCAGTCTTGTCCTTCGGCCTGCCGGTCATCGCGGTGGTCGTGGCATTGAGTTTCTTCGTGACGCCGTGGGCGAACCGGCAGAGCGCGGAGTTCCGCGAGCGCTTCCAGAAGCGCGAGGACATCGCAAAGGTGTCGCCGGGCCGCTTCCAGGAATCGTCTTCCGCCGACCGCATCTTCTTCGTGGAAGCGGTCAGCGGCGATGCGACCACGGTGCAGAACGTGTTCGTCAATACCGTCAAGGATGGCCGCAACAGCATTGTGGTGGCCCGGGAAGGCTCGGTCCTGCTGGACGAGCGCGGCGACAAGTTCCTGGTGATGAACCAGGGGCGGCGCTATGACGGGGTGGCGGCGCAGGCGGATTTCCGCGTGATGGAATTCGAGCGCTATGCGGTGCTGGTGTCGCGCCAGTCGCAGGCACTGGTCGGCGACCAGTCGGCGCGTTCCCTGTCGACGCCGGAATTGCTCGCGAACATGAACAATTTCAATGCCGGCGAACTGCTGTGGCGCATTTCCCTGCCGGTGATGGGCTTGCTGCTCATGCTGCTGGCCATTCCATTAAGCTTCGCGAATCCGCGCGGCGGGCGCTCGGGCAACCTGTTGATTGCATTGCTGCTGTTCATCATCTACAGCAACATGGTGAGCGTGTTCCAGGCGGCGGTGGTGCAGAAACGGCTTTCGTTCGAGGTCGCATGGTGGCCGCTGCACCTGGTCGCGGCGATCCTGATCGTGCTGCTCTTTTCATGGCGGCTGTTCGTCAACAGCGCCTACCACCCGGCCACCATGTGGGGCGCGTTCAAGCGTGCCTGGCTGTTCAGGAATGCGGAGGCGCAGTGAAGGTCCTGGATCGTTATGTATCGCGGGAAATTACCGGCGCAGTCGCATTCGCGCTGGTGGCGTTCCTTGCATTGTTTGCCTTTTTCGACCTGATCGGGGAATTGCCGCAGGTCGGACGTGGCGGTTATCGGCTGCAGCATGCGTTCCTGTATGTGGCGATGGGGCTGCCGGGCTACGTCTACGACCTGATGCCGATCGCGGCGCTGATCGGCACTATCTACGCGCTGGCTCAGCTTGCCGCTCGGTCCGAGTTCACCATCATGCGCGCGTCCGGCTTGTCGACCGGCAGGGCGGGGTGGATGCTGGCGAAGGTAGGCATCGTGCTGGTGCTGATCACCTTCCTGTTCGGCGAAGTGCTGGCGCCGGCTGCGAGCGAGATGGGCGAAAGGCTGAAGTTGCAGGCGCAAGGCGCGACCGTGTCGAAGGAATTCCGCACCGGCCTGTGGACCAAGGATGTGATCCGCCAGAACGGCATCGAAGGGGAAGCGATCGGCTCGCGTTTTGTGAACGTCGTGGACGTGACGCCCGACGGGCAATTGCAGGGCGTCAAGATGTACGAGTTCGACCGCGAATTCCACCTGACCTCGGTCGTGACCGCCGAACGCGCTGCGTACAAGGACAACAATGTCTGGCGCATGGTGAACGTGACGGAGACCAGCTTTTCGCGCCAGGCAGCCGAGATTTCGTCAGTGGTGACCACCAGGCAACTGGCCGAGCGTGACCTCGTGTCCGAAATCACGCCCGATATCCTGTCCGTCCTGTTTGCCGATCCCGACCGCATGTCGGCCTACGGCCTCGCGACCTACACCCGCCACCTTGCCGAAAACAAGCAGACGACGGAGCGCTATGAAATCGCGTTCTGGAAAAAACTGTTCTATCCGCTCGCGGTCCTCGTGATGATGGCGCTGGCCTTGCCGTTCGCCTATCTGCATTTCCGTGCCGGCGGCGTCAGCCTGAAGATCTTCATCGGCATCATGATCGGTGTCAGCTTCCAGTTGCTCAACAGCCTGTTCTCGCACCTCGGGCTGCTCAATACCTGGCCGCCGCTGGCGACCGCGGTGCTGCCCAGCATGACCTTCCTGCTGGTGGCGATCGCCGCGCTGTTATGGGTGCAGAAACATTAGCGGACGAGCGACCAGAAACCCTGCTTGATTCGAAATTTCGGGAAGAACGATGCCGCAACGATCCCTGATCCTGTTTGCCCACGGCGCGCGCGATCCGCGCTGGGCAGAGCCCTTTGAGCGCCTGCAGCAGCTGACGCAGGCGTTGCGTCCGGATGTCGCGGTATCGCTCGCCTTCCTGGAATTCATGACGCCGCGCCTGCCCGAGCTCGTCACGCGGCTGGCGCAGGAAGGCTGCGGCGAAATCACCGTCGTTCCCGTGTTTTTCGGGCAAGGCGGCCATGTGCTGCGCGACCTGCCGGCGATGATCGCCGAGCTGAGGCAGGCGCATCCGGCCATGAAGATCGACGCCGCGCAGGCGGTCGGGGAGGATCCCGAGGTATTGAACGCGATTGCGCGGTATTGCGCGGGGGCGTTGAAGAACGGGTAGGGGCTTTAATCGCGCGGCGCCATCGCTTCGCCGATCATTACCAGCACCGGCCCCTCGCACCCGGCAAGCCCGTTTTCCAGTTCGCCGAGTTGCAGGCGCAGGATGCGCTCGTCGGCGCGGCTGCAGTTTTCGATGACGAGCACAGGATGCGATGCCGGCCGCCCTTGCGCCAGCAGCTTGCGCGCGGTGTCGATCGCTTCCTTGCCGCCCATGTACTGGACCAGGGTGTCGCAATCGGGCAGGGTGGTGTGTTCCGGATGCCCGGGGGCGGTGCTGGAAGTAAAGAAGGCGACGCTGCGGGCGATGCCGCGCCTGGTCAGCGGCTGCTTCGAGGACGCCGCGGCGGCCAGCGCGGCGGTCACGCCGGGAACGATTTCGACATCGATGCCTTCCGCTTCCAGCGCCCGCAGCTCCTCGTCGGCGCGGCCGAACAGCATCGGGTCGCCGCCCTTCAGGCGCACCACGCGGGCATACTTGTGCGCGCATTCGATCAGGCGCCGGTTGATCTCGGCCTGCGCGGTAGAACGGCGGCCGGAGCGCTTGCCGACGGAAATTTTCTCCGCCTGCGGGCACAGCGCCAGCATTTCTTCGGTGACCAGCGCGTCGTGCAGCACGACTTCGGCTTCGGAAAGAATACGGGCGCCGCGGACCGTGATCAGGTCCGCGGCGCCCGGTCCTGCGCCGACCAGCCAGACCTTGCCGGTCTTGCGGGTCGCGGCAGGGGACGTCATGGAGCGCCCGCTCAAGCGATGCGGATCATGCCTGCCGCCACCGTCTGGTGCGTCACTTCATCGATCAGGATGAAGGAGCCGGTGGAGCGGATCGCGTCGTACGCATCGGCCGCCAGCGGCTGCTGCACGTTGATCGACAGCGTCGCGATATCGTTGAGCTTCAGCGCATCGGCGGCGCGACGTTCCTGGGTGTTGATGTCGAGCAGCGTGTCGATCTTCGTCACGCGCGCCGCGACCTGCTTGGTCGTGTGCTTGAGCCAGTACTTGCGGCGCATGTCGAGCGGTTCCTCCGACAGCCAGCAGACCTCGGCGGTCACCGTCTTTTGCAGCGTCGCCGGCTTGCCGGCCTCGGCCAGCATGTCGCCGCGGGAAATGTCGAGATACTCTTCCAGCAGCAGCGTGACCGACTGGCCGACGGCAGCGGATTCCAGCGAGCCTTCGAGCGTCACGATGTCCTTCACCGTCGCGACCTGGCCGCCCGGCTGCACCACCAGCTTGTCGCCTTTCTTCACCTTGCCGGCTTCGATGCGGCCCATGTAGCCGCGGAAGTCGTTCGCTTCATGGCCGTTGTGGCGCGCCACCAGCTGCACCGGGAAGCGGAACGGCTCGTCATGCGATTCGTCGTAGACCGACAGCGATTCCAGCAGCTCGATCAGCGTCGGGCCCTGGTACCACGGCATCCTGTCGCCCGCGGCGACGACATTGTCGCCGGCCAGCGCCGACAGCGGGATCGCGCGCACGTCCTTCAGGCCGAGCTGCTGCGCGAACTGCAGGTAGGCGGCGACGATGCGGTCGTAGACGGTCTGGTCGTAGTTGACCAGGTCCATCTTGTTGACCGCGACGATCACATGCTCGATGCGCAGCAGGTGTGCGATCGTCGAATGGCGCTTGGTCTGCGTCAGCAGTTCGACGCTGCCGTCGTCGCCGAGCTTGACCTTGGACACGTCGACCAGGATGATCACCGCGTCGGCGGTCGAGGCACCGGTGACCATGTTGCGGGTGTACTGCTCATGGCCGGGGGTGTCGGCGATGATGAACTTGCGCTTCGGGGTGGCGAAATAGCGGTAGGCGACGTCGATCGTGATGCCTTGCTCGCGCTCGGCTTCCAGGCCGTCGGTCAAGAGCGACAGGTCGACGGTGTCGCCGACGGTGCGCTTGTGCTTGGCGCGCGAGATCGCATCGAGCTGGTCGGCGAAGATGCCCTTGCTGTCGAACAGCAGGCGGCCGATCAGCGTGCTCTTGCCGTCATCGACGGAGCCGGCGGTGATGAAGCGCAGCAGGCCGCGCTCGGTGCCGGCATTGTGCGACAGGAGTGGTTCGGAAACGGCGGCCGCAGTCAATTGTGCACCCATCAGAAATATCCTTCCTTCTTGCGTTTTTCCATCGATGCTTCCGATGTCTGGTCATCCATGCGGGTCGCGCCGCGCTCGGTGATCTGGGTCACCGCGGTTTCGGCGATGATCGCGTCCACGTCGGCCGCGTCGGACGCGACCGGGCAGGTGCAGGAAATGTCGCCCACGGTGCGGAAGCGCACTACGCGGGTTTCGACGGTTTCGCCTTCGCGCGCCGGCGTCAGGTCGGTCAGCGGCACCAGCAGGCCGTTGCGCGGGATCACCTGGCGCTCGTGCGCGAAGTAGATCGACGGCAGCGCCAGCTTTTCGCGCGCGATGTATTGCCAGACGTCGAGTTCGGTCCAGTTCGAGATCGGGAACACGCGCATGTTCTCGCCCGGGTGGACGCGGGTGTTATACAGGTCCCACAGTTCCGGGCGCTGCGCTTTCGGATTCCACTGGCCGAATTCATCGCGGAACGAAAAGATGCGCTCTTTCGCGCGCGCCTTTTCCTCGTCGCGGCGGGCGCCGCCGATGCAGGCGTCGAAGCCGAATTCCGCAATCGTCTCCAGCAGCGTCACCGCCTGCGCCGCGTTGCGCGAATCGGTCTGCGGGTTGCGCAGGCGCACGGTGCCGCGCTTGATCGAGTCTTCGACGGAGCGCACGACCAGGCGCTCGCCCAGCTCGTTGGCGCGGCGGTCGCGGAACTCGATCACTTCCGGGAAATTGTGCCCGGTGTCGATATGCACCAGCGGGAAGGGGAACTTGCCCGGGCGGAACGCCTTTTCGGCGATACGCAGCAGCACCACGGAATCCTTGCCACCCGAGAAGAGCAGCGCCGGGTTGGTGCATTCGGCCGCGACTTCGCGCATGATGTGGATCGCTTCCGATTCCAGCCAGTCCAGGTGACGGTTGCTGGCTGCGTCCAGAAAGAGTTTGTCGACTACTGTATTCATGGTTTCCTAAGCTGCTACCGATTTGATTCGCACGAGCTTGCCGTCAACGACGTGCAGCCCGCATTCCTTCGTGTCCGCGTTTTCCCACCACCAGCGCCCGGCGCGCACATCCTCGCCCGGCTGGATCGCCCGCGTGCACGGCTCGCAGCCGATCGACGGATAGCCTTTGTCGTGCAGCGGATTGTACGGAACCTGGTTGTCGCGGATGTAGTTCCAAACATCTTCTTCCGACCAGTCCGCCAGCGGGTTGAACTTGACCATGCCGTGCGCGGCGTCGTCTTCCTGCACCGCCAGGTCCACGCGCGTGGTCGACTGTGCGCGGCGCTGCCCGGTGATCCAGGCCTTGTTGCCGGCGAGCGCACGCTTGAGCGGCTCCACCTTGCGGATGCGGCAGCATTCCTTGCGCATTTCCACGCTGTCGTAGAACGCATTCAGCCCGTTCTGCTGCACATACGCGTCCACTGCAGCCTGCTGCGGCCGGTACAGCTTTACTTCATAGTCGTAAGTGTCGCGGATGCGGTCCAGCACGCCCAGGGTCTCCTTGTGCAGGCGGCCGGTCTCCAGCGTGAAGATGGCAATCGGCAGCTTCGCGCGCAGGATCATGTCGGTCAGCACCATGTCTTCCGCAGCGAGGCTGGATGCGAACACGGCCGGCGAAAACCCGGCGGCGATCCGCTCCAGCGTCGCCTTCGTGTTCTCGACCAGGCCGTTCATGCCTCTGCCCCCACGCCGCGCTGCACGCGCCGGAACAGCGGCGACTTCTTGTCCCAGGAGTTCGAGTAGACCTCGGAAAAGTCGGTCAGGCCCTTGAGCGCGTCATGGATGTTCCTGTCCTCGCGTGTCGCGAACGCATCGAAGCCGACGCGCTGCATCAGGAACAGCTGGTCGCGCAGCACGTCGCCGATCGCGCGCAGCTCGCCAGCGTAGCCGAGGCGGGCGCGCAGGTTGTACGCGATCGAATAGCCGCGGCCGTCGCCGAACTTGGGGAAGTCCACCGCGACCACCTGGAAGCGGCCGAGGTCGTCCTTCAGCTCTTCCGGGCGCTCGCTGCTGGCGATCCAGACGCCGAGTTCGGCGCGCGTTTCAAGTGCCGCACGCTGCTGCTGCCACACCTTCAGCGGCACGATGACGCGGCCTTCGGGGATGGCGACCGCGTCCGGCGTGTCGTCCTCGCTCAGGCGCAGCACGTTCCAGTCATCCGCGACGACGGCCTTGTTCTTGATGATGTTACGCATAGGCGTCTTCTCCTGCGGGATGTGCAATCTTGATGGGCGTGGCGTACACGAATTCCTTGAACGGCGCGATGCCGATGCGGCGCGCGGTGTCGATGAAGCGCTCGTTCTCGATGCGCTCGCGCAGATACACCTGCAGGATGCGGTCGATCACTTCCGGCATTTGGTGCGCGGAGAACGACGGGCCGATGATCTTGCCGATCGCCGCCTCATTGCCCTGCGAGCCGCCGATCGATACCTGGTACCACTCGCTGCCGTCCTTGTCGACGCCGAGGATGCCGATATGGCCGATATGGTGGTGGCCGCAGGAATTGATGCAGCCGGAAATATTGAGCTCGAGGTCGCCGATGTCGTGCTGGAAGTCGAGGCTGTCGAAACGCTCGGCGATGTCCTGCGCGATCGGGATCGACTTCGCATTGGCCAGCGCGCAGAAATCGCCGCCCGGGCAGCAGATCATGTCGGTCAGCAGGCCGATGTTCGGCGTTGCCAGTCCCTGCTTCTTCACTTCTTCCCACAGCGCGATCAGGTCGGACTGCTTCACGTCCGCCAGCACCAGGTTCTGCTCGTGCGTCACGCGCAGTTCGCCAAAGCTGTAGCGGTCGGCGAGGCCGGCGACGAAGTCCATCTGGTCGGCGGTCGCGTCGCCCGGCGGCACGCCGGTCTTCTTCAGCGACAGCACGACGGAAGCGTAGCCCGGCACCTTGTGGCCCTTCACGTTGCGCCTGACCCAGGTGGAGAACGCCTTGTTCTCCAGCTTGAACTGTTCCACGCGGGCGTCCGCGGCCGGCAGGGTTTCGTAGGCCGGCGCGGTGAAGTAGGCGGCCACACGCTGCAGTTCCTCCTCGGTCAGCGTGCTTGGGCCGTCTTTCAGGTCGGCCCATTCGGCCTCGACCTGGCGCGCGAATTCCTCGACGCCGATTGCCTTGACCAGGATCTTGATGCGCGCCTTGTACATGTTGTCGCGGCGGCCGTACTGGTTGTAAACGCGCAGGATCGCCTCGACATAGCTCAGCACATGCTGCCACGGGAGGAAGGCGCGGATTTCGCTGCCCAGGATCGGAGTGCGTCCGAGGCCGCCGCCGACGAACACGCGGAAGCCGATCTCGCCCTGCGCATTCTTTTCGATGTTCAGGCCGATATCGTGCATCAGGATCGCGGCGCGGTCTTCCCGCGCGCCGTTGATCGCGATCTTGAACTTGCGCGGCAGGAACGCGAATTCCGGATGGAAGGTGCTCCACTGGCGCAGGATTTCGCACCAGGGGCGCGGATCGACGAGTTCATCTGGAGCGACGCCGGCGAACTGGTCGGAGGTGATGTTGCGCACGCAGTTGCCGGAGGTCTGGATCGCGTGCATCTCGACCGACGCCAGCTTGCCGAGGATTTCGGGCGTTTCCTCGAGCTTGATCCAGTTGAACTGGATGTTCTGCCGCGTCGTGAAATGGCCGTAGCCGCGGTCATGTTCGCGCGCGATGTGCGCGAACATGCGCAACTGGCGCGACGCCAGCAGGCCGTAGGGGATCGCGCAGCGCAGCATGTATGCATGGCGCTGGTAGTACAGGCCGTTCTGCAGGCGCAGCGGCCGGAATTCGTCTTCCGTCAGTTCGTTGGCAAGGCGGCGGCGCACCTGGTCGGCATACTGCGCCACGCGTTCCTTGACGATCTGGTGATCATATTGGTCGTAACGGTACATCTTTTTGTTCCAATCCTAAAAAACCATTTTTGCGGCGACGCCCGTCAGCGCCGTGGCCAGGAGGCCGCGCAGGAACTTTTCCGGAACCGCCTTGGCGGCGAGCGAACCGATGGTGATGCCGGGCACGGAGCCGAGCAGCAGGGCGGCGAGCAGCATCCAGTCGATCGAGCCGAGCCACCAGTGGCCAAAGGCGGCGATCGCGGTCAGGGGGACGGCGTAGGCAATGTCGGTGCCGGCGATTTCCGCCGGGGACAGGCGAGGATACAGCAATACCAGGATGGTTGCACCGATTGCGCCGGCGCCGATCGAGGAGATCGTGACCAGGGTGCCGAGCACCGCGCCGACCACGACGGTCGCAACAGTAAGTTTTGTGCCTTGCAACTGTTTTTCCGGATGGCGGATCACCCAGGCCTGCATGCGGGCGCGAAACAGCAGCGCGATGACGGTCAGAAGCACCGAGCCGGCGATGGAAAAACGGATGATCTGGTTGATCTGCTTGTCGAGCGCGCCGAAATATTTCAGTGCGATCGCCGCAAGAATCGCGGCAGGCAATGCGCCGAAGCAAAGATGGCGTACGATATCCCAGTGCACGGTGCCCCGGTAACGGTGGGCAAGCGTGCCGGCTGCCTTGGTGGTCGATGCGAACGCGAGGTCGGTGCCGACGGCGACCGATGGCGAAACGCCAAACATCAGCGTGAGCAAAGGCGTCATCAGCGAGCCGCCGCCCACGCCTGTGAGGCCGACCAGCAGGCCGACCCCAAATCCGGAAATGACATAAGTAAGAGTCATGAGTCCTCGCACAAAGTAGCGTGAATCGTAATAAACTTATTCCTTATTCCAAACTACTTAGAATTTATTTGCTTATATGCCTGTTTGGCATATACAAAAACGGAAAACTGCATTAGCAATGTGACAAGGGAAACATGAATCTCCATCAACTCCGCTTCGTCCGGGAAGCCGTCCGGCAAAATTTCAACCTGACCGAAGCCGCCAAGGCGCTGTATACCTCGCAGCCGGGCGTGTCCAAGGCCATCATCGAACTGGAAGAGGAGCTGGGCGTGGATATTTTTACGCGCCATGGCAAGCGCATCCGCGGGCTGACCGAGCCGGGGCGGGCGGTGTTGCGCTCGGTGGAGCTGATCATGCAGGAGATCGACGGCCTGAAGCGGATCGGCAAGGAGTTCGCGGCACAGGATACCGGCAGTTTCACCATTGCCACCACGCATACCCAGGCGCGCTATACCCTGCCGAAAGTGGTGCAGGCGTTCACGCAGAAATACCCGAAGGTGAAGTTGTCTTTGTTGCAGGGAAACCCGCGCCAGATCGCTGAAATGGTAATGAAGGACCAGGCGGATCTTGCCATTGCGACCGAGGCGATTGCCAACGCCGACGGGCTGATTTCCCTGCCCTGCTATCAATGGGAGCATGTGGTGGTGGTGCCGCACGACCATCCCTTGCTTAAGTCCAAGGCGCTTACGCTGGAAGAAATTGCCACCTATCCGCTGATTACCTACGACAGCGCGTTCGCCGGGCGCGCGAAGATCGATCATGCGTTCGAAATCCGCTCATTGAAGCCGGACATCCTGCTGGAAGCGATCGACGCCGACGTGATCAAGACCTACGTGGAACTGGGCATGGGCGTGGGCATCATTGCCGGCATGGCATTCGATCCGGAGCGCGATAAGGGGCTGGAAGCAATTTCGGTAGGGCATCTGTTCGGTTCCAACGTGTCGCGCGTCGCGCTCAAGCAGGGCGCGTATTTGCGCAGCTATGTATACAGTTTCATCGAACTGCTGGCGCCGACGCTCAACCGCCGGCTGGTCGAGCAGGTGATGGCCGGCGAGAAAGACAGCTACGAGTTATGAAGCCGCTCGCGCAGTGGCCGGCGGATTATCGCCGCCGCCTTTGCGGCGTGCTGACCGACATTGACGACACCTTGACCACGCACGGGCGCATCACCCCCGAAGTGCTGCATGCGCTCGCCCGGTTGCGCGCTGCCGGATTGAACCTGGTTGCGGTCACCGGACGGCCGACGTACTGGGCGATGCCGCTGCTGCGCCTGTGCGGTTTCGACGCGGTGATCGCCGAAAATGGCGCCAGCGCGTTCTGGCTGGATGACGGCGGACGGCTCTGTTCCTGGTTCTATGCGGACGAGCCCACCCGCAAGGAGCACCGCCGCAGGCTGGAAGCCTTCGTGCCGGAGTTGCGGCGGCGTTTTCCCGGGATCGCGGTTGCCGACGACGCGCCGCAGCGCATCGGCGACCTCGCCTTCGATATCGGTGAAAACATCACGCCGCTGCCAGCGAGCCAGGTGGAGGAGGTGGTCGCCTTCATCCGCGCCCACGGTTTCTTTGCCACCGCCAGCAGCATCCACGCCCATGCATCGCTGGTCCGCTTCTGCAAGCAGACGACCAGCGCCCATGTTCTTGCCGACGTCTTTGGGTTCGACGACGCTACCGCCCGCGCCGGCTTCGCCTTCGTCGGCGATTCCGGCAACGACGCCCGCATGTTCGCGCATTATCCGCATGCGGTCGGCGTGGCCAACGTCGCCGCGCATGTTGCCATGCTCGAAAAGGCGCCGGCCTATGTGACGAATGCGCCGTATGGCGCCGGTTTCGTCGAATTCGCCGACGCGATCCTCGCCGCGCGCGGCTGAATTTTCCCCAGGCAATGCCTCGTTACGCTACAATCCCGCCTGTCATTGGGGAGTAGCCTCCCTCCGTATGCGAGAGGGGCTTGCGTCAACAGACTTGACCGAAAAATACCGGTCATGGCGCAAGCGACTCCGGTTTGGCGAGACCTTTGACCATGCCGCTTCTGGACGGGCCGGAGGGTGCGTGTGGTCATCGGTACCGATCCGGCCCTTTGAAGCAGATGGAAGCCTTCCTGATATCCACCGGCATCGTCGCCCTCGCCGAAATGGGCGACAAGACGCAATTGCTGTCCCTACTCCTTGCCGCGCGGTTCCGCCGTTCCCTTCCCATCATTTCCGGCATCCTCGTTGCGACCTTGCTGAACCATGCGTTCGCCGGCGCGGTCGGCGGCTGGCTGGCGGCCCTGATCGGCAACGATGCACTGCGCTGGGTGCTGGGCCTGTCTTTTCTCGCGATGGCGATCTGGACACTGATTCCGGACAAGGTCGACGATGTCGAGGCAAAGCACGACCGGCTGGGTGTGTTCGCGGTCACCGTCGTCGCCTTTTTCCTCGCCGAAATGGGGGACAAGACCCAGGTGGCGACGATCGCGCTGGCGGCGAAATACTCGGCCTTCTACGCGGTCGTTAGCGGCACCACGCTCGGCATGATGATCGCGAACGTTCCCGCTGTGCTGCTGGGCGGCAAGATCATCGAGATGGTGTCGATGAAGGCGGTGCATGCGATCGCCGCCGCGATTTTCGCGGTGCTCGGCGTGCTGACCCTGATGAACGTTGGCAGCCTCTTCTAAGTCCGGTGGCCTAGCCTGCGCGACAGCAACTCCGCATGCGCCTGCGTCTGCCGCGCGATGTCGCCGTTCCAGTCCTGGTCGATATGCGCGGCCGAGCCGACCACGGTGAGCGCGAACTGCATCTGCCCTTCCTGATTGAACACCGGGGCGGAAAATGCGTTGAATCCCGCCAGCAGCAGGCCGGCGGTGCGCGTCCTGCCGGCTGTCTGCGCCGAAGACGGCGCGAGCCGGCCGATCATGCGCGCCATGCGGTGCGCCCGGGTCTCGTCGATCAGCGGCTGCAGCTCCTTGCGAGTATGCGGCGCCTCCAGCCTGCCGCTGCGGTTTTGCGCCAGTTCGGCCCGCAATAATTCCTCTGTTTCGCCCTCCGGCAGGAATGCGGCAAAACACAGGCCGCTCGCGGTATAGGTCATCGGCATCACGCTGCCGATCTGCAGGTTCACCGTCACCGGCCGCTTCGATTGCAGCAGCCGGATATAAGTGGGGCCGAAGTTGCCCCAGGTCGCCAGCGCCACCGTTTCGCCGGTCGCCTCGCGCAGGCCGGCAAGCGTTTCGTCCGCCAGTTTCACCGCATCCAGCCTTCCCAGCGACACCAGTCCCAGCTCCAGTGCCAGCGCGCCGAGGTCGTACAAGCCGTTCGCCGCATCCTGCTCAACCAGGCCGACCCGGATCAGGCTGACCAGGTAACGGTGTGCCTTGGCTGCAGGCATGCCCGCAATGCGGGCCAGCGCGGACAGGGGCAGCGGCCCGGCCGCGCGCGCCAGCGCCTGCAGCAGCGGGCCGGCGACTTCGACCGACTGGATGCCTTGGCGGGCATCGGCTGCGCTGTTTTCCACGGTTGATTTCATTTGCTGTTAATATTACGATATTGATTACGATATGGTGAATCGATTTAATAATACGTAATTCACGGCAAATCGTAAAAGTCTTTTTGCGCAGCTGCCGTCCTCCTGCCACTACAAGGAAAGCCTGCATGAAACTCGCGACCCTCAAAGATGGAACCCGTGACGGTCAGCTCGCCGTCGTCTCGCGCGACCTCAAGACCGCGCACCTCGCTGACGGCATTGCGCCCACGTTGCAGCGTGCGCTGGACGACTGGGGCTTCATTGCGCCGCAGCTGGAGGAACTGTACGAACGCCTGAACACCGGCAAGGCGGTGCGCACTTTCGATTTCGACCCGAAGCGCTGCATGGCGCCGCTGCCGCGCGCTTACCAGTGGGTCGACGGCTCCGCCTATGTGAATCATGTCGAACTGGTGCGGCGCGCGCGCAATGCGGAAATGCCGGAATCCTTCTGGCACGACCCGCTGATGTACCAGGGCGGATCGGACGATTTCATCGGCCCGACCGACGACATCCTGCTCGCGTCCGAAGACTGGGGCATTGATTTCGAGGGTGAAGTCGCGGTGATCACCGACGACGTGCCGATGGGCACGGCCCCGGCGCAGGCCGCTTCCCACATCAAGCTGCTGATGCTGGTCAACGACGTTTCGCTGCGCAACCTGATCCCGGCCGAACTTGCGAAAGGCTTCGGCTTCTTCCAGTCCAAGCCGGCCACCAGCTTCTCGCCGCTGGCGGTGACGCCGGACGAACTCGGCGATGCCTGGCAGGACGGCAAGGTGCACCTGCCGCTGCGGGCGACCTGGAACGGCGCGCTCGTCGGCCAGCCGGACGCCGGCGTCGACATGGTGTTCAGCTTTCCGCAGCTGATCGCGCACCTGGCCAAGACCCGCAACGCGCGGGCCGGGTCGATCATCGGTTCCGGCACGGTATCCAACAAGGACAGTGCCAGGGGATACACCTGCATCGCGGAAAAGCGCGCACTCGAAATGATCGCCAACAACGGCGAAGCAAAGACACCGTTCATGAAGTTCGGCGACACGATCCGGATCGAAATGCTGGACAAGCACGGCAAATCGATTTTCGGCGCGATCAGCCAGCAGGTCGCGCCCTGCACCGCGCCCAAAGCGCCCCGTTGATGAAGGAGCTGCCATGAGCACACTCGCCGCAACCCCGGTCGGCCAGACGGCCGCCTTGCCCGCCGATATGCCGGCCGCCGTGCCGATCAACGGCCTGCACCATTTCGCCTGGCGCTGCCGCGACGCAGAAGAGACGCGCCGCTTCTACGAGGACATCCTCGGCCTGCCGCTGTTCCATTACATCCGCAAGGACGTGGTGCCGTCCACCGGCGAGTACTGCCCGTATGTGCACATCTTTTTCCGCATGACCGACGGCTCCTGCCTCGCCTTTTTCGACCTTGGGGACGATGTCGCGCCGGCGCCGTCGCCCAATACCCCGGGCTGGGTCAATCATATCGCACTGGCGGTCGATACCGTCGAGCAGCTGGAGGCGATGAAGGCGCGGCTGGAAGCGCATGGCGTCGAGGTGCTCGGCGTGACCGACCATCGCGTCTTCAAGTCCATCTATTTCTTCGATCCCAACGGCATCCGGCTCGAACTCTGCGCGCAGCTCGCATCCGACGCGCAGATGGCCGGCGAGCAGAAGGGCATTCACGAGAAACTGGCGGCGTGGACCAGGGAGAAGGCGGCGCGCCTCGGGCGGCAATGACAACCAGGGAACTTTGCGAGCGCTACCTCGGCGCGCTGAACGCGGGCAACGTTGCGCAGGTTCTCGCGCTGTTCGACCAGGATGCCATGGTGCTGTCGCCGCTCTACGGGCGGATGCCCGCGGGGCGGTTCTACGCGGACCTGTTTGCCGACACCGGCCGTTCCGAAACCCGCTTCGTGAACCTGTTCGAGTCGCCGTCCGGCCAGGTGGCGCTGCAGTTCCATTATCGCTGGACGCTATCCACCGGGCGGGTGGTCGAGTTCGATTGCGTCGACGTGTTCGAACTGAATGCCGACCGCTCGCTCTTTGCCGGTCTGACCATCATCTACGACACCGCGCCGCTGCGCGCCGATTTCGAGGCCGCGCGCAGCGCTTGACCGGCAATCACGCAGGGGATCCTGCTGGGTGCGACTTTTGGGTGCTGGCTGTGGATTTTCACCGCCGCATCAGGCGGACGCAGCGCGAAGCAGGAAAACAACGGAAAGAGAAGGAAGGGAGAGTCCCGGACGCGGCGCGTCCGGGATTTTTTTATGCCGCCATGCGCGCCGCCGACGTGAGCTTGCAGCCGTCGAGCAGGAACGCCAGGCTGATCACCAGCACCAGCTCGCCTTCGGCGGAGCGGGCGGTGCCGTTCACGCCGGGCACCGCGATCGCGGTCAGCGGCTTGATCACCAGGTCGGCGGTGCCGTCCACCGCTTCCACCGCGACGATGTAGGGCTGCGGCGCGGCGATCACGATGCCGACCTTTTCGCGGCACGGCTCGTAGCCGAGGATGCCGCCGAGCGAACGCACCGCGAGCGGGCGCCCCTGGTCGCGCAGCACCGGCGCGCCGCCGACTTCATCGAATTCCTCCGGCAGTTCCACCACGCGCTGCACCACGGCCATCGGCATTGCCAGCAGCGCGCCGGCGGTACGCACCAGCATGGTCGGCACGATCGACAGTTCGATCGGCAGCCGGATGGTGAAGGAGGTGCCCTTGCCCATTTCGGATTCGATGCGGATTGCGCCGCGATGCTTTTCGACCGCCGTCTTCACCACGTCCATGCCGACGCCGCGGCCGGACACGCTGGACGCGACCTCCTTGGTCGAGAAGCCGGGCAGGAAGATCAGCTGCAGCGCTTCTTCCGTGGTCTGCGCCGCATTTTCGCTGATCAGGCCCTTGGCGATCGCCTTGGTGCGCAGCTTCTGCGGGTCCATGCCCTTGCCGTCGTCGGACACCAGGATCATTACGCTGCTGCCTTCCTGCCACGCTTTGAGCAGGATCACCGACTTGGCCGGCTTGTCGGTGGTGGCGCGCTCTTCCGGCGTCTCGATGCCGTGGTCGAGCGAATTGCGCAGCATGTGCACCAGCGGGTCGTAGAGGCTGTCGACGACCACCCGGTCGACCTCGGTTTCCGCGCCTTCGATCACCAGCTCCACATCCTTACCGAGATCGCGCGCCAGCTCGCGCACCAGGCGCGGGAATTTCTGGAACAGGCGGCCGACCGGCTGCATGCGGGTGGAAAGGGTGGCGCGCTGCAGTTCGCTCGAGTAGCGCGATGCGCGGTTCAGGGTTTCCTGCAGGGTCGACATCAGCGCGGCGGCCTGGCCGTCGAACTTGAACTGCGCCAGTTTTTCCAGCAGCACCGCCGCCTGGTTCGCGGCCTGCACCGACTCGCCGGCGACTTCCAGCAGCGCGTCGAGCTTGACCGCGTCGATGCGGATGGTGTCTTCCTTGACCTGCGCGACGACCGGACGGCCGCCGTCTTCCGCGGGCTTGGCGGCGGCCGGGGCGGCGGGCGCGTGCGGCGCCGCGGCAGCGGGTGCTGCGGCGACGGCTGCGACGGTCGCCGCAGGCGCATCCGGCAGCGTGCCGGGCGGTACGACGGCGCGATACAGCGCTTCCCAGTCAAGACCGCCGTCGGCAGTGGAGGCGGCGGCCGGCACTGCGGCGGCAGGCGCCGGCGCCGGCGCGGCGGCCGCAGCGGGGGCGGCAGGGGCGGTCGGGGCAGCGGCGCCGCCCTCGATCGCCTGCGCCACCAGCGCCTCGAGGGAGGCCGGCATCGGCTGCAGGGAGTCCGGCGCGGCACCGTTGGCCAGCTGCTTCAGCTGGTCGCCGACGAAACCGCTGGCCTGCAAGCCGGCCTCGATCGCCGCCGGGGTGACCGGGACCTTGCCGGTTCGCAGCGCGTCGAACAGGTTTTCCGTGAGATGGCAGGCGGACACGATCGCCGGCAGGTTCATGAAGCCGGCGCCGCCCTTGATGGTATGGAAGGAGCGGAACAGCGCATTGAGCGTATCGCTGTCGTTCGGATGCCGCTCCAGCGAGAGCAGGTGCTCTTCTACGTTCGTCGCCAGGTCCAGCGCCTCGACGACGAATTCCTTGAGCATGTCATCCATTAGAACCCCAGATCGGCAAGCAAGCTATCGACATCGTCCTGGCCCATTGCAGCACCCGGCGCGGACGGCCCTTGCATCAGATCCACCGGCTTGTTCTCGGCGATCGCCGCCTTCACTTCCGGCGGCGCATTGTCGCGCAGCAGTTGCGCCAGCTCGTTCTCCACCCGGTTGGTGATGTGAACGATCTTCTTGATCAGCTGGCCGGTGATGTCCTGGAAATCCTGCGCCATCATGATGTCGAGCAGGCGCGCCTTTTCCGCTTCCGTCGCTTCCACCACGACAGCGGCGAATTGCTTCGAATCGCCCGCCAGCGCCTTGAATTCCTCGATGCTGAGCTTGCCCTCGAACAGCTGCGCCCAGCGGTTCTCCATGTCGTGCGCCTTCTTGCCGAGCGTGTCCTGCTCCGGCATGCAGGTGTCGACGGCGTTCAGGACCTTGTTGGCCGCCTGTTCGGTCAGCGAGGCGACGTGGTTCAGGCGGCCTTGCGCGTCGCTGATCTGGCTCGATACTTCCGACAGCGAACGGTCGTAGCCGAGTTCGCGCAGCGAGTCGTGCAGCATGCGCACGATGCCGCCCAGGCGCTCGTACATCGGCTTGCCGGACTGGTCTTCGCCCTGCTCGCCGCCAGCGGACCCGGCCGCGGCCTCCTGCTCGGGCTGTGCGGTCGCTCCTTCTGCTTGCGCGCTTGCCTCTGCAGGGGGGGCGACTGTTTCAGCGCGCTGCGCCGCCACTTCTTCAAACAGTGCTTCCAGATCGTCGTCTGCTGCGTCGGTCATGTCGGTGCTTCCTATATGTGTTGACAGCTTTTTTTTCTTGCAAAAAAGACTAGTATCGATATACGCGTCGTCCGGGCGCCGGCCAATGGCCGTATTTACCCATATCAGCAGGATTATCAGCTACGGTTTTCTTCCGCGCAACTTGGACGTCATGCCGACGCGATCTTGTGTTGCGCGGCGCCCTTGCCGGCGCCGGTCAGCAGCTGCACGCTGGCGTCGTGCAGCGGATGGCCGGGGGTCGCGAATGCATCGCAGATCGTGAGGTGGTTGGCCTCCGGGAGCGGCACCTCGCCGGCGTGGTTGTTTTGCCAACGTTGCGCCAGGAGTCGCGTCTGGCGCTTGAATTCCTCCGATTCCAGCCCGCCGCACGCAGTCAGGAACGGTGCCGCATGGGCTTGCGGCATGCCTGCCGGCGACAGGGAGGCCACGTTCTCCGCATCCAGCTTCAGGTCGACATTGACGAATTCCGCATGGCGAACCGGCTCCAGATCGTAGAGGCCGGACAGCAGGACGCCGGCCTTGACCAGGTCGTGCGGCAGGTCCGCGCCGAACACAGGCCAGACCGCCGCCATCATCATCGCTGCCAGGTGTGCGCCGGCGGAATGGCCGGCGACCATGATCCGGCCGGGATCGAAATCATATTGTTCGGCATTGCGGTAGAGCCAGGCGAGCGCGCGCAGCTGTTGCAGCACGATGTCGGCAATCGAGGCTTGCGGCGCGAGCGTGTAGTTGGTCAGCGCGACATTGAAGCCGGCTTGCACGAAGGCCGGCGCGATGAAGGAGAAGTCCGACTTGTCGAGCGAACGCCACCAGCCGCCGTGGATGAAGACGAGCAGCGGTGCGCCGCTGGCGCGGGCCGGGAAGAAATCCAGCCGTTCGCCGCTGGCCTCGCCGTACGCCAGGTCGAACAGCGCCGCATGGGTGCGCCGCACCTGGGCGGAATCCTTGAGCCAGCGGGTAAAGATGTAGGGATGATCGGGGATCATCGCGCGTGCGTTGTATTGCTGGTTGTAGTAATCGGCTTGCTGTTTTGTCATGATTCTGCCCGGGAAGTGATTGCCGCACAGTTTACTGGTATTGGCCTCAAACAAGAGGGACTTTCTTGCACCGGTCCGTTGCAGAATTGACTCGGCACCGGCGCGCGCATACACTGCGTGCGTTCTGGTGCCCGCGCGCATGTTCTTGCGCGCAGTTAAACGGGAAACACGGGGCTCGACGACATCGAGCCAACGTGTGCTGCCCCCGCAACGGTAAGCAAGCGTCGTCATTGCAAAATGGCGGCAGCCGGTTTCAACGCCACTGTGCACAGGGTGATCGCGCCCGAGGCATGGGAAGGCAAGCCGGCCATGCCTGTCAGCCCGGATACCGGCCGGAATGGTTCCCGACTGTACGCAGTTCGGAGGACGGAATGGTTGCGGACGGGGTCTGCCGCAACGCCGGTCAATCGCTTCTCGTTTTCAAAAGGAACACACGCGACCACGCGTGGCACGCATATGCTTATCCCTGTCATCCCATCGATACACGACCCGCTGCTGGCCGACGCCCTCGACGCCGCGATCAACAACAAGACCAAGCCGCTCGGCAGCCTCGGCCTGCTGGAGGCACTGGCAAAACAGATCGGCCTGATCCAGAAGAGCGCGCAGCCTTCGGTGAAGGCGCCGGCCATCCTGGTGTTCGCCGGCGACCACGGCATCACCGCGGAAAACGTGTCGCCTTTTCCGCAAAGCGTGACCTGGCAGATGGTCGAGAATTTCCTCGCCGAAGGCGCGGCGATCAATGTATTCGCACGCCAGAACGCCTGCGCGCTGCATGTGGTCGATGCCGGCGTCAACCATGACTTCGGCCCGCGCGCGATGCTGATCGACCGCAAGGTCGCGCATGGGACGCGCAACTTCGCGCGCGAGCCGGCGATGCGCGCCGACCAGTGCGCGGCAGCGATGCAGCACGGCGCGGAACTGGTCGCCGGACTGCAGGGCAATGTGGTGGGCTTTGGTGAAATGGGCATCGGCAATACCAGTGCCGCGGCGGCGCTGATGCACAAGCTGACCGGCCTGCCGGTGGCGGATTGCGTGGGGGCGGGCGCCGGGCTGTCGGATGCCGGCGTCGCGCACAAGCGGCAGGTGATTGAGCAGGCGGTGCGGCTGCACGCGGCTGCCCGCGAACCGCTGGAGGTGCTGGCGGCGTTCGGCGGCTTCGAAATCGCGATGATGGCCGGCGCCATGCTGGCCGCCGCAGAGCGCCGCATGGTGCTGCTGATCGACGGTTTCATCGTCACCAGCGCGCTGCTGGTGGCCGCGCGCCTGCAGCCGGCGATCCTCGACTACTGCGTCTTCGCGCACTGCTCCAACGAGCGCGGCCACCGGCACATGCTCGAGCAGCTGCGTGGCAAGCCCCTGCTGCAACTCGGCATGCGCCTGGGCGAGGGCAGCGCCTGCGCGCTCGCGCTGCCGCTGGTGCACGCGGCGGTGAACTTCCTGTGCGAGATGGCGACCTTCGAGTCGGCGCAGGTCAGCGGCAGGGACAAGTAGTCCATGCACCAGCTGCGGCTGTTCTTCATCGCGCTGCAATTCTTCACGCGCCTGCCGATCCCGCGTTGGGTCGGCTTCGATCCCGACTGGCTGCACCAGTCGAGCCGCTACTTCCCGGCGGTCGGCATCGTGGTCGGCGCAGTGGCGGCAGCAGTATATGCAATCGCTGCTCTGTGCTGGCCGCCGCTGGTCGCCGTGCTGCTGTCGACCAGCGCCGGCATCTGGCTGACCGGCGCATTCCACGAGGATGGTTTCGCGGATGCCTGCGATGGCCTGGGCGGAGGCATGACCAGGCAGCGGGTGCTGGAGATCATGACCGATTCGCGCATCGGCGCCTATGGCGCGATCGGCATCGGCCTGCTGCTCGCGCTGAAATGCGCGGCACTGGCGTCCATGCCGGTGCGCAGCGTGCTCGCTGCGCTGCTGCTTGCGCATCCGCTGTCGAGGCTGGCCGCGACGGCGCTGATCTGGCGACTCGATTACGCCAAGTCCGAAGGCAAGTCCAAGCCGCTCGCGCAGCGCATGTCGGGTGCCGAGTTCGCAGTCGCTACCCTGAGCGTGCTGTTTGTGGTTGCCGGCGCCGCCATTGCCGGCTGGCTTTCCTGGCAAGCCATCACCGCCGGCGTCGCGGCGGTCGCGCTGCTCGCATGGTGGCTGGCGCGCAAGTTCGTCCTGCGCATCGGCGGCTATACCGGCGATTGCCTAGGCGCGGTCCAGCAGGTGACGGAAGCCGGCTTCTACCTCGCCGTATTGGCGGTCGCGCGCTGACATGCGGCTCTATCTCGTGCGGCATGCGCGGCCCGCGGTGGCAGACGGTGTCTGCTATGGCAGCAGCGACCTGCCGGTGCCCGAGCAGGAGCAGCGGCAGGCGCTGGCTCAGCTCGCCGCTGCGCTGCCCAAAGGCATCCCCCTGTTTTCCAGCCCGCTGCAACGCTGCCTGGCGCTGGCGGCGGCGCTCGCGCCGGCATTGCGGACCTTCGCGCCCATCGTCGATCCGCGTCTCGCGGAAATGCATTTCGGCGCCTGGGAGTTGCGTGCCTGGGAGACGGTGCCGCGGGCGGAGATCGATGCCTGGGCTGCGGACCTTGTGCATTACCGGCCGGGCGGCGGGGAAAACGTGCTGGAGGTGGCGCAGCGCGTGCAAGCCTTTCTCGATGCGCTGAGGCGGCGGCAGGAAGATGCCGCAATCGTAGTCTGCCATGCCGGCACCATACGCATGCTGCTGGCCTGCCTGCAGGCGGCCTCCGTCGAGCAAGCCGCACAGGCGGCAGCGGCGGGGGCGCATCGCATCGCGTATGGCGGATTGACCACAGTCGATTGCTAATCGGATAACAAAACCCGGGCGCGGATCACGGCATTGTTGTCGCCCTGTCTTGCTAGCTTTAAAATAGTCGGGTTTTGGTGCCCGCGCGCATGTTCATGCGCGCAGTTAAACGGGAAACACGAGACTCGACGAGTTAACGTGTGCTGCCCCCGCAACGGTAAGCAAGCGTCGCCTGGCATGTGTTCATCGCATTCCCTGTCGACAGACGATCCTTCGAAACCACTGTGCAGTCTGCATGGGAAGGTTGGACGTCTCGCCTTGCCAGCCCGGATACCGGCCAGAACAGGTGGAAGTGTGCGGACGGGGATCTTCGCGACGCGAAATATGGCCCGCCATCATGGCGAGCTCCGTTTTCTGATCGTCAACGTCTGTCCGTGACTTCTGTTCATCCAGCCTGCGGGGAAGCAGGCCGGTTGCTTATTCTCTGGATTTTCGTCATGACATCACCCGTTTCAAGGCGCGTGCAGGCGGCAGGCAAGCCGCTTGCGCTCGCTGTTGCCGTTTCCGCCGCATTCTCCGCCGCACCTTCCGTTTTCGCCGAGGAAAAGAAGCTCGACACCCTCGTGGTCACCGCGACCCGCACGCCGCAGATCGCCAGGGAAGTCCTTGCCGACAACGTCGTCATCGGCGCCGACGAACTCGCGCGCTCCGGCGGCACCTCGCTTGCCGACGTGCTGCAGCGCCAGCGCGGCATCGAAATCACCCGCAACGGCGGCCCCGGCACGCAGTCCGGCGTGTTCATCCGCGGCACCGACAACAAGCAGAACATCGTGCTGGTCGACGGCGTGCGCGTCGGTTCGGCCACCTCGGGCGGCGCCAGCTGGAATGCAATTCCGCTGTCGCAGATCGACCGCGTGGAGATCGTGTACGGGCCGCTGTCGACGATGTACGGCGCCGACGCGGTGGGTGGTGTGATCCAGATTTTCACCAAGCAGGGCGACGGCACGCCGGCACCCTCGGTGTCGGCTGGTATCGGCACCTATGCGACGCGCACCGTGGAAGCCGGCGTCTCGGGCTCGAGCGAGCAATTCCGTTACGCGATCCGCGCTGCCCACGAGCGCTCCGAAGGTTTCTCGGCGACCAAGCCGACTGCCAGCCGCTTCACCTACAACCCGGACAAGGACGGCTACAACCAGACCAGCGCCAGCGGCCAGTTCAGCTACCGCTTTGCGAAAGGCCATGAAGCGGGCGTCACTTTCCTGCATAACCTGCTCAAGAGCCAGTTCGACTCCGGGCCGGCGATGGACGACCGCACCCGCTATACCGTCGGCACCTATAGCGCCTTCCTGAAAAACCAGCTGATGCCGGACTGGGCCAGCCAGGTGCAGGTGTCGCGCGCGGCGGACCACAGCACCAGCGATGCGTCGTTCGGGCGAACCGTGTACGACACGAACCAGGACACCGTCAGCTGGCAGAACAACTTCACCGTGCGCAAGACCGATGTGTTCCAGGTCATCGCGGAACACCGTCGGGAGGAAGTCGATTCGACCGAAGCCGCGGTCGCGCGCTCGCGCACCACCAACTCCATCGGCGCCGCCTACCAGCTGCGCGAAGGCGCGCATCTCGCCGCGGTCAGCGTGCGCAATGACGACAATTCGCAATTCGGTTCGCGCACCACCGGCAACGCCTCCTACGGATATCGCATCAGCAACGCGCTGCGCGCCAGTGCCAGCATCGGCACCAGCTTCCGCGCGCCGACCTTCAACGAACTGTATTTCCCGCAATTCGGCATCGCCTCCAACCGCCCGGAAAAGGGCAGGAATGCGGAAATCGGCTTGTACTACGACGACGGCAAGTCCCAGTACAGCGCGGTGTACTACCGCAACCGATTGACCGACCTGCTGGTCAATACCAGCGTGTGCCCGGTCGAGCAGGCCACGCATGCGTTCGGCTGCGCGTACAACGTGAACAAGGCCTTGCTGACCGGCCTGTCGCTTGGCGCCAGCACCACCGCCGGCAACTTCACCCTGCGCGGCACGCTCGATCTGCAGGATCCGAAGGATGAAACCACCGGCCGCCAGCTGCAGCGCCGCGCGCGCAAGCACGGCACGGTGGCGCTGGATTACAGCGCCGGTGCGGCGACGACCGGGGCGGAGCTGGTGTTTTCCGGCTATCGCTACGACGACACGAACAACCGGTTCCGGCTCGGCGGCTATGGCGTGCTGAACCTGTACGCCAACTATGAGTTCGCGAAGAACTGGACCGCGTTCGGGCGCTGGAACAACGTGTTCGACAAGGAATACGAGCTGGCGCGCACCTACAACACCGCCGGCTCGAACCTCTTCGTCGGCGTGCGTTACGCAATGAAGTAAGAAGGACAGGGAGACACTGTGCACGCACCCGCCATCGGCTTGCCCGCATTGCGCGAGCGCCGCCGCGCCTTCACCGTCCTGGCGGTGCTGGGCGCGCTCGCCTGCGCCAGCATCCTGCTGGCCTGCGGGGTCGGCTCGGTGTCCCTGTCCGTACCGGAACTGTTTGCAGCGCTCGGCGAGATCGTGCGCGGCGAGCCGTCCACGCTGGCGGCAACCCTGCTGCAACTGCGCCTCGGGCGTGCGCTGTCGGCCTTCGTGACCGGCGCAACGCTTTCGCTGGCGGGCGTGATGATGCAGGCGCTGCTGCGCAATCCGCTGGCCGACCCCTATGTGCTCGGCGTGTCCGGCGGCGCCGCAGTCGGCGCGCTGACCGCGATGCTGTTTTTTACGTCGGCATTGCTGGTCGATATCGCCGCCTTCGGCGGCGCGGTCGCGGTGGCTTTTCTGTTGTTCGCACTGGCCTGGCGCGACCTGCGCGGCGGCGTGAATGCGGACGGCAATGCAACCATGCTGCTTCTGACCGGCGTGATCGTCGCCGCCGGCTGCGGCGCGCTGGTGACGCTGATGCTCTCGATCGCGCCGGACAACCGCCTGCGCGGCATGGTGTTCTGGCTGATCGGCGACCTTTCAGCTACGCAACTGCGGTGGCTGCCATGGGCGATCTGGCTGCTGGCGCTGGCCTTCGCGATCCGCGTGGCGCGTGCGGTGAACCTGATGGCCTTGCATGCGGAAGCCGCGTCCACGCTCGGCATTCGGGTCGGCAGGCTGCGCCAGGGGCTGTTTCTCTGTTCCGCGCTGCTGACTGCAAGCGCCGTCAGCAGCGCCGGCAGCATCGGCTTCGTCGGCCTGATCGTGCCGCACGCCTGCCGCTTCGCCTGGGGCCCGGATCACCGCCTGCTGCTGCCGGCGGCATCGCTTGCCGGTGGCAGCTTCCTGGTGCTTGCCGACACCCTCGCACGCACCCTGGTCGCGCCGCAGCAGCTGCCCGTCGGCGTGATCACCGCGCTGATCGGCGTGCCGGTGTTCCTGCTGCAGTTGCATCACATTCAAAGGAAGTAAGGCAATGCAGACGCACGACTTGTCCTTGCGCATCGGCGGCCGCCAGCTGGTGAGCGGCTTGCACTGGAACATAGGCGCGGGCGAGTGCTGGTGCGTGATCGGCCGCAACGGCGCCGGCAAGAGCACGCTGCTGCGCGCGCTGGCCGGCCTGCGGCAGCCGGACGGCGGCAGCATCCGGGTCGAAGGCAAGCCGTTGCCCGAGTGGCAGTTGCACGCACTCGCGCGCAAGCGCGCCTACCTGCCGCAGGGGCGCAACGACGCGTTCGGCTACCGTGCGATCGACACCGTGCTGGCGGCGCGCCACCCCTACCAGGACGACCGTTACTGGGACGCCGAAGCGGATTTCCTGGCCGCCGGCGCAGCGCTGCGCGCGCTCGACGTCGGCCACCTTGCGCAGCGCGACGTGCGCACCCTGTCCGGCGGCGAGCGCCAGCGCGTGGCGATCGCCGCGGTGCTGGCGCAGGACACGCCGCTGTTGCTGCTGGACGAGCCGGCCAGCGCGCTCGACCTCGCGCACCAGGTCAGCGTGATGGAACTGCTCGCGCGCCTGTGCCGGAAGGATGGCAAGTCAGCAGTACTGGTCAGCCATGACCTGAACCTCGCGCACGGCGCGGCGACCCATGCGCTGCTGCTGATGGGCGACGGCCAGTGGCTGGCAGGACCGGTCGGGGAAGTCATGACGGCGCCGCTGCTGAGCCGCTGCCTCGGCTATCCCATCGAAACGGTGCGGCACGGCAAGCGCACCATCTTTATTCCCGTGGAAGAGGACAGCCATGACTGAAGAGCTCAACGAACGCCACCGCGCGCGTATGCAGCGCAAGAAGGAAGTGGTCGACAAGAAGATCGAAGCCGCCAGGCGCGATGCCGGCGTGCTGCTGGTCAACACCGGCAATGGCAAGGGCAAGAGTTCGAGCGCCTTCGGCATGGCAATCCGCGCGCTCGGCCACGGCATGAAAGTCGGCGTGGTGCAATTCATCAAGGGCGCCAAGTCCACCGGCGAAGAACTATTCCTGCAGCGTTTTCCTGACGAGCTCCGCTTTTACGCGATGGGCGAGGGCTATACCTGGGAAACCCAGGACCGCGAGCGCGACATCGCCTGCGCCGAGCGCGCCTGGGCGCGCGCGAAGGAATTCCTGACCGATCCGGCGATCGGCTTCGTGGTGCTCGACGAACTCAATATCGCGCTGAAATACCGTTACCTCGATGTCCAGCGCGTGATCGAGGACCTGCGCGCCCGCCCGGTGATGCAGCATGTGGTGGTCACCGGGCGCGCGGCGCCGCCGGAGCTCATCGCGGTAGCGGACACGGTCACCGAAATGCAGCCGGTCAAGCATGCGTTTGCGGCGGGCATTGCCGCCCAGCCCGGCGTGGAGTGGTGACGCGATGACACGCACTTTCGTGTTCGGCGGCGCCCGTTCCGGCAAGAGCGCGCACGCGGAAGCGCTGGCGGCGGCAAGCGGGCGCGAGGTGGTCTACCTTGCGACCGCGCAGGCGGGGGATGCGGAAATGGCGAACCGTATCGCGCATCACCGGGAGCGGCGCGACGGCAGCTGGACCACGGTGGAGGAACCGCTCGCGCTGGGCGCAGCGCTGGCGCAATGGACGGCACCCGGACGCGTGGTGCTGGTCGATTGCCTGACCGTGTGGCTGTCGAACCTGCTGTTTTGCGAGCGGCGCGAGTATCCGGAGATCGGCCGCATCGAGCCGCCCGCGCGCGTCGCGCGGGAGCGCGCGCAATTTCTTTCCGCGCTGGAGCAGGCGCGCGGCGACGTCATCCTCGTGTCCAACGAAGTGGGCATGGGCATCGTGCCGCAGGGCGCGGTTTCGCGCTGGTTCGTGGACGAGGCGGGCCGCCTGAACCAGGCGGTCGCCGCGCGCTGCGAGCGAGCAGTGTGGGTGGCGGCGGGCTTGCCGCTGGTGCTGAAGGAACAGGCATGCTGAGTGGGCTCGACCTGAAAGCCGTGGCACTGCTGATGGCGCTCGGCGTTGCCGTCGACTGGCTGCTCGGCGAAGTGCGGCGCTGGCATCCGCTGGTGGGTTTCGGCCGCTGGGCCGCCGCAGTCGAGCGCAGGCTGAACCGCGGCGGCCTGCGCCGCGCGAAAGGGATCGCGGCATGGATCGTCGTCGTGCTGCCGCCGGTGGCGCTGGCGGCATGGGCTGTGTCCGCCGTCGACGCTTCCTTCGCGGCCGCCGCGGCACTTCACGTCATGTTGCTGTACTTCAGCCTCGGCCTGCGCAGCCTGCGCGACCACCTGCTGCCGATCGCGGCTGCGCTCGGCGCGGGAGACATCGGCGCCGCTCGGGCGCTCACTTCGCGCATCGTATCGCGCGATACCGCTGGCGCCGGCGAGCCCGACCTGGCGAAGGCGGCGGTGGAATCGCTGCTGGAGAACGGCAATGACGCGGTATTCGGCACGCTGTTCTGGTTCCTGGTCGCCGGCGGGCCCGGCGCGTTGCTGTTCCGTCTTGCCAATACCCTGGACGCGATGTGGGGTTACCGCAATGCGCGTTTTCTCGCATTCGGCTGGATGGCGGCGCGCACCGATGACCTGCTGAACTGGCTGCCGGCGCGCCTGACGGCGCTCGGCTACAGCCTGCTCGGCGATACCCGCTGTGCGGCGCAGTGCTGGAAGACGCAGGCGCCGGCATGGAGCAGCCCGAATGCGGGACCGGTGATGGCGGCCGGCGCGGGCGCGCTGCGTCTGTCGCTCGGCGGCTCTGCGCAGTACGACGGCGTGGTCGAACAGCGCCCCGCGCTTGGCAGCGGCCGCGCGGCGAGCGCTGCCGATATCCGGCGCGCGTGGCGCCTCGTCGCGGGGACCTGCGCACTGTGGCTGGCCGTCGTGGCGGCATGCGCATTCATC
>NZ_DASPLS010000041.1:0-35516 GCF_035627455.1 Noviherbaspirillum sp.
TGGCGTTGGCGTTGGCGTTGGCGTTGGCGTTGGCGTTGGCGTCGGTGTCGGCGTAGTCGTCGTCGGCGGCGCTGCCACAGGCGGAATCGCGGCCGGCGTAGCGGGGTTGACTGGCTGCGCGCCGGCCGTGACCGGGATCTCCCTGAGCGCGGCCTCGATACCTTCCGGTCTTACCGCCGCGGCCACCGCCATCGTGCGCTCGATCGAACGCTCCGGCGTGTTGTAGTTCAGCCCTTGCTGGACCGCAAAGTAATGGCCTACCGTGTACTTGTTGTCGAGAAGCGCGGGCACCCAGCCCCATACCGAGTGTCCCTGGAAGCTGTGCGCCGAATCCAGCATGGTGCGGACCAGCACGCCGCGGCTGACGTTGCCGGAGGAAAGCCGGCCGGCCCAGTACTGCACGTCCTCCACCGGCGGCGCGGTCGTGCCCGACCTCCCCAGCACATTCCTGTAGATGATCTGGACGAAATCGGCCGGGGTCATGCTCACCGAATACCCGGTGAGGTTCGTGTACTGGACGGCGGCGCTGTAGAACAGGTCGGAGATCTGGTCGAGCGTCTCGCCTGCCTTGAACTTTTCGATCCAGTACGCCAGACCGTCCGCTTCCGGTACCCGGTTGAAGAAGGCAATATACAGCTCGATCAGCAGCTTCAGTTCTTCCGCCTTGATCCCCGCCGCCTGCGCGCCGATGCGCAGGTTGACCGTCACGTCCGTAAATTGAAGACGTTCAATGTTTTCAGGAAGATTCGATGTGCCATCCGTCCCTGCATTGTCGATGACCGTGTATCCCCCGGCGCTCTTGACGACCGTATAGTTCGCGCGCGGTCCGGTGAAGGTCGCGGCATTGCCGACTATCGTGGCCGGCGCCAGCCGTATGTCGACGGAAGGCGCGCCGCCGACGCTGTTGCCGGGATCGCTGCCGCCGCAGGCGGCAAGCAGCACGGAAGCACTGGCGGCAGTAACGATTCTTGTTCTGAATGCAGTTCTCATCTTTATCTCCTGACTCTTACGGTTCCTAGTAACCGGGGGTTTGTATGATCAGGATCTAGACAAGGCTGTTCCGCTTGGTTGCGAGGGAACTTTGATGTGCGTTAAGCGCAACTATGAACGGACACGCAACTGTTAGTTACGGGAATTTATATGTATGGTAGATAGGGTTCACGGTAGAAAAATATTTTGTCGTGACGACTATCTTTGCTATCTGGAACCGCAGCGCAGGAAGTGATTCCTATAAATTTCCAGGTGCAGGTGCATGGGATTAGACGTGATCATGCGCTCCATCGAGCCCGGCCAAACGTTGCGGCAAGAAATCCGTACGCGACTGACAAACGTCAGCCGAACTTCCTGCGCGCATCCAGCGCGAGCCCGGCGCCGATGCTGCCGAAGCGGTCCCCTTCCACCTGGCGCGCATGCGGCACCGCTGCTGCGATCCGTTCTCGCAGCAGGGGCACGCCACTGGAGCCGCCGGTAAAAAACACGGTGTCGACCGCGCCGGCATCGATGCCGGCGTCGCGCAGCAATTCGCGCACGGTGTGCGCCACCGTATCGGTGAGATGCGCGACTGCGTTATCGAAGCGCGCCCGGTCCAGCGCCAGGGTCTGCGGCGGCGACAGCCGGTCGAGTGCGAGTTCGGCGGCGCCCGTATCCGACACGGCGATTTTTCCTTCTTCCACCCGCAGCGCCAGCCAGTGTCCTTCCCGTTGCCGCACCAGCTGCAGCAGCCCGCCGAGCTTGTCGCGCTCGACCGCATCCCGGTGGATGTCCTGCAGTTCGCGCTCGACCCGCTGCGTATACGCGAGGTTGATCGTGTGCCAGGTCGCGAGATTGAAGTAATGGCTCGACGGCACCTCGCTATTGCTCTTGAGCCTGGAGCCGAGCCCCAGCAGCGGCATTACGCAGGACAGGCTGAGATACTTGTCGAAATCGGTGCCGCCGATATGGACGCCGCCGTTGGCAAGGATATCGTCGCGGCGCTCGGCCCTGCCGGCGCGTCCCGGCCCCAGCCGGATCAAGGAAAAATCCGAGGTGCCGCCGCCGATGTCGGCGATCAGCACCAGTTCTTCGCGCTCGATGCGCGACTCGTAATCGAACGCCGCCGCGATCGGCTCGTACTGGAACGCCACGTCCCTGTAGCCGGCCGTCAGCGCGATGTCCCGAAGCGTCGCCTCCGCCAGCAGGTCCGCAGCGGCATCGTCATCGACGAAATGGACAGGACGGCCGAATACCGCGTGCTCGAATGCGCATTGCGCCGCCGTTTCGGCGCGCCGCTTGAGCTCCGCGATGAATTGCGCCAGCAGCATGCGAAACGGCAGCGCGCGCCCCAGCACTTCCGTCTGGCCGTCGATCAGGCTGGTGCCCAGCAGGCTTTTCAGGGAACGCATGAGGCGGCCCTCGTAGCCCGCGAGGTAATCGGCCAGAGCGGCGCGACCGAAACTGACGGCATCCTCTTCCGCATTGAAGAACACCGCCGACGGCAAGGTCGGATTGCCGTCCTCCAGCGCCAGCAGCGCCGGCTGCCCGGGCCGGTCCCAGCCGACGGTGGAGTTGGAGGTGCCGAAGTCGACGCCGCATGCGTTTGTCATCTTGAAAATATGCCGGTTTCGTGAGGGGCCGTCATGATACGTGAAATGGACGGGATGGTCAGGGGAGCGACACGAAGCCGGAAGCACGCGCACGCCGCCGGATCGCGGCCCCGACCTTGATTTCCGGCGCCGGGAAAGCGCAGAATGCAGAAACGGTCAGGCGCCTCTCTACGACCGCATCTGCTGCAGGCGGCCGAGTGCCGGCGAAGGGCCGGCGCTTTACTGCGGTTGCGGCAGATCCCGATGCGTGCCCGCCATTCCGGCTCGGCAACTTGACGCGGATAAAAGGTGATGCAGAAAATCAAACTGACGCCCGGGTTGCCGGCATGACCGGACCAGGCAGGACCTGACATGGCAGACCCGATGCAAGCCCGGCGCATGGCGTTGACCGCGGACCTGGTCGCGCTGGTCCAACGGACCATCGATGACGCCGGCCCCCTTCCAGGCATGACGTATCTGTCGGAACAGGATTACGACGCGATGGTGGAAGACCTGCTGCGCGCGCATCCGCCGGGAGAAGACGCGTGGATCTTCGCGTTCGGCTCGCTCATCTGGAAACCCGAATGCGAACACCTCGAGGAGCGTTGCGGCACGGCGCATGGCTGGCACCGTTCGTTCTGTTTCCGGATCCAGCGCTATCGCGGAACCGTCGCATGTCCCGGCCTGATGATGTCGCTCGACCGCGGCGGCCAATGCAAGGGGGTGCTGTTCCGCTTGTCCGCGCAGACGCTGCGGCAACAGCTCGGCAAGCTGTGCCGGCGCGAAACGACGCACAAGCCGCCGAATACGGTGCCGCGCTGGATCACGGTAGTCAGTGAGGGCGTATCGCAGCGCGCCATCGCCTTTGTGATAAACCGGGAATCGCCCGCCTATGTCGGCAAGCTCGCGCCCGGGCAGATCGCGGAAATCCTGGCCCGGGCCTGCGGCCATTGGGGCTCGGGGGCCGAGTATCTTTTCCATACCGTCTGCCGGCTTGAAGAACGCGGGATACACGACCGCTATCTTTGGCAGCTGCAGCAGCTGGTGGCGGAACAGATCGCGTCGGACCAGCGCCGCGGCGGCCAGGGCGCCGGCGGTCAGCCGGCTCCTGCCCGCTGAGTACTAACCAGGCTCGTTGCAAACCTCGCGCACGCACTCGCGCAGCCAGCGATGCGCCGGATCGGCATCCATCCGCGGGTGCCAGAGCATGGAAACCGTGATCTGCGGCGTGGAGACCGGCAGGGCAAACGCATGCATGCCGGCACGCAGGCTCACGGTGTGCCGCTCGGGAACGGTGGCGACCAGGTCCGAGGCGCGCGCCAGCGCGAGCGCGGCGGAAAAGCCGCCGACGATCGCAACGATCCGGCGTTCCAGCCCGAGCGGCTTCAATGCGTCATCCATCGGCCCGCTGTCCCGTCCCCGCCGCGAGACGAGGACGTGCTGGCCGGAGGCATAGCGCGAAGGCGTGATCCGGCCCCGGCTCAGCGCGTGTCCGGCGCGCACCACCCCGACGAAGCGGTCCCGGAACAATAGCCTGGTGCGCACTTCGGGGCTGGTGGTGTCCGCGATCACGCCGGTTTCCAGGTCCACGCTGCCGTCGCGCAGCAGCACGCTGTCCTGGTCCAGCTTCTGCACGAAGCGCAGGCGCACCCCGGGCGCGTCCTTCCCGACGCGCGCAATCAGGCGCGGCCCGAAGTTTTCCACGAAGCCGTCGCTGCTGCGCAGCGTGAAGATTCGAGCCAGTTGCTTGAGGTCGAGCTTCTCGGCGGGACGCAGCACGGCTTCGGCGTCCCGTACCAGCGGCCCCACCCGTTCGCGCAGTTCCAGTGCGCGCGGCGTGGGCACGAGACCGCGTCCGGCCCGCACCAGCAGCGGATCGCCGGTCGTCTTGCGCAGGCGCGCCAGCGCCCGGCTCATCGCCGAAGGGCTGAGCCTCAGGCGCCGGGCGGCGCGCGCCACATTGCCTTCCGCAAGCAGCACATCCAGCGTGACAAGCAGGTTGAAATCCGGTGTCGACATGTATCCCCCAGCAGCACGGTTTCGCCATGACATGGCGTCGCATGCACTTATAAAGTGCAAATGGTGCGTCTTCCGCCATGGCAGCAGCAAGCATACCATCCAGGTATCGATCTGTTCCGATCCGTTACGGGAAGACTGCCAACATGGACACGCACACCGCGCATCACGCACCCTCCATCCGGCTGGCTCTGGCCAGCCTTTCGCTCACCATGCTGCTGCCCTCGCTTGGCACCAGCATCGCCAATGTCGGCTTGCCTGCTCTCGCCATGGCATTCGACGCATCCTTCCAGGAAGTGCAGTGGGTCGTTCTCGCCTATCTGCTTGCCATCACCGCGCTGATCGTCAGCGTCGGACGGCTCGGCGACCTCGCCGGACGCCGCAGGCTGATGCTGGCGGGCATTTTCCTGTTCACCGCGGCCTCCGCGCTGTGCGGGCTCGCCCCCTGGCTCTGGCTGCTGGTCGCGGCGCGCGCCGCACAGGGGCTGGGCGCGGCGATCATGATGGCACTGACCATGGCGCTCGTCGGCGAGACGATTCCCAAAGAAAAAACCGGCAGCGCGATGGGGCTGCTCGGCACGATGTCGGCGGCCGGCACCGCGCTCGGCCCCTCGCTCGGCGGCCTCCTGATCGCCGGCCCTGGCTGGCAGGCAATCTTCTTCATCAACCTGCCGCTGGGGCTGCTGGCATTCTTTCTCGCCTGGCGCCACCTGCCCGCCGACCGTCCGGCAGCGAAGACGCAACGGGCGCGCTTCGACCATCCCGGAACGCTGCTGCTCGCGCTCACGCTGACGGCGTATGCGCTTGCGATGACCGTGGGCCACGGCACATTCGGTGCATGCAATGCCGTTCTGCTTCTCGCCGCCATCGCCGGCGCCGGCCTGTTCATGCGGGTTGAAACAAGAGCGGCGTCACCCCTGATCCGTCTCGCGCTGTTGCGCAATCCGGTGCTGAGCGCGGGCTTTGCGATGAGCGCGCTCGTCACGACGGTCGTGATGGCGACGCTGGTGGTCGGGCCGTTTTACCTGTCCGGCGCGCTGGCGCTCGACGCGGCCCGTGTCGGGCTTGTGATGTCGGCCGGCCCGGTCGTCGCCGCGCTGGCGGGCGTGCCTTCCGGGCGCCTGGTGGACCGGCTCGGCGCCGGCCGGATGAGCATCGCCGGCCAGGCCGGCATGGCGGCAGGCTCCTTGCTCCTGTCCATGATGCCGGCGCGCTTCGGCATCGCCGGCTACGTCGCGCCGCTGGCGCTCATTACTGCCGGCTATGCGTTGTTCCAGACGGCGAACAACACCGCCGTGATGGCGCAGGTCGGCGCCGACCAGCGCGGCGTCGTTTCCGGCCTGCTCAACCTGTCGCGCAATCTCGGGCTCATCACCGGCGCATCCGTGATGGGAGCGGTGTTCGCGTTCGGGTCGGCAACCGTCGACATCCCGGGCGCCGGCCCAGATGCGGTCGCCGCCGGCATGCATGCCACCTTCGCGGTGTCGGCCGTCCTGGTCGCGCTCGCGCTCGTCATCGCGCTGGCAAGCCGGGCGCTTGCGCGGCGGGCCAAGGCGGCGGATCAAACGCTGGAAGCAGGCGCCGACGTTCGGTGAAGGGAGCGGACTTCGGCCGGAGGGGATGAAGCAGGAATGCTGCGACAGCGGCGCTTATTTTTTCGCCGCCCTCGCCGGTGATTTCCTGGGGCTGCCCGCCTTTTCCTTCTTTGGACTGGCCGGCTTTTCCATCTCGCGCTGATCGAGACATAACAAGGTGTCGGCGTAAGACATGAACCGGCTGAGATAATCGGGCGAGATATCGCGCATCAATGCCAGCGAGCGCAGCACCAGCATGTGGGAATTGATCGGCCCGGCATTCTTCGGCGCCTGCTCGAGCGCCTGCGCCACCTGTTTGTCCACGCTCAGTTTTGCCCAGGTATTCCTGAACTTCCGGATGGTCTTCAGTTCGGAACGCGGTGCGGCATGTCCCTGCGCACGCGCTTCCGCGGTTTCCGGCGCGTGCTGCTCGAGCTGGCGCAGCAGCGCGCCCAGCGATGCGCCCTGTTCGCGGGCCTGCAGGGTGGCGGACAACTGCCGCAATCCCTTGAAATCGCCGGCGGCAAAGAGCCGCTGCAGGTCGCCGGCTGCCTGCGGATATTGCTGCACGCTCCGGTCGAGGATTTCCCTGGCGTCGCACTGTGCTTGATCAAAGCGTTCCTTGAAGGCCGCGAGCGCCTCGCCCAGCCTGGCGTCGAGCATGCGCCTGACGCTTCCCTGCTGCGCCTCCGCGCGTCTGGCCAGCACGTCGAGATAGTGCAGGCGCACCGGGTCGAACCTGTCCGCCCCTGCCGTCCGCAGGGAGGCGATCAGCGCGCTGAAGTCCGGCGCTGCATCCGACGGCGCATTCAGCGGTGCAGCCGCCGCCTCACTGTGACCCGGCTCGTTCATGAAGGGTTTTTGGCATTGGCGGTTTTCGGCACCGGCGCCATTTCCACCCGCCGGTTCTGCGCGCGCGCGGCGTCGTCGGTATTGGGTTTGACCGGCTGCTCGGAACCGAAGGCTGCCGCGAACACCATGGAAGACGGCATCCCTTCCTCGATCAGGGTGCGGGTCACCGTCAGGGCGCGCTGCGCGGACAATTCCCAGTTGTCGGTGAAGGGGCCGCCGCGGATCGGCCTGTCGTCGGTAAACCCGCTCACCATCAGCAGCTCGTCACGCGCCGTCAGGTAAGCGCGCAGCGGCGTGACCAGGCTGTGCAACAGCTGCCGGCCTTCAGGCTGCAACTCATCCGAATTGAGTGCGAACAGGACCTGGCCGCTGATGCCGATGCGCCCGTTGTCGAGGGTGATGCGCCCGGATGCCAGCGGAATCGCCAGCGCTTTTTCCAGGCTCATGCGGCGCTGCTCTTCGAGCTGGCGCTTTTTCACTTCGTCTTGCAGGTGCGACGTCAATTCCATCTGGATCGCCACCACGCCCACCAGCAACAGCACAAAAGCACCCAGCAGGCTCGACATCAGGTCGCCGAAGACCGCCCACACCGGCGCGGTATTTTCAACACCGGAATCACTGTCCACCATCACCGGGCCTCTTCCGCCAGCATGGCCTGCGCTGCCGGCAGCCGGCGCAGCTCATCCACGACCTCTTTTTGCGACGCCATCGAGAGGTCGATGATTTCGCGAGCCTGCGCCACGTAATAGGCGAGCTGTTCGTCGCTTCTCGACATCGACTTGTCCATCGCGCCTTCGATGCGCTGCAGGTTGGCGATCAGCTTTTCATTGGCTTCATTGAACGATTGCACCGCAAAACCGAAGGCTTCGGAGAGGCTGGCGACATCTACCGCGCTGCTGGTGACATGCGCGGCGATGTCGGACAGCTTGGCCGCTTCGGCGGCGACATTGTCCGAGAACGCGCTGGCAGTCGCGCTGAGCGCGGTCGCGGAGGAAGCCACCAGGGAATCGATCACCGCGCGCTGTTCAACGGAAGCATGATTGATCGCCTCGAGCAGCGCATTGAGGGTTTCCATGATGCGGCTGCGCTCCTCCAGCAGTGCATTGTCGCGTGCGACACTGGTGGAAATTTCCCGGCGCAGCTGACCGATCACTTCCGCCGCGGCGCGCGGCGCTTCCGAAGCGGTTTCGATCAGGCGCGCGATCGGCTCTTCCAGCGCGGTGCCGAGCGTCGTCAGATGGCTTGTCACCGCCGCTTGCAATTGCCCCAGCCGCTCCACCGCCGCATCGCCGCGCGCGGCTTCTTCATCCTTGAGCGCGCCGAGTTCGGCGCGCAACAGGCCGGCCAGCTGGTCCATGCGTTCGCGGTGCTGTTCGAGCCACTGCGCTTCGGAAGCGATGCGGGCGCGCATCAGTTCTTCAGCGGAAGCGAGCAGGCGGCTTGTTTCTGCCATCGTATTGCCGGCGCTTGCCTGCAACTGTCCGGTGATTTCCTGGGCAGTCAGGGTCAGGGTGTCGCAGATTTTCTGCTGCTGGGAAAGCGTTTGCGCGCCGGTCTGCTGCAATTCCTGCGCAAGCGTCGCCGCCATGGCTTCCAGCGACTGTGTCCACGCCTGCTGACGCTGCCTGTCGCGCTCCGCCTGGTCGGTCTGCAGGCTGGCATAGGCCTCGCCCACCTTCGTCACAAGTGCGCCGGAACGCTCGTCGAATGTCGCGTTGAACGCATCCAGCGAGCGGCCGATATCGGCAACGATGCCGGCGCTTGCCTGTTCGTGGCTCCTGAGCGTCGCCGCCATCGCTTGCAGCGACTGTTCCCACGCCTGCTGCCGCTGCCTGTCGCGCTCGGCCTGGCCGGCCTGCAGGCCGGCATAGGCCTCGCCGACTTTGGCCACCAGAGCGCCCGAGCGTTCTTCGAATGTCGCGTTGAACGCACCGAGCAAGCGCTCCATGTCGGCAACGATGCCGGCGCTTGCCTGTTCGTGGCTGCGCAGCGTTGCCGCCATCGCTTGCAGCGACTGTTCCCACGCCTGCTGCCGCTGCCTGTCGCGCTCGGCCTGGTCGGCCTGCAGACCGGCATAGGCCTCGCCGACTTTGGCCACCAGGGCGCCCGAGCGTTCTTCGAACGTCGCGTTGAACGCACCGAGCGAGCGCTCCATGTCGGCAACGATGCCGGCGCTCGCCTGTTCGTGGCTGCGCAGCGTTGCCGCCATGGCAGCGAGCGACTGTTCCCACGCCTGCTGCCGCTGCTTGTCGCGCTCGGCCTGGTCGGCCTGCAGGGTCGCGTAGGCGTCGCCCACCTTGGCCACGAGGGCGCCCGAGCGCTGCTCGAACGTCTCGCTGAACGCATCCAGCGAACGGCCGACCTGTGCGACGATGCCGGCGCTTGCCTGCTCGTGGATCTTCAGCGCGGCGGTCCAGGTGTCGGCGACGGTGGCGGCGGTGTCGCTGAAGCGCGCAGTAAGGCCGTCGAGCTGCGTCTGCACGGTGGCGGCCATGCGTTCATGCATCAGCTTCGCGTCCTGCGCGATCCCGCTCATCGCCGCCTCGACCACCGGCTTGATGCTGTCGCCGGCGGCATGCGCGCTTTGTTGCAGGCTCTCGCGCAGCGAGGTGTCGACTGCGCGCGCGAGGTCGGTGTAGACGCCTTTGATATTGCCGTGGAAGTCCTCCTGGTTGCTGAGCAGGCGCTGGTTCAGCTGCTGGCCCATCGCCTCCATCTGCGCCATCATCGCCTGCAATTTATCGACCACCTGGGGCAAGGCCTGGGATTGCAGCTGCAGCGCCTTGTAGGTTTCCTGGCGCTGGTGGGCGAGCGAAAAGCGGCGCAATACCGTGGCGATCCTGGTGTCCAGCAATTGCGCCGCGAGCATTCTTTCACGACGGCTGAAGGCCGACATCAGCCCGAGCATCGCGGATGCGGCCACCCCGGCCACCGAGGTGCCGAACGCGAGCCCGAGGCCGCTGACCGGCACCGCAAGCGCGGAGCGGATCGCCTGCAGGTCGGTGGTTTTTTCCAGGGCGAAGACCGCGCCCTTGAGGGTGACGACCATGCCCAGGAACGTGCCGAGCATCCCCAGCATCACCAGCAGGCCGACCAGGTACGGCGTCAGCGCCGGGCCGGGCAGCGCGCCGCGTTCGCCTTCGATGCGCAATCGCACCGGGTTCTGCAGCGAAGGATGCACGCCGGCCAGCCAGTCGCCGAGCTCGGTCACGTTGTCGGGTATCGCCGCCAGCGCGTTCGTCAGAGTGGTGGTGGCCTGGCGATACTGCCGCAGTTCGTGTGCACCGAATACATAGACCGCGGCGATGACCGCCGTCATCGCCAGCGCCAGAAAACTGGAGTCGATGAAAGAGGCGCCGACCCAGACGATCGCGAGGGTGCCCAGGACGAAGGCGACTGAAAATAGATGTTTATTCATTGCGTATCTTGTTTGAATGCTTCAAGGAGCCCCATCGACGGTTGCAGGCGGAACTCCAGCTCAGCCAGCAGCAGCATCTGCATGTCGTTGCAAAAGCGCGTCAGCCAGCCTTCCGCCTGCGTCCAGCCGGCAGGATTGTCCGCCTGTCCGGCGTCGACGAGCTTCTGCTGGTGTTCTTTAAACAAATGTTCAAAACGTTTTCGGAGAAGCACCGGCACCGTCGACAGCAGCTTGCTCTCGCGCTCGCGCAGTATCTTCTCCAGCGCCTTGTCCAGGTCGGCAAGTTTCCTCAGCCTTGGTGACGCTTTCGCAACCGCGTCCCGGAGATTGACCCTCAGGGGCTGGATGCTCAATTCCATGTCGCGCTGATGCGCATCGTAAAACCGGCGATACGGCGCATAAGCGGCGGCAAGGTCCAGCGGCAGCTCGAGTATCGGCACGGGCAGCTTGATGTGCGTCCTGCCCGCCTTGGGCGAGCAACTCTTCATGATCGAATTCATCAGGAGCGCCTGGATCCGTTCGAATTCGCTCGCGGCGGCAGCCCGCGCGGCGGCTTGCGCTTCGCTCTCCGGCCTGAGCATTCTTGCCGGGCTTGCCACACTGTCGCCGTGCACCGCGGACAACGCGATCGCGTCGGCAAAGTGAACCCACTGGCCCAGTTTCTCTGCAAATGCATTTCCGGGATCCACGGTTTCCACAATGGCCAGGTCAGCAAGACAACGAATGAGCTTTGAACTGTGGAAGTTTGTACGCGGCAACACTCGCGTCATAGGCAGGGGCAATCAAAATCGAAAAAAGCAGGAAGACTGGTAGTCGGCCGCCGTCCGCATGAACGCGTTCTGGTCCTGCTCCAGCGAGTCTGTGCCACTTTCGGCAACCATTTCACCGTGGAAATGAATCAAGAATTATATCGTGGAGGTGTAGGGAACTCAAACCTGCAGGATGGACCGCCACTGGTACGAAACTGCCATGTGTTGTTGCTGTAATCCAACAACACCTCCTGTCCTCATCGACCGCCTTCCGTGTGGCGCCGCCACAGCCGCACCCGCGCCGCTCGGCACGAAGTTTGCAGAACGTCCCTGCGCCGGGCCGTACCGGCATTACCAAGGAGAACAACATGCAGAGTCCTTCCCTCTTCACGCGCGCCCTGGCTTCCGGCACCGTTTCCGGCCTTGCGACCTCCGCCGTAGCCGCCCTTGCCGGCAAGCGGGAAACGGCATCGTATGCGGCGCCGATCAATGCCACCAGCCATATCCTGTGGGGCGACGAAGCGGCACGCCACGATAGCGCGTCGCTCAAGTACACCGTGTCCGGATTCGTGCTGAACCACCTTGCGGCAGTGATGTGGGCGGCCGTCCATGAAAAGTGGGTCGTGCCCGCCGTCTCCCGCTGGTCCGCGACCCGTCCCGCGCTGGCGCCGCTGGCGGCGGCCGCGGGAGGAGCGGCAGTGGCGGCGGGCGCCTACGTCACGGATTACTACCTGGTGCCGAAGCGCTTTACGCCAGGGTATGAAAAACGCCTGTCCGGGCAATCGATGCTGCTGATCTACAGCGCACTTGCGCTGGGCCTGGCCGCCGCCACTTTTATGACGGACGGCAGCAGCGAATGATAGCGCCGGCGGGTGGCGAATTGCGTACCGGCCGCTCCAGGGCCGGCGCTGCAGGAATGCGGGCTACGAGGCAGTGGTGCCAGCAACGTTCATCACCTCGCCCCTTCCGGCAGCAGTGAAGAAGTACGGATCGAACCTTGGTATTGGACGCACCGGTTTGTTCCCCGCTCTTGCGGCGACTCCACAAGCCGCCCCGACGTGCGTCACGTCTCGTCGGCCCACATCGCGGTTACTGCATCCCAACGCGCGATGCGGTCGTCACGCATCACCCAGAACTCGGATCCCCGGCTCTTCATCGCCTTGCCGGTTTCCGGGTCCGTCCAGTGGCTCACCCACTCCACGCCAAGGACGTCGCCGCTGATCGCCCGCAGCGTCTTTCGGCAGATAAACGACGCAGGAATTGGCGCAAAGAGAGAGGCCATGAAGCGCTGCAATGCGTCGCGGCCTGACAACTCGACCGAGTTGAACCGCACCGCGCAGTCTTCGGTGAACCCCTGCGCGAACACGGACGCGTCGCGGCTCGTCGTCACTTCGGCAAAACGGGCGACCAGGGCCTTTGCGTGTTCAAGAGGAATGCGTGCTGCCCCGGCAGAAAGCGAGGCATCGGAAGTGGTGTCGGCAAGCAAGGGGCGCTCCTTTCTTGTTTCTCGAACCGGTACGGTGAGATCGAGCAGCGGATCGCAAGAATCGCGACAGTATCAGCGTAGATGACAAAGGCATCGCCTGCGACCAGCGGACCACAGCGCTTTTGCGGACTGTCAAAAGCCCGGAGGCGGGAGGCTTGCGGTTATGTCCCTGACGGCCGACCAGCAGGGCGGACTACGGCGCGCAAAACCACGCCGGTTCCCGACTGCCAATTGCATCATGCCGGGCAGCAAAGCAGGTGTCTGCGTCCCATCACCGGGATCGCCTGCAGTTTCCCCCTGCGCATGTGATGCCGGGATCTTTTGGCCGGAGCGCGCAGTCTTTAACCTTATCCGCACAACGCGGCAGATGCGATCCCTGGCAGTCCGGGCTACCGGCAGCTTCATGCTCGCAACGGTCAAAGGACATCATGAACACGAATTTCGAAAACACCCTGGATCCCACATTCCAGGCCGCACTTGCCGACGAGATCGTGAGCATGGTCGCGGCCGTCGTCTCGAATGCTTCCGCGCCGGATTCCGCCGCAAGGGCGCTGGTAAAGAGCAGGCAGGATTCGCTGGCGCCGGAGCAGCGCGCTGCCGCGGCGGCTTTGCAGGCGTATGGCATACGCTGCGCGGCGGAAGTCTTCACCCCGGCGCTCGAACCGGAGGCGGTGGAGCGCGCCGCCAGACTGCGCCAGGCGCTGGAAGCGCAGTCCGCCAATGAAGCGCTGGCATTGCTGGATGCCAAACCGGACGCAGGCATGGAATTCAAGTCGCGGATGTGCATCGCGATTGCCACCAAGTGTGCCGAACTGGTCGCCGCGGAAATCGAACGCGCCAAGAACGGTCCTGTCACCATCCTGAACGAGGACGACGCGAAAGTCTTTGAAGCGCGGCATGCACAGCACCAGGAGCAGCGCGCGCAGGCGGCGACAGCCTTCCTCAGTTCGCTGCCGGTCCGGTTCCCGTCGTTCGGCGTGGATCTTTTCATCTCGGTGCGGCGCGAGGTCCAGCGCCATATCGAGGAAAACCACAAGCGGCCGGACATCCATGCCGCCGTCGCCGCGCTGTTCGACGACGCCGTTGCCGCAATGCCGGCGGAAACGCGCGAAAGGCTTGCCGCAGCAGGCGGCTAGGCTGTGTTTGACAAGCGTAGCGAGCGGGCCGGATTGGCGTCGAGTAGCGCACGCGTACGCGAGGTACGCAGAACAACGCAGGCGTCGATCCGGTGCGCGGCGTAGCTTGTCAAACACAGCCTGGCGCACCGGAGGGGAAGACACGGTGCCGGAACCGGTGTTTCGCTGGCCGGTCAGAACATCATGACAATCCGCCCCGGCATCTTCCCGACCTTCTTTCTCTCCGGATTCGAATGCTCCACCTTCCTGTGGAAAGGCGGGGCGCGCCGCAATCTCATCGAGGAAACCCGCCACCACGAATGTGCGCTGGAGGACTATCGCATCCTGCAGCAGCTCGGCATCGCGGTCGCGCGCGAAGGCATCCCCTGGCCGATGGTCGACAAGGGCGGCCAGTACGCGTTTTCCTGCATCGACCCGATGATCGATGCGATGCGCCAGACCCGGATCACGCCGATCTGGGACCTGTGCCATTACGGCTATCCCGACGACCTCGACCCGTTCACCGACGCCTTCCCGCAACGTTTTTCCCGCTACTGCCGCGCCGCCGCCGAATACGTGTCGGCGCGGCTGCCGGGTCCGTACTTCTTCACGCCGATCAATGAAATCACTTTCTTTGCATTCTGCGGCGGGGAATGGGGCTGGGTCGCGCCCTACAGGACGAGCCGCGAGGATCGGGAAGCGCTTCGCCTTGCGCTGTGCAAGGCATCGATTGCGGGCGTGAAGGCGATCCGGGAAGTGCTGCCCGATGCGCGCATGGTCCACGTCGATCCGCTGGTGCAGGTGGTGGCGCCGCCGGACCGCCCGGACCTGAAAGAGCAAGCTGCGCATGAAACCTTCGTCGACACCTTCCTCGCCTGGGACATCCTCTGCGGCAAGGCGCATCCCGAAGCCGGCGGCGCGCCCGACATCCTCGACATCGTCGGCGCCAACAATTACTCGTTCGGCCAGATGGAATACCGCGAGCAAGGCCCGCACCAGGCGCTCGATCCCGGCAGCCCCGGCATCGAGCCGCTCTGCACGCTGCTGTACCGCATATGGGATCGGTACCGCCGGCCGATGGTGATCGGCGAAACCAGCGGCATGGGCAGGGGCCGCCCCGACTGGCTGCGCGACGTGATGCAGGAATCGCTGGCCGCGGTCAACATGGGCATGGACCTGCACGGCGTGTGCCTCTTCCCCGCGGTCGACATGCCGGACTGGCATACCGGGGAATGGCTGCACAACGGCATCTGCGACCTTGTCGAATGCGATAACGGTCTCGCACGCGTAGCCCATCGTCCTTACGTCGAAGAGCTGCGGCGATGGCAAACGGAATTGAACCGCGCGCGCAGCGTCGATGCGGCGCCGTACAGCGATCCCGTCGAACTGCAGGACGTGGTCGAAGCGGCGCGCCGCCTGCGGCCGCAGCCGGACCGGAACTGGCATTGAATGCGCTGTCCGGCGGCACTATTGCAGTGCTAGCGCTCGCCGGAAACCGCGTCAGTCGAAGCATGGCGCTGCGCGCGTTGCAGCTGGAGACGCGAAACCGCCTGCACCAGCACGGCCGCGGTGATCGAAACAAGGAATGCGGGGGCAAGGTCGATGGAACGCAGCGTCAATGCAAGAACCGCGCAAAATGCGCCGAACGCGTAATAGCCCAATATCATGCCGCGCAATAAGTGAATCGCGAATGCAGCGCCGGAATGCCTGTGCGAAAACACGACCAGAACGGAACCCATTACCGGAAACATCGCAAATACCCCGCTCAGCGTCGGCCCCATTTGCGCGGCAAAGTGGGTTACCGCCAGCACCAGCACGGCGCCTGCCGCCATCCGGAAAAGAATATCGTTTGCCGCTGCCGGTTTGCCGTGCTGCGGAAGCGAACGCTGCGGATACAACCGCGGCGCAAGCCATAGCGCGATCAATACCGCAGGCATGGAATAGGGCAATGAAGGCGTCCAAAGGTGGAGGGCAGCGACGGCGATGAAATAGCCGCCGAATCCCGCCGCCAGGCTCACCGGCCACGAAAACCGGGTGGCTGCCCAGGCGTAGCAGATGCCGAACGCCAGGATTGCCAGCACGGCGGAGAGGGTACCGGCGGCACTGGTGGCTGCAAATGCAGCCCCCTGCTCCATCGCGATAAACAGCAGGATCGGTCCGGAGACAACGGGAAAAGCCGAGAGCCAGCCTGCAACCGTCGGCCCCCAGCGGCGGCCGGCCAGGGTGATGGCTGCAATGAGGGCGGGTACCAGGCTCAGCTTCAGAAGCAGCACGGCGCTCATGTTTTTCCTTTCACCGGCCGCGGGCAACATCGGATAGAAGTGACCCGTATGCTGCCATGGCAGGCTTTCCAAGGATATACCAGGGATATGGTATGCCGTTGCGTATGCTTCCGGCCGATCCCATGCATCAGGTCATGGCACCGGTCCGCAAGCGCAATAGCATGTCAAAGCCGCCGGCAAAAGCCCGCTGCCGGCAGGCCGTCGCCGAACACGGACAGCACTTTCAGAAAACCCGCTTCCGGCTCTGCATGCAATTGCAGCGGCTTGCCGGTGGCCGGGTGAAGGAAAGTCATGCCGGTGGCCGCCAGCATCAGCCGCGCTTGCCCGAACCGTTCCGCGAAATAGCGGTTGTGGCGCCCTCGACCATGATTGGCATCGCCGATGATCGGGTGGCTGATATGCTTCATGTGCCGCCGCAACTGGTGCCTGCGTCCGGTTTCCGGATACAGGGCCACCAGGCTGTAGCGGCTGGTCGGGTAGCCTTCGATCTGCACGGGAATTTCGGTGGTCGCGAGGCGGCGGTAGCGGGTGCGGGCTTCACGCACCGGCTGAGGCTCTTCCTTGCGCCGCCGGTCTTCCGGCTCCTCGCGCAGCGGGTGATCGACGATGCCCTCTTCCGGCGTCCACCCGCGCACCATCGCCAGATAGGTCTTGCGCACCTCGCCGGCCATCATCGCCCTGCCCAGCGCGCTCGCGGTGTCCGGATCCCTCGCAAACACCAGCAAGCCCGAGGTCGGCTTGTCCAGCCGGTGCACCGCGTACACATGCGCGCCGCCATTCATCGCCCGCGCGTATTGCAGCGCAAACTCGGTTTCATGCAGATCGATCGGGCTGCGGTGCACCAGCAAGCCGGCCGGCTTGTGCACCGCCAGCAGCCACTGGTCGCGATAAATCTCGGTGAGCGGATTGTCCGCTTGCATCGGCCGGATATCCGGCCGCGCGCCGTTCGACATCAGCACTCCGTCAATCCCCGGCCCACGGGCGGATGACATGAGGTTTTCCAGGTCTGGTTCATAGTCCGGAGACGGCATATTCATGCAAGAAGGTTGGATATCGTGGCCCTTCCGCGCCGCAGAGGCTGGCGCACTTTGGACCTGGCCGACTTTATACCAGATGCGCGGCGCATTCGACCGGCATCGGACCGGATTTCACCGCGGCAAGGGCGCGCAGCGGCGCGTTGCAAGAAAAGCCGGCGAGGCCCCTCCCGGCGCCGCGCCGAAAAAAATCCGTGAAGCCGGACGCCGTGAAAAGCCGGCAATGTGTACACTACCGCGCTCCCGTTTTTTTGTAGTTTCCCATGACCATTACTATCAACGACGAGCTCCGTGCCTACATCGATCCCCTGACGGAAGACGAATACGCGGCGCTGGAGCGCAGCCTGCTCGCCGAAGGATGCCGCGATGCGCTGGTGTTGTGGGGCGATCTCCTGGTGGACGGACACAACCGCTACGCCATTTGCCAGAAGCACGGCATCCCTTTCAACACCATTCAAAACAAGACCTTCCGTTCGATGGACGATGTGTACCTGTGGATGATCGACAATCACCTCGGGCGGCGCAGCGTCTCGGATTTCCAGCGCGGCGTGCTCGCGCTGCGGAAGAAGGAAATCGTTGCCGCGCGCCTGGCACAGGCGCAGCCCGAGCCGTCTTCTGCTGCGCCGGCCGATGATGAAGAACCCGCGAAACCGGTCGTCGAGCCGGTGCTGACGCGCGAGGCGGTCGCGCGCGCGGCACGGGTCAGCAGCGCGACGCTTGGCCAGATCGAGAAAATCCAGAAGACCGCAGTGCCGGAACTGGTCAATGCGGTCAAGGCGGGCGTCATTTCCATCAATGCCGCGGCTGCGGTCGCCTCCTTGCCGGAGGAGAAGCAGGTCACGGCGGTTGCCGGCGGCAAGAAGGAACTGCGCCAGGCAGCAAGACAGGTGCGCGAGGCGCGCCTTCCCCCGAAGCCCGAACCTGCGCCGCCGCCCGCCGATGCGACGCCGGAGCAGCTTGAAATCCACCGCCTGACGCAGCTGGTGGCAACGCTCACCGAAGAGCGCGACCAGCTGAAGAAGAAGGTGCAGCATCTGACGATCGCGCTGGCGGAGGCGCGCGGCGAGCAATAGCGGGCGACGCAGGCTTTTCCGAGCATGGCCATGGAGCACGCGGCGCCGTGACGAAGGGATGCGATCACCCGGCCGCAAACTGCGGCAGAACCTGTTCCGCGAATGCGGCAATGAAGGCGTCCTGGTCGCGGTCCACACTGTGGAGAAACAGTGTGTCGAAGCCGAGCTCGGCGTCGCGCCGGAGCCACTCCAGATGCTGCTGCGCGCTGCACGACACGCGCACCGCGTTCCTGACGTCGTCCGGCGATACGGTCGCGGTCGCGGCATCGAACGCGGCGGGCGAATCCAGGTCTGCCAGCTGCGCATGCGCCAGCGCGGCCTGCCGCCACTGGTCCATCGCCGCATGCAGCGCCTCTTCGTCCGACTGCGCATAGCTCAGGACCACTTGCAGGAACATCGGTTTGCCCTGGCCGCCGCCGGCGCGGAACGCTTCGACGATCTCCCGCATCAGGCTGCGATCCTGGGTGACGGTGATGATCCCGTCGGCCCAGCCGCCCATCCATTCCGCCGTCGCCGGACTCAGGCAGGCGCCGATCAGGGGCGGCGGTTTTGCGGGACGGGAATAGAGCCGGGCATGCTTCACCCGTACGCGGCCCTCGTGCGTGACCGTTTCACCCGCCCACAACGCGCGCATGATGTCCACGCATTCCTTCAGCCGCGCTTGCCGTTCGCCCTTGGGCGGCCATCGCGCGCCGGTCAGGCTTTCATTGAGCGCCTCGCCGCTGCCAAGCGCAAGCCAGAAGCGCCCGGGGTACATGTCCGTCAGCGTGGCCGCGGCCTGCGCAATGACCGCCGGGTGGTAACGCTGGCCTGGCGCGCATACGGTGCCGAACGATGCGCCGGTCGCTTCGAGCGCCGCGCCGAGCCAGGACCACGCAAAGCCGCCCTGCCCCTGCCGCTCGCTCCAGGGGTGGAAGTGATCCGAGCACATCGCCTGCCCGAAACCGGCGGCGGCGGCGCGCCTGGCGTTGCGCAGGAGTGAAGAGGGGGAATGCTGCTCATGCGCGCAGTGATACCCGATGCTTGTCATTTCCTGTCCTTCGCCGCCATCGCGCGCCCGCTCATTGCCCGCCCCGCAGATCCTGCGCGATCCGCAGGAGCCTGCGCGCCAGTTCCTCGACGCCGCCGCCGGCCTCCTCGCCGAGCGCGGCCAGCGCCTTCGCGATCTCGCCGGCGCGCTCGGCAAGCACCGCGCGCGCCGCATGCGGTTGCGGCAGTGCGAGCGTCGAGCGCGGCAGGTGGAAATTCATCCCGGCGCGCGTGTCGCCTTCGCCGGCGGGCAGGGTGGTCAGCAGGATGCCGAGCGACTTCAGGATCGACATCAGGCCGATCGCGCTTTCGATCGCGGTCTTCCGGTCGGCACGGCTTCCCGCATACATGCCGAAGCCGCTGGCCAGCAGACGCAGCATCAGCCCGTAGGCCGCATTCGCAAGATCGAGCACCATGGCGGCGGTACGCGCCGTCACCTGCACGCCCTCGCGCCCGGGTAGCGGCCGGAACATGAGCGGGTCGCTCATCGCCGGACGATAAGGCTGGAACTGCGGATCCTGCGCCAGCAGCCTATCGTATTCGTCGCGTATCGTCCTGAACCGCAGGTAGTGCGATTTCTCCGCATCGCGGCGCCCGCCCTCGCCCTGCTCGATGATGGTCGACACCGCAGCCAACGCACTGTCGAGGCCGGTGACGGCGATGATGCCGTCCAGCGGCAGGACATCCTTGTCGAGTTGCGCCCGGGGGTCTCCCAGGAACAGGTTCCGTTCGCCCAGGCTGCGCGCCAGCGCGCGCAAGCCGTCTTCGACGCCGCGGTACAGGTGGCCCACGGTATCGTATTCCTCGGCGGTGGGGGTGAGCCGCGGCGGGCCGGTGTAGCGCCGGTATTCGGCGCCGCCTTCAAATCCCCGCGCGCGCGGCAGGTCCACGCCTTCCGGCCGCTCGAGATACACGAAGTGATCGGCGGTGTCGCGGTCGAACGGCGTGAGCCGGGCAATGATGCTCGACGGATGGTAGCCGGGCGCCACCGGGAAGTTGGGACGCGAAAAGTGCGGCGGCGAGCCGAGGCTGATCAGCAGGTTGTTCACCAGCGCGAGGTGCAGCATCTCTTCCATCGCGACGCTCTGGATGCTGGTCCGCCAGCCATCCACCGCCGCGCGCTGCGCGTCGGTCAGGCCCTCCTCCCTGCCCTGCTTCAGGCTCCAGGCGGCGTAAAGATAGGAGCACATCAGGCCGTGCTCGATTTCGGCCGCCTCGGTCAGCAGGTAAATCAGCTGTTCCCGGTCATTGACCAGGACTTGCCCGCGGTCCACCTTGGTTGCCGAAGTCCAATCCATTGTGCAAATCGTTGCCGTCACATCACGAGAAAGATCAGCGCGAGTCCGCCAAGCATCGCCGCCGCCAGCATCGCGATCAGTGTAGGAATTTTCATCTGGGATCCTGTTTCAAAAAAAGCCACTTCCCCTGTAGATGCATAAGTGCGCGCGAAATTCCGGCGCGGCAGAGAGAAAGTCGCGCGCACGATATGAAGCCCAGCTCGCGCCGGTGCTGCGTCGGTCATTCCTGCCGGCCGATCTCGCCGGCCGCTTCCCCGTCCCGCAGCCGGCTGCCGCGCCGGTCCTGCCGCCGCCACTGCGTCACGCGCCGCACCAGGCCGGCCAGGCCGTCATAGGGGCGCGGCGGCAGCGCAAGCGTGCGCGGCGTGCCGGCGTCGGCCAGCACCTGTTCCGCCGCCAGCCAGCCGGCGCGCACCGCGCCTTCCATGCAGCAGGGCAGCTGGGTACGCAGCCAGTCGCCGGCAAGGACAAGCCCGGGAACCGGGGTGCGGACCTGCGGGCGGGCGGCTTCCGTGCCAGGGGTCGGACACGGGATCGCCATCGGGATGCGGTGCACCCGCGCATGCAAGAGGCGCGCATGTGCGGCGTCCGGCGCGAATTCCGCCAGCTCCTTCACGGTCGCGCGGATCACCTCGTCATCCGTCATGCCGTGCGCGCGGTGGCTGTAGATGATGTTGCTGGCGATGACCGAAGGCCGGCCCTGCCAGCCCTGCCGTATCCGGGTGAGTTCATAGAAATCGTAGTTGAGCCGTTGCGGCGACCACAGGTGCGACATGAAGCGCTCCCGCATGACCTTGCGGTCGAACCACAGGTAGCAGGAGATGTAGGGACTCGGCTCGCAAGACCGCAGCGCGTCGAACGGCGCGCATCGCCTCCAGCCTTCCGGCAGCAGCGGCGCCAGGTCCAGCGGCGGCACCGCGGCAACGATCTGCGGTGCCCGCAATTCGCTGCCGTCGGCAAGCGCGACGCCCTCGGCCCGGCCGTCGCCGACCAGGCCGCGCACCGCGCATCCGGTCCTGACCTCGCCGCCGGCGGCCTCGATGATGCGCGTGGCCTGCGGCGCATACAGCTCGGACAGGCCGACCGCCGCGAATCCGAAATGCAGCTGACGGTGTCCGCTGAGCTGCGCATGGATGCGCATGATCGCCGCCGCCGAGCATCGTTCGATCGGCACGTTGGTCACCACCATCGTCGCGAACGCCCACCACCAGTCGATCATGCGCTGCGTCATGCCCTGGCTGCGCAGGAAATCGAGCGCGCTCATGCGGTCGAGTTCGGGCACGTCCTCCTCCCCGAACTGCATGCCACGCCAGATGACGCGCATCGCGGAGACATGGTCTGCGATGGATAACCCCGGCGCGGACAGCAGGCTCGGCATCAGGCTGAGCGGCGGCGGCAGCAGCGGCCAGTGCGTCAACGCGAACGGGCGCGGCGCGGTCGCAATGGTCAGGACCTTGCGGGGTTGCCAGGTGACCAGCCCGCGCGTGCCGAGGCGGTCAAGCAGCGCGAGCATGTTGCGGTATTCCGAGTGCAGCACATGCGGGCCGATATCGACAGTGTCGCCGGTCTTGTCGTCGGTCCAGCTTTTCGCCCGGCCGCCGAGGCAGGCATCGCGCTCCAGCACGATGACTTTCCTGCCGCTGTCGGCCAGCGCCACGGCACAGGAAAGGCCGGCGAGTCCGCCGCCGACGATGATGACATCGGCCGCCCGGCTTTCCCGCGAGGATGCGCGCTCAGCGCCGGCGCGACCCATGGCGCTGTGCCTTCATTCGCATCCTTCGGCCGCCGGTGGAACGCCATCCGCAACCCGCCAGCCCGGCCCGCAGCGCCATGCCCGGACTGCCGCCTCATGCAGCGGAAACTTCAGCGGGGTATGCCAGGGCGCCGACAACACCCGCACCACTTCCGTGGTGGGCATGAAGTGTTTCGGCAGGCGGGCGGGCTCCGCATAGCACGCAAACAGCAGGAGCTTGTTGTCCGGCGTGATCGTGCTGAAGAAAAGCCGCCACTTGCCGCGGTCCAGTTCCAGTCCCGTCTCTTCCCACACCTCCCTTGTCAACGCGAGGGCGACGTCTTCCAGTTCGTCGATGTACCCGCCTGGCAACGCGATGCCGCCGTCACTGCGTTCGACCAGGAGAAGTTCGCCGGGGGTCGTCGAGGGAATGATGCCGACGGAAACGGGAATCGGGTTCTTGTACATTGGTATTGCGGGTCCGGGCTGTGCCGGCGTGCGAAGCAGTGCGTGCCGGGGTTCCGGCGGTGTGCCGGATTGAACGGTTAGAGCAGGGGCGGCGGCCGGCGTTCAATGCAGGTGCGGGAAGAGCAGGACATGCCGGCGCCGTGGCGCGCATGCTGACGGATGGAGGGCAAACCCGGAGCGGCCGGAAAGCGGCGCGGCGCCGCCTCCGGCGCCTGGCGTCACTTCACCGCGAAGCAGTACAGCAAGCCTCCGCCGCCGGTACTCTTCAAGCCGTCCGGATGGCAGCCGCGCGAAGGATGGGCGGAATTCCAGGAGGACGCCCAGGAAGCGTTGACCGGTCCCGCACGGTCATGGTGGCCAAGCATCGCCGAGCCGTCCGGCCCGCTCTTGGTCCAGTTGCCGCAGGTCATGTCGGGGAACGGTGTACCCGGGAAGGCGGTGCCATCGGGCCGGGAGCCGGTCAGGATGTCGTGCAGGTTCGGCTTTTCGGTACGGCCGTTCACGACCTCGCCCTTCTCGCTGAGCGCCGTTTCCTTCGTCAGCTTGCTGGCCGGCGAGTGCAGCTCGTCGACGTTCCTGGCGATGACCACGCCCTTGGCGTTCTGCCACGGGCCGTTGCCGATGCGGTCGCGTGCATTGACGAAATTCGGGTCGCTCAGTCCGCCGCTCGCCTGCGTGCTCAGGTAGGCGCGCCAGGTGCGGTTGCCGGCGCCGGCAGCCTGCGCCAGCGACTGGCAGTGACGGTCCGCGCCTTCGAGGCCGCCCAGGTCGGCGCCATTGCCGGGGCCGGTGCTGGTCAGGAAAAATGTCATGCCGGCGGGACCGCCGCCCGATGCTCCCATGCCGGCGCAGCCCGCCAGCATCACCACGCAACCCGCAATCCAGCCCGTGCTTCGCATCATGCCCTTCATCGCAACCTCCTCATGCTTTGGTGTCGCCCCACAATCGCTGCGCCCCCGGATACAACGGCAAGGACGGACAGCCCCGTTGAATTCCTGCCAGCGGCAACTACCGGCCTGGACAATCTTAACCGAACGGTCGGCAGCCTGCGTTTGGCGCGCCGCAACGCCCGCTCAATGCAGCGGCGGAAAAATGCAACCTGCCCGGCAGGAACGGTCTAACCCATGTTTCCCCTTCCCGGAGCCACCATGAAGACCTCGTCCATCCTCCTTGTCCTGCCGCTGCTGGCCGCCGCCGGCGCCGCCAGCGGCCAGGGCAACAGCCCCACCCCGACCACCGAGAATGCGGCACAGCAGACGCCGAACCAGGGCCAGCCGCGCATCGACAGCAACAGCAGCGGCGCGGCCAACACTCCGGACAGCAGCGCGACCGCCGGCACCGCAAGCAGCAGCGGCTCGTCCGGCACCGCGGGCAGCAGCATGGGCGGCAGCGGCGGCTCCGCGGCCAGCCCCGACGGCAACCGCATGCTCGGCACCACGGTGCGCGGCGACCCGCGCAGCAGCAATACCTCCGATCATGACACTTCGCGCGGGTGGAGCGGCGTCGGCAGCACCGGCGGCGCGACCGGCACGGGAACGAGTTCGGGAACGAGCGACGATCCGCCGGCGCAGGGCGGCAATGCCAGCGGCGGCACGGTCAGCGGCAGCAGCGCGGGTAGCAGCGCATCCGGTGGCGGTCAAGCCAGCGACAGCGCGGCCGGCACGCCGTCCGGAAGCAGCGGCGGCACCAGCGGCGGCACCGCGCGCTAGCCGAGTTTGACAAGCGTGGCGAACGGCCCGGATTGGCGTCGAGCAGCGCGCGCGTACGCGAGGTACGAGAGCAACGCAGACGTCAATCCGGTTCGCGCACCAGCTTGTCAAACACAGCCAGGGCGCCGCCCACCGGCGAGCGTCACTTGACGCCCGCCATGTCGGGCAGCTGGTGCGCAATGCCCTTGTGGCAGTCGATGCAGGTCTTCTCGCCGCTGGCAAGCGAAGTGGAATGTGCATCCACCGCACGCTTGCTCTGCCTGGTGAAGTCCATCGATTCGAACTGGTGGCAGTTGCGGCACTCCAGCGAGTTGTTCGCCTTGAGCCGGCGCCATTCGTTGTTCGCCAGCTGCAGCCGGTGCGCCTCGAATTTTTCGCGGGTGTCGATGGTGCCGAAGATCTTGCCCCAGACCTCCTTGGACGCGGCCATCTTGCGCGCCATCTTGTCGGTCCAGTTGTGCGGCACGTGGCAGTCCGAGCATTTCGCGCGCACGCCGCTGCGGTTGCTGAAGTGGATGGTGTTCTGCAGCTCCGCGTACACGTTGTCGCGCATCTCGTGGCAGCCGGTGCAGAATTTCTCGGTATTGGTCGCCTCCATGATGGTGTTGAAGCCGCCCCAGAACAGGATGCCGAAGATGAAGGCGCCGATCGTGAGGAAGCCGAAGCTGAGGTGGGTGCTGGGACGGCGCAGGATGTCCCAGTAGCGCCTGAGCAAGCGTTTCATGGCGTCCCCTTATTTCTTGGGCGCCGGCCTGGCGCCCTGTGCGGCGGGCTGCGCCTGGTTCAGCATCGTGTCGACATCCTTGAATTCGTTGTTGACGAGCGGGTTCAGGTTGGCCTGCGGCACGTGGCAATTCAGGCAGAAATAGCGGCGCGGCGACAGTTCAGCCAGGAAGTTGCCGTCCCGGTCCATGAAGTGCGTGACGCTGATCATCGGCGCCTGGCTTTCCTGGGTTCGCGTGCGCGCATGGCACATCATGCAGCGGTTCGCGTTCTTGTCGACCTGGTAGCCCTCGATCTTGTGCGGCACCACCGGCGGCTGCATCGCGTAATTGCGCGAGCGCCGCACGTCGCTGTTGTCCGGGTTCACGATCGCGGGCGGCGCCGTGGTCTGGTCCAGCGGCACGTTGCCGCGCATCCTGTCATAAAAGTCGGCGGCGGACACCAGGCAGGGAAGCAGCATCAGGACAGTGGTCAGTATTCTTTTCATCTATCAGCCCTCCTCAAACCTTGCGGAGCTTGACCGCGCACTTCTTGAAGTCGGTCTGGAACGAGATCGGATCGGTTGCGTCCAGCGTCACCTTGTTGATCAGCTGGCTGGCGTCGAAGAACGGCACGTAGACCAGCCCGCGCGGCGGACGGTTGCGTCCGCGGGTTTCGACCCGGGTGCGCATCGAGCCGCGGCGCGACGCGATTTCGACCAGGTCGCCGCGGCGTGCGCCGAGGTCGCGCGCATCGTCCGGGTGCATGTAGCACACCGCGTTGGGCACCGCGCGGTACAGCTCCGGCACGCGCCGCGTCATCGTGCCGGTGTGCCAGTGCTCCAGTACGCGGCCGGTCGAGAGCCAGAACGGGTATTCCTTGTCCGGCTCCTCCGCGGCCTTCTCATAGGGCAGCGCGAAGATCACCGCCTTGCCGTCCGGCATGCCGTAGAAGTTGTAGCCTTCGCCCTGCTTCACGTAGGGATCGTAGCCCTCGCGGTAGCGCCATTGCGTTTCCTTGCCGTTCACCACCGGCCAGCGCAGGCCGCGCTCCTGGTGGTAGGTGTCGAAGGTCGCGAGGTCGTGGCCGTGGCCGCGGCCGAACTGCGCATATTCCTCGAACAGGCCTTTCTGGATGTAGTAGCCGAACGCCTTCGCTTCGTCGTTCGCGTAGCCGGCCTCGATCTGCGAATTCGGGAACTTGTCGACCTCGCCGTTCTTGAACAGCAGGTCGTACATGGTCTTGCCACGCCACTGCGGCGCCTTGTCCAGCAGTTCCTTCGGCCAGACCTCTTCCATCTTGAAGCGCTTCGAGAATTCCACCAGCTGCCACAGGTCCGAGCGCGCTTCGCCCGGAGGATTGACCAGCTGGTGCCAGAACTGGGTGCGCCGTTCGGCGTTGCCGTAGGCGCCCTCCTTCTCCACCCACATCGCGGTCGGCAGGATCAGGTCGGCCGCCATGGTGGAAGCGGTCGGGTACACATCGGAGACGACGACGAAGTTGTTCGGGTTGCGCCAGCCGGGCAGGATCTCCTGCATCACGTTCGGGCCGGCCTGCACATTGTTGGTCACCATGGTCCAGTAGGCGTTGAGCTTGCCGTCCTTGAGCATGCGCGACTGCACCACCGCATGGTAGCCCGGCTTGTCGGGAATGGTGCCGGGCGGGAGCTTCCAGATCTTCTCGGCCACTTCGCGGTGCTTCGGATTGACCACCAGCATGTCGGCCGGCAGCCGGTGCGCGAAGGTGCCGACCTCGCGCGCGGTGCCGCAGGCGGACGGCTGGCCGGTCAGCGAGAACGGGCTGTTGCCCGGTGTCGAGATCTTCCCGGTCAGCAGGTGCAGGTTGTAGAGCAGGTTGCTGCACCAGGTGCCGCGCGTATGCTGGTTGAAGCCCATCGTGAAGAAGGACATCACCTTCACCTTCGGGTCGGCATACATTTCGGCCAGCCGCTGCAGCTGCTCCTTCGGCACGCCGGAAAGCTTCGACACGTAGTCGACGTCATAGGCGCTGACGAATTTCGCGTATTCCTCGAAGCTGATCGGCTTGCCGCCGCCGGCTTCGGCCACGTTCTTGGCCGCCTTTTGCAGCGGGTGGTCGGGCCGCAGGCCGTAGCCGATATCGGTGTTGCCGAGCACGAAGCGGGTGTGCTTGTTGACGAAATCGCGGTTGACGCGGTTGGTCTTGATGATGTGGTTGGCGATGTAGTTGAGCATCGCCAGGTCGGTCTGCGGCCGGAAGATCACCGGCAGGTCGGCCAGCTCGAAGCTGCGGTGCTCGTAGGTCGACAGCACGGCGACCCGTGCGTGGGGCGCGGACAGCCGTCGGTCCGATACCCGTGTCCACAGGATCGGATGCATCTCGGACATGTTCGAGCCCCACAGCACGAAGGCATCGGCGTTCTCGATGTCTTCGTAGCAGCCCATCGGCTCGTCCATGCCGAAGGTGCGCATGAAGCCGGCCACCGCCGACGCCATGCAGTGGCGCGCGTTCGGGTCGATGTTGTTGGAGCGGAAGCCGGCCTTGAACAGCTTGGCGGCGGCATAGCCTTCCCAGATCGTCCACTGGCCGGAGCCGAACATGCCGACCCCGGTCGGCCCCTTGTCGCGCAGCGCCTGCTTGAACTTTTGCGCCATCACGTCGAACGCGACGTCCCACGACACGGGAGTGAATTCGCCGTTCTTGTCGTACTTGCCGTTGCTCATGCGCAGCAGCGGCCGCGTCAGGCGATCTTCGCCGTACATGATCTTGGACAGGAAATAGCCCTTGACGCAGTTGATGCCGCGGTTGACCTGGGCATTGATGTCGCCGTGGGTGGCGACCACGCGGCCGTCCTTGACGCCGACGTTGACGCCGCAGCCGACGCCGCAGAAGCGGCACGGCGCCTTGCTCCACGCGAGCTGGGTCTTGGACGCATCGGTGACGACATTGGAGCCGAGCGTCTCCATTGGCACGCCGACCGTGGTGGCCGCGGTCACTGCCGCGGTCTGCTTGATAAAGTCACGTCGCGTGAGCTTCATATTTCAATCTCCTGTTCGAGGTCTTCCCGGGGTTCCGCATGCTGGTAAACGAGCGACACGTCGACCACGCCGGGCAGGGCGCGCATCGCATCCATGCAGTCGAGCGTGCGGCGGCTGCTGTCTGTTTCGAGCGTGACGACGAGCTTGCCGTCCGGAGAGACGGCGTGCACCGTCGCGGATGGCACCTGCCGAAGCTGCGCCGCCACCGCTGTCAGCGCCTCGGGGCGGGCGAAGACGACGATGCCGGCGATGTGAATTTCCTGGTCCATGCGTGGCTGCCTTTCGGGTGGCGTGACTGCTGTGGAAGGGGTATCGTCATGCGGCGCGCATCACCCGCTGGGCAGCGAGCCGGTCACGAGCTGGTACATCCATATGAAGAAGCCGTAACCGCCGACGACGGCAACCGCCAGGACGGGCGCGGTAACGATGGTGAGAAAGAGGAAGGCGCGCAACTCCTGCGCTTTGGTGACCGGTTCTCGGTTTTCTATCATCTTCGGCTCGTCTCCGGGCTCGGTGCTTTGGGCGATGCGGACGCACGGACGCCGGCGCCGGCAACACACAAGGGGGGCAGCCGAAGCGGGAGAACGCGACCGGATTTTTCTTCCTGCCGCCGGGAAGTTCCCGGCGGCAGGCAAACTTGCAATATAGATTCGGCAAGATTGATGATGGTTCCCTTTTGGTTAAACGAAAATCACCGGTCGGTACAGACTGAATATTGATATGCGGCATGATGTATGCCGGAAGACGGGAAGCGGACCATGCATCAAGCGATGCGCTAGGCGGGACTGTCGCGCACGCCGATCTCGGCCAGCAGCGCGCCCAGGCGCGCGGCATCGACTGGCTTGACGAAATGGTGGTTGAAACCGGCATCGAAGGCGGCATGCCGGTCCCGGTCCTGGCCATAGCCGGTGACCGCCACCAGCACCGCAGACGAAGTTTCCGGACATGCCCGCAGCCGACGCGCCAGTTCGTTGCCGTCCATGTCAGGCAGGCCGATGTCGAGCAGGCAGACGTCCGGCATCTCGCTGCGCGCGCGCTCGAACGCCCGCCGTGAGCCGTACTCGACATGGACGGTGTGGCCGGATGCCTCGAGGTACATCGCGAGCATGTACGCCGCGTCGGCGTTATCGTCGACGATCAGGATCTTGAGCGGATTCGTGCGCTCGCCGGGCCGCCCGGCGGGCGCCGGCGCCAGGGGGATGGCGGCCTGCAGCAGGCGCGGCAAGCGGATGGTGAAACGGCTGCCGCGCCCGAGCCCGTCGCTGCGTGCGCAGACGCTGCCGCCGTGCAATTCCACCAGGCTGCGCACCAGCGCCAGTCCGATGCCCAGCCCGCCCTGAGCACGATCCGAACTGCGTTCGGCCTGCGCGAAAAGCTCGAAGGCGCGGCCGACCAGTTCCGGCGTCATGCCGATGCCGTTGTCGGCAACTTCCAGCAGCACATGCGCGCCCTGCACCTCCATGCGCAGCACGATGCTGCCACCGTCGGGCGTATACTTCGCTGCATTGTTGAGCAGGTTCACCAGCACCTGCACGATGCGCTTCCTGTCCGCGCACACGAATGCCGACGCGCCCGGCAGCTGCACGTCGAGCGCGTGGCGGCGCGCCTCCACCAGCGGCCGCACCTGCTCCACCGCCTCGGCGACCGCGCGCTTCATGTCGAGTTCCGTCTTGTCCAGCGTGACCAGGCCGCGCGTGACGCGCGACACATCCAGCAAGTCGTCCACCAGCCCGGTCATGTGACGCACCTGGCGCGTGATCACCTCGCTGGTCTTGCGGATGCGCTCTTCATCCAGGCGCCCCAGCTGCAGCAGTCCGGCCGCGGCATCGATCGGCGCCAGCGGGTTGCGCAGTTCGTGCGCCAGCATCGCGAGGAACTCGTCCTTGCGGCGGTCGGCATCCTTCAGCTTTTCTTCCGCCTGCTTGCGCTCCGAAATGTCGAGCACCACCGCCAGCACCGTACCAGCCGGCTGGCCGCCCTCGGCCCGGATCAGGCTGACGGTCACGCTCACCCATACCAGCGAGCCGTCCGGGCGCAGGTAGCGCTTCTCGAGTTCAAACGGTATGCCTTGCCGCGCCATCTTTTCGAACAGCGCAACGTTGCGCGCCAGGTCGTCCGGATGGGTGAGGTCCTGCATCCGCAGCGCCAGCACTTCCTCGCGCCGGCGGCCGAGGATCTGGCAATAGCGCTCGTTGACATTCAGAAAGCGGCCGTCGAGGTCGGTCTCGGCGATGCCTGCCGCGGTCTGCTGGAACAGCGACCACAGGTGCGCCTCGCTGCGGCGCAGCGCTTCGGTGGCGCGCACCCGCTCGATATGCGCCCAGGAGCGCTCGACCACTTCCTCCACCAGCGTGATTTCGTCCGCGTTCCAGTGCCGCGGCCGGTCCTGGTGGACCGCCATCATCGCCAGCAGCCGGCCTTCCTTCACCAGCGGGCAGCAGACGATGGCCTTGATGCCGATCGCGCTGAACATCGCGGCGCCGTCGGCCCCGTGCAATTCCGTGTCGACGTCCTGGATCACCAGCGTGCGGCCGTCGCGCATGTCGGCCGCTGCGCGGGAGCCGAACAGGTCGAGCGAATACTGGCCGACGGTGCTCGCCACCCCCGCCACTGTCCAGTCGTGGCGGATCGTGAAGCGGTTGTTGTCGGGCTCCAGGTCGGCATAGGCGCAACGGGTCACGCCGAGATGCTCGCCGACCAGGCGCGCGGTGACTTCCAGCACCGCCTTTGCGCTGACGGCGCCGCGGGTGGCCTCGCTGACGGCATCCAGGAAGCGCAGGCGGCCTTCGACCCGCTTGCGTTCGCTGATATCGATGGTCGCGCCGACCAGCCGGGTCACCGCGGACTGCCCGTCGCGGTACAGATGCGCCCAGGTCGACAGCCAACGCTCGCGGCCGTCCGGCAGGACCGCGCGGAAATCGGCGGAAAAGCTTTCTTTCTCGCGGATCGCCAGTTCGATCTCCCGCCACACGCCGTTGCGGTCGGCGGGATGGACCAGCTGCGTGAAATCGGCTGCGTGCCCGCCGAACTGGCCGGGCGCCAGCCCGTGCAGTTCGTACACCCTTTCGGACCAGGTGACCCGGTCGCTGGCGATGTCCCAGTCCCAGATGCCGATCCTGCCGGCGTCGGTCGCCAGCCGCAGGCGCTCTTCGCCGGCGCGCAGCGCCGCTTCCGCGCGGCGCTGCTTCTCCAGCAGGCGCACGTTGACCACCACCGGCGCGGCAAGCGAGGCCAGTTCCTGCGCGAATTCCATATCCGCCGCGCCGTGGGTGCGTCCGGAGCGGCCGGTAAACAATGTGAGTGCGCCGACCAGTTCTCGTCCGTAGCGCACCGGCACCGTGAGCATCGACCGGAACGCGAGCCGGCGCAGCAGCGCGAGGTGCTGCGCATTGTGGGCAACCCGCTGGTACCAGGCGTCATCGATGTCGACCTGCAGTGCCGGCTTTCCGGAAGACAACGCACACAGGTTCGGTGCCCCGGGTTCCTGCCGGACCCATTTCGTCGTCTGCAGCAAGGCTTCGGTTTCAGCGTCCAGATGGGCGCGCGCGGTGCGGCGCACGCCGTCATCCAGTACCGCGTCGAAAAAACCGAAGTCGCCGAGCGCGGGCAGACAGGCGGCAATGGTATTGGCAAGTGTCTGGTCGAGCTCGAGCGACGACGACAGCAGCGCTGCCGCGCGCCGGAATATGCGCAGTTGCTCGCTGGCCCGGTCCAGGGCCTGGTCATCGGAAAAATCCATTACCCATTCTTTCATACATCCGCAATGCTGGCAGGAACGGCGCCGGAACTGTGCGGCGCGCAAACGCATCTATATTTTCACGCAGCCTGCCGCAACTCAAGTTGCGCGGCGTCAGCGACTTTTTCCCTCTACCACTTATGCATGCTCACCGCAGCGCCATTGTCTTGCCACCGCCCTTGCAACGCCGACTGGAAGCAGCCGCGCACGCGTTCATCCAGGGAGAAACCGGCTTCGATGCCGATTTCTCGACGCCGGCGGGCGAGCCGGCACTGGCCGCGCCCGACTCGATTTCCTGGCGGGTTTTCAAGAATCCGCTGTCGCTGTTCGTCGGCGGCGTCGCCGCGGTGTTGCTGGAACTGGCCGAGCCGCGCGTGCGCGAGGGCGTCTGGCGCAATACCGCGTTCCGCAACGACCCGCTGCAGCGGATCCGGCGCACTGGCCTGTCGGCAATGATGACGGTGTACGGGCCGCGCAGCCGTGCCGAGGCCATGATCGCCCGCGTGCGCGCGCTGCATGCACGGGTGGCGGGCACCACGCCCGCCGGCCTGCCGTACCGGGCGGACGATCCGGAACTGCTGACCTGGGTCCATGCCACCGCCAGCTACGGCTTTCTCGAAGCGTACTGCCGCTACGTCGACCCGCTGCATGAAGTGGCGCGCAACCGCTTCTATGCGGAAGGCGCGTCATCTGCGAAGCTGTATGGCGCGGACCGGTTCCCGGCGTCGCAGCAGGAACTGGACATCCTGTTCGTGACCATGGGCGACAAGCTCGAAGCGTCGACCGTGGTCTTCGAATTCCTCGACATCGTGCGCCGTGTGCGGCTGCTGCCGCCGCCGCTGGCGCGCGTGCAGGAATTGCTGGTGAAGGCGGCGATCTCGATTCTGCCCGGGTGGGTGCGCGAGCGGCTGACGCTGGGCGATGCGTGGGACCTGTCCCGGTGGCAGCGCAGGATGATCGCCCGCGGCGGCGCGCTGATCGACCGCATTCCGCTGCATGCGGCGCCGCCGGCGCAGGCGTGCCGGCGGCTCGGACTGGCCGAGGATTATCTTTACGCGCGGCGGCGCTGAGCCGGCATGGCCGGGTCGCGCGGTGGCCTGCTAGCGCTTGCGTGCCGCGTCTTCCTGTTCCATCCGCTTGCGCACGCCGCCGTCCACCGTCCTGCCGGCCTCCACCGGCTGGTGCAGCGTCCCGGAGGTGGCCGGCGCCGGCGGCGCTGTCTCGTACTGCATCCGGTGCGAAATATTGGCGGAGATGCGTTCCGTGAGATCCGGCATCAGGCGATGCGACACGGTCGCCCCGCTCGCCTTCCAGCCGACCGGCAATTCCTCGCGCGGATGCACCGACGCCCAGACGATCGCCTCCACCACCTTCTGCGGGTCGTCCATCGCCGCCATGCGCGGCCGGCCGCCGCTGTAGTTGGCCACATGCTCGAAGAACGGCGTATCGGCGGCCCACGGCATGACGGTCGTCACCGCGATCCGGTCGCTGCCGGCCAGGCGCAGCTCCTCGTTCAGCGCCCGCCCGAGGCTGAGCACCGCCGCCTTCGATGCCGCGTAGGTCGACTGGTAGGCGAGCGGCACTTCGCTCTCGACGGAACCGATGTTGACCAGCGTGCCGTAACCCTGCGCGCGGAAGCGGCGCAGCGCGGCGTGGCTGCCGTAGATCACGCCCTTGACGTTGACGTCGATCACGCGCGCATGGTCGGCCGGCGGAATGTCCTCGAAACGCCCGAGCACGCCGACGCCGGCGTTGTTGATCCAGACATCGATCCGCCCGAAGCGCGCGACCGTCTCGTCCGCGATCCTTTGCACGTCTTCCGGCCGGCCGACGTCGGCGGTGACCACCAGCGGCGTGCCGCCCGCCGCGCGCGCCCGCGCCGCGACCTCGTTGAGCAGATCGGTGCGGCGCGCGGCCAGCACGACGTTGGCGCGAAGCGCCGCCAGCCGTTCCGCGACACCGCGGCCGAAGCCGCTGGAAGCGCCAGTGATCACATAGGTCTTGCCGGCGACCGCCTGCTGCTCGTCCGGCCGCAGCTGCATGCTGGTGCAGGCGCAGAGTTGAAGAACCGCAACAAGCAGCAATAAGCGCAAGCCCCGGAGCGCGGGGCGGTCTTTCGTGGCAGGCATGGCTTTCTCCTCATCCAGGGCAAGTGGCAGACCCGGCGCAGTCATGCAAGACGCGTGCCGCGTTTGATCCTGCTCACAAGCGCGAGCAGCTGATGAAATTCCGCGCGCAGCGCGCCATCCGACAGCGACAACAGGCATGGAGACGCACGCATGGACAGGACCGACACGAGCACGCTCACGGGCAAGGGCAGGACCGCGCTGGTGCTGCTGTACGGAGGTACGATCTTCCTCTCCGCCTTTCTCCTGTTCCAGGTCCAGCCGGTGATCGGCAAGGTGCTGCTGCCATGGTTCGGCGGTTCGGCCGCGGTCTGGAGCACCTGCCTGCTGTTCTTCCAGGTGCTGCTGCTGGCGGGCTACCTGTACGCGCACTGGACCAGCCGCTTCCTGTCGCCCGGCAAGCAGGCGCTGCTGCATATCCTGCTGCTGGCAGGCAGCATCGCACTGCTGCCGATCACGCCCGACGAGAGCTGGAAGCCGACCGGCAGCGACGACCCGACGCTGCGCATCCTCGCCCTGATGGCAGTGACCATCGGCCTGCCGTATTTCCTGCTGTCCACCACCGGCCCGCTGCTGCAGGCATGGTTCGCGCGCGAAAAGCCGGACACCGTGCCCTACCGCCTGTTCGCGCTGTCGAATTTCGGCTCGATGCTCGGCCTGCTCAGCTATCCGCTGATGTTCGAGCCGGCGCTGGCGATCACGGAAATGTCGTTCGCCTGGTCCGCCGCCTATGTCGCCTTTACGGTGCTGTGCGCGCTGCTCGCGGCGCGCGGATTCGGCGCCGCGGCCACGGCGCCGCGCGCTGCCGTCGCCGAAAAGCGCCCGCCGGCCGGGCGCCTCGCGCTGTGGGTGGTGCTCGCGGCCTGCGCCACGGTGCTGCTGATGGCCGTCACCAGCCACCTGACGCAGAACGTGGCGCCGGTGCCCTTCCTCTGGGTGCTGCCGCTGGCGCTCTACCTGCTCAGCTTCATCCTCTGCTTCGAAGGCGGGAACTGGTACCGGCGCAACTGGTACCTGCCGCTGTTCATCATCTGGCTCGGCCTGATGAACATCGACCTGCTGCGGCCGATGACGCTGGACGGCGCGCTGCTGCCGGTGCTGCTGTACTGCGGCGGCCTGTTCGTCGCGTGCATGCTGTGCCATGGCGAACTGGCGGCGCAAAAGCCGCATCCGGAATACCTGACCTGGTTTTACCTGATGATCGCCGCCGGCGGCGCGGCCGGCGGCTGCTTCGTCGCGCTCGCCGCGCCGCGCCTGTTCAACAGCAATGTCGAACTGCCGGCGGCGGCCATCGTGACCGGACTGGTGGTGGTGACGCTCGCGCACCGCGTGCCCGGCTGGCGTCCCGGACGCAACGCGATGGCGCTGGCAGTGGCGCTGATCGCGATCCTTGCCTTTATCGGCGCCGCGCGGCAGGGCAACCTGCACCGTGTGCTCGCGCGCAACTTCTATGGCACGCTCGCGGTAAACGACGTGATGGACAACGGCTACCGGGAGCGCGAGCTGGTGCATGGCGCGATCCTGCACGGCTCCCAGTTC
>NZ_DASPLS010000042.1:0-136604 GCF_035627455.1 Noviherbaspirillum sp.
ACATCGCCGCACCATCGGCGATTTCAAAGGCAAGTTGCGTGACACGATCAGACATCAACATCTCCTAGTGACCAATTGTTTTCTTGTCTATTAATTGTGATTATTGCAATATGAAGATTCCTAGTCCGCGGGTGGAGCATACCGCCGACGAAGGGGCGCGCATATCGTGTGTAAATTGCGACGGGCATCGTTCAAAGCACGATAGCAAGTGGCTGGTTCCCGCAGGATTCCGGTGACATCAACTTTGACGATAGAGGCTGCCGATGCGTCGGCTGTTCAAACATTCGCACTGGTTCATTCTCATCGCAGGCATTGCGGTGACCTTTTGGGCTGCCCGCTACGTCGACCAGCAGATCGAAAGAAAAGCACGCGACAGCTTCGTGCTGAGAGTGCAGGACGTGGAAGCGGCGGTTTTCAGGCGCCTGCGCAGCTACGAAGATCTATTGTTCGGGGTGGCGGGGCTCTACCGCGCATCGCGGGAAGTTCCACCGGAAGCCTTTCATGTGTACGGCGATAGCCTGAACATCGGCGAACGCTTTCCTGCGCTTCAAACCATCAATTTCGCGCAGTACGTCCCGCGCAGTGAACTGGACAGGTTTCTGCGGGACGGTGCGGGCGACATGCAAAAGCAGCAGGATGGCGATAGCCCGTCCTTGCCGAACGATCGCGACGAGTACATGGTGATCACGCGCGCATTTCCACCTGAAATGGCTTCAACGCTTGGTGTCGACGTCTTCCAGAACCTGGCTCGCCGCCTTCCAAACGCACGCGACGGCAAGAGCATTCTGCGTCGCGACGACTACCTCCGGAACAGGGTGCTGAGTTCCGGCATTCCGTTGACCATCCCAGGCGCGAGCTTTTCAGCACTCGCGGCGAGACTGGGCGTGTTCAAGCCTGACAAAGACAACCGTATCATGTTTCTGGGAACCGCCGGGATCGGCTTCTACCTGCACAATTTTTTCAGGGAGGCCATTCCGGACAAACTCGCTAACACGCTCCATTACAGGATGACAAACATCGGGCGAGAAAACGGCACGAGGTACGAGCGGCCAATCCCGATTTTCGACAGCCGCTCGATTCACACCGGTATCGATCCGGATCATATGGCGCCTGAAGAACTGCTTACGCGTCATTTCGACATCCCATTCGGCGGTGCGCTGTTCCGGTTCGACGTCACCGAGCGTCGCGACGTCTCGATGGAAGGCTATGAAAAGCTTTTGCCGGGGACAATTCTGCTTGGAGGGTTATTGTTCTTCGGAGGCATTGCCCTGACCACGCGTCGCATATCGACCCATAATGCGTTACTCGATGAGGCGGTGAACAAGCGCACGATCGAATTGCAATGTGAAATCAACCGCACGAAGAGCCTGGAACAGGAGCTTGCCGCTGTCACAAAGTCCGAACGTGTCCGCATCGGAAGAGAGCTTCACGATGACCTGGGGCAGCGTCTCACCGGGATCAGTGTTTCCGCCGAGATTCTCGCGACGGAACTTCGTTCGATCGACCAGAAGCTGGCGGCACAGGCCGACGCCCTCGGGCGCGCCACGAGCGAGGCGATGGTGCAAGTGAGGTCATTGGCGCACGGCCTGATGCCAGTGGCAGCGGTGCCGGAAGGATTGCGCGACGCGCTGGGTCATCTGGCAGCGACGATTTCGAGGCTCTCCGGCATCCGCTGCGCCTTCGACTTCGACGACCCTGTCGACGTCACGGATGAAAATGTCTCCGCCCATCTTTACCGCATCACTCAGGAGGCGGTCAATAACGCTCTCCGTCATGCAAATGCGCGAACCATCGATATCCGCCTCGATGAGCGGAACGGAAAAGTCTCGCTGAGCATTCGTGATGACGGCTGCGGTTTCGACAATAAGCACCCGGCGTTTCGTAGCGGGCTGGGGTTGAACACGATTACTTACCGCGCATCGATCATCAACTACGACCTGGAAATCCTCTCATTGCCAGAAAGAGGAACGGAGATCAGGGTGACCGAGTCATGAGAATGAACGGATATGATCATCAGGAACTGCATGTGTTGCTGGTTGACGACCATCCGGTAGTGCGGGTCGGGTTCGCCGCGCTCCTCGGCCAACTCGGGCCGCCATTACGAATCCACGAGGCGGATAACGCGGGCCAGGCTGTTTCAATTTGTCTTGAACGGTCGCCCCGATTTGCGCTGATTGATTTGTCGCTGAACGGCGAACTGTGCCTTGACTTGATAAAACGCATCCGGTTTGTCAGTCCGGCCACCGCAATTCTCGTCGTATCCATGCACGACGAAAGGATCTATGCGGAACGCGCGCTGCATGCAGGCGCGTCCGGCTACGTGATGAAGCACAACGCGGCGAAGTCAATCGTGCAGGCGGTGCGGATGATACTCGAAGGCCAGGTCTGGCTTTCGGAAGAGATGCGGAACATGGTCGTGAAGCGATTTGCCGAACGCGTCAGCCCGTGCAGCAGCAAGCTTGAATCCTTGTCCAACCGGGAGCTTGAGGTGTTCCAGATGATCGGGAAAGGACTGAAGAAATCCGACATTGCCCAGGAACTCCGCATTTCTTCGAGCACCATCGAAACGTACCGCGCCAATATCAAACGCAAGCTGGGAATCGATTCAGGCGCCGAGCTATACCGGAGGGCTTTCCTCCACTTCCAAGGCTAGGGGGGCGACACGTTACATCAGGATAATGTCGTACTGCTCCTGGTGATACAAGGTCTCCACCTGCAGCGAAATCGGCTTGCCGATGAAATCCCCCAGCATCGCCAGATGCTGGGATTCCTCTTCCAGGAACATGTCGACCACCACCTGCGCGGCGAGGATGCGGAATTCGCGCGGGTTGAACTGCTTTGCCTCGCGCAGCAGTTCGCGCAGGATTTCATAGCAGACGGTGCGCGCGGTCTTGACCTGGCCCTTGCCGGCGCAGGCCGGGCAGACTTCGCACAGGATGTGCGCCAGCGATTCCCTGGTGCGCTTGCGCGTCATCTCGACCAGGCCGAGCTGCGAGAAGCCCGACACCGATACCTTGGTGCGGTCGCGCGACAACGCCTTGTTCAGTTCCGCCAGCACCGCGCCGCGGTGCTCGGCATTTTCCATGTCGATGAAATCGAGGATGATGATGCCGCCCAGGTTGCGCAGCCGCAGCTGGCGCGCGATCGCATGCGCCGCTTCGAGATTGGTCTTGAAAATCGTGTCGTCGAAGTTGCGGCCGGTGACGTAGCTGCCGGTGTTGACGTCGATCGTGGTCATCGCCTCTGTCTGGTCGATGATCAGGTAGCCGCCCGATTTCAGGTCGACGCGGCGCCCGAGCGCGCGCTGGATTTCCTCTTCCACGCCGTACAGGTCGAACAGCGGGCGCTCGCCGGTGTAGTGCACCAGCTTGGACAGCACCGACGGCGTATATGCATTGCCGAACTGCTGCAGCTTCTGGAAGTTTTCGCGCGAGTCGACCTGGATGGTCGAGGTTTCGTCATTGACGAAGTCGCGCAGCACCCGCTGCGCCAGGTTCAGGTCCTGGTAGAGCAGGGTCGGCGCCGGCTTCGACTTCGCCGCCTGCGTGATGCTCGCCCAGGTCTTGCGCAGGTAGGCGATATCGCCGTCGAGATCGGCGTCGGATGCATCTTCCGCCATGGTGCGGATGATGAAGCCGCCTTTTTCTTCCGGCGGCAGGAGTTTCTGCACCTTGGCCTTCAACGCCTCGCGGTCGACTTCGTTCTCGATCCGCTGAGAAATGCCGATGTGCGAGTCCTGCGGCAGGTAGACCAGCATGCGGCCGGCGATCGAGATCTGCGTCGACAGGCGCGCTCCCTTGGTGCCGATCGGGTCCTTGATCACCTGCACCATCACCGACTGGCCGTCGTAGAGCAGTTTCTCGATCGGCATCGGCATCGCGTTCTGCGTGTTGTCGTGCGGCCGCGCTTCCCAGATGTCGGCCACATGCAGGAAGGCCGCTCGTTCCAGGCCGATGTCGATGAACGCGGACTGCATGCCGGGCAGCACGCGCACCACCTTGCCGAGGTAGACGTTGCCCGCGAGTCCGCGCGACAGCGTGCGTTCGATGTGGAGTTCCTGTACTGCTCCCTGGAGGATCAATGCAACCCGCGTCTCCTGCGGAGTGATATTGATGAGGATGTCTTCGCTCATAAAGTCGGGATGCCGGCTTGATTTAGTATTTGTGCGGTCTCGTGCAGCGGCAGGCCCATGATGCCGGTGTAGCTGCCGGCGATGTGCTTGACGAAGACGGCAGCCATGCCCTGGATGCCGTAGCCGCCGGCCTTGTCATAGGGCTCGGGCGACGCGCAATAGGCGCGCATCATGTCTTCGGTGAGTTCGGACAGGGTGACGTCGGAACTCTGGGTGAGCTGCCAGGTATCCTGGTCGCGGTGCAGCGCGACGCTGGTGATCACCTGGTGCGTGCGGCCGGACAGCGCGCGCAGCATGTCCATCGCTTCGGCCTGGTCGGCGGGCTTGCCGAGGATGCGGCCGTCGATGACCACGGTGGTGTCGGCGGCAAGCACCGGGCGCAGCGGCAGCCGGCGCGCGATCATGATCTCCCACGCCTTTTCGGCTTTTTCGCGGGTCACGCGCACCACGTAGTCCTGCGCCTTCTCCCCCGGCAGCACAGCCTCGCTCACGTCCGGGCCGCGCGGCATCTGGTCGCGCAGCAGCAGCAGTTCGAACTCGACGCCGATCTGGCGCAGCAGCTCGCGCCGGCGCGGGCTCTTGGAGGCGAGGTAGATCTTGTGGTCTGCCGGTTTCATGAATTCTTCAAATCCTGTGGTACGGGTGGTTCTGCGTGATCGACCAGGCCCGGTACAGCTGCTCGGCGAGCAGCACGCGCACCATCCCGTGCGGCAGGGTCAGGCTCGAGATCCTGACCAGCATGTCGGCCGATGCCTTGAAGCCGGCATCCAGGCCGTCCGCGCCGCCTATCACGAATGTAACATCCCGCCCGTCTTGTTGCCACTGCGTCAGCAGTTGCGACAATTGCATCGTCGTCAGGTCCTTGCCCCGTTCATCCAGCGCGACGATCCGCGAGCCCTTGGGGATCGCGGCTTCGATCTTGGCGCGCTCCAGCGCCATCACGGTGTCGGCGGTCTTGCTGCCGGAGCGTTCGACAGGCTTGATTTCCTTGAGGAGGATGCGGCATTCCGGCGGCATGCGCTTGGCATACTCGCCGAACCCGTCTTCGATCCAGGCAGGCATCTTGTGGCCTACCGCAGCGATGATGAGCTGCATGAGGGGGGCGTGCGGCGCTTACGCAGTCTTCTTCGCGGTCTTCTTGGCAGCGGCCTTTCTCGGCGCGGCGGTCTTGGCGGCGGTGACCTTCACGGTCTTGCCGGCGGGCGCCTTGGCAGCAGTCTTGCGCGCAGTCGTGGCCTTGGCGGCGGTCGACTTGACGGCAGTCGATTTCGCCGCCGGCGTCCTGGCCGCGGTCTTCTTCGCGGCGGTCTTGCGCGCCGGCTTCTTCGGCTCGTCGTCGTCGAGCGGTGCCTGCACCGCGGCGATGTGGGTCGAGCGCTTGCGCGGCGCCGGGGCTTCGCCGTCGGCGGCCGCCGCGGTCTTCTTCGCGGTGCGCTTGGCGGCGCCGAACTTCACTTCCTTTTCGCCCCAGATCTCTTCCAGGCGGTAGTAGTCGCGGATCGCGGGCTGCATGATGTGCACCACCATGTCGCCGAGGTCGACCAGCACCCATTCGCCGGTGTCTTCGCCCTCGATGCTGACGATGTTGCCGCCTTTTTCCTTGACCTTGTCGCGCACCGATGCGGCGAGCGCCTTGGTCTGGCGGTTGGAGGTGCCGGAAGCGATGGCCAGGCGGTCGAACATGCTGGTCAGATGGACAGTGTCGAAGACGCGGATGTCCTGTGCTTTGACGTCTTCCAGAGCGTCGACGACGGTGGCTTGCAGTTTTTTGATGTCCATTAGTTTCCGTAAAGATGATGTTGTTTTATATAGTCTAGCACCCCGGCCGGGATCAGCGCCCCCGCATCCGCGCCCCTTTCCAGGGCGGCGCGGATTTGTGTGGCCGAAATATCGACGGCAAGGTTGGTTGCAAGGTACGCCAGTCCGGCGGGCGTGCCGCGGATCTGGGCAGGCGTTGCCGCGCGGCGCGCGAATTCCTGCGCCACTTCCGGCGCCACATGCGCGGCATCCATCGAAAAGCCGGGCCGTGACGCGGCGCAGATATTGGCATAGTTGAACAAGGCCCGCCAGTCTTTCCAGGTTTGCAACTGTTGCAGCTGGTCCGCGCCGATCAGGAGTGTGATCGATGCCCGCGGGCCGAGTTCGTCGCGCAGCGCGCGCAGGGTGTCGATCGTGTAGGTCGCGCCTTCGCGCCGGATTTCCTGTTCGTCGATGACCACCGGCACCGCCATCTGGCCGAACGCGAGGCGCGCCATTTCCGCCCGGTGCGCGGGCGCGGTCTGCAGGCCCTGTTTCTGCCAGGGCTGGCCGGCGGGGATCACGCGCAGCTCGTCCGGCACCAGCAGCTTGCCGAAATAGCTGCCCAGCGCCAGGTGGCCGTTATGCACCGGGTCGAAGCTTCCGCCCAGCAGCGCGATGCAGCGCGCCTCGCTCACACCCAGTCCTTCGGCTGCAGGAAGTCGGTGTACAGCTTCGCCTCCGGCGTGCCCGGTTCCGGCTTCCAGTCGTAGCGCCATTTCACCACCGGCGGCATCGACATCATGATCGATTCGGTGCGGCCGCCGGACTGCAGGCCGAAGAGCGTGCCGCGGTCGAACACCAGATTGAATTCGACGTAGCGGCCGCGGCGGTAGGCCTGGAAGTCGCGTTCGCGCTCGCCGTAGGGCGTGTCCTTGCGTTTTTGCAGCAGCGGCAGGTAGGCATCGACGAAGCGGTCGCCGACGCTCTGGATCATCGCGAAGCTCTGCGCGAAGCCGAGTTCATGGAAGTCGTCGAAGAAAATCCCGCCCACGCCGCGCGGCTCCTTGCGGTGCTTCAGGTAAAAGTAGTCGTCGCACCATTTCTTGAAGCGCGGATGCAGCGTGTCGCCGAACGGCGCGAGCGCATCCTTGCAGACCTGGTGGAAATGCTTCGCGTCTTCCTCGAAGCCGTAGTAGGGCGTGAGATCCATGCCGCCGCCGAACCACCAGACCGGCTCTTCGCCTTCCCTGGTGGCGGTGAAGAAGCGCACGTTCATGTGCGAGGTCGGGGCGTAGGGGTTGCGCGGATGCAGCACGAGCGACACGCCCATGGCTTCCCAGCTGCGGCCGGCGATTTCCGGGCGGTTCGCCGCGGCCGTCGGCGGCAGGCTGCTGCCGCTCACGTGCGAAAAGCCGATGCCGCCGCGTTCCAGCACATTGCCTTCTTCCAGGATGCGCGAAATGCCGCCGCCGTTGATCGGGCCGGCGCCGTGCGGGCGCTCCCACTGGTCGGTCAGGAATTGCTTGCCGTCTACCTGCTCAAGGGCGGCGACGATGCGCTGTTGCAGGCCGAGCAGGTAGGTTTTGACGGAGTCTGCGGAGGTGGTGGTCACGGTGTGGTCTGGTGCGGTTGTGGGGATGGGGATAATGGTACGGCGAAATGGTGTTCTTGGTTTTTCCTTGTGCGCCGGCTGCAGCCTTGAGTTCCCTCCCCTTCAAGGGGAGGGGCAGGGTGGGGATGGGTTTGCCTTTCCCCCTTGTACGCAGCCGAAAAAATCTGGCGTCGGGCGGATTAAGAAGCGAAATTTGTCTGAGCACCGAGCGCAGCGAGGGCGAGTTATTTCGCTTCCCGCTCGGCGCCGGATTTTTTCGGGAACCCCCGAAGGGGGCTGCGGATTAGGGTCGCCTTTCTTTGCTTACTTTCTTTGGCGAAGCAAAGAAAGTAAGTGGCCCGCCGGGGCCAGTCCCGGCAAGTCTCTACGGAGACACTATCGGGTTGAATCACCGGAGAGAGTTCCAGATACTCCGTGCGGTGGGTATCGCTGCGCTCAACCCACCCTACAAATTGGGCCTCCGTATTACCCCGGCCGCTTCAGCGCCCGCCAGCCGATATCCCTCCGGAACTGCGCACCGTCGAAACGGATCTGGTCCACCGCGTCATACGCATGCTTCTGCGCGATGCGCACGCTGTCGCCCAAGCCGACCACGCACAGCACGCGCCCGCCGGAAGTGATCAGCTTGCCGCCGGCCATCGTGGTGCCGGCATGGAAGGTCACGCAGTCGGGCGTCTCTGCCGGGATGCCGGAAATCGCGTCGCCCTTGCGCGGTGCGTCCGGGTAGCCGGCGGCGGCCATCACCACGCCGAGCGCGGTGCGGCGGTCCCATTCGAGCTCGATTTCGTCCAGCGTGCCGTCGACCGCATGCTCCATCACGCTGACGAAGTCGGTCTTCAGGCGCGCCATGATCGGCTGCGTCTCCGGATCGCCCATGCGGCAGTTGAATTCCAGCGTCTTCGGATTGCCCTTGGCGTCGACCATGATGCCGGCGTACAGGAAGCCGGTGTACGGGATGCCATCCTTCTGCATGCCGAGCACGGTCGGATTGATGATCTCGCGCATGATGCGCGCATGCAGCGAAGGCGTCACGATCGGGGCTGGCGAATACGCGCCCATGCCGCCGGTGTTCGGGCCTTCGTCGTTGTCCTTCAGGCGCTTGTGGTCCTGGCTGGTCGCCAGCGGCAGCACATGCTTGCCGTCGACCATCACGATGAAGCTGGCTTCCTCGCCGGCCAGGAATTCCTCGATCACCACGCGTGCGCCGGCATCGCCCAGCTTGTTGTCGGACAACATCATGTCCACCGCCGCATGCGCCTCGTCGACCGTCATCGCGACCACCACGCCCTTGCCGGCCGCCAGGCCGTCAGCCTTGATGACGATCGGCGCGCCTTTCTGGTTGATGTAGCGGTGCGCGGCGGCGACGTCGGAAAAGGTCTGGTAATCGGCGGTCGGGATGCGGTGGCGCTTCATGAAGGCCTTCGCGAAATCCTTGGAGCTTTCCAGCTGCGCCGCTTCCCTGGTCGGACCGAAGACCTTCAGGCCCTGGTCGCGGAAGATGTTGACGATGCCGGCCGCCAGCGGCGCTTCCGGGCCGACGACGGTGAAGGCGATGTTTTCCTTGATCGCGAATTGCGCCAGCCAGCCCGGATCGGAAATGTCGACATTCTGCAGGCGCGGGTCGAGGGCGGTGCCGCCGTTGCCCGGCGCCACATAGACCATTTGAATCCGCTCGGATTGCGCGAGCTTCCAAGCCAGGGCATGTTCGCGGCCGCCTGAACCGACTACCAGAATTTTCATGGGGGTATCGAAACGTTAGGGGGAGTGCGGGTTTCATCCCTGCACTCCCCAATTTACTTGTGAAACCGGTAAAGCGAAAGACAGACTTATTCTTCGATGACGGCGTTGGTATAGACCTCCTGCACATCGTCCAGATTCTCCAGCGCGTCGAGCAGTTTCTGCATCTTCACGGCGTCGTCGCCGGTAAACACCGTTTCGGTCGCGGGCTTCATCACGATCTCGGCCATTTCCGCCTTGAAGCCGGCCTTTTCCAGCGCATCCTTGACGGCGGAGAAGTCGTTCGGCGCGGTCAGCACTTCGATGCCGCCTTCTTCATCGGTCACCACATCCTCGGCGCCGGCTTCCAGCGCGGCTTCCATCAGCTTGTCCTCGTCGGTGCCGGGCACGAAGAACAGCTGGCCGCAGTGCTTGAACAGGAAGGCCACCGAACCTTCGGTGCCCATGTTGCCGCCGAACTTGGAAAACGCATGGCGGACTTCGGCCACGGTGCGCACCCGGTTGTCGGTCATGCAATCGACGATGATCGCGGCGCCGTTGATGCCGTAACCCTCGTAGCGGATTTCTTCGTAGTTCGCGCCTTCCAAGCCGCCGGTGCCGCGCTGGATCGCGCGCTGCACGTTGTCCTTCGGCATGTTGGCATCGGCCGCCTTTTCCACCGCCAGGCGCAGGCGCGGGTTGCTTTCGATGTCGCCGCCGCCCAGGCGGGCCGCGACCGTGATTTCCTTGATCAGACGCGTCCAGATCTTGCCGCGCTTCGCATCCGCGGCAGCTTTTTTGTGCTTAATATTGGCCCATTTACTGTGTCCAGCCATGGTGTTTCTTTCTTGGAAGTGAACGAGAGAGGGCTGTGGTGCCCGCTTTGGCGCAAAAACTGATCCAAAATAAGGCGGTACCAAGCCGAAAACCAATCTACAATTTTACCATATCGCCCCTTGTCAAAACTTGCCTGAAAGCTCATTCCAACATGCCGAAAAACCTGCTGATCGCGAAGAACCAGGAGCTGGAACTCGCTCTTCTTTCCAATCTTGCAAACCGGCACGGCTGCATCACCGGCGCCACCGGCACCGGCAAGACGGTGACCCTGCAGACCCTGGCCGAGTCCCTGTCCAATATCGGGGTGCCGGTGTTCATGGCCGACGTCAAGGGCGACCTGTCGGGTCTTGCCAAGCCCGGCAGCGCGACGCCGCGCATCCAGGAGCGGCTGGACCTGCTGAAACTGGAGGCGCCGGCATGGTCGGGCTGTCCGGTCACGTTCTGGGACGTGTTCGGCGAGAAAGGCCATCCGGTGCGCGCGACCGTGTCCGACCTCGGCCCGCTCCTGCTGTCGCGCATGCTCAATCTGAACGAGGTGCAGGAAGGCGTACTGCAGCTGGTGTTCAAGGTGGCCGACGACAACGGCCTGCTGCTGCTCGACCTGAAGGACTTGCGCGCGATGCTGCAGAACGTGGCGGAAAACGCGGGCGAGCTGCAGGCCGAGTACGGCAACATTTCCCCGGCCAGCGTCGGCGCGATCCAGCGCGGCCTGGTGGCGATCGAGGAGCAGGGCGGCGACCGCTTCTTCGGCGAGCCGATGCTCAACATCGACGATTTCATGCAGACCGACGCCAAGGGCCGCGGCGTGGTCAACATCCTCGCCGCCGACAAGCTGCTCAATGCGCCGCGCCTGTACGCGATCTTCCTGCTGTGGATGCTGTCGGAGCTGTTCGAGCACCTGCCGGAAGTGGGCGACCTCGACAAGCCGAAGCTGGTGTTCTTCTTCGACGAGGCGCACCTGCTGTTCGACGAGGCGCCCAAGGCGCTGCTGCAGAAGATCGAGCAAGTGGTGCGCCTGATCCGCTCCAAGGGGGTGGGCGTGTACTTCGTCACGCAGAACCCGCTCGACATTCCCGACACCGTGCTCGGCCAGCTCGGCAACCGCGTGCAGCATGCGCTGCGCGCGTACACGCCGCGCGACCAGAAGGCGGTGCAGGCGGCGGCGCAGACCTTCCGGCCGAATCCCAGGCTCGATACCGCGCAGGCAATCACCGAACTCGGCGTCGGCGAGGCGCTGGTGTCCTTCCTCGACGAGAAGGGGCGGCCGAACGTGGTGGAGCGCGCGCTCATCGTGCCTCCGGCCTCGCAGATCGGACCGCTTACCGATGCCGAACGCGGCGAGGTGATCGCCAGTTCCGTCGTTGCCGGCGTGTATGAAAAGACGGTCGACCGCGAATCCGCGTATGAAACGCTGAAGGGGCGGGTGGCCAAGGAAATGCCGAAGGCGGAAGAAGTGAAGCAGGCCAGGGGCGGCGCGCGGGCGCAGGCGCCCGACGACGCGCAGGATGCGTCGGGCGGCGGCGGCTTCAGGGATGCGCTGGGCGGCCTGTTCGGCGGCGGCAGCGGCGTCGGCCGGCGCAGGGACACGATGGTGGAGGCGATGGTGAAGTCGGCCGCGCGCAGCATCGGCTCCCAGGTCGGACGGGAAATCATCCGCGGGGTGCTGGGGTCGATCCTGAAGAAGTGATGCCTGGGGGCGCCCGGCCGGGCCACGCGCTTGATGCGCCGGTTTACAAGCGGACCGGCGGCGTGGCGTCCGGGCAAAGACCCCCTCCGCACAGTCGAATGTAAGAAAATCCTCCCCGGCGTACAATCGCCGCATGCCTTCCACCAGCGTTCCGCTCTCCGCCCGTCAAACCTTTCTCGCCGGCCTGGCGCTTGCCATCGCCGGCGCCGTGCTGTTTTCCGCGAAGGCGATCGTCGCCAAGCTGATTTACCGCTACGGCGTCGATGCGGTCACGCTGATCGCGTTCCGCATGCTGTTCGCGCTGCCGTTCTTCGCCGCCGTCGCGCTGTGGAAGGCGAAGGGCGCGGCGCCGCTGACCAACCGCGAGCGCGCGCAGATCGTGGTGCTCGGCCTGCTCGGCTACTACCTGTCGAGTTTCCTCGATTTTCTCGGGCTGCAGTACATCTCCGCCGGCCTGGAGCGCCTGATCCTGTTCCTGACGCCGTCCTTCGTGCTGCTGATCTCGGTGTTTTTCCTCAGGAAGAAAATCAGCGCCACCGAATGGATGGCGCTCGGCACCGCCTACCTCGGCACCGTGCTGGTCTTCCTGCACGACGTGCGCCTGGGCGGTGCCGGCGTGTGGCTGGGCGGCGCGTTCGTCCTCGGCAGCGCGGTGTCGTACGCGTCCTACCTGTTGCTGTCGGGAGAGCTGGTGCAGCGCGTCGGCTCGCTGCGGCTGGTGGCGTACGCAATGTGCGTGTCCAGCGTGGCATGCATCGTGCAGTTCTTCCTGCTTCGTCCGGCATCGATGCTGGTGCAGCCGGGCGCGGTATACGGGCTGTCGCTGTTCAATGCCGTGTTTTGCACGGTTTTCCCGGTATTTTTGACAATGGAGGCGGTGTCGCGCATCGGCGCGCCGACCGCATCGCAGGCGGGAATGATCGGGCCGGTGTCGACCCTGTTCCTGGGGGCGCTGATCCTCGGCGAACCCGTGACCGGCATTCAGCTGGCCGGCACCGCGCTGGTGCTGGCCGGGATTTATTTGTTGACCAGAAAAAGAGCCTAGGGGGGAGCATGGATCTTGGAATTGCCGGCAAACAGGCGCTGGTCTGCGGCGCCAGCAAGGGACTGGGCCGCGGCTGCGCGGAAGCACTGGCGGCGGAAGGCGTGCATGTGACGCTGGTCGCGCGCGGCGCGGACGCGCTGGAGGCGACCGCGGAGGAAATCCGCCGCCGTACCGGCGTGAGCGTCATCGCGGCGGCCTGCGACATCACCACCGCGCAGGGCCGGCAGCAGGCGCTCGCCGCCTGTCCGCAGCCCGACATCCTCGTCACCAATGCCGGCGGTCCGCCGACCGGGGATTTCCGCGACTGGACGCGCGAGGACTGGATCGCGGCGCTCGACGCCAACATGCTCACGCCGATCGAACTGATCAAGGCCACGGTGGACGGGATGATGGCGCGCCGCTTCGGCCGCATCATCAATATCACGTCCAGCGCGGTGAAGGCGCCGATTGACATCCTCGGCCTGTCCAACGGCGCGCGCTCCGGCCTGACCGGCTTCGTCGCCGGCATCGCCCGCAAGACGGTGGCCAGCAACGTAACAATCAACAACCTGTTGCCGGGGCAGTTCGATACCGACCGGCTGAAGAAAACCCTGGGCGCCGCCGCCGGAGCGGCCGGAAAGCCGCTCGAGGAAGTCGTCGAGGCGCGCCGCCGGCAGATCCCGGCGCAGCGTTTCGGCAACCCGGCGGAATTCGGCGCGGTTTGTGCATTCCTGTGCAGCGTGCATGCCGGCTACATGACCGGGCAAAATATCCTGCTGGACGGCGGCAACTATCCGGGCACGTTCTGAACCTGAAACAGTATTGACGGAGGCGATGTGAAGAAGCGAATTGCATTGATCGCGCACGACAAGAAAAAGGACGACATGGTGGAGCTGGCGTCCGAGTATGCGGACCTGCTGCGCCAGTGCATCCTGGTGGCGACCGGCACCACCGGCAAGCGGCTGCGCGACGAAGTCGGCCTGACGGTGGAGCGCAAGCTGTCCGGGCCCGTCGGCGGCGACCTGCAGATCGGCGCGGAACTGGTCGAAGGCAAGATCGACGCGGTGATCTTCCTGCGCGACCCGATGACGCCGCAGCCGCATGAGCCCGACATCAACGCGCTGGTGCGCGCCTGCGACGTGCACAACGTGCCGTGCGCGACCAACGTGACGTCGGCCAGGATGCTGCTGGCGCAGATCGTTCCCCATCATCACCATAACCACAATCATTAAGCGCAAGGAGAAAGCATGGCAAAGGCAATCCGCATCAATGCGGTCGGCGGCCCGGAAGTAATGGAATACGTTGACGTCGAGGTCGGCGAGCCGGGCCCCGGCGAGGCGCGCGTGCGCCAGATGGCGTGCGGCCTGAATTACATCGATGTGTATTTCCGCACCGGCGCCTATCCGCAGCCGCTGCCCGCCGGCCTCGGCATGGAAGGCGCGGGCGTGGTCGAGGCGGTCGGCGCTGGCGTCACCCACGTCAGGCCGGGCGACCGCGTCGCCTATGCCGGCCGCCCGCCCGGCGCCTATGCGGAACTGCGGGTGATGCCGGCGTCCGTGCTGGTCAAGCTGCCGGAGGCGATCGATTTCGACACCGGCGCCGCGATGATGCTGCAGGGGCTGACGGTGCAATACCTGTTCCGCCGCACCTTCCCGCTGAAAGGCGGCGAAACCATCCTGTTCCACGCGGCGGCCGGCGGCGTCGGCCTGATCGCGTGCCAGTGGGCGCGCGCGCTCGGCGTGACCATGATCGGCACCGTCGGCTCGGATGAAAAGGCGGCGCTGGCGAAGGCGCACGGCTGCACCCATACCATCAACTACAACACGGAAAACTTCGTCGAACGGGTGAAGGAGCTGACCGGCGGCAAGGGCGTGCCGGTGGTGTACGACTCCATCGGCAAGGATACCTTCACGGGTTCGCTCGATTGCCTGGCGCCGCTCGGCATGCTGGTCAGTTTCGGCAGCGCGTCCGGCGCGGTGCCGCCGTTCGGGCTGCAGGAGCTTGCGTCGCGCGGTTCGCTGTTCGTCACCCGGCCGACGCTGTTCACCTACACCGCCAAACGCGAGGACCTGGACAGCATGGCGGCGGAACTGTTCGAGATGGTAGAGAGCGGGAAGATCAGGATCGAGATCAACCAGCGCTATGCGCTCAAGGATGTCGCGCAGGCGCACCGCGACCTGGAAGCGCGCAAAACCACCGGCTCGACGATCCTGATTCCCTGAGGCATCTTAGATGGATAGGGATCAGGATAACCCGATGCAGCATCCGGAGGAACAGCCGACGGGCACGGACGATGCGCCGCGTTTCGGCCGGCTGCTGCTGGTGCTGGGCGCCGCAGTGCTGCTGGTGGTGGCGCTGACGTTCGTGTCGGAGGCGATGTATTCGTAGGACCTGCTGTGCTTTCCGCTGATGTGCGACTGCCGCTGTCTGCGTGCGGGCGGGACTCGCCCGCGCGCCTGGTTCTACCTCCCCGTCGTTCCCGCGCAGGCGGAAACCCATACGCATCCGCCAGGCGTGCTGACCATGGGTTCCCGCGGGGCGGCCTCCCGCCTTTGCGGGAACGACAAGGAAGGCGGTGCGTGGCGCAGAGACAGGAAAGACAGCAGGTTTTGGCTCCGGCGGGCGCCAGCCGCGTCGGCGTCCTTACTGCTCCATCCGCAACTCGACCACGCGCGGCACGCCGCTCGGGCCGGGGAACTCGGCGAACGCGCTGCGCACCATGTAAGGCATCACCGCCGCGAGCGAGCCATTGGTGCCGTCGCTGACCACCGTCGTCTCGAACAGCTTCTTGTTGTCCGCCATGCGCGCCAGCGACACCCGCAATTGCCGGGTGAACAACTGGTACTGCGACACCCGGTGCTGCACCACCGGCGGCCCGTACCAGAACGGGTCGTAGAACGGGCCATAGTAGCCGCGCCATGCCGGCCCGTGCCAGAAGGGATAGGGATACGGGAAGGGGGAGGCATTGACCACCACCGGATACACTTCGCGCACGTCGCGCGCGCCGCTGATCTGGTAGGCGAACGATGCTTTCAGGGTCGGTTTGGTGGCCGCCGGCGCCTCGACGAATCCCAGCCGGCTCAGCTCGTTGCGCACCAGGTTCTCGTAGCTGCGGTATTCGAGGCTGTCGTTCTGTTCCCTGGTGCGCTCGAACACGTAGGACCTGTCCGCCAACGCGTCCGGCCACTCGTGGAAGGTGGTCACATTGCTCTTGATGACGGTGCCGCAACCGCCCAGCAATGCACTGACCGCGACAATGCAGGCGCCCAGCCAGGATTTCATGATTCGCTCTCCAGCGTGGTCAAAAATGCCAGTATAGAAATTTGGTTTGGACGGCTGGAAAAAATTCCGTAAATATTTGTAACCACGGCGTCCGTCTCAGCGCGGGTTTTCGAAGAAGATGTAATTCGACGCATAATCGCTGATCTCGAAATACACCTTCTTCTCGCCGGCGTCGACGACCATGTTGAAATTCTCGTCGAGCACGCCGTAGCCGTAGCGGTAGGAGCGCGGCACGTTGTCGTCGGTGCCGAGCGCGGTTGAAATCTTGTCGATGCGGATGAAGCGCCGCATCAGTTTGTCGCCGGCGTAGAATTCCAGCACACCGTTGGTGCCGGTCCAGTTCTGTACGCTGCGGCTGATCTGGTTCTGCTGCTCCTGCGTACACGATGCCAGCAATGCAGAAATGGCAACTACGAAAAGCGCAAAGGATGGTTTCATTCCGGTAGGCTCCGACTGGCTGCGATTGGTAAAATATCACTTTGCGTCATTATCCCTCCGACAGCAGCATTATGCGCACCGATACTCACCATACGATTTACCGCAAGGATTACACGCCGCCGAATTTTTGGGTCGATACCGTGGAAATGGGCTTCGACCTCGATCCGCAAGCCACCCACGTCGCCACCCGCATGACGCTGCGCCGCAACCCGGACGCGCGCGGCAAGAACATCGTGCTCTACGGCGAGTCGCTGTCGCTGGTGCAGCTGCGCATGAACGGCCGCGCGCTGACCAAGCGCGGCTACACGCTCGGCAAGGGCACGCTGGAAATCCTGAATCCGCCGGATGAAGTCACCCTCGAGATCGAGACCGTGACCCGGCCGAACCTGAACACCTCGCTGATGGGCTTGTATGTGTCCAACGGCAATTTCTTCACGCAATGCGAAGCGGAAGGCTTCCGCAAGATCACCTACTTCCCGGACCGGCCCGACGTAATGGCGAAGTACACCGTGATGCTGCGCGCGGACAAGGAAAAATACCCGGTCCTTTTGTCCAACGGCAATCTGATCGAGCAGGGCGATCTCGGCGACGGCCGTCATTACGCGCTGTGGGAAGACCCGTTCAGGAAGCCGTCCTACCTGTTCGCGCTGGTCGCCGGCAAGCTGGTGTGCCAGGAAGAAAGATACGCGCTCGGCTCCGGGCGCGAAGTGCTGCTGCAGGTCTGGGTCGAGGAAGGCAATCTCGACAAGACCCAGCATGCGATGGATTCGCTGAAGAACAGCATCCGCTGGGATGAGGAGCGCTTCGGCCTGGAACTCGACCTCGACCGCTTCATGATCGTCGCCGTCGGCGACTTCAACATGGGCGCGATGGAAAACAAGGGCCTGAACATCTTCAACACCAAGTTCGTGCTCGCCAATCCGCGCATCGCAACCGACGCCGACTACGCCGGCATCGAATCCGTGGTCGGCCACGAATACTTCCACAACTGGACCGGCAACCGCGTCACCTGCCGCGACTGGTTCCAGCTGTCGCTGAAGGAAGGCCTGACGGTGTTCCGCGACCAGGAATTCTCGGCCGACCTGATCGGCACCGACAGCGGGCGCGCGGTCAAGCGCATCGAGGACGTGCGCGTGCTGCGCCAGGCGCAGTTCCCCGAAGACGCCGGCCCGATGGCGCATCCGGTGCGCCCCGATTCCTACGTCGAGATCAACAACTTCTACACCGTCACCATCTACGAAAAAGGCGCGGAAGTGGTGCGCATGTACCAGACCCTGCTCGGCCGCGACGGCTTCCGCAAGGGCATGGACCTGTACTTCCAGCGGCATGACGGGCAGGCGGTCGAGTGCGACGACTTCCGGCGCGCGATGGCCGATGCCAGCGGCCGCGACCTGACGCAGTTCGAACTCTGGTACAGCCAGGCCGGCACGCCGCGGGTGAAGGTGGAAACCGCGTATGACGAGGCGGCGCGCACCTACGACGTCACGCTCACCCAATCCTGCCCGCCGACGCCCGGCCAGGCGGTCAAGCAGCCTTTCCACATCCCGGTCGCGATCGGCCTGCTCGACGGCGCCGGCCGCGACATGCCGCTGCGCCTGGAAGGCGCGGGCGCCGGCGAGGCGCCGACCACGCTGGTGCTGGAGCTGACGCAGGCGAGCCAGACCTTCCGCTTTACCGACGTCGCCGAAAAGCCGGTGCCGTCCGTGCTGCGCGGCTTCTCGGCGCCGGTGATCCTGGAGATCGAGTACAGCGACGAGGAACTCGCGTTCCTGATGGCCAGCGACAGCGATGCGTTCAACCGCTGGGAAGCCGGCCAGCGCCTGGCATTGCGCCGCATGCTGGCGCTCACCGTGGCGGTGCAGAACAACCATGCGCTGTCCGACGCGGAACTGGATGAGGGCGTGCTCAGCCGCGCGTTCCGCGCGACGCTGAACGAGGACGGGCTCGATGCGGCATTCCGCGAAATGGCGCTGACGCTGCCTTCCGAAACCGTGGTGGCCGAGCAGATGCAGGTGGTCGACCCGCATGCGATCCATGCGGTGCGCCGCTTCCTGCGCCGTTCGCTGGCGTCGGCGCTGCGCGTGGACTGGATGGTCGCCTACCAGGACAACCGCACGCTCGGCGACTACAGCCCGGACCCGGCCTCGGCCGGCAAACGCGCGCTGAAGAACCTCGCGCTGTCCTACATCGTCGAGAACGACGATGCCGACGCCCACCACCTCGCGCAGACGCAGTACGACAATGCCAACAACATGACCGACCGCATCGCGGCGCTGAGCGCGCTGGCCAACAGCAGCGCGCCGGGGCGTGAAGAGGCGCTGGCGCGCTTCTATGACGAGTTCGAGCAGGAAGCGCTGGTGATCGACAAGTGGTTCGCGCTGCAGGCCACCGCCCGCAGCACCGACGTGGCGACGGTACGCGCGCTGATGAAGCATCCGGCGTTCACGGCGAAAAACCCGAATCGCGCACGCAGCCTGATCTTCAGCTTCTGCAACGGCAATCCCTCGCAATTCCATGCGGTGGACGGCAGCGGCTACGAGTTCTGGGCCGAGCAGGTGATCGCGCTCAATGCGATCAACCCGCAGGTTGCGGCCCGCCTCGCGCGCAGCCTCGACCGCTGGCGCAAGTATGCGCCCGCCTTGCAGGAAAAGATGCAAGCCGCGCTCAGGAAGGTCGCTGCCGCCAAGGACTTGTCGAAAGACGTGCTCGAAGTCGTCACCAAATCCCTATCCAACTAACCAAGCACTGATACCGGAACCCATACATGAAAAGAGTCAGTCTCACGCAATACCTTGTGGAAGAGCAGCGCCTCCACAACAGCATTCCCGCCGAACTGCGCCTGTTGATCGAAGTCGTCGCGCGTTCCTGCAAAGCGATCAGCCATGCGGTCGGCAAGGGCGCGCTCGGCGAAGTGCTCGGCAGCGCCGGCAGCGAGAACGTGCAGGGCGAAGTGCAGAAGAAGCTGGACGTGCTGTCCAATGAAATGCTGCTCGAAGCCAACGAGTGGGGCGGTCACCTGGCGGCGATGGCATCCGAGGAAATGGAAACCATCCACCCGATCCCGAACCGCTATCCGATGGGCGAATACCTGCTGCTGTTCGATCCGCTCGACGGCTCGTCCAACATCGACGTCAACGTGTCTATCGGCACCATCTTCTCGGTGCTGAAGGCGCCGGAAGGCATGGGCACGCCGACCGAAAAGGACTTCCTGCAGCAGGGCTGCAAGCAGGTCGCCGCCGGCTACGCGGTGTACGGCCCGCAGACGGTGCTGGTGCTCACCACCGGCAACGGCGTGAACTGCTTCACGCTGGACCGCGAGATGGGCGCGTGGAAGCTGACCCAGCGCAACATGAAGATTCCGTCCGAGACCAAGGAATTCGCGATCAACGCGTCCAATGCGCGCCACTGGTATCCCCCGGTCAAGCGCTATGTCGACGAGTTGCTGGCCGGCGAAACCGGCCCGCGCCAGAAGAACTTCAACATGCGCTGGATCGCCTCGATGGTGGCCGACGTGCACCGCATCCTGAACCGCGGCGGCATCTTCATGTACCCGGCCGACGCGCGCGAACCGGACAAGCCCGGCAAGCTGCGCCTGATGTACGAAGCCAACCCGATGGCCTTCATCGTCGAACAGGCGGGCGGCGCGGCGACCAACGGCCGCGAGCGCATCCTTGACCTGGAGCCGAAGAAGCTGCATGAGCGGGTAGCGGTGTTCCTCGGCTCCAAGAGCGAAGTGGAGCGGGTGACGAGTTACCACTACGAATAAGGGCGGACGCCGCCGCAACCGGGATATTGACGGGTTTTCTCGTGTTTTTACGCGAAATTGACCGTAAAAATGGTCGAAAAGCAAGTTTCCGGGGCCCGGGGTCAAGGTTGCACTAGCGGAGCAGTAACTTTATTTGGTAGAATGCGCGCTTTCGCTGATGTAGCTCAGTTGGTAGAGCAACTGATTCGTAATCAGTAGGTCGGAGGTTCGACTCCTCTCATCAGCACCAAGAAAATCAAAGGGTTAGCACCGCAAGGGGCTAGCCCTTTTTGTTTGGTGCTACCACGGTGCTACCGTGGCCGCAATTGGCACGCTGAAAAACGTCGCATTAAGTCCCAACGACACGGATGAACATGTCGATTTGAAATATTACGTTTTTGCAACAAAGGTAGTAAGATCGGCGAATAGTTCCCCTTAGCAAGTTCGCTGTGCAATCTACCTCACTCTCAACTATCCCCACACCACCCGCTGGAGCTGCCGGCAAGGACTGCTCATCGCTCAACCAGAGCCACCAGTATCACCTCCATCCTGCGCTAAGAGCCACCCGCGTTGCTCGGTATGTCGACCTTTCGAAAACAAAAGGGACCGGCAATGCACTTGGCTAAGTTGAGCATCGTAAATTTTCGTAAGCTTCGGGACGTCCAGCTACGCTTTGGAGCGGGACTTAACGTGCTTGTGGGTGCGAATAACGTTGGCAAGAGCGCCGTAGTCGACGCGTTGAGAGCGTTGCTGGCTGGTCAGGATGATCCGTATCCACGTTTTAGTGTGGATGATCGCCACCGACCACGTGAAGAGCCGCCCGAGGGTGATATTGCCTTCCACTATGTTTTTCGGGACCTCAGCCTAGATGACGAGGCCGATTTTCTCGCTGCGCTAAAACCAGGCGCTGACGGCAGCATGGAGGCTCATTTTCACGTTCATTACTCAGATCCAGACAAGGCGGGGCGATTCCGTGTCAAGCGCTGGTGCGGTGACCATGGAGACGTCCCACTTACGTCTGACATAATGGAGAACTTGCACGGCGTTTACTTGCAGCCGCTACGCGATGCCTCGCAAGGCTTGCGACCCGGTCGAAACAGCCAGCTCTCTCGCCTGATGCATTTGCTCGCAGACGATCGCGGACGCGAAGGGATCAACGCAGCACTGCGTCGCCTCGACGACGATCTTAAGGCGCAAGCCCCGATCCTAAATACACAGGCAGCTATTGCCACACGACACAACGCTATGTTGGGCCGCCAGCTAGCCCAAGTGCTGGAGGTTGGACTCAGTGCAAGCGACTTTCAGCGATTGAGCGCGCGCCTTTCGTTGTCAGTGAATGCCTTGGAAATCGAACAGAACGGCCTCGGTTTCAACAACTTAATCTTCATGGCAGTAGTGTTGAGCGAGCTGGCCCAGAATCCTGATGCCACTTATCGAGGACTCATTGTGGAGGAGCCGGAGGCCCACCTCCACCCCCAGTTGCAAGCCGTTCTGCTGCGGTATTTGGCCAGTATCCAGGCCGCCGAGGGGGAAAAGCCGGTTCAGCTCTTCGTCACTAGCCATTCGCCCAACTTCGCAAGTAATGCCAACCTTGACTGCTTGGTCTGCCTAATCGAGACAGAGGGGCGGGTTGAAACCTTCTTTCCGCGAGACGTCGAGTTTGAGCGTGGGAAGCGCGAAAAATTGGAGCGTTACCTAGATGTAACGCGGGCAGAGCTTTTTTTTGCGCGCCGGCTGATCCTTGTGGAAGGGGCAGCGGAAATGATGCTCGTGGACGTCCTCGCCGCCCGAGCGGGCTTCGACTTACGTAGCCACGGCGTCAGTCTGATCAGTGTTGAGGGGCTGAATTTTGACTCGTTTCTGCCCCTGTTTGGGGAAAATGCATTAAAGATTCCCGTCGCCGTCATCACCGACGCGGACCCGCAGTCCCAGCCTGCAGCAGGCGGGGAACCTGAACCGTTATATCCGGCACTCGGCAACGCCGTCGTCGTTTCTGCAAATACGGCGAAGATGAAGGAACGGGAGGATCGATACGTCAAGGTGTACCACGGGGTGAAAACCCTGGAATATGACCTAGCCCTGCATGCGGATAACCGCGAGGCGATGCTCTTGGCGCTGGCCGAGATGCATCCAAGGATAGCCGCAGACTTGCGGGCGGCCGTCGACCGCGCCGCCGACGGTGCGACGAAGGCCCATGTACTATTTTCAGGCATGTTCGAGCGGGGGCATAGCAATGTGCAGAAGGGACGCTTCGGCCAGGCATTGGCTCAGGTGTTATCGGACGGCCGAGTGCCTTGTGTTATCCCCCCGTACATTCAAATGGCGATGGAGCATGTCTGCCAGATGGATGCAACGTAATGGAGTTGTCACCTGAACAGCAGGCCGTCGTCGATGCTCCTCTGGTGCCTCTCGCCGTTATCGCATGCGCCGGAAGCGGCAAGACGGCCACAGCCATTCATCGTCTCATCGCAGTTCGCAAGCTGCTAGGGCCTGCCCGTAGTCGAGTGGCCTTACTGTCGTTCTCCAACGTCGCCGTAGACACTTTCCGGAATGGCTATCAGGCGCTCGCACATTTCCTGCCGCAAGGTATGGGGCGAACCCGCGTTGATATCGACACGTTGGACGGCTTTATTACCGCTCACATCTTGCGGCCGCATGCACACCGCACTATGGGGGCCGGGCAGTCCGCGTATCTGGTGACGGGCAATGAAGACTTTTTGGCCAATTACACGATCCGAACGGCAAATTACCCAATACCAGTAACCCAAATCCGGGCTGGTTTTACAGAGGGACATCTCTCTTTCTACTACGACTACTTCGGTCAGAGAGTGCGCCTGGATCAGAATCTCGCGGTGCAGGTCATCAACCGGCTTGGCCGAATCGGCGCCTACACGCATGACCTCGGGCGGTACTGGTGCTACCGGACACTGCATGACCAACCCTACATCCTCCAAGCATTGGCGAGGTGCTACTCGCAGGTAATCGTTGACGAGTCACAGGACATCGGGTCACTTCATCAAGCTATCTTGGAGATGCTAGCGGCGGCGGGCGTTCAGATTTCATTGATCGGTGACCCCTGTCAGAGTATCTACGAATTTGCCGGTGCTGATGGCGAATTCTTGCGCAATTACCGCGACCGCCCGAGCGTTCTCGCATTCTCCCTGACCCGCAACTTCCGATCGCTACCTTCTATTCTGGTACCAGCAAATCATATTTCCGACCGAAATGACGAAGCACATCGTGCCGCCGCAGCTGAACCAAATGGCGCCTATTTCATCGGCTACTCGGAGGCCGAGCTTCCGCAGCTGCTCGACGCATTCCACGCCGAGGTCGGCAATGTCGGTCTGACGGCGAACAAGTGCGCCATTCTATGTCGTGCCAATGCGCTAGCGGCTCGGCTGGCGGGTGTTCACGAACCTGGCGGGCGCGGGGTAGTCAAGATTTTCGCTGAAGCAGCTCTCCTTAGGGATAGGCAACGAGACTTCATGTCCGCCTACAAGAATGTGGTCCGTGCGATTGTTACGCTCTTGGATAGTCCTCCTCATGATTTGATGGCGAAGCTCAGCAATCGAGCGCTCCAACCGGAAATTCGCAAGATGAAGCACATTCTCTGGGGTTTTACCAGAAACCCGGAAGTCGGCCTTCCTCATTCGCATCTGCCGGCTGACGGGCAGTGGCATGAGCATCTGCTTGAGCGCGTGCGTGGGGTGCTCGAAAGGATAGAGCAGGACTTTGGTCTGGCGCCAGTAGAAAACTTGGGACGCAAGCTGGCCCGCAATGCCTTAGGGAGGGAGCCGCTCGACGCAGGCGCCGACCTGGCTGCCGATCGAGGCCCGCGAATTCGCGTGCAGACTGTTCACCAGGTCAAAGGCGAAAGTATTGACGCTGTCCTCTATGTTGCAACTCGACAGCATGTTGAGGCGTTGCTGCAGGGTGTGGATACGGAACTCGGTCGTATTGGCTACGTTGCCGTTACACGGGCGCGCAATCTTCTGTGGTTGGGCGTTCCTTCAGCAGCCTTAGGAGCACTGCGCCCAGCATTGTTAGCGGCAGGTTTCAGGGAGGCGGGCACCCGAGTGTTGGAGCAAGGTGACACTGAACCTGCAGAGAACCAACTTGCGCCAGCCGCCCACCTTGGCAATTAGCCCAAACAGTCGGTCTTGCTCCCAATCCTCTAGGACGGGGCAACAGGTGGGGCAAACGGGATTAATGCGAAGGCCTTATCTCACAAGTCTGGCAGCACGAATCGTGCGACGTGACGCGTGGCCATTCCTGACCTGACGGGCAACCCGTTTGATTTCTCCGTGGAGTTGGACGAGCTGCTTGTGTAGGGATTCCGGCTTGGCCGCGTTCCTGCTACTGATTGCTTTACCTGCTACAGTGCGCGGACCAGTAGACTTGGTCCACGGCTTCCATCTGTGAATTGACTCGGCCTGCCGCGCACGACGCTCGTCGGTCCAACCCCATTGTTGTCGTGTACCCTCGGACTTTTTCACGTGACGAACCAATACTTTGATTAGATGAAAATTACGCCAGTGCATGGCCTTGTTCGTCATGTTAGCCGTTTTTGCTTGCTTCACCCTTGTTCGATTTATTACGCGGAATGCCCGCTATCGGGGCCAGAAGCGGACGCCCATCTAACTCTTCTAATTTAACAGTCAGGGGCAATACCATATATATGGTATTGCTATATAGAAATTGGTTAGACTAGCGTACTCGGCTGCCGAGACGGAACGACCACCTCGATAAACTGCAACCCCACGGAACGTTCTCAGAAGGGACTGTTCAGCCGGCGAAAGCAAAATAGGGCCGGCAAACATTAACTATAAAAGATAGGCTAGGGAAGATAGAAATGCAAATCCAGGGTACAAGCGTCCATTCCACAATCAATGTAACCCTGCCGGCAAGACTAGGCGGCACTGGTAACTATGACCCGTTTACTACGGATCTTCGTTCGATAACCACAGTTGACCTCAACAGCGACGGCTATGCGGACATCTTTATCCACCCCGGTTATTTCAATGCTGCCCCGGCATTGCCTGCTGTAGCGTTGCTTAACGATGGCAAGGGCGGATTTTACGATGCTACGTCGAAGCTGTTTGCAACCGCCCCGGTTATTGAACAATCCAATGGCGTGTTTATCGGCAGGTTTACAGCAGATGGTCGTTTGGGAATGTTTGTTGCCGATCAAGGCCTCGAACTTGGCAACAATACGGAAGGCACCAACACAACGGGCTTCCAAGGCGGTAAAAACCACTTTTACCTGCAAGATGCAAATGGCGTGTTTCAAGACCTATCGGCGAATATCCCCAACAACAACGGTTTCAATCACGTGTCCACAATGGCCGACATCAATGGCGACGGCAATCTCGATATGGCAATGGTTGACCTCGGGGGCAAGAACCTGATAGGTAGTGGCGTGTTCCTCTACTTGGGCGACGGCAAGGGCGGTTTCCAATATTCGGTCGCCGGACTGCCAGATGAAATCAAATACATGGCCACAACAAGCCGTGACTGGGCGGGTCGTTCCGTTGACTATCAATTTGCTGGTGCAGTTGGCGCCGCAGATATCAACAACGATGGCCGAACGGATCTGATCACCGGCAGCTACACTTCCCCGGACCTGAAGAGCGGTAAGACCACAGTGCAGATGTTCACGCAAGATGCAACTGGTAAGTTCACGAACGTTTTCGACGTCTTGCGTCCTCAAGTGCTTGACGCTGGCAAGTATGGTGTCGCGGGTGTGACAACCGGTGACATCAACGGTGACAGCTTGGCTGACGTGGTTATTCAATGGGAAAAATGGGGTGGTACCGCAGTACAAATTCTGCAAAACCAAGGCAATCAGCAATTTGCGGATGTGACGGTTGCAAAGCTAGGCAGCTACTTGCTTCGTGAAGATAGCAATATCAAATCGAAGATGATCATGAAGATCGATTTGACTGACGTCGATCACAACGGAAGCCAAGATCTAGTGATGAAGCAATTCTTCTCTGAAGCACCACAAATCCAAAGTGGCGATGAATATGGCGCATTCCTGTACTTGAACGACGGTCAAGGCCACTTCAAGGCTGCAACGTTGGCATTGAATGACGCTACGATTCCGGCATCCCAACTTGCAACCCTGACCGGTAACCCCGAATGGTCGCTTGGTATCCCGTTGGTGTTCGATGCCAATAACGATGGCAAGAACGACGTTGTGTTCATCGGCAACAAGACAACCGCAACTGATGCAGCAACAACGACAATTGCGCTTGATATTGCAACGGTCTTCGGCAACGAGACGCACAATGTTTATCAGGCGGCGGCGACAGGTAGCGCAATCAAGGCGTCTGCTGCAAATGACGTGATTGTCGCCAACAAGGGAAGTGATGTTATCGACGGTGGTGCAGGGGTGGATACCGTCAGGATTGCCGGTAACCGTGCAAATTTCTCGCTCCTGCGCGCTGGCAACACCATCAAAGTGAGTGGCGCAGAGGGCGCTGATACGCTCTCGAATGTTGAGCGCATCCAGTTTAATGACGCTACTGTGAACCTTACAATCGGCGACACGGCTAAGGCGATTGCGACTGCTGATCTGAAGATGCTGATGGAACTTTATGTTGCGTTCTTCAATCGCGTCCCGGATGCGGACGGCCTTGCATACTGGATCGATCAGTTAAAGGGCGGGCAAGGCGTTTCCAGCATCGCCGACAACTTCTACAGCGCTGCCGTTCAATACACGTCGTTGACTGGTTATTCGACAACGATGAGCAACGACGACTTCGTCAAGGTGATCTACAAGAACGTGCTCGGGCGAACAGGCGACACCGCTCCCAGCGCTACCGAAGTGGGCTACTGGAGCAATGAACTTGCGACTGGTCATGTCACCAAGGGTGGTCTCGTCAGCACGATGCTCAGTTCTGCGCACAGCTTCAAGGGTAATCAACAATGGGGCTGGGTTGCCGATTTGCTGGACAATAAGGTCACAGTGGCAGACTTCTTCGCCGTTCAGCACGGCTTGAACTACAACACGCCTGAAGACTCGATTGAAAATGGAATGGCTATCGCAGCGGCGATTACTCCCACCGATACCTTGGCAGCGATTAATTTGATCGGCATTGCTCCCTGAGTTGGAGACAAATAAACGATCAGTGTATTTCAACTGCCAGCTCGGTAGGCTTGGATGAAATCCCAGCTTTCGGTGGAATGGTGAAACTGCAACGGTGCTGGGATTGCATCCCAGCCTACGGCACTCCTTGGAACGGCGTTGCAGGGCAATGCGCCGCAAGCCTTGGAAAAGTTGAATACGCGGAGCGTGCCGACCGCCACATTGACAGTCTTGGGCGGCGTAACTGCCTTCTGCGTGCTGATCAAGGGTTGGCTTCGACCGACTTGTTGCCCCTAGAGAGCGATACCGGCTACCACTGCACGCATATACCTGCCACTGGAACTCCAACAACTCCAACGTCGGGTTTGGCGCGATCTCCGACACTCAACAAATTTCTGGAATGACTGGCTAGAATCGTATTCCTGCCGGTATTCGTGGGCACTCAGCTGAATACGGTTGCTGTTCGAGAAACTGCCGACAATTACCGAGATACGCAGTCGGCAGCGGCCGGACTTGTCTACAACGAGCCGCTCCAATTCTGACATGGGCACGCTCGAGAAAGCCACTGATCCGTCACGCTTGCTGCCGCTTCGCGCACTTGTAACGCCGTGATTGCAGGATGAAGTTCCCCAGTGGCACCAAGGCTGGTTTCGTTGCTCTTGGCAGTACACATTCCATCGCTACAAGTTATTGGGATGGCAGAAGGTGTCTGGCCTGAAAAAATAAAGTCAGCCCGGTAATGCACCGGCGCTGCGCGCCACCGATGCACTTACGCACGACATTGCTTCGGGTGGGCGCAATGCCGAGGGAGCGGGCCTGACTGCCCCGATGCCACCGGAGCCGGCTACACCGGCGCTACGCGTTCAGCCGCTACGACTGCCCACGACCGGACGGGAGCGAGGCATGATCATTATGCACCCGTAAAGGGGTTACGCAATCCTTCGTCTTCATTTTCGTTACGTAGTTCGTCAGTGCGCGTCCAATGAGGGGTACGTAGCCATTCGCAAATGCCCTTACATTAGGTCGGCGAAGTGATGGGCATGCGTTGGTATGCCTCGGTACAAGTTTCCAGGCAGACATTCGGCGCCAAGGTCGATGACGGTCGGATCGAGGTCGGACGATATGCCCGTGGCACTGAGCGAGAATACGGGGAAGGCGAGATCAGCGGCGAGTACAGTGATGAAGGGGGCGTAGTGGCTGGAAGCAGCAACGCGCAAATTGTTTTGCTCATTCGTGGCTTCGGTGTTGTGGCTGTCAATCAAAGGCATCCTTGAGCATGAATAGACCTGACCCTCCGCTGGTTTGCTGCGGCGCTTGAACAAGTAAGAAACCCAACACTTTGCGTCCGCAATCTTCGCCGGCTTGGTTTTCGGAAGCGTTGCGTAATCTAGGCCACGGTGCATCTGGTTGCGTGGCGGATTGATATAGACCCGCACACCGGCTTTAGCTGCTGCCTTCGCCAGCCATCTATCTGGCTTTCGGTTCAGAATCGCATTGGGCCGCTTGAAGGCTGCCTCGACACAAAGGAAAATGTGCAGGTGCTCGCCCTTGTCGTCATCGAGTTCGCGGGCAGCGTAGAAGCTTGCTTCGATACCATTCCGGCGCAGATGCTGCATCAGGCGCTTGAGCAGGCCCTTGTGTATATGGGCAACGTTCATGAATCGGAATTCTTGATCAGCCATTACGAACGACAGGTGATAGAGGCGAGCACTTTTGTAGACCATCGAGCAGGTGTCGATCCATGACCATGCCCGGCGCGTCTGCTGCGGGTCATGGTTGCCGCCGTTGGCGCGCGTGACTCGCGTCTCGTACTTGCCAGCCAGCTTTCGCTCTGTCGACGGCTTTCGCCGTGTCTTTTCCATGGCCTTGAGGTGCGGGGCAACGGCAGCATCGTCTTCAGGTGAAGCGGGCGCATCCCTACTACTTCTATCCAAATTTTCCTCCTATGAAATTGCGGCCATGTAGAACGATGGAAAACACTGTTGATGCGACACGTCCCGCTCTGAAGCCTTACGTGGGCCAGCCCTTTTGCAGAAGTGTGTCTAAGTCGGGTTTTTGATGCAGAGATTTGAGCCGCTACTTTCGCGTCTACATAGCTTCGCCAATCGGCAAATGCGGGATGCTGTCACTATCGCCAGTGGATCTCAGCGTGGTCGAATGCCCCAGCCCTGGACAACTCCTTACGCAACTCGAAAAGGGTGGCGCAAGCCCACAGCGTTGCTACTTCTTTTTTTCCAGCGTTTGGACGAGCAAGTGCATTGTCAGTACTACCCTGCGCGAGCTAGTGAGACTCATGACCAACTGGCAGCACGGCCTGGCTAGGACGTTTTCACGCAGCTTTTGCTTGGCGCCGACCTGAAAGGGGCGTGGTTCAGAAACCCCTCAAGCTGCATGCGCCTGGCTCCCGCTGTTTTTCTCGAACCCCTTGAGGCGGCGCTCCAGGCGCTCGGCCGCAGACTTGTGCTTCTTCGACAGACGCAGGTACTCGTTTTTCTCGTTGAGCAAGCCGTTATTGCGCGATTCCATCACGCGTACCAACTCCTGTAGCTTCTGGATTTCGGCGCGCGCCGCTGCCAAGTGGTCGTCGTTGCCAACAATTTTCACCCACACCTGACTTTCTTCGTGCAGGCCTTCCATCAGCGCGGCCTGCTCGGCCAAGTCGGCTCGCAGCGCATCATTTTCGGCCCGCAGCGCATCGCTTTCGGCGCGCAGGCGGGCGTTTTCCGCGCGCAATTGCCCCAACTCGCTGGGCTGCCTGATCAGTTGGGCCGGCGCCGGCGCGGCCGATTCTTTCGCCGCCTTCTTCGCCGGCTTAGTGTCGATCTGCCTGGCGGCTTCCTTCATGGCCTGCTCGCCGCCGGCGGCAATTGCCTGCTGCTGCTCGGGCGGCAGCGCGGCCAGCTTGGCAGCGGCGTTGATCGAAATGTCGCCGGCATTGGCGGCGGCGCGGATCGGCGGTACTGCGTTGACTTGGATCTTCTCGACCTTGGCGACGGTATCTTCAGACACGCACGCGATTGCGGCGATTTCCTTCCGGGTATTGACCGGTGCCTTTGACGAATTCATCAAAGGCACTTTGCCGTTGGCCAGATTAACCTTGGCACGGGCGGCTATGATGTCTTTCTTCTTCAGCCCGAGCGCCGTGCGTTGGTAGTCGCTCAGGTTGCGGCGCGCCAGTTGGTTGTCGATCATCCACGCCATTACCGATTCGCGGCTATCAAGGCGCGGGCACTCGACAGTGCGAAAAGATTTGTCGTGCTGTTTGCAAATCTTATACCGGTGGTGCCCATCGATCAGAATGCCACGCCAGGTCACCAACGGGTGGCGGCAACCTTCTGCCAGAATGCTTTGCTCCAAGGCATTGTATTCGTCGTCTGCCAGCGGAGTGATCAGCGACTCAAACTCGGGGTCGATGTTGATACGTTTCGCCATCTTCGTTCCTTTTTCTTAAAATGAAGGATGGGGCTAGCAATTGAACGTTGCTGTTCATGCCAACCCCAATTGGGAAGAGCGCTATTCCGTGCGGAGTGTTTCGGCGCGTCGACGCAGCGACAGATACACGGCCCACAGATCAGCCAGCACCATGTTGCTCAGATCGGGGGCAACATTGAGGTCGGAGAAGCGGGCGACGAGTTGCATCAGCTCATCGAGCCAAGGTGCCTGCGGCCCATCCATATCGTTGAAGTGGTAGTTCGTTTTCATGGCCGGCCTAATCGTCGAAAGTGACGGTGCGCGCGGCCATGAATTTGTCGAGCGCCGCCTTGGTGTAGAAGATGCGGCGCCCGACCTTGACGTAATCGAGGCGATAGCGCCTGGTCGAGCGCCAGGTGGCGAGCGTGGCTTCCTTTACGCCGAGGTAGACGGCTGCCTCTGCCGGCGTCATGGTTGCAGAGCGTTTCGTACCGCCGGCGGACGACACGAAGTAACCATCGTTACCGGCGACGGCGTTGTGCTGTACCGGGGATGCCGGTGCGGTACCCGTGCCAGCAACGGAGGAGAGGAAATTAGCCAAGGCCGTCGTCGAGGGCAAGCCAACACCGAGCGCGTTGGACCCGGCCAAATGGTCGACGGTGGCCGGCGTAACAAGGATTTTGTTGTGCATGAATCACTCCAATTTGCTCGACCCCGATGCACCATGCACCGAATCGATTGAAGCGATCGTAGCGCGTATCTTTCAATAAATCGTCCATGGTTTCTTCAAAAACCATGTACTCGATTTCGTCACTCGCCGCTATCTCTCACAATCGGCCGACCGTGGCGCTTTGGCATTATCGGCAACTGCCCGATAATCAGGCACTTGATGTCAGTCGCCGGCTCATCTTTGCTTAAGTCGATAAGAAATGGATGCGCCTCATATACTTCCACCACATGATTTCTCGGCACCTGCAGCTCCTCGGCAATCCGGTCAAAATCCAACGTCGTGAATGCACCGCCCTTAAGCCGGTGCTGTGCGAGCGCATTCAGGATGCTGAGTCTTTTGTTCTCAAGCGCATGCGCGCGCTTGCGCGTTGCCTTGCTTACCAGCTTTACGCCGAATGCCTCGTCGAAGGTACGCAACGCACCGCTGCGCAGTCCGTGCGTGATGGCGGACACGGCATCACGCAACCAGTCTGGCATCACCAGTTGGGCGTGGCCGCAGAAGTCGATCGCTGCCCAGACCGCGGTTTTGTCTCCGGCCAGGTACAACTGTTCCAAGTGTTCGAGTTGCGCGAGCAGGGCGTCATCACCCCACATCGCTTCTTGCACTCGCTTCGATAGATTGACTGTCATCCTGTACTCCCTGGATCGGGCTGATAAGAACCTTTTGTTGTTGTCGCTGGCGGCTGTTACGTCTTCCGCCGAAGGTTGACCACCTTGGCAGGTAACGCAACGCCGGCGGCTTCGAGAATGGCCGTATTGGCTGTCTCCATCGCGCGCCGGATCGGATCGAGGTCCATCTGTTGATAAATGAGGCTGGCCGCAGCGGTCTTGTGCCCGAGCGCCTGCATTGACGTCGCCATATTGGCGCCGGTCGCCGCCAGCGCGCTGCCGACGGTATGGCGCAGGTCGTGGAAGCGCAGGTCAGTGATGCCGGCGCGTTGCAGCACCCGTCGCCACGCACCTTTCGGTTCGGTCAGGTGCCCTGATTTACCGCTGCCGGGGAATACGTAAACCGCGGCGTCCGCCGGCCGCCGGCGCTGCAGGATACCGACTGCCTCTTTGGTCAGGATGACAGCGAGGGGTTCACCGTTCTTGGTACGCGGGATTTCCCAGATGCCGCGCGCCAGATGGACGTGCGCCCATTGCATCGCCAGGACGTCCGCGCGGCGCGCGCCAGTCAATAGCGCCAGCAGGAACACGTCGCGGAAGTTGGACGGTTCTGCCGCAAGTGCCTGGAAGAACGCCGGCATTTCGTCCGGCTGGATGAATCGCTTGCGGTGCGGCTCCGGGAACAACTTGACGCCCGCGGCCGGATTCTGGCCGCGGTACAGCCCGCCGTCGATGGCGAAGTTGTACAGGCTCGACAGGACGGCGATCGCGCGGTTGGCGGCGTAGCGGTGTTCCTTGCCAATCGCGGCATGCAGGTCCTTGGCCATCTTCGCGGTGACGTCGGCCAGCGGGCGCGGCTGCAGGCGCTTGAGGTGGGTGTCGAACAACGCCTGGTATTCCCGACGGGTCTTGGCGGCGAGGTGGTCTCCACGCTTATTGCGGCGCTCATCCAGGAAGCGCGGGAACAGGGTGCCCAGGGTCAGGATAGCGCCGTCGGCACGCCGGATGTCGTCGACCGTGGTGCCGTCGTGCAGCGCGGTGCGCACTGCATCAGCCAGTGCCCGCGCCTTGCGTACATTGAGCGGGTACTGGTGCCGGACGCGCTCGAGCAGGGTGCGTTCGCGCGAAAACTCCTGTGATTCGGGCATGTCGGGGTCGAACGGGCCGAGTGTGATGCGCTCCGGCTTGCCGCCCACCTTGCGGTAAAACTGGAAGGTTTTGTGGCCGGATGCGGTGACTTGCAGGACCAGGCCGCGCGTCTCCGGGTCGCGGTAATACGTGCGTTTGCCGGCCGGGGCGGGCGGTAGCTTGGTGATAGCGGTGCGCGTGAAGCGCAGCTCGGTTGCGGGGCGCTCGGAAGAGGGCGGCATACGGTCCTTGCGGTGGTTCGGTGCTACCGCGGTGCTACCGTGGTGCTACCGGAGTCATGCAATTTTGTTGAAAACCGGATAACGTCATCGAGGTGGAGTATGCCGCGTATAGAGGGAAATCGCAACTGCGCAAACTCGCGCAAACATGGTCGAGGTCGGCGCTTGCTGATTCGTAATCAGTAGGTCGGAGGTTCGACTCCTCTCATCAGCACCAGAAAAGCAAAGGGTTAGCACCGCAAGGCGCTAACCCTTTTTTCTTGGTGTTCCCAATGCGCTGTCTGCCGACACCCCCGGCGGCGACTGCGCTTCGCATCCGGCACCGCTTTGCGTCGCCTGGTGTAGCTCCTGGCGGCTGGCCGCCGGCTCTGACGACAAACATTTCAGCAGGAACGGCCAGAACCGGCCGGTCAGCAATTCCCCTCAGATATGAGCAGGGGAACAGGGAGGGGGCATGCGGGACACGCTCCATTAACCGGACAGGTTCCGGCCCAGCCGCGCCGCCTCTATCGCGGCGATGTCGATCTTCTTCATGGTCATCATCGCGTCGAATGCGCGCTTGGCCGCGGCCCGGTCGGGGTCGGATATTGCCGCGATGAGGGCGCGCGGGGTGATCTGCCACGACAATCCCCACCGGTCCTTGCACCAGCCGCATTCGCTTTCCTGGCCGCCATTGCTGACGATGGCGTTCCACAAGCGGTCGGTTTCAGCCTGGTCGTCGGTCGCGATCTGAAAAGAGAAGGCCTCGTTGTGCTTGAAATGCGGGCCGCCGTTCAGCCCGATGCAGGGGATGCCGGCGACGGTGAACTCGACCGTCAGGACATCGCCGTGCTTGCCGTCGGGATAGTCGCCCGGCGCGTAAAAGACTTTGCCGACTGCGCTGTCGGGAAATGTTTCGGCATAAAAGTTTGCGGCATCGACCGCGCCGCCTTCGTACCACAGACAAATCGTGTTCTTGCTGGTCATTTCGTGTCTCCTGAAGAATTGAACACTGGCGTTTGCCTCCGTCAAAAAATCTCCAATCGTCCACCTTGCGGCGCCTTGGTCGGTCAGATGACACTAATGCCGTTGCAGGCATCCGTCAATGTCGCACATTCCCGCAGCGGGCGCGCGCTCAAAGCATGCGTATGGCCGGCGGGCACTCTGAGCCCGCCGTACCAGTCCAAATCCAATTGCGGTGGCGCTCGGCAGGATCGGGCACGCGCCTGCTCTCATCCAGTGCTGCCGGCAAGGTGGCGACAATTCCAAAGGGACATGATGCACCCTGGACGACTACTAATCATTCTTGCGCTGGCGTTGACGTCCAGCGCACCGGCGCTGGCGCAGGTCGAGGTCAGGCTATGGTCTTTGCTCAACGGCGGCGATGGCGAGCGCATGCGCGAGATGATCGACGACTTCAATGCCAGCCAGCGGGAAGTCAAGGTCATCAGCACCACGCTCAAGTGGGGCGAGCCTTTTTATACCAAGCTCATTACCGCCTCGGTCGTGGGGGCCGGCCCCGATGTGGCCACGGTTCACCTGTCGCGCATCGGCAACCTTGCAGGCGGGGGCGTGCTGCGCCCCGTTAGCGCCGGCGAGCTGCAGCGTTCCGGCCTCAGACAGGACGAGTTCTACCCGCGGCAATGGAACAAGGCAAGCTATCAAGGCCAGGCCTATGCCGTTCCGCTCGATCTCCACACGCTGGTGCTGTACTACAACAAGGCGCTGGCAGGCCGGGCGGGCCTGCTCGATGCGGAAGGCGAGCTCACGCGGATCGAAGGCATTGCCGCATTGACGCAAGCGTTCAAGAGCATCAAGGAACGCACCGGTGCGCAAGGCATGACGATGGAGAGCAGCGCGCAAAGCTCCTATGCCATCTGGCGCCTCTGGTTATCGATGCTGGCGCAGCGGCACACGCCGCTGATCACAGGCACGCGCTTTACCTTTGGCAAGGAAGGCGAGGATGCGCTGGCCACGGTCAGTGACTGGTTCGCCAAAGGCTATGCGAGCCGTGGCCTCGATTATGCTGCATCAACCAGCCAGTTCATTGGCGGGAAGGCGGGATTCATGATCAATGGTGTCTGGGAAGTGCCTGCGCTGGTCGCCGCCAGGAAGAAGGGCGTATTGGGCTTTGAGTACGGCATCGTGCCCTTGCCGCGCATGTACGGCGACGCCAGTGCATGGGGCGATTCGCACGGTTTTGCGATTCCAGCCAACGGGAGGCGGCCGCCACCGCAGGAAAAAGTAGATGCGGTCATGAAGTTTATTGCGTATGTCAGCAGACATTCGATTGGTTGGGCCGAGGGCGGTCATATTCCAGCCTACCGGCCGGTGGCGGAATCCCCCAGGATGCGCGCACTGCAGCCAAACGCAATGTACGCCGCTTCCGTGCAGAACGTCATTTACGATCCGGACGGCTGGTATGCCGGAGCGGCAGGCCCTTTGCAGACGAACGCTGCGAAATACCTGCCCGCTGCCCTGTCCGGGCAACTGACCCCGGCGCAGGCGCTGCGCATGTTCGAGACTGAATCCGCCCGGCTGCTGGTAAAGCCGGCGCCCAAATACTGACCGCACAACGCTTGCGCCTGATGAAAACCTTATCCATGACCGGGAAAGCTGCACCGGGACAGGCAAGCAGGCGCGGCGCTTCCGGGGCCGGCGCAGCATTTCTCATGCTGGCGCCATTCCTCTTTGTGTTCGTGCTGTTTTTCCTGGCGCCGGCGCTGCAGACGTTCATCATGAGCCTGACTGAAAGCAGTCTGACACGCACTAACGCCTTCATTGGCCTGGCGAACTATGCCACGCTCATGCACGACCCGGCGTTCTGGAACTCCCTGCGCCATACGCTGTATTTTGCCGTGCTGACCGTTATGCCCCTCGCGGTGCTTGGGCTGGTCATGGCAATGCTTGTCGATCATTTTCAGCGCGGCCGCAGCCTGTTGCAGGCATCGTTTTTCCTGCCGTTTGTGCTGCCGGTCTCCGTGATGACATTGATTGTCGACTGGATGCTGCATCCGGCGTTCGGGCTGGTCAACCATATCGTCGGCGGGGAACGTGCCTGGCTCGCGGATCGCGACTGGGCGATGCCTGCGGTCGCGCTCGGCACAATCTGGTGGACCGTCGGTTTTAATATGCTCCTGTTTCTGGCCGCGCTGCGCAACATTCCGGCAGATCTGTACGAAGCCGCCACGCTCGACGGCGCCAACCGTCTTCAGTTGTTCCGCCACATCACCTGGCCGGCGTTGCGACCGACGTTCGGCATGGCGCTGATTCTGCAACTGATCGCCTCATTCAAGATTTTCGGTCAGACCTATATTCTTACCGGAGGCGGCCCGTTCAATACGACGCGCGTGACCTTGCACTACATGTATGAAACCGCATTCGTCCAAAGCGACGCGGGTTATGCCGCCGCCATTGCGATGGCTTTCGTTGTCGTTGTCACCTGCCTCTCATTGTCCCAGATCGGCATCATGAACTGGCTGGGCAGGAGGGGCGGATGAGGTCGACCGCTGCCTTGCCCTGGACTCTGGTTGCATTGACGGCTTCGGCAGCCCTGGCGCTGCTGTGGCTTGCGCCGCTGCTGTGGGCAGCCAGTACCGCGCTTCGTCCCGAGCACGAGACGGTGTCTGCGGTATTTCACTGGCTGCCGCAGACATGGACGCTCGATGCCTTCGCCAAGGTGTTCGCTGCCGGCAGCCTGCCGCGCTGGCTGTTCAACAGCGCCCTTGTGGCGCTATTGGTGACCATGTTGACCATGGCCGTGAGCATCACCGCCGCGTATGCCTTCTCGCAGATGACATTCCGGGGCAAGCGATGGCTGTTCGCGCTGTCGATGATCGCGTTCATGCTGCCGTTCGAGTCGCTGATCGTTCCGCTCTTTCGCTTGATGAACCAGCTCCGGCTGATCGATACCTATGCCGGCATCGTTCTTCCGCAACTCGTTTCGCCCGTGACCATCTATGTCTTCAAGCAGTTCTTCGATGCCGTTCCAGGCGACTTCCGGGATGCGGCCGTCATGGATGGTGCGTCGCCGTGGCAGGTGCTTCGTTACGTCTATCTTCCGGTAAGCGGCAACATCGTCTGGGCGATGTCCATCGTCGTCTTCATCGGTGCCTGGAACAACTTTTTGTGGCCCTTCATCGTCATTACGTCATCCGAGATGATGACAATTCCGCTCGGCTTGACGCAAACCCAGGATGCGTTTGGCGTCCGGTACGCGCAAATGATGGCAGCTGCTTTGTTGGGCGGCACGCCGGTGGCGCTCGCCTATGTGCTGTTTCAGCGGCGCGTGACCGAAGGCATGCTGGCCGCGACCGGCCTCAAGGGTTAATTCTTATCGGAGCACACGATGGCATCGGTTCGTCTGCGCGGGATCGGCAAGTCATTCGGCGATCAGGAGGTGATCAAGGGGATCGATCTCGACATTGCAGACGGCGAGTTTGTTGTCCTCGTCGGGCCGTCAGGCTGCGGAAAAACCACGCTCCTGCGCATCATTGCCGGACTGGAGAGCCCGACAAAGGGGGAAATCGATATCGACGGCCGCCGCAGCAACGACATCGCCGCCGCCAGGCGGGGAATGGCGATGGTCTTTCAGAGCTATGCGCTGTATCCTCACATGACGGTAGCGGAAAACATGGGCTTTGCACTCAAGCTTGCGGGTGTCGCAAAGGAAGAGATTGCTGCATCCGTGTCCAGGGCGGCGGACATTTTGCAGATCGGACATCTGCTTGACCGCAGGCCTAAAGCACTATCGGGAGGACAGCGCCAGCGCGTGGCGATCGGGCGCGCGATCGTGCGCAGGCCTGGCGTGTTTCTGTTTGACGAGCCATTGTCGAATCTGGATGCGGCGCTGCGGGCACAGACGCGTGTCGAAATCGCGCGGCTGCACAAGGAACTGAAAACGACCACGATCTATGTCACGCATGACCAGGCGGAGGCAATGACGCTGGGCGAAAAAATCGTCGTGCTCAATGCAGGAATCATTGAGCAGGCCGGCACGCCGCTCGACCTGTACGCGCGTCCTGCAAACCGGTTCGTGGCCGGGTTTCTCGGATCGCCGCGAATGAACTTCCTCGATGCCCAACTCGAGTCCATTGCCGAGAGCGACACCCTGCTCGTTTCTGTCCGGCTGACCGACGGCACGCTCGTGCATGTAGCGGCAAATACGAACCGCGCCGAGTCGGGGACCTCCGTCACGCTGGGCGTGCGGCCGGAGCAATTCACGGTAATGCCGCGGGACCCGGCTCCCGGCGCCATCGCGGCGAAGGTTGCAGTGATCGAGCATCTGGGGGATAGCATGATCGTATATGCGCAGGTAGAAGGCATGCCGGACCTGATGGCGGTCAAGTGCGGCGCGGATGCGCCTGTCCCGCCCGTCGGATCCGGTATTTCACTGGCTTTCCGGCCCACCCATGCGCACTTGTTTGATCCGCATGGTGTGGCGTTCGCGCCGGACTGAATGCGTGACTGCGTGAAGTTGGCTAAATGATCACCAGCAAGTAGAACTTAAAGACCGTTCCGCGACGCCCGCTTAGTTATTTTCGTTTCCCCATTTTCACGCCGGACTGTCCAGTGAAAGGCCTCGCCGAAATGGCTGGCCAAGGGAACAGCCGCACGCACGTCACTCGGCGCACCTGCACTCGACATTAGCCTTTTTCCGGTCGCTGGCGGCGCTCTCATGTTTGCCTATGTCTTGTCGGCTGCCAGGGATTTGAGCCATTCCTGCAAAAAGAAATGGGCGCTGCCCGGAGCCGCCTCTTGGGGCGCAAGCAGATGGTAGCTGGTGCCATCCTCCGAGAAACCGAGCGGCGCGACGAGCAGGCCCGCCTCCAAGTCGTCCTGTACCATTTTGCAGGGGCCGATCGCTACTCCCAGGCCTGCTAGCGCTGCCTGGAGGCTGAAGTAGAAATGTTCAAAGAACTGGTCCGGCCCACCGTAGCCTTCAAGCGGGACATGACCCGAGACTGAGAGCCACTCCTGCCATGCGGTGGGCCGGGTGCGGCTCTGAAGGCGGGGGGCGCCAGGCCGCAGGACCGGCACCTCCCCGGACGTATCGAAAAACGTATTGACTTTATCGGGACGGCACACTGGCCCCGTTTTCTCCGCAAACAGGTAAGTCACGTTCAGAGCCTCGGGCCATTTGAAGTCGTTCCGGCGGATGGCGAGGTCGATGCCGCTTTCAAACTTGAACGGCCCGCCGCCGGCGACCAGGTGCACGTCGTGCTCAGGATACTGCTTCCTGAATTCCGGCCAGCGCGGAATAAGCCAGCGCATCAACAGTGTTGGCTCGCACGAAACAACGAGTGGCGATGTCTGTGCTGCCTTCCGCAATTCCTGAGTCACCCTTCGAATGACTCCCAATCCTTCGCTCACGCCTTGAAACAGCTTCTGTCCCTGGTCGGTCAGGAATACGCGTCTGTTTCGCCGTTCGAAAAGGGTTACGCCGAGGTCCTCCTCCAGCAGGCGGACAGCGCGGCTGATTGCGCCATGGGTGAGGTGCAATTCTTTCGCGGCACTCGTGAAGCTCTCCGCACGCGCAGCAGCCTCAAAGCAGCGCAATGCCAGGAGGGAGGGCAGGTGTGAAGCACCGATCTGTGAGTTCGAGTCACGCATACTGTTAGTACAAATCGTTAGACGAATAGAGGCTGTAAGAATAAGATTTTAGCTACATTTTTTTAGTTCCAGGGGGATATCGCCATGACTGAACTGTTAGCTGTAGTCACAATCACCGTGCTGGCTGTCATCAGCCCGGGCGCCGACTTTGCAATGGTTACCCGCAACAGCCTCGTGCTATCCCGGCGCGCTGGAATCTTGACTGCGATGGGAATCGGGCTGGGGGTACTGGTCCATATTGCGTACACCATGCTCGGCGTGGGCCTGCTGATCAAGCAATCGTTATGGATGTTCCAGGCGATCAAACTCGCGGGCGCTGTCTATCTGGTCTACCTGGGGATGAGGTTGCTGTTATCGCGTCCGGGCAGCGTCGCAAACTCACCTGACGGGCCGCCATTGACGGATTTTGGGGCGCTGCGCGCCGGCTTCTTCACCAATGTATTGAACCCGAAGACAACGGTTTTCATTGTTAGTCTTTTCATCCAGGTCGTTGATCCTGCTACCGCCATGCATGTGCAATTCGCCTACGGCGCATTTATCTCGCTTGCACATGTAACCTGGTTTGTTCTGGTCGCGCTTTTCTTTTCGGCAGATACGATACGCGAACGACTTGTCGCAGTACGCCACTGGATCGACCGCGCCTTTGGCTGCCTCCTCGCTGGATTTGGTGTTCTCCTTGCGACAAGCACACCTTCCCGCTGAGGCTCCTGTCCGGCAATCATTCAAACGCGCAGGCGCCGGCGCCTGACAGTGGCGAGCCCGTGGATAGCCCGCATTTCCGTTATCGCCATGGCGGCCCGGTGCAGCGGCGCGGGACAGGAAGAGGGTGGGGAAGATTCCCGGATGGGTAACCCCTTCGGACAGCCGCGGGAACCGGGCCCGCGCCGGTGGGCCCGGCCGTGATGCACGCTTGGACGGGGCCCGACCCTGTGCGGCGCGCCGCGCCTTGCGCCGCATCCCTTCTGGGTCGAGTGCCGCCCCCTGCATTAATTTGAAAGCCGCTCTAGGCTGTGTTTGACAAGCTACTGCGCGAACCGGATTGACGCCTGCGTTGCTCTGCGTACCTCGCGTACGCGTGCGCTACTCGACGCCAATCCGGCCCGCTCGCTACGCTTGTTAAACACAGCCTAAGCGCGCGCGAAATCCGGAATCCGAAAGCGCTTGCGGTAGTCCCCCGGGGCCAGCCCGGTCGTGCGCTTGAACAGCCGGCGGAAGAAGGCCGGGTCTTCATAGCCGACCTGCCAGCTGATTTCGTCGATGGATACCTCGGTGCGCTCCAGCCGGCGCTTGGCATCCTCTATCCGCAGGCGCTGCACGTAGCTCAGTGGAGTGAGGCCGGTGGCGTCGGTGAAGCGGCGCTTGAAGGTGCGCTCGGCAAGGCGCGATCGCTTGATCATTTCCTCGACGGGATTCGCGACCGGGAAGTGCGTGTCCAGCCATTGCTGGGCGCTCTGGATGTCGCTGTCCGCGTGGTCGCGCCGGCCCTCGAAAACGATGTAGGGGGTGAGCCCGTCCTGGTGCCACTGCAGCGCAAACATGCGCGCGACTTCCTGGGCGCCGGTGGCGCCGACATAACGGGCGATCAGGTAGAGCACGAGGTCATGCCAGCTCATCGACGCGCCCGAGCTCACCAGTTCTTCGCGTACGCCCGACACGACCAGCACGCGCTCCGGATGAATCGGGACGGCAGGGAATGCGGCGCTGAACTGCCTGGCGTACCCGAAATGGACCGTCGCATCCCGGCGGTCGAACAGGCCGGTTTCGGCCAGCAGGAAAATCCCCGAGCAGGCTGAACACAGCAAGGCGCCCCGCCGATGCATCCTCTCCAGCCATGCGACCAGGCGCGGGTAGCGCCCGGGCTCCCAGCCGTGCGGCCCGAGCAGGATGGACGGGACGATCACGATGTCGGTGGAGTCGATGTCGGCGACCGCGCGCTGCACCTTGACCGGGACGCCGCTTGCCAACTCCAGCGGCCCCGTCGCCTCGCCCACGATCTGGATCTGGAAGGGCGGCCGCGCAGCCGTGCCCGGCAGGCCCATCAGCGCAAACGCGTTCATGACGTCGAAGATGCCGGTCAGCGTGGAAACCACCGCGTCCGGCAGCGCGACGAGGCTGACGTGACGCGGGTCCGGGCCCGCATGCGCGGAGGGCGCATTCATGAGTGTCCCTCCGTGCCAAGAGGAAAGCGCCTCGCTGGCATAAATGAACCGGTTTCGGGTGAATCCGGCTCTGCCCCGCATGCGGCCGACGTGCGATTCTGTGCTCGCAGTCTCAACACGACGACAACCCACCTGGAGGTAATAAGCATGGACGCATCCGTGATAGATCAAACCAAGCTCGAATCCTTTGTCATGCGCGCCATCGGCGACCTGTCCGCCGGCTACGGCGGCGTGATGGTCAGTCTCGGCAGCAAGCTCGGTCTTTACAAGGCGCTTGCCGGCGCCGGACCGCTGACTTCCGCCGAGCTTGCACAACGCGCCGCATGCGCCGAACGCTACGTGCGCGAATGGCTCAATTCGCAGGCCGCAGGCGGCTACGTCAACTACCACGCCGTCAGCGACACCTATGAGCTTGCGCCTGAGCAAGCGATGGTCCTGGCCGATGAGGACAGTCCAGTATACATCCCAAATGCGTGGAATGTGCCGGCATCCATGTGGTTCGACGAAGACAAGGCGCTCGAGGCGTTCCGCACCGGCAAGGGCATCGCATGGGGCGATCATCACGGCCGGCTCTTTTGCGGCGTCTCGGCGTTCTACCGCAACGCCTACCGCGGCAGCCTGCTGTCGGAGTGGCTGCCAGCGCTCGACGGCGTCGTGGAGAAACTCCATGCCGGCATCAGCGTCGCCGATATCGGCTGCGGCTACGGCCATTCGACCATGCTGATGGCGCAGGCATTTCCGCGCTCGCGCTTTCACGGGTTCGACGCCCATGCGGATTCTATCGAGGAGGCAAGAGGCATCGCCGCCAACGCCGGCCTGTCGCCGCGACTCGGCTTCGATGTTGCGCGTGCCGTGGACTACCCCGGCAACAACTATGGGCTGATCTGCTTCTTCGATTGCCTGCACGACCTGGGAGACCCGGTGGCCGCCGCGCACCACGCGGCCGAAGTGCTGGCGCCTGACGGCACGATCATGCTGGTCGAGCCGTTCGCCAACGATCGCACCGAAGACAATATTTCGCCGGTCGCACGTCTCTACTATGCGGCGTCGACCACGATCTGTTGCGCACACGCCGTCGCCGAGGGCGGACACATGGTGCTGGGCGCGCAGGCCGGCGAGGCGCGCCTGGCGGCAGTGTTCCGCAAGGCAGGATTCACGCACATCCGACGTGCCGCGCAGACCCCGTTCAACCTCATCCTCGAAGTGCGCAGGTGAGCGCGCACGGAGTGCGGATGCGAATAGCGACAGTGCGCCTTCCAAGCAGGGGTGCACACAGGGACAGAGGCGCGATGGGCATCGGCCGGTCGCGCTGCACCACTCAGGAAATCCGTTGCGGCCTGCACGACCGCACAACACTTAACCGAACAGGAGTTGAAAATGAACATCAAGACCATCTTTGCTGCCATTGCCGTCACCGCCGCCGGTTCCGCTGCCGCGGAGGCCGTTTATCCCTACGTCGACCACAGCAAGTTCACGAGTACCAAGACCCGCGCCGAGGTTCGCGCCGAACTTGAGCGTGACTATGCAGCGGGAATTCGCACCGCGGACCGCAGCCCGGAGTTTTTCGACTTCACCTACGCCGTCTCCACCCGCAGCCGCGAGGAGGTGCAGAGGGAAGCCATCGAGGCAGCGCGGGCACCCGAGAGCAACGCGAGCGCCGGCGGCTGAGTGCGCGGGTGTCCGGATTGCGCCGTCGCGCATCCATTTCGGATGGACGCGACGGCGCTTTCAGGAAGCGTTGCTGCATTTCGTGAAGACGCCGGTTGAAATGTTGACGTTCTTGCCGACAAGACCAGCCAGGTACTAACCAGGTCTCTCGCATCTTGCCGTTGGACCGGACTCAATAACATCGACCCTGCCAAGCGCCATTCGGCACCTGATCCTGTTTTTACGCCCCATGAGCGTTGACTCCTCTCTGCGTGAGTGGCTGCCTCGGGTCGACCGAAGCAGCTCCTCGGAAAAGGAAGAAGGTCCGACACCAGCTAGGAAGCGTCCGGCGACATCCAGTCACTGAACCTGAAATTCCGTGCCGAAAAGATAGGAGCTGGTTCAGGCCGTTCTAGCCAGTGCCCCATGTACCTGGTATTGCAACATCCGGCTCCCGTTGGCACTATCCGGGATTTGGTGTCCAAGTACAGCTCCAATGCACAACAAAATGCGGCTTCGCCTGGCGGGCTTCTTCGGCGTCGTATTTTCCCTCGTGGTCGCAAGCGCCCATGGAGAAGCGCCGAGCACGGGATTCATGCAATTGCCTCAGGCTGATGGCGGATCGGTAACGGTCTTCTATCCCTCGTCTGATCCTGAGAACGTTTTTTCCCAAGGACCTTTTCGTCTCTCGCTCGCGTCCAAGGGCAATCCGGTGAAGGGTAATGCCCGCTTGATTGTCATATCGCATGGATCCGGCGGGTCGCCGTGGGTACACGCCGACTTAGCCCGCACTCTTGTGAAGCGCGGCTTCACCGTAGCCTTGCCGCAACATCATGGCGACAATTACCTCGATTCTTCTGGGCCCGGACCCAGTAGCTGGAGCAAGAGACCTCAGGAGGTCTCGATGGCTATCGATGTCGTCGCAGGCTATCCACCGCTTGCCGCCCATCTCTCGCTTGACGCCGTCGGCGTGTTCGGCGGCTCTGCAGGCGGGCACACGGCGCTATCTCTGGCGGGAGGGATATGGTCCAACCCGCGCTTTAGAGAGCATTGTGACAAAAACATTGCGCAGGATTTCTCCTCGTGCGTCGGCTTCATCACCTCGCTTGACGGGAGCTGGCTGGACGGACTGAAGATGTGGTTCGCCAAGCAAGTGATCGCCGCTCGCTTCAGCGACGACAGCGTCCATCAGTATGAGGACTCACGCATAAAGGCGGCTATAGCCATGGTTCCTTACGCCGCCGATTTCGTTCCGGAATCTCTGTCTAATCCTAAGATCCCGCTGGGTCTGGTGATTGCGGATAAGGACGTCAACCAGGTACCGAAATTTCACGTCGAAGCAATACTGAACGCGTGCGCTCCGCGGTGTGAGGTGGTAATGCGAATGCCTGATGCCGGACACGGAGCGATGCTTTCACCAATGCCGCCCCTGGAGCCGGGCAGCATTGGCAGCACCTTGTTGAGCGATCCGCCGTCATTTGATCGAACCCAGGAAATTCCGGAGCTTAATCAGCGGATTACTGACTTCTTCATCCGGAATTTATTGCACCAGCCGAAGCTGGATCAACAGGATTTTGTGCGCCAATAAGATAAGCATTGCCGCAAAGCGGGCGCGGCATACGTGGCAAGCTCGAGGGAGATGACTGACAAGGAAAGATCGCTTCGGGTCGTTTTCCGCCTTTCAACTGCACTTCTGAAACGTCCGTTTGAGGTCAATTTACTGGCGCTGTTTGCGACCACCGATCAACCGGCGGCCGTCCTGAATCAATGCTCGCCAACACCGAATTCGCAGTTCATGGGAGCGGCGCGCCATCTACAGGTCGGGCACGATGCGCTTGCCGTAAAGAGAGACGACCAGATGGCGCACCTTCAGGCGCGGCGCGCTGACTCCTTTCATTGGCGCTGCTCGGCGGCCGCCGCTGGCCGCCGGCGTGCGTCTGCAATTACCCGGGACGCACCCGGCAAACAGCGGCTGCGCCGAGCCTCGACGCGGCAAGCTTCACTCGGGCGGCAGCGCCTTGATGGAACGCAGAATCGCGCGGGCAATCTCCTGGCGTTTCGCGAGGTCGCCCATGCGGTTCGGCGTGTCGATGTTCAATGCGAAAAACACGGGACCGGCGGGCCACTCGACCCAGCCTATCCACCAGCCGATTTTTCCGCTCCAGCCCGTTTTCGCTCTCAGTATCCAGTCCCGGCCGGCCTCGTTGATCATGACATCCTTCACGAGGCGCTGGTGCTCGGTACGGAACGGCAGCTTGTTGTGGTAGAGGCGGCGCAAGAACGCGATCTGCTCATGCGCCGAGATCGCCAGGTCTCCTTCGACCCAGAAGGGGGCGCGTCCGCCGGTGCTGGCGTTGCCATATCCCAGCCTTTTCAGGTAATCGGCTTCACGCTTGTCGCCAAGCTGCCGCGCGAATCGTTCATAGACCCAGACGGTCGAGTTGCGCATTGCGGCGCGCAGGTCCTGGTCTTCGTTCCATGCTTCCATGCCGCGCATGACGCCATCCCAGGGGATGACCTGGAATTCGTCGCGCAGCAGTCCGGCGTCCAGTGCAAAAAGGCTGTGCGGGATCTTGAAGGTCGACGCCGGCGAGTAGCGTCGCTTCGCACGCTCCTGGTCGTGGACAAGCATGGCGTCGCGGTTTGCGCGGGCGTCGGCGACGACGATGGTGCCGCGCGCGTCCGCGTCGGAAAAAAACCTGGACCAGTCCGCTCGTTCCTGCGGCACCGGCGCGGCAAAAGCGCGGAGCGTGAGGGCGATGGAAAAGCCGGCAACAAGAAAATGACGTCGATTCATCGCACGGAATATATCAACAAACCGGATTTTCTTCCGGCCGGGACCTCGTCTCCCCGGACGGGTCCGCCGCCTCGTTTTCTGCCAGCGCCGATGAATACGGCTTCAAGCGGGCATAATGTGAAGCGGGAATTCATCCGTTCGCTGGCTGTTGACGCAGGGCCGCTTTGAACTGTCCAACCCGGTTTCGGCATCTGCACTGTTTCGCCATGACATGCTTTCGTTCCAGTGCACCGCCCGCCGCGGCTGGACCGTCTGGCAGGCCGGTTACGGGTAGAGCGGGCGCGCACGGCTAAACGAGCTTACCGAAGGAGTTTTCATGAGCGTATTCATCAAGCCCGTATTCGAGGGTACCGTGGTTTTCGAAGGCAAGGAGCTGTTCAAGGGGCAAGGCGCGGCAAAGCAATGGGCGCAGCAGGTCGGAAACGAGTTGGGCGTCCCGGTCGAGGCACGCAAGATCGGCACCGGCTGGGCGCTGGTCGGCAACCTGGACGGCGTCGAGACCGTATGGGGCATCTACGGCCAGCGGCTCAAGCGCATCTCGCCTTCTTCAAGCGAAGGCTGACCGCTGGCGGTTGGCGTGACAACGCCAGGCCGCAGTCAGCGATGTGAAACAGGCGTTTTGTGATGCAGGTGAAGCCCCAAAGGAGGTGCCGATGTTCCCGCTGGACAAGCCGAACGCTGCCGTCAGCACCGGGCGCTTGATAGAGCAGTCTTTACTCGCGAGTGAATAAACCCGGGCGTTAAATGCAGAAGACACTGAGCCTCTTTCTGTTTGCCGGCGTTGTTGCCTATCTGGCCGCATGTCTTGCGCTGTTTCTCTTTCAGCGCGCGCTTATTTATTTTCCTCCATATAAAGCGGCATACCCCGCTCCCAGGATCTCCACGCTTGCAGTGTCCGGCGCCGAGATCAAGGTTTCCGAAAGGCCGCTTCAAGGGACAAAAGCAGCACTTTATTTGGGGGGGAATGCGGAAGATGTTTCAGCGAGTCTGCCGATACTGGAAGCCGCGTTTCCAGACCACGCCTTATACCTGCTGCACTACCGCGGCTATGCGGGAAGCTCGGGAAAACCGACTGAACAGGCGCTGGTGTCCGATGCGTTGGTTCTTTTGGATCGAATCGCGGCCGAGCACAGTGAAATCGTGGTTGTCGGCCGCAGTCTCGGAACCGGCGTGGCGGTTCATGTGGCAAGCGTTCGCGACGTCAGGAAACTGGTTCTTGTCACCCCCTTCGACAGCCTGCAGGAGCTTGCGGTCCGGCAGTTCCCATTTTTCCCGGTGCGATGGCTGCTCAGGGATAAATACGAATCGTGGCGCTATGCGCCCCGAGTGAAGGCTCCCACCCTGATCCTTGCCGCTCAACACGATGAAGTCATCCCGGCGTGGAGCACGTCGCTGCTATTGTCCCGCTTTTCAGAAGGAGTCGCGTCAATGAAAGTGATCAGTGGCACGGGCCATAATTCAATCTCGGAAAGCGCGTCCTATATACCCATGCTCCAATGGGCGAGGTGATCAACTTGTTTGTTCCTGGAATAACAAAGTCGACGGAGTCGTCTTTGTTTTGTGATCCCCGTCGAAGTAATGCGGGATCGCCGCGCGTTGGACCGGATCATGGGGCGGTGCGAATGCTTAACACGCCGCATCGATGCCTTTTGGTGACGGTTGTGTGAACTCCGGTTTGAAACTTCCTTGCGAACAAAACAAGATGTACACGTGTCTTACCTCCTCGAACGATTCCCTACGGAAGATGTTGACAGGAGAGAGGATGGCCGAGCCAATTGATTTTTTTTCGTATCTGCAAGCGTCTCCAACGCCTTATCTCATTCTCGCGCCGGACCTCACGATCACCGACGTCAATGCGGCATACGAAAAAACGGTGAAGCGGCCGCGGCATACGCTGGTCGGCCGTAATGTATTTGACGTCTTCCCGGCCAGCCCGGGCGACCCGGATGACAATGCCGTATTTCTCTTGCAGCAGTCCTTTCAGCGGGTACTTACCTTCCGAAAGCCCGACGTCCTGACCATGCATCGTTACCCGATCCCGGTGCCGGTGGAACAAGGACTCCAGTTCGAAGAGCGGTACTGGACCGCACTCAACACACCGTTGCTGGACCATCACGGCAACATGGTTGGGATATGTCATCACGCGATGGATATGACGGAAATCCACGCCCTCAAGAACACGATGCGGGCAGCAAGGATCGTGGAGCAGGAAGTGAGTCAACAAGATGATTCACGCTCCGCAGCCATTCGCGCAACAGTCAATGTGCTCGATGCAGAACGGCAACTGCTGCGGCAACTGTTTGAGCAAACCCCAAGCTTCACCGCTTTCATGCGCAGCCCGGAACACGTGTTCGAACTGGTCAATCCGGCGTTTTCCGAATTGATCGGCCATAGAAACGTCATCGGGAAGATGTTCAAGGATGCCTTTCCCGAATTCGCCCACGATGACTTCATCGAACGGCTCGACGCCGCATACAAGTCCGGCGAAGCGTATACGACCAAGAGCAAACGTATCGTGCTCAACCTGGAAAACGGCGCAAAGCGGGAAGCGTTCGTGGACCTGGTGTACCAGCCGATCACCGAAATCGAAGGCAGCGTCTCGGGTATCTTCTTGCAGGGCAATGACGTAACAGAGCAAAAACTGGCGGAAGACGAACGCAATGCGGCGCTGGAAGAAAGCGCACGGCTTGCGCTGGTCGCGCAGAAAATCACCAGTGCGGTCACGATCACCGATAACAAAGGCATCATCGAATGGGTCAATCCGGCATTCACGACGCTGACCGGCTATACCGCGGAGGAAGCAACGGGAAAACCGCTGGTGGCGTTGCTGTGCGGTCCGGATACGAGTTCACAGACCGTGGGGGTGATGGAAAACGGGATCCGGTCCAGGACGTCGTTCGAAGTCGATGTGCTGCACTACCAGAAGTCCGGGCAGCCATTCTGGCAAAACATCAAGGCCGATCCGGTCCTTGACGGGGACCATTCACTACGTCATTTCATTGCCGTGCAGACCGACATCAGCGAAAAGAAAAAGTCAGACGATCTGATCTGGCAGCAGGCAAATTACGACCCGTTGACCAGCCTGCCGAATCGCCGCCTGTTCCGTAACCGGCTGGATCAGGAAATGAGGAAAGCATATCGCAGCGGTCAGCAGATCGGCTTGCTTCTCATTGACCTCGACCGCTTCAAGGAAGCCAACGATCTGCTCGGCCATGACGCCGGCGACGTGCTGCTCGAGGAAGCCGCCAGGCGCATCTGCGCTTGCGTTCGTGATTCGGACACCGTCGCGCGGCTGGGGGGTGATGAGTTTACTGTCATCATGACTGCGCTTGACGATGAAGCGCATGTCGAGCGTACCGCGGAAAGAATTACCGACGCGCTGGTGCAACCGTATCGCCTCGGTAGCGAGGTCGTCTATCTCTCTGCCAGTACCGGCATCACGCTTTATCCGGAAGATGCGACCAGCCTGGAAGCACTGATCCGCAATGCCGACCAGGCCATGTACGCAGCAAAGAACGCCGGCAGAAACCAGTTCAGCTACTTCACGCGGTCCATGCAGGACCGTGCGCACGCAAGAATCCGGTTGGGCGGGGATTTGCGATCCGCGCTGGATGGGGGGCAACTGCATGTGTATTACCAGCCGGTCATCGATCTTTCAACCGGCCGCATCGCCAAGGCGGAAGCGCTGCTGCGATGGCGTCATCCGACGCTCGGTCCCGTTGAGCCTTCACGCTTCATCCCCATTGCCGAAGAGCTGGGGATGATTAACCAGATCGGCGATTGGGTGTTCAAGGAAGCAGCGTCCTGCTCCAAGCGATGGAGCGAGGATATCGGCGCGCCGTTTCAGGTGAGCGTCAACAAGTCGCCGATTCAATTCCTGTCCGATGGTGAAGCCGTCGACTGGCTGGATCACTTGCGGCATCTCGGCCTGCCAGGAAACAGCCTCACCGTCGAGATTACGGAAGGCTTGCTGCTCAAAGCGTCGCCTCAGGTAACGGAGCGGCTGCTGCATTATCGGGATGCGGGGATTCAAGTCGCGCTGGACGATTTCGGCACCGGCTATTCTTCGATGTCATACCTGAAAAAATTTGATATCGACTATCTGAAAATCGACCAATCGTTTATCCGGGACATGGAAGTTGACCGCGACAACCGGGCGATTGCCGAGTCCATCATCGCGATGGCGCATAAATTAGGCATAAAGGTGATCGCCGAAGGGATCGAAACGAATGCGCAGGAAGCCTTGCTCCGTTCCGCCGGGTGCGATTACGGGCAGGGGTATCTCTTTTCGCAGCCGCTTACCTCGGCTGAATTTGAACAATTGCTGTCGACGCGGCCGCGCGGGAGCTCGGCCTCTCTTCACTGATGCGGTACGGGCTGCCGCGCCGGCCGGCCCGGAGCCGACGAATAGACAACGGGCGCGGCAGGCAAGACTCCCATGTCTATGTGATGTGTCGAAAAGTAAATGGTCATACACTAGAATTCACTATTAGTTACGGGATCGAAAGACCGAATGACCTTTGGTTCATGTGATGAGTGTGGTGAACGGCCCTCTTACACCTCCGAAAAGTGTGAAGCATGCGGGTACAGATTTTCCCGTGTGCTGGCGGACTCGGAAGTCGAAGATGCATTGTCCCGTATAGACAGCTCGCCGGTATATCGGTATGCCCGTCTGCTCGGGCTGGGCCTGGCCTTCGCCGCTATCGCGGCTGCGACACTGCACAAGACGGGCGCGGCGATCGGCCTGGCAGCGGCGGGAACACTGCTGTTTCTGACCGGCACAGTCGGTGCATGGTGGAATGACTAGCTGCATTGAGAATGATCAAAGGAAATATTTCCTTTTCAGTCAACGACTTGCAGAAAAGCCCACTGGTTATCCACAGTCTTTCCCACAGATTTTGTGGGTAAGTGTCACTGCCGTATCAGCGTGGTGCCGGCTTCGCCGACAGGCGTTCCGCCGGGTAGGGTTTGAAGAAGTGCGGCGCATCGGCAAGCGGCGCGTGCAGCCATTCATCGTATTGCTCCGGGCTCAGGAGCACCAGCATGCGCTTTTCGTCGTCCGGCTTGTGGAAACGCTGCATCACCGGATGCGCGTCCGCGTTAATGGTCAGCATGGACATCGATAGCAGCGGCAGTCCGTTCGGACCATCCTGCTTGTATTCCCAGATCCCGGCAATACCGAGCGGCGCGCCGTCGGCGTCACCGATTTCCCAGCGCACCGCTTTCCCGGTTTCGTAGTTCGGCTCGAAGAAGGAAGCGGCCGGCACGATGCAGAACTGTCGACGCTTCCAGGCGTTGCGGAAACTCGGCTTCGCCGCCACCGTTTCGGAGCGCGCATTGTAGGTCTGGCGCGCAAGCTTCACATCGGCCCAATGCGGAACGATGCCGAACATCGCCAGCGCGCAGGCGCGATCGCCGGGGACGGCATCCGCGCGAGGCGGCCTGATCATCGGCGCCATGTAGCCGGGGAAGGTTTCGCTCTTGAATTCCGAGTCGGGCGGCGCAACGCCGAAGTGTTGCTGCAACTGCTCGGAGCGGGAGGGGAGATAGTTCGCGCACATGGAGGGATTGTAGCGCCGGCGGCGCCGGGCGCCGCATGCGCGGCGTCAGGATTTCGCCGTTCCCGTGGTGGCGGAAGCGGAAATGCGTCAGACCGGCCGCAGGCGGTCCGGCCCTACCGGCGGCGAAAGCAGGACATGCTTCAGCATCATCTTGCCCATTTCCCCTGCTGCAACCGCCCTGGAGATGAAATACCCCTGGATCTCGTCGCAAGAGAGCTTGTGCAGGATGTTCACCTGGTCGATTGTCTCGACCCCTTCCGCCACCACAGCCATGTCCAGCGCTTCCGCCATCGACATGATGGCCCGGAACAGTTTCTGCGCCTCGGAGCCTTCACATAGCGCCCGGGTGAATTCGGAGTCCACCTTCAGCACGTCGACGTCCAGCCTGTGCAACTGGGAAATCGAGGAATAGCCGGTGCCGAAGTCGTCGATCATGAGCGTGATTCCCAGCTGGCGAAGCGCTGTGAGTTCGCCGGACACGACCTTGCTCCGGTCGATTACCGCCGACTCAACCAGTTCCGCTTCGATGCCGCCTGGCGCAACCCCGTACTGCTTCATGCAGCGGTCGAGGAAGCCGCTGAGCGTCCCGGTCTTGAGCTGCTGCGCCGATACGTTGACCGAAACAGGCACCATCGGCAAACCCTGCTGTTTCCACTGCGCGATCTGCCGGCACACCTTTTCAATGACGATCTCCCCGATCTGGACAACCAGACCCATGTCCTCCGCGACATCGATGAACTCGCTGGGATACACCAAGCCGTGCTGGGGCCGCTCCCAGCGCACCAGCGCTTCCATGCTGGTCAACTTGCCGGACGCGAGTCCGACGCGCGGTTGGTAGTGCACCACAAATTCATCGTTGGCAATGGCTTCCCGCAATGCGCGCTCCTTGTTGAGCCGCAGGATCAGGGAATCCGAAAGATGCGCATGGTAGAACGCAAAGCGGCCCTTGCCGGCGGCTTTCGCCGCGTACATCGCAATGTCGGCATTCTTCAACAGCGTGTCCGCATCTTCGCCGTCCTGCGGGTACACGCTGATGCCGATCGATGCGCTCACATGATTTCCGGTGCCGGCGTCGAGTTCGAACGGCTTGCCTATCGCGTTCACAAGAGCCCTGGCCACCCGCGTCACATCCTCTTCCACATCCAGGTCATTGAGGATGACGACGAACTCATCGCCGCCGAGCCGCGCCACGTAGTCGCTCGCGCGCACCGTGTCGCGCAAGCGCTGCGCCGCCTGTATCAGCAAATCGTCGCCGGCGTCGTGGCCCAGCGAGTCATTGATGTTCTTGAAGTTGTCCAGGTCGATGAACAACAGCGCAAACTGTCCGGCGCGCCTGGCGGCAGTGCTGACCGCGTTGGGCAGGTAGCTCGTGAGCGAGTTCCGGTTCGGCAGACGGGTAAGCAGGTCATTGTTGGCCAGGTCCGCCAGTGCCTCTTCCTGTTTCTTCGCCTGCGATATATCCCTGATCGTCACTGCCAGTCCCACATCCGAGCGGACAATGCGGCGGTAAACCCACTGCGCTTTCATCGGACTGGAGGAGGGCACGCGCTGTTCTTCTTCCAGCATGCCCCTTTCCAATGCCAGCTTGCAGCGTGCCATGGCTTCATCCCTGAAGGACTCCGGCTGGAACTGCGACACGTTTTTGCCGACAAGCTGTGCCCGTGTCGTGCCCAGGAGTTCGGCGCCCTTGTTGTTGCAATCCTCCAGCCTGAAGTCGACCGCCTCGCCATCGCGGTTATGGATCGGCCGGAACATGTAGAAGCCCTCGTTGGCCGAGTCGGTAGCCATGCGGTACGTCTCTTGTGTTTCTTCGACCTGCCTGCGGCGGCGTCCCAACTTGTGGGCGACGTAGGCGGCCATTAACGAGCTCGCCAGGATGACGGCGCTCTCCAGGAAGGCCATCCGGCGGTCATGCTCCGCCTGCGCGCTGTACGGCGCCATCGCATCCTGATACGACAGGCCCGCGACGACAACCAGCGGATAATTGTCCAGTTTTTTCCAGGCCACGTGGCGGGCCCGCCCGTCCGCGAATATCTCTGCCGGTTCCAGTGCGACACCGGCAGGCGTCCTGAATACAGGCTCCTGACGGTAAAGCATCTGGAGTCCGTCAGTGCTGTCCGCGATTTTGCTGGCCAGCAAGGTTCCAGTGTCAAGGAAAACTGACGCGAAGCCGTGCATCCCGGGAATGGCCGCTTCCTGAAAAGTCATGAGGTAGGGAGGTTCGACCGCGACGACCGCAACGCCAGCGAAAGAGCCGTCGCGCCGATCCAGTCGGCGCGAGAAACGGACAATCTGGCGTCCGGTAGCGGTGCTGGGGCCGGGCCGCGAGATGTGCAGCCCGCCGCAGCAGTCGCTTTGATGAAACAGGAAATAGGGTTGTTCGGCGATACTGCCCGGCCTCTGCCCGGTGATTGTCGTCGTCACGACATCTCCGTTCTGGTCGAAAATGTTCGCATACAGCAGTTGGCCGGCAGGAAAAAGACCGAAAGTGCTTTCGTCTTCCAGATTCACGCCCGACGCATGGTTCTCCCATTGATATTTCAGGCGTAACGTGACCTGGTCGATGTGCTCCACCATGTGGCGCATCTGCTGTGCGTAGGAAGCGGCGGATGCGATCGCCGCCTGCCTCGCGTCGGCTTCCGCTTCTTCCCGCGCTGCCGCGCTGCGTGACAAGGTATAAGTCCAAAGCAACGCCACCAGGGAAAGACCGATCAGCGGCCATGCCAGCACTTTCAGCCAGTCACGTCGCTTCTGACTCGGTAATCCTCGCTTCTCAGGCGCGCGCCAACTTCGCATGGGATCGATTCTCCGCGGGAGGGTACTTCATTGTAGATCCTCCATGCATATACGCTGCAGAATCGGAAAGAGGGCTTTTGCTCTTTTGCATGGCTCGTGGAAGGGGACTTTCGCACTGCTGCAAGTCTTGCCCCGGCAGGCATTGCATATATCGGACCTGGCAGATAACTTCCCCGTTGCAACAGCGATCTGACATCGCGAACCCCGGGTAGCCGGTGCATCTGCTGCGCTGTCACAAATACGTCGCGGGCAATGGACGGCCGATCAAATATCCTTGAAACGTGTGGCAACCGTGTTCCGCAAGAAAAGTGCGCTGCTCTTCTGTCTCAACGCCTTCGGCCACCACTGAAAAGCCGAGTATCTCGCAGAGCGACACGATCGTCTGCGTTATTGCGGCGTCGCCCGGGTTTGTCAGCACGTGCCGGACAAACGCCTGGTCAATCTTGATTTCGTCCAGCGGCAGTTTATTCAGATATGACAGGGAAGAATACCCGGTGCCGAAGTCGTCCAGCGAAAACCTGATTCCGCGCCGTCGCAATTCGGCCATTTTTTCGATGGTGTCCTCAAAGTGCTCGATCAGCGTGCTTTCAGTCAGCTCCAGCTTGAGATTGTCCGGGTTGATCCCGCTCTGTTCCACCACAGTGAGCGTCTGGGACAGGAAGTCCGGATGGTGGAACTGCCGCGCACTGACGTTAACCGCCACCCGCGGCACCTTGCCGGCGGATTGTTTTTCCCAGGCAGCAATTTGTGCGCATGCCGCCTCGAGCACCCATCTCCCCAGGCGAACAATCAGGCCGCTTTCCTCGGCCCAGGAAATAAACTCGCTCGGGAAAAGCATTCCGCGTTTCGGATGGAGCCATCGCACCAGCGCTTCCATGCCAACCAGACGGCCGGTGTCGTCGGCCTGCGGCTGGTAATGCAGCACGAATTCCTGCCGGTGGAGGCTCTCCCTGAATTCCCGGTCCAGCGCCACGCGGGTGTTCACCACCGCCTGCATGTCCTGGTCGAAAAACCGGATCGCGTTTTTCCCCGCCGATTTGGCCTGATACATTGCCACGTCGGCACGCTTCAACACCTCATCCGGATCGTATTGGCTGCAAAACAGGGTGACACCGATACTTGTACTGCAGTAGTGCTCATATTTGCCAAGCCGGAAAGGCGCAGCAAAGGTCGAGAGCACCTTCTCTGCGACGATTTCTGCCTGCGCTGCCGCCTCTTCCACGTCCCCGTCCAGGTCTTCCAGCAGAACCACGAATTCGTCCCCGCCCAGGCGCGCGATCGTATTACTCTTCCGGACGGCGTTTTCGAGCCGTCGGGCAACCTGCACCAGCAGGCGATCGCCGATATCGTGCCCTGAGGTGTCATTCAAGCTCTTGAAGTTGTCGAGGTCGAGATACATGAGCGCGCCGCAATTGGCCTTCCGGTCCGCCGTCTGCAGTGCGTGGTGAAGACGGTCCAGCAGGAGGCGCCGGTTCGGCAGGCGGGTCAATGGATCATAAAAGGCAAGCCGTTCAATTTCCGCTTCGGCGGCCTTGCGCTGGGTAATATCGCGCTGTATGGAAACAAAATGACTGATGGCGGCGCCCGTCGCCGCCACCGGTGCGATATCTATTTCCATCCAAAACTTTTCCCCGGACTTGCTGTAATTAATCAGTTCGACCGATACCGCTTCCTTGCGCCGCAACGCACGCCGCACCTTGTCGAGCTCCGCGCGCTGTGTCTCCGGCCCCTGCAATAGCCGCGGCGATTTCCCCAGGACTTCGGAAAGCTTGTAACCGGTGCGCTGCTCGAAGGCGCGATTTGCAAAGACAATTCTCGGCCCGGGCTCGTCCAGGGGGGCGGCTTCGGTAATCATCACGATGTCGCCGACCCGGGCAATACTGGTGTGCAGCAGTTCGAGCTCATACTGGGCTTTACGCTGCCCGGTGATGTCCTGTACCGTCCCTGCCAGAGCAACATCCCCTCCTGGCCTGGAAAGGAGCTGTCCCCTTTCATGCACATGACGCGTCTCCCCGCCGGGAATGACGATCCGGTGAACGACATCGAGCGGTTGATCGCCTCTCATGGCGGACTCGACTGCGTCGACCAACTGCTCCCTGTCCGCCGCATGCACCGACGCGAGAAAGGCATCAAACTCTTCCATATCCTGGCGCGGCGCGAGGCCGAAGATCCGATAGGTCTCCTCCGATAAGCGCAGCGTCCTGCTTCTGACATCCAGCTCCCAGCTTCCCAGTCGCGCGATGCGCTGTGCCTCGATGAGATGCTCGGCCTGGCGGGCGAGGCGGGAATGGAGTGCTTCTGCCAAAATGCGCTGGCGCCGCAATTCCAGCTCTGTCATCACATGCTCGGCGAGAAGCCGCAGTGCATCCAGCTTCGCGCGATTCAGCCGCCGCGGTCTGCGGTCCATCACGGTCAACGTGCCGACGGCGTGGCCCTCACGGGTCACCAATGGTATGCCAGCGTAGAAGCGCAGGAATGGAGGGGCGGTAACCAGGGGGTTGTCCCGGAACAAGCGCGAGCGGTACGTATCCGCGACGACCGACGTCTGAGCGCGCTGGATAGTGTGACTGCAAAAGGAAATCGCGCGCGCCGTTTCGGCGATATCCAGGCCCACTGCGGATTTGAACCATTGCCGGTCCTTGTCGATCAGGGAAATCGTCGCGATCGGTGTGTTGCAGATCGCCGCGGCAAGCTGCGTCAAGCGATCGAAGATCGGCTCGCGCGGCGTGTCCAGTACATGCAGCGCCTCCAATGCGGCTAGCCTTTTCTGATCGTCCGGCGGATAAGGGTTCATTGCTGCGCAGGATATGCGATGGCGGGGTCGGTCTTTCGATCGTACGTGAGCATGAAATTAACCGTTTGTAGCTAATCAATAATTACTAAGGATCAGTTCTTAACGGAGAGCGGCGGCGCGCCAAAGCAGGGGGATGTAGGGTGAAATATTGGAAGACCGTGCAAGTGGTGGAAATCATGTTGCCGGAAGGCTAAACTTATATCCCCCTGCAGTGACCACTGCCAATCCCACCGTTGCCCGGATCGCGCGTTTTGCACTTCATGCGGATCGGGCGAGCGATAGCGCCGCCATGTACAGTTTTTCCAAGTTGATCCAGATTATCGAAGTCCTCGGCATCCTTGCGTTCGCGTTTTCCGGATTCGTCGAAGCCAGAAGAAAGGACATGGACCTTGTCGGCGTCTTTACCGTTGCCTTTATCACCGCGTTCGGAGGCGGAACGCTGCGCGACCTCTTGTTGGACAGGCGTCCCTTGTTCTGGGTCGAGCATCAAGAGTACACGCTGCTTGTGTTCATCCTTGCGCTGGTCGTGTCGCCGTTCATGCGCCACCTCCGCTTTGCCTTTTCGGAAAAGATCCTGGTGGCGGCAGACGCGTTCGGCCTCGGATTGTTCAGTGTTCTCGGTGCATCCCTAGCGCTGCAGGCGGGAATGCCGCTGTTTGTTTCAGTGATGATGGGTGTCATTACCGGCATCTTCGGCGGGGTATTGCGCGATGTAATCTGCAATGAAATACCCATGGTTTTCCGGCGCGGCCAGCTTTACGCGACCTGCGCGTTTCTGGGATGCTGGTGTTACCTCTTGCTCGACCGTGTCCGCGTCGCCGAAGTCGTGAGTCTCACCGTGAGCATCCTTCTTACCGTGGTGCTCAGGCTGGTGGCGGTGCGGTTCAATCTGCGATTGCCGGTATGACGCCGGAAGCGGGAAGGCAACCCGGCCGCAAGCCCGGCCAGAAGAAGGGCACCCGGCTCTGCAGGTAGCGCTCGTAGGCATCGCCATACGCATCCCGGAGCCGCGCTTCCTCGTGCAGCGATCCGAGCATCAGGTAAGCGGTGCCGACCACATTGAAGGCCAACCGCCGCGTGGTCATGTGCGGCGTCAGCCAGAACAGCGGCACGCCCGAGAAATTGAGCGGATGCCGGCTCCAGCGGTAAGGCCCGCCGGCAGCCAGCCTGCCGTCGTCCGCCAGTTCCGGGCCCTGCGCCACCGGCGCTGCCGGCATGTCCCGTCCCCGTCGCCAGGCCTGCAGCCTGTCCATGCCGGCCCAGCGCGTCAGGCCGACCTGGCGCAGGCCTGCCAGCAGGTGGACCACGCCGGCGAGCTGCCCGGCGCGCAGCAGCAGCGCGCCCGGCCCGCGGATGCGGTAGACGGTGCGTACCGGCAGGCTGGCGCAGTAGGCGGTCAGCGCGGCGAAGGTAAGCAGTCCCTGGCCGACGTAGAACACCCGGTAGGCGGCATCGCTGCGTTCTCTTCCGATCACGCTGGCGGCAAGCTGTTTCGCCTGCCGGGTGGCAAGCGCGCTATGGACGGCGGCAAAGGCAAGGGTGGCAATCGCGGTCTTTGTGATGGTCTGCATCTTTTGTCCTCGTCCGGGCGGGCGCCTGCGCGGCAATACCCGGCAGCGATGCAAGGCACATGCCCGCAAAGGCATACATTGCCTTCTGCGGTCCGGACCACGCTCGACTACAACCGCAATCCCCGGCGAGGCCCGACTATCGAGGCCGGGCGGCGCCGATGCTAAAAGCGGACCGGCAGGGCAACGGTAATACGGTAATCGGGCGCGTTCCCGGTCAGGCCGGCGCCAACCAGCACATCCAGCGCCGTGCGTTCACTCAATACCACGGAGCCGCCCAGTTCGAGCAGCGCCGACGGGTCCTCGCTGGCCTCGAGCGGCACCCCGCCGACTTTGGTGGAGTCATAGTAGGTAACGTTGAATGCCGCGCGTAATGATGTATTCGGGCCGGTGGCAAGCGCGGTGCCAAAGCGCAAGCCGTGGCTATTGCCAGGATCGACTTTGAGACCGTCGTAGTCGGCCGCATAAGCATGGCTGAAGCTGTAACTGCCGAAAAACACCAATGGATCGACACGCTTGATCGCGGTAAGCGAGGCTTGCAAGGTACGAAAGCCGCTGCCGAGGGCAACCGGAGCAGCGCTCTCGAACACGGTATTTTTTCCGGTGGACGCCGTATAAGCGAGTGAGCCGATCAAGCCCGGCAACGAGGCCCGCTCGGCCATGAATTGATGCGAGACGCCGAGCGTGACGTCGCCGATGCCGCTGGCGTCGGTGGTCAGGCCGGCGCTGCGGCGCCGTTCGAACACATACGGCAGCGAGAGGTCGATCTGGGAGCGCCCGGGGAGGCCGGCGCGCACGACAAGCGCCGGACCGTAAGCGTCGCGGCGAAAGGCGTTTGCGGCCGCCGTGCTGTGGGAGTACACCAGATTCGGTTCGATCTCGAAGCGGCCGGGCGGCAGCAGCACGCCGTTTTCGCGCACCAGCGCGCGCTCCAGTGCGCGGTTGCTGTCTTCCCGCGCGTCTTCCGGCATCGCTTGCGCGCCTTTCGCCTGTTTGATCCGGTGCGGGGTCACCTCGCGCTCAAGTATCTGAATGCGCTCGCGCAGACGCCGTGTTTCGGCTTCCTTTTCAGCGAGCTGGCGCTTCAGTTCTTCGACGCTCTGGCCAAGCGCCGGCAATGCTGCCAGCAGTGCCGCGCCTCCCATCCACATTTTTTTCATGTTATGAGCCTCCCGCACGCGCGCCTACCTGAAAGCCTATGCCGGGCCACGCAGCAGAAAATTCCGGGATCCGCATCCGGTAGTTGCCAAAGCCCGGGTCGGCGATGTCGACAGTGTGTTCCATCACGCGCCGCACGATCACGAAATGGTCGTAACCGCGCACCCGGATCGGCACGATCATCGGCGACTGCGTCGCCAGATCTTCCAGCGTCATATTGGTGTAGCCGTCGGCCTGGAAACCCAGGCTCGCGGCATATTGCTGCATGTCGAGCAGAGAAAAGCCGCCACGATGCCGCACCCGTAACGCATCGGTCTGGCGCAGCATGCCTTGCGCCACCTGCTGCTCAGTAACCGGATAACCCCTGTCAAAGGTAAGGATGGTCGCCAGCGCTGCCGCTCCACAACTATTGTCCCATTGCTGGATGATCAGGTTTTCCTGCCGCATTTCCAGCAGTGAGCGTACTGCACGCTCGGCATGCGCTCCGGCGGCAGGCAACAGCGAAAACGCTGCAACGAGAAGGAGGCGGATCAGCATTGGCGAAATGGGCAGAGAAGTCTCTGCCCGGCTTACGTATTGTTAACGTCCGCTGCTGAACTTGGCTTGCGGTGCTTCATTGACGCCGCCGCCCGAGATGGACGCGTTGTTGCTCTTCGACGGTTCAGTGGCGCCGCTGAAGCTTCCGGGGTTAGTGAAATCCGGACCATTACCCCAGCCATTATTGCCTTTGACTTTTACTTCCGGCGGGCAGACGTATTCGCCGGCGACGACTTGATCGAGTTGGGCTTTCGTCATTTTGACAGGTGCGGCAGTCACAGGTAGCGCGACAAATGCAGTAGTGGCGATGACTGCGATTAAGGACTTAATCATGACAATCTCCTTGGGTATCGGGCCGCGTCAGCGACCCTTCTTACAGATTCGTCGACGCCCATGAGAGGCGCTTGCGCCCGCTCAAACTCGGAGTTGAATCAAAAATTTCTACTCTCGGTTAAAGAATGTTTTTCCGTTCCGGTTCGAACGTCTCCCGATAATCCGACCTGGCAGGCCAGAAGCGGAAGTTCCGGGCTGATGGGGTGTCCCCGGACTTCGTCCAGGGAATCAAAGTCACGGCATCGCATCAAGCTGGATGCCGATCAACTTGATCGCTGCGTCCGTGTCAGTCGGGGTAATCGCCGACGCAATCGCCACGCCGCGCTGGATTGCGCTTGCGGGGTTGTTGTCCACCAGGCCGTCCGTGATCGAATATAGCTTCCCTACCGCTATTTTGTTATCCAGCAGATCGGCGACGTAACCGTACTGCGCGTCACCTTTGAATGTATGCGCGGAACCGAGGATCGTGCTTACCAGGGAGGCGCGCGTTTCGCTTCCCGTTGCGAGTGCGGCGGTCCAGTAGGACAGGCCGTCCGCATCCACAGTGTCCCGCCCCAGGACGTTCTTGTACACAATCTTCACGAACGCGTCGTTAGACATGTCCGCGGCATAGCCGGTCAGGCTCGCATATTGGACCGCGGCAGCATAGAAACTGTCGCTGATTGCCTTGAGCGACGTGCCATTCCTGAGTTCGCCCATCCAGTACGCCATGCCGTCCGCGTCGGGAACCCGGTTGAAGTAGGCGATGTACAGTTCGATCAGCGAATCGAGCTGTCGGGGCGCGAGGGTCGCGGCCGTGGCGCTGACCGCCAGGTTCATGCTCAAGTCGGCGAAAGACAGGCGCTCCACGTTGACCAGTGTGTCGGAAAGGCCCTGGCCCGTGACCCGGACCGTGCCGTCGGCGCTGCGCGAGATGCGATACGAAGAAGCGTCCCTGCTGTAGATGGCGGTGTCGCTGCCAAGCCCGCCATCGATACGGGCGCCGGCTGCCGCATTCGTGTCGCCTATGCTGTCATTGCCGGCCCAGGTGCGCATCCGGCCGCTGCCGTTGCGGTCATCGATCGTCACGTTCTGCGTGAAGTCGGTGCCTGGGTTGTAGCGTACCGGCACATTGACAAACATGTACTGATTGGCCCAGAGCCCCGGGGCCGCCCAGCGTCCCAGCTCTAACTGAGCCACGTAGTTGAGCGCGCCGTCGGCGGTCTGGTAGCCGACAAACTTCGGCACGCCGACAGCATCGAGATCGTTGCCGATGTAGTAGCTTTGATCGGTGCCCTCGTATTGCGGCTGTAATTGCTTGAGGAATTGCACGACCTGGTTGCCGAGGTCGATGAATTGCTCATGCAGCGCGCCATGGAGCTTGCCGGTTCCGTCGTTGAGCAACAGGTAGTTTTGGGAGCGGCTGTTATCGTAAGTCAGCTTGCCGTCGACGAAGTTGCCGGCAGATACGCTGGCGAGCAGGTAGCTGTTAATGCCGCTATTGTCCAGGTCCACCAGCTGCGTCTGGTAATCCAGCTCCACGCCATTCTGGTTGACCACGCCGGCCAGCTGATCCGTCTTGTCGGCGAACTGGTTGTTCCCCTGGTTCTGGATCATCTGCAGGGCAGTGGGGTAGCTGTCGCCTTGCACCCACATGGATTGTTCCGCGATCAGGTCCGCCTTGCCGTCATGGTTGAAATCGTCAGTGAGAATACGGTAGGTGTGGGTAATGCCGGCGCCATAGTGCGACGTGAAGCCAGGATGCTTGGCCGACAAGTACGGCGTGATGGTGGCAAGTGGCGTGGTGGAAGTAATGTCGCCGTCGGCGTAGCCATAAATTTTTATCTTGAAATTTTCACCGGGTGTGCTGCTGAAGACGTCGCCCATCGCGACGGCAGAAGACCCGTTTGCGCCAAAATTTCCGATGACCGCGCTCTGGTGGGAGACCTGCGAAAGCCTGGCGCCGATGGTTTGCTGAAGCGCACCGTTGTTCCAGGTGTAGATCGGGTTGGTATCGCCGGGGGTGAAGGTGGAGGCAATGACAGTCGGCACGCCGTTGACGACGCTCAGCTGCGCGTCATGCGCCATTACCGCATCATTCATCACGATCTTGTTGAACCCCCCCTCGTCGTTGGCGAGATAGAGCGTGCTCGGTTTGGCGACGAACGGGCTTTCGTTGTGCGCGGGCAGGAAGACATCCTCCTTGCCATCCTTGTTGAAGTCGACCACGGCGACGGCATTCGCGCCGTTGGTCAGGTCGGAATCAAGATACTCCGAGGTCGCCAGTTGCAGCGTGCCGTCCGCCAGCGGCTTTAGCACCGCCACGCGCACCGGCTCCGGCGTCGAGACGGTGGCATTCGATCCGAAACCGCCAGTCCAGCCCCATCCGGAAACGAAGAGGCCGTTGCCGCCGCCGAAGCTGACGTGGGCGATCGTGGTCTGGGCGAGGCCGCCGTAGTTCTTGTCTGGAACGAGATAGGCGCGGTCAACAGGCGTCCAGATGCCGGCGAGAGTGAGGGAGGGCTTGCCATTCATTTTATTGCTTTAATAAGTTTCACTAGGGAAACAATTATTATCCGATCCACGGGTGATGCTGGCAAGGCATCGACAGTCAAACAAAGTCGATCCGACGCAAGAAAGGACAGTATTCGCCAGGCGGTCGGTGACTTTGCGGGCAGAAGAAGAGCAGACGGATAGCCGCCTTGCCCGCTTGCAGCCGGGCGGCGTGCATGTCGGCAAGCGGGCGCGATGGGCCGTCTGAATGGAACCACGCACAAACCCGGCTTTCGGAATAAGCCCGGTTATCGTGCTCGATAACGCGTCTATTCCATCAGGCCGGACTGGACGACCTGATCCCTGGCAAGGGGGCCGCCAAGTGGAATGGAGACACAGAGGCAGGTACCGCCCCCCGGTATGGCGTCGATGCTTAACTGGCCGCCAATGATCCTGACACGCTCATTCATACCGAGCAGGCCGTATGCATTTGCTTTCCTCCTGCCCTCGGGCTGAATGCCTATGCCGTCGTCGGAAATTGTCATGATGAAGGCGGCGTTACGAACCGACAGCGCAATTTCCACAAGGTTTGCCTGCGCGTGCCGATGAATGTTGGTAAGCGACTCTTGCACGATCCTGAATACCGCGGTCGTGCTTTCGTCATTGAGCTCGGGAGTTTTTTCGTCCATGACCAGCTTGCACTCGATTCCGCTGCGGAAGCGGAATTGCGCGACCAGCCATTCAATCGCCGCCGCTAGTCCCAGGTCGAGTACAGGGGGGCGCAGGTCGTTGATTATGGCTTTTACGGTCCTGATGGTGGAGTCGATGGATTGAAGCGTGGCCGCACATCGATCGTGAAGCCTCGGATGGCTGGCGCCGGTCCGCGCATGGAGCGATGACACATCGAGGCGCAAGGCCAGCAAGGTCTGTCCGAGTTCGTCGTGAATTTCGCGCGCGATCCGTTTCCGTTCATCTTCCTTGATTCGAACCTGGTCGGCCGCCAGCTGCCTCAGTTCGCTTTGCGATTGCCGAAGTGCCTGCTCGACGACATTGCGGGCATTGATCTCGGCCTGAAGCAGGTCTACCGTTCTTTCCAGCTCGGCAGTTCTGCTGTGCACGGCTGTTTCGAGTTCGGCATTCGCTTCCAATTGCTTGAGCCTGGCGAGACCGCTCTTGCTCAATGATTCCGCCAGCCCGACAAGGAAGTGCATTACGTCCGGCATTCGCTCTTGCGGAACAATTTCGATGCTTTCGATGGCCGCAAGGTACTCTTCCTTGTTAAACGAAAATTCTATGGCCTGCTTCGTAAAGCGGTCGACGTCCGGCGGCCGGTGCAGCAACTGGCCGGTGAAGATGGTAGCCACATGCGCGCCGCCGATCATGACCGGGATCGCATACTCGAAGAGGCCGTTGAGGCATTCGTAGGAGACGTACGGCCCGTCGTGGAGATGCTGCAATATGTATTGATCACTTACCTCGCAGCGCTTGCGGCTTTCCGGGTGCGCCCGGTGAAAATCGGTGCAACACCTCTGCCAGCCGGCCGCGGTCAATACATTTCCTTCCGTGTCCAGTAACGCATGGTTGATTCCCGTTGCACGGTGGAGCGCATCCATTAGCGTTTGCAACTCGTCCAGCTCGACGAGTTCGGAAACGTGATATCTCATCTCTTTGTCGGGGACGGTGGATCGATGTTGAAAACAGTAACTAATGGTAAATGCAGGATTGCAACTTTACCTATCCCATAAACATGGGAGGGAGTGATGTCGGCGGCTTATACAGCGATCCCGGTCCGGGCCGCGAGGAAGGCGAGGACGGACCGCCTCATTTGCAATCCGCTTCCTTTCCCGCGCTTGCGCCTTGGCCGGAATCCCTCTTCATCTTCGTTTGGGCCATTTTTTTCTGCTCGGCGTACTCCCTCTCCGTGATATGCCCTGCCTGTTTCGCATCCTTTGCATTCGCCATGTCCTTCACGCAATCGTCGGGGCCATAGTTTGCTTTGCTTGCCGGGGATGCCATCTCCGATGATCCACTGCTTGTTCCGCTACTTTTACCCTGATCCGGAGGCGGGGAAGCCGATTGGGCGAGGGCGGCTGTCGAAAAAACCGTAGCCGCGAGAGCTGCCAGGGTGGGAAGTGGGCGCATCAGATGACTCCTTTTCGCAGGGTAATGAACAAGGCGGAAGCGCAGGACGACAACGACGCGTTGCGGCTGCTGCATCCTTAAGTTCTGACCATAAGGATGTGCACTGTATCCCCTGCAACCGCAGGCCTTTCCTGAAACATCCTGCGGCTGCCCGCCGCAACAGGTAATGCCGCACGCAATTGTTTTGCGTTTCCATGCCGCGGAAATAGCGCGCGCGGTTCGTGCCTGCCGCCGCAGCGGTAGATCTCCTGCCGTTCCCTTTTTCGCCCTGCCAAAGTCCGACGGGACCATCCGGCTCGGTACAACTTCCAGACGCGGGCTTCGCCTTTGTTCTACATCAATAGACAATTCGTGACGAAGGAACCGTGATCACTGGTTACAGCCCAATCAAGAACTGAACCTTACTCGGGAAGGAACGCATCCGGGCGAGAAACGGTAGCGCCTGAAAGAGTATTGCGCCGACGGCGCATCTGCCAACGACATTCTTTCTCACACGAGTCACGCAGGCGGCTCCACTTCGGGCTCAAGGCATTCCTCGGCGACTGTGAAAGCGCGCATTCGAACCGATGACATGACGCCAGCACTTCCCGCTCACGATCCGGCACTGACGCTCGGCACCGCCGTTATCGGCGTCGGCTATTTCGGCAGCCTGCATGCCTGCTGCTACTCGCGTCTGCCGGGAAACCGCCTGCTGGCTCTGGTCGATCCCGATCCGGCGACGCAAGCGCTGGCCGAGCGTCTTTCCGTTCCGTGGTACAAGCAGCTCGAGAGCCTGCCATCCTCCGTACAAGCCGTCTCCGTAGCAACGCCGGTCGCGTCCCATTACGAAGTGACCAGGACTTTGCTCCTGCGCGGGATCGACGTGCTTCTGGAGAAGCCAATCACCGAAACCCCGGCGCAAGCGGCAGAGCTTCGTTATCTCGCCGAAGCCAGTCAATGTGTATTGCAGGTCGGGCATATCGAACGCTTCAATCCGGCATTCGCATGCGGCCCGGCCTTGCTGTCCCAGGCACGGTCGGTCCGGTCGATACGCACCACGCGCCGCTCGCCTCGTGCCAGCGCACGGGATGTCGTCATTGACCTGATGATCCATGACCTGGACCTGATCCGTTGCGGCATCCGCGCCGATGTGGTGGAACTGCAAGCGTCCGGCCGCAGCCATGGTTTGAGCCCGATCGACGAAGCCGAGGTTGACCTGACTTTCGCGAACGGCTGCCGTGTCTGCCTGCACGCGCACTGGGGCTCCGCCACCGGAGCGGAAGACCGCTGCATGGTCGTCGAAGTCGGCGAGCATGAAACATGGGCGATCGACTTCCGCCAGCGGATCAGTTACCGAATGACAAAGGACAGGGCAAGCGAACCGGATTTCATGCCGGCGGCGAGCGTCCCCGGGCATGACGCGTTGAGCCTGGAACTCGAGTCATTCCTGGATGCTTCCCGCCGCCGCGCGGTACCCAGGGTGACGCCGGAAGATGGCCATGCCGCCCTTGGCCTGGCGCAGCAGATCCGGCTGCAGATACTCGGGGGGCTTTTCAATGAGCGTGCCTCCACTTGACCTGGGTGCCCAATACCGGCAATTGCGTCCCGCTCTCGATGCGGCAATACAGCGCGTCCTCGCCGAAGGCAATTACATCGGAGGGCCGGAGGGTGAAGCGCTGGAACACGAACTGGCCCAGTACCTCGGCGTGCCGGAGGTGGTTGGCGTCAATTCGGGTACCGACGCGCTTTTGCTGTCTCTTAAGGCGCTGGGCGTGGGCGCGGGCGATGACGTCATCGTCCCCGGATTTACGTTCTTCGCCACTGCCGAGGCAGTCAGCCTGGCGGGTGCGCGGCTGTGTTTTGCCGATTGTGCGCCGGGGCACTTCAACATTGACGCAGAGAGCGTGCGGCAGGCGTTGACGCCGCGCACGAAGGCGGTCATTGCAGTGCATCTTTTTGGGCAGCCGGTCGCTCTCGACCCTCTGCGGGATTTGTGTGCGCGGCAGGGCCTGTGGCTGATCGAGGATGCAGCGCAGGCTATTGGCGCTCGCTATCGTCACCGTAACATCGGGTCGTTCGGTTCCACAGCCGCCTTTAGCTTTTATCCTACGAAGAACCTCGGCGCTTTCGGCGACGGCGGCGCTATCGCCTGTTGCGATCCGGCGCTTGCCGCGCGCCTGCGCCGCCTGCGCAATCATGGACGGCAGAGCCGTTATGAACATGGCGAAATCGGTTGCAACAGCCGACTCGACGAGATCCAGGCCGCCATTCTTCGCGTCAAGCTTCCCCTGCTGGATGTGTGGAACGAAAAGCGGCGGCGACTGGCTGCGCTATACCAGGAAGGTTTGCGTGATACCGCTTGCCGCTGGCCGCCTCCCGTTGCGGGCAGCATTCCTGTGTATCACCAGTTTGTTGTCACCCATCCGGAACGAGACGCGCTGCAGGCATTCCTCTTCAAACACGGTATCTCCAGCGCGGTGTTTTATCCGATTCCCTGTCATCTGCAGCCGGCCCTGGCGCAGTCCCATGCGGGGCTCTGCCTGCCCAGGGCGGAAAGGCTGGCGCAGGAGGCGCTGGCACTGCCGATCTATCCCGAACTGTCCGAGGAATCGGTCATGCATATCACACAGCTCATACGGGCGTTCGAAGGTGATGTCGGATAGGTAACCGGAATGCTGGTCCGCTGGGCGGCGCGTTTCGCAATGCGCCTTCATGAGCTATTCCTGAAAGTCGGCTTCCAAGCGGCGGGATGCAGGATTTCATATGGGGCCCGGCTTCAGCTGCCGCTGCCGTGCAGACGAATCCGTCCATTTCCCGCTGCGCATGGGAATGATGATGGCATTGTGCTGGCGCGCGAGTGCCTGCGCCTCCTCGGTGAATACGGTGCCGACGATGAGCACCCCGCCTGGCGCCGGCTCTCCCATTCTGCGCAAGGCCCGCTCAAGCGGCGCAGACATCACAACGTCCCGCTCGCCGTGGTCGCATAGAATCAGCGTGTAGACACCGTCGGGGCGTGTCGCCTTCGCCGCAGCGTCACGGTAGGCCGGCGGCACAGCGTCCCGGATCCGGCTGCCCGGCACTTTTGCTCGAATGTTCGCTTTCATCTGGTTCCTCTGTTTCCAGTTTGGACCTCCGACAGCGTGTTCGATTCCGTGATGCCGGCGCTATGCGATCGCAGGGCGGCACCTGGTGTTCCCTCCCGATGATCTTCGAAATCTGGCTGCTGATTGCCAACGCAACTCCACAGTAACCAGTAGGTACTGACATGTCCCGCGATCCCCCAAAACTACAAGGTTTTTCTTGCAAACGTCGAATACGTTACGTTCGGCTACGGCATGCCGACAGTCAATTCCCCATAACTAGTTGACGCTTTCCACTTCCGTACCCGCACCGGCATGGATTCCTTATGCCGAAGCGCATGCATGACGACTGAAAATAATCCGTAAAAACAGGGGATAACCGCGTGTCCTTGTGGTCCTATGTAAGACAGTCAACATTCAGGCGGCGTCATGATGGACGATAACGAACGCAGCATCCTTGAATTCCCGCCGCCCGCCCCCGGTTTTACCCCAAGCACGCTTCCCTTCTTTGTTGTCGGTATCGGTGCGTCCGCAGGTGGAATCGAAGCACTGAGCCGGTTTTTGGAGGTGATGCCGGCTGATAACGGCATGGCTTTTGTGATCATCCTTCACCTCTCTCCCAAGCATGAAAGCAACATCGACAAAATCCTCCAGGCCAACACAAGGATGCCTGTCAGGCAGGTAACGGAAACGGTACCCATCGAACCGGGCCATGTCTATGTCATCGCGCCGACCCAGGACCTGCTGATGAACGACGGCAAATTGCAAGTCGTGTCTGCAGCGCGCCCGCGCGGACGCCATGTGGCCATCGATCTGTTCTTCCGTACCCTGGCGGAAGTCCATCGGGAGCGGTCGGTCGGCATCATCCTGTCCGGTGCGGGTTCCGACGGCGCGGTCGGCATTGCCCGCATCAAGGAAAAGGGCGGGATGACGTTCGCCCAGGCGCCCGATGATGCGGAATATGAGAGCATGCCGCGTAGCGCCATGGAAACCGGCGGCGTCGATCTGGTCTTGCCGGTGGTCGAGATGCCGCAACGGCTGATCGAACTGTACCGCAACGCGACGTCGCTGAAGCTCCCGCCGGCGGGACAGACGGACCGCAGCATACATAGCGACAGCGCCGAAGTGCAGGCGCAGGAAGCGGAGTACGCGTTGCGCGAAATCATGCAGATCCTGCACCTGAGGACCGGCCATGATTTCAAGCACTACAAGCGCGCAACCGTGCTGCGCCGCCTGGAGCGAAGATTGCAGGTCTCCGGGCTGTCGAGCGTCATTGCTTACCGCAGGTATCTGGAACAGCACGAAGACGAAACGCAGGCACTTCTGCAGGACATGCTCATCAGTGTCACCAATTTCTTCCGCGACCGGAACGCGTTCGAGGCACTGGAACGAGATGTCGTCCCGACCATCTTTCAGCAGGCGCAGGAGACCGAACAGATCCGTGCATGGTCCGTCGGCTGCGCCACCGGTGAGGAGGCCTACACGATTGCGATGCTCCTGGCGGACCAGAATGGCCTGGTGCCCAAGCCAAGGCCGATACAAGTCTTTGCGTCGGATATCGACGAGCGTGCCGTAAACATTGCACGCCGGGCCGCTTATCCGGCGTCGATCATCACTGATGTGAACCCGACCCGGCTGCGCCAGTATTTCGAGCGGGACGGAGAGCATTACTGCGTTAAACGGGAAGTTCGGGAAAAGGTCCTGTTTGCGATACATAACATCCTGCGCGATCCGCCGTTCTCCCGGCTACATCTGATTTCCTGCCGCAACCTCCTGATCTACCTCGACCGCGAGGTGCAGGCCAAAGTCATGGAGATCCTGCATTACGCGCTGCACCCGAACGGCTACCTGTTCCTCGGCACGGCGGAATCTGCTGACTCTGTCGCCCAGTTTTTCACGCCCGTGGACAAGAAAAACCGGATCTACCAGGCCGTTAACATGCGCTCTGGCTCGACGTTCCATGCGCCGCCGGCGATTATCCCCAGGAGCGAACGTTTGCCTTTGACCAAGACCAGGAGGGGGAATACTGAGCAACGCCACCTCTCACCGCAGGACTTGTACCGCCAGCTGGTTGAAGACTATGGACCCGCAGGCATACTCGTCGACCAGCAACACCAGATCATCTATGCGACGAAGCAGGCCGGACGTTTCCTTCATCATCCAGGGGGCGAGCCGTCGCGCGACATCCTGACGACGCTGCATCCCGATCTGCAGCTGGAGCTGCGCGCCGCGCTGTTCCGGGCCGTGCAGGATCACGTCGACGTGGAAACCAGCTACCTGCCGGTCCGGGACGGGGATAAAACGACTTTTGTCCGCATCCTCCTCCATCCGGCGCAAGACCGGCATGCCGCTACCGGCGTCACTCTGCTGGTGTTTGAGGAACGGAATGAAGCGGTAGATCGAGTGTACGCGAGCGACGTGACTGCGGAGAATCAGCTTGTGCTGCATCTCGAACGTGAGCTGATCGAAACCAAGGAGCAACTGCGGTCGGTCATTGAACAATATGAAACGACGCTGGAGGATCTGAAGGGCGCAAACGAGGAGCTGCAGGCCAGCAATGAAGAACTGCGCTCCACGGCGGAGGAGCTGGAAACCAGCAAGGAAGAACTGCAATCGATCAACGAGGAGCTCACGACCGTCAACTATGAATTGAAAATGAAGGTCGATGAGACAGCGAAAGCTAACGATGACCTGCAGAACTTTCTTTCAGCGACGGAAATCGCCACGCTGTTCATCGATCGCAGCCTGCGCATCAAGCGGTATTCGAAGCCGTGTACGCGGTTGTTCAACCTTATCGCGTCAGACATAGACCGGCGGATCCTCGACATCACCTACCGGCTCGTCTATCCGGAACTGGGCCAGGATATCGATCAGGTTTTCGACAAGCTGCAGGCCGTCGAACGGGAAGTGCGCGGCACGGAGGACGGGATGTGGTACATCGCCCGCCTGCTACCGTACCGCACGGCTGAGGACCGCATCGAGGGCCTGGTGCTGTCGTTCATTGACATTACCCGACGCAAGCTGGCCGAGGAAAAGCTGGGACGCAACGAGCAGCGCATGCGGCTCATTGCCGCCAGCACCAGGGACTATGCGATCGCAACATTGGACACGGATGGGATCGTCACGAGCTGGAACGCAGGCGCGGAGCGGCTGTTCGGGTACTCGGAAACAGAGATCGGTGGCCAAAGCGGGGAGATCATCTATACCCCGGAAGATCGTGCGAACGATGTTTTCCGGCAGGAGCTACGCCGCGCGCGGGATCATGGCCGGGCCGAGGATGATCGCTGGCATATGCGGCAGAACGGGAGCCGAGTCTTTTGCAGCGGCATCACGTCACCGCTGATCGATGAAAGAATGCGGGGCTTCGTCAAGATCGCGCGCGACCTGACCGATTCCAAATGGTTGCGCGACCAGCAGGAAGCCAAGCTGGAATGGGAGCGGAAGGAAAGGATTCGGGCGGAAGAAGCAGCGCGGGTACGGGATGAGTTCTTTGCAGTGCTGTCGCACGAACTGAAGCAGCCGCTCAACCTGATCCAGCTGACAGCGGAACTGCTCTCCCGCATCCCGGAGGCCGAGACGCTTCCAGCGATCGCGCGGGGAACCGCCACGATCAAGCGCATGGTCGAGGGCCAGACCCGGATCATTGACGACCTGATGGACCTGTCGCGCCTGCATGCCGGCAAGCTGACCCTGACGCACAGCCAGCTCGAACTGACGGAAAGGGTCAGTCATGTAGTCAGGCTGATGGAAGATGAGGCAAAGCAAAAACAAGTCAAACTTCTTCTCGACGTATCGCCGCGCGAAACGATCATCCAAGGCGATGCGATAAGGATCGAGCAGATCGTCTGGAACCTGTTGAGCAACGCACTGAAGTTTACGCCCGCGGGCGGCACGGTGCAGGTGCAGGTTTGCCAGGAAGGCGAGATGGCCTGTATCGAGGTGACGGACACGGGCAAGGGGATCGCGCCGGACTTCCTGCCGCACGTATTCGACATGTTCCGGCAAGCCAACAGTGGCCCGGCCCGGCAGCACGGCGGCATGGGAATCGGACTGGCGCTGGTCAAGGAACTTGTGCAAAGCCACGGAGGCCGGGTGGAGGTGGATTCCAGGGGCGAGGGGTACGGCGCCCTGTTCCGCGTCTGGCTGCCGGCCACAATCTTACAACCCTCAGCTCCGGGGCATGAAGTCCCGGCTACGCTCAAGCTCGCACGAAAGCGGGTTTTGCTGGTGGACGACGCTACCGAAACCCTGGAAGCTCTGGCAGCTCTGTTGACGTGCGAAGGGGCGCAGGTATCAACAGCGTCAAGCTCTGCCCAGGCGCTCAGGCTTGTGGAACAGTCCCCGGAAACCTTTCAGCTCATTATTTCGGATATCGGCATGCCGGACATGGACGGCTATGAGTTGCTTACCGCACTGCGCAACCTGGAGGCTACTGCAACGACACCGGCCATTGCACTGAGCGGTTTTACCCGTCCGGGAGACGTCAACCGCGCACTTGCTTCCGGCTTCGAGACGCACGTACGCAAGCCGATCGCGTTCGACCAGTTCATTTCGACGGTAGCCAGAATCAGCAGGTAGTCCTTCGCTGCATGCGTCCGGCACCGCCGGACGAAGCAACAAACCTACTACCACCGGCATCGGGTTGCCGTCGGTTGACCGTCATTCATGGATCGGACGCAGTAGTCTGCGGCCGCGCCGTTGGCCGGTCGGCCGCAATATCTTTGTTGTCATTCCTGGCAGCCCGGGCGACCCGGATGACAAGGCCGTGCTGCACCGGTGCGCCGGGCAGGGGCGGCGCGCACGGCCAGGGATCAGAACGCCGGCACGACCGCGCCCTTGTACTTTTCCTCGATGAATTTCTTCACCTCCGGCGAGGTCAGCGCCGCCGACAGCTTCTTGATCGCCGGGCTGTCCTTGTTGTCCTCGCGCGCGACAAGCAGGTTTGCGTACGGGGAGTTGCCGTCTTCGATGAAGAGCGAATCCTTCACCGGATTGAGCTTCGCCTCCAGCGCATAGTTGGTGTTGATCAGCGCCAGGTCGACCTGGTTCAGCACGCGCGGCAGCGTGGCGGCTTCCAGTTCGCGGATCTTCAAGTCCTTCGGATTGGATACGATGTCCTTCTTGGTTGCCGAGATGTTCCGCGAGTCCTTCAGCTTGAGCAGCCCCTGGCGCTCGAGCAGCAGCAGCGCGCGGCCGGAATTGGACGGGTCGTTCGGAATGGCGATGGTCGCGCCGTTCGGCAGGTCGGCGAGCTTCTTGTATTTCGTCGAGTAGCCGGCGAACGGCTCCACGTGCACCTTGGCCACCGGCACTTCGATGTCGTTCTTGTGCCCCTTCTTGAATTCGTCGAGATAGGGCTGGTGCAGGAAGAAGTTGCCGTCCAGGCGCTTTTCATTCACCTGCACCGCCGGCTGCACATAGTCGGTGAACACCTTGACCTGAAGGTCGACCCCCTGGCGCGCGAGTTGCGGCTTGACGAACTCCAGGATCTCCGCGTGCGGCACCGGCGTGGCGGCAATGGTGAGCTTGTCGGCGGCCTGGGCGGCCGACGGCTGGACGAGGCCCAGGGTCGAGGCGAGCAGAAGGGCAAGTTTGAGGCGCATGAATACTCCTGAAAAAAATAAGCGGAATTACCGGCGGGTGAAATGGCGCACCAGGCGATCGCCGCAGTACTGCAGCAACTGCACCAGCACGACAAGAATGGAAACGGTCACGATCATCACGTCCGTCTGGAAGCGCTGGTAGCCGTAGCGCAGCGCCAGGTCGCCCAATCCGCCGCCGCCGACGACGCCGGACATGGCGGCATAGGAAACCAGCGCGATGGTGGTGACGGTGGCGGCGGCAAGCAGGCCGGGCAGGGCTTCCGGCAGCAGCGCGCTGATCACGATCTGGTGCGTCTTCGCGCCCATCGCCTGGCATGCCTCGATCACCCCGCGGTCGACCTCGCGCAGCACGTTCTCCACCAGGCGCGCGAAAAAGGGTGTGGTGCCGACCACGAGCGGCGGGATCGTTCCTTCGACGCCGAGCGAGGTGCCGACCAGCGCAAGCGTCACCGGAATCATCACGATCAGCAGGATGATGAACGGCAGCGAGCGCAGCACATTCACGACGAGCGAAAGCACCGCATACACGCCGCGCTGCTCCAGCAGCTGGCCGCGCCCGGTCAGGAACAGCAGCACGCCGAGCGGCAGGCCGAGAAGCACGGTAAACACCAGGGAGGCGCCCGTCATGGTCAGGGTGTCGATCGTGGCCAGGCCGATGTCGGCCCAGTCGATGTTCGAGAATTCCATCAGTTCAGTACCTCGCAGTGCACGTTCAGGCTGCGGAACAGGCCGATCACGGCCGCCGCGTCCTCGTCCTTGCCGCCGATTTCCACCAGCAGCTGCCCGTAGGGCTTGTCCTTGATGCGTGACACCGCGCCCTGCAGGATGGTGATCGCCGCGCGCGTCTGCTCGACCACATGGGTCAGGATGGGCTGGTAGGCGGTGTCGCCGACGTAGGTCAGGCGCACCCGGCGGCCGCCGCCGGCCCGCAGGTCTGCGAGGCCGGCGTCGTCGTGCGTGTTTTCCGCTACGAGCGCGCGCGTGACCGGATGCCGCGGATGCAGGAACACATCGCTGACCTCGCCCGTCTCGACGATTTCACCCGCCTCGATGACCGCGACCTGGTCGCAGATGCTGCGGATGACCTGCATCTCGTGGGTGATCAGCACGATGGTGAGGCCGAGCCGCGCATTGATTTCGGCCAGCAGCGCGAGGATGGACTGCGTCGTCTCGGGATCGAGCGCCGAGGTCGCTTCGTCGCACAGCAGGAGTTTCGGCGCGTTCGCGATCGCCCGGGCGATGCCCACGCGCTGCTTCTGGCCGCCCGACAGCTGCGCCGGGTACTTGTCCTTGTGTTCGCCGAGGCCGACCAGGTCCAGCAGCTCGTCCACCCGGCGCTGGCGTTGTTCCCGCGTGAAGCCGCCGGCAAGCTTGAGCGGAAACGCGACGTTTTCGCCGACCGTCTTCGCCGACAGCAGGCTGAAGTTCTGGAACACCATGCCGATGTGCTGGCGCGTGCGGTCCAGTTCCGCCTTGCCCAGCGTCGTGATGTCCACGCCGTCGATGCGGACGGCACCGCGGCTGGGGCGCTCGAGGAGGTTGAAGGTGCGCAGCAGCGTGCTCTTGCCGGCGCCGGAACGCCCGATGATGCCGAAGATTTTCCCTTTGGGGATGTGCAGGCTGACGTCGTGAAGCGCGCTTACCTCGCGCTTGCCTACCCGGTAGCTCTTGTGCAGATGTTCAATGTGGATCACGTATGCGGACTGTCTGATTCCAGCCGGCTGCGGCCGGCGTCGTTATTCTGGAGCGACGATGGCGGGACCGGACACGGCGCCCGCCTCGCGCGAAAGGGCTGAAGATTAACGAAAGGGGTATCAATCAGGAACGAAGCATTTCTCATTTGCTTATGAGCCATATTCCCCATACCCGCGCCGGCCGCGGAATTTGCGTTTCTTCCCGAATAAACATCGGCGCGGCCCTTTGCCGGCCGAAGATCGTGAATGCGGAAGGCCGGGGGCTGAAACCCGGGCGTGCCACCCGGGACATTTTCACAGGCATTCCATCGCGCTTCCCCCCTGCTGCCGAAGGCTGGCACAGAAGCGTTACCATGTGTATTATCGCCACCGAATTGGCGGTGCCAGGCAACGCCGAGAACGATCCTGGGGGACACGAGCGAAGATACCCGGCTACCGGGGCGCCAGCCGTGGGGGCGGTCGAACGTGCTCCGCAGAAATCTTTTCAGGCAAGGAAAAGCCCGGCGCGCCGGCGCCGCGAGGGGGTTCACCGCACCTGCAGCCGCGCCCGGTGAACGTCGACTACGAATCGGGGAAAATCGATGAGATTCATTCACGCAGCGGATATCCATCTGGACAGTCCGCTGACCGGCCTCAGTGCCTATCCGGATGCGCCGGCGCAGGCGCTGCGCAGCTCCACCCGCGACGCGTTTACCAACCTGATCAATGAAGCGATCGACCTGCAGGTCGATTTTGTGGTCATCGCGGGCGACCTGTACGACGGCGGCTGGAAAGACCATAACACCGGCATCTTCTTTTGCCGCGAGATGGGGCGCCTGAAAAAGGCGGGCATCGACGCCTATATCAAGTTCGGCAACCACGACGCCGAAAGCGAAATGACCAGGAAGCTGATCCTGCCCGACAACGTGCATACCTTCGAATCGCGCAAGGCGCATACCTTCGTCATCGACGGCCTGAAGGTGGCGCTGCACGGGCGCAGCTTCAAGGATGCGGCAACCACCGAAAACCTGGTGCAGGGCTATCCCGACCCCTTGCCCGGCATGTTCAACATCGGCGTGCTGCACACCGCGCTCGGCGTCCACGCCACGCATGCCAATTACGCCCCGTGCACGATCGACGAACTGTACGCGAAGGGGTATCAGTACTGGGCATTGGGCCATGTGCATGAATACCAGATCTGGCAGGGCCCTTCGACCATTGTTTTCCCGGGCAACCTGCAGGGGCGCCACATCCGCGAAACCGGCCCGCGCGGCGCGGTGCTGGTCACCGCGGACGAGACCGGCGTGCAGAAGGTCGAACGGCTGTTTGTCGACGTGCTGCGCTGGCACAGCGTGAATGTCGACGCGGCCGGCTGCGGCTGCCTGGCGGACGTGGTGCACGCGGTCAACAAGGAACTGGAATCCGTCGTTGCAGGCAACCCGCCCAACATGCCCGCCGCGGTCAGGATCACGATCACCGGCAAGACACCGGTGCATGGCGAACTGTTCGGCATGGAAGCGCAGTTGCGGGCGGAAGTGCTGGCGTTGGCCGCGGCGATCGGCGCCGAGCGGCTGTGGATCGAAAAAGTCAAGACCAGCACGGCGCCGGTGGACGGGCCGGACGCGATCCGCGCGCGCGGTGACGCGCTGGCCGATCTGCAAGAGTTTTTCGAACAGGCGCAGACCGATCCGGAATTCCTCGCCAGCCTGAAGGGCGACCTGATGGCGCTGGTATCCAAGGCGCCGCTGGAATTGCAGAACGCCGTCCCTTACTTCAGGGATATCCGCAACGGCGACCTCGCCGCGCTGGTGAGCGAAGTGCGCCCCGGCCTGATGGCACAACTTGCGGCGATGGAGTAAGCGGCAATGCGATTGCACCGACTCGACCTGATCAAGTACGGCAAATTCACCGGCCGCTGCATCGAATTCCCGCATTCGACGCACGACTTCCACCTGATTGTCGGCCCCAACGAGGCCGGCAAATCGACAATGCGTTCCGCTGTCCTCGATCTGCTGTTCGGGATACCGACACGCTCCGCGCACGCCTTCCTGCATCCATTGAACGAGCTGCGCCTCGGCGCGTCGATCGGCACCCGGACGCAGGCGCTGGAATTCCATCGGGCGAAAGCGCAAAAGCAGACGCTGCGCACGCCTACGGACGCGGTACTCGCGGACAACACGCTGATGCCTTTCCTCGGCACCGCCGACCGCCATTTCTTCGACCAGATGTTCGGTCTCGACCATACCCGCCTGGTCGAGGGCGGCAACAGCATCCTGAACGCGGAAAACGATGTCGGCCAGGTGCTGTTCCAGTCGGCGGCAGGCATTGCCGGCCTGGGCAGGATACGGGATGTGCTGCTGGCGGAAGCGGACAAGTTGTGGGCGCCGAGGAAGGCCGCGGACCGCGCGTATTACAGCGGCGCCGATCTGCTTGACAAGGCCAACGCCGCGTTGAAGGAAGCGACGGTGCGCACCAAGGTATGGATGGAAGCCCATACGCGCCTGCAGGCGGTGACCGACGAGCTCGCCGGCGTGGGCGACCTGCTGCGGCAGCTGGAGATCAGGCGCAGCCGGCTGGAACGCATCCGCCGCGTCGCGCCGTTCCTGCAGGCGGTCCGCGACATCGAACGGCAGCTCGGCGAGCTCGGCCCGGCGGCCGATCTTCCGGCCGACGCCGCGGGCATCCTGGCGACGGCGGAACGTGACCTGTCGACCGCGGGGCAGCTGCTGGCGCTGCGCAGCGCGGACGTCGAAAAGGCACAGGACGAGCTCGCGCGCATCCGGATCGACGACGCCGTGCTGGACGCCGCGTCCGACATCATGGCGCTCGAGGAATGCCGCATGCGCTTTGGCTCCCATGAGCGCGATATCGGCAAGCGGCAGGAAGAGATTGACGCGCTGCTGTTTGACATTGAAAAGGCTTGCGTGCAACTGGGCTGGGAGCACGGCTCGGAGCAGGCGCTCGGCGCGCGCCTGCCGTCCCTCCTGGTGCGGCGCGAACTTTCCCGCCTGTCCCAGGCATATAGCGGATTGGCGCAGGCATTGCGGGCGGCGGAACAGGCCGGACAGGCGAAAACATCGGAAATCCGGCAGCTCTCCGACGAACTGGCAGGAATGCAAACCGGCGTGGTCCCGCCTGCGCTGCGCGCGGCGCTCGCGAGCGGCCGCGCACTCGGCGATACGGAATCGGCGATGCAGAAGCAGCAAAGCCTGCTGTCAAAGGCGAAAGGCGCGCTGGCCAATGCGGAGGCGGCGCTGGGGCGGTGGAACAAGCCGGCCGCGGAGCTGGCTGCGATGCAGTTGCCGGGGCAGGAGGAGCTTGCGCATGTGACCCAGGACCGGCTCACGCTGGTCAATGACAAGAAGGCGCTGGAAAAACGCATCCAGGACCAGGCCGGGGCCGTGTCGACCCTGAAACTCAGGATCTCCCAGCTCACCGAGCTGCACCAGCCGACGCCGCGGGAAGAGGTGATGCAGGCGCGCCAGGAACGCGACGCGTCCTGGGACGCGATCAAGACGGGGGCCGCCGGCGTCGAGGACGGCGCGCAACAGTTCGAATCACATCTCCATCGCGCCGACGAACTGGCGGACAGACGGTTTGAAAACGTCGAAGCGGCGGCGCAGCTGCAGAGCCAGCAGCATCAGCTGCAGCAGGCGATCCACCAGCAATCGATACTCGACGGCGAGTTATCCCAGCTCACGGAACAGCTGGCGCAATTCGACAGACTCTGGGCGGAGATGGCGATGTCGTTCGGCCTGCCCGGCATGAAGCTGGACAATATCGGTGAATGGATAGCCCGGCGCGACAAAGCGCTGGCGGCGGCTGCGGAATGCCGGGACGCGCAGGACAGCGCCGATGCGCTGGCGCGCCAGGTGGAGGAACACCGGTTGCGCCTGACCGCGGCGTTGCGCGATGCCGGACTGCAGGTCGAGGAAACGGACAAGCTGGCTGCGCTGTGCGCGCAGGCGGAATTCCATATCCAGACGGCCGACAGCACCAGGGTGCGCCGCGAAGCGCTGGAGGCGCAGTTGAAGACCGCTAAAGCGCAGGCGCATGTGCTGGAGCAGGCGACCATTGACGCAGCGGCCGCGGTGAACAACTGGAAGGAAGAATGGTCGCGCGCGCTGGCGCAGGCAGGCCTGGCGCAGGAGAGTGCGGTGGGCACGGTCAGCGGCGCGCTGGAGCTTTTCGCATCGCTGGATGAATTGCTGGGCAAGGTGCGGCAGATCCGGGTGGAGCGCATCGACGCGATGCGGGCCGATCTGGAAAAATTCGCCGAGGAAGCCCGGCGCCTGGCAAGTCATTTCGGCACTGAATTCGACGGGGCAGCGCCGGACCGTATCGCGCGCGAATTGGGGAAGCGGCTGGCGCGCGCGAAGGAAGCGCGAGCCGAGGCAGACCGGTTGAAAGAGACGATCCGGGTGGCGAAGGAACAAGCGAGACACGCACAGGAGTCGATAGAAACCGCCAACGCCATCCTGAAACCGCTGATGGAAAGGGCCGGCGTCAATTCGCGCGCGCTGCTGTCCGAAGCGATTTCACGCGCCGACGCGCGGCGGCGGCTGCTGCTGGATCTGGCCAGGGCGAAGGCGCAGCTGGTCGACGGCGGCGACGGGCTCAGCCGCGAACAGCTTGAACAAGAGATCGACGGCGCCGACTTGTCGCAAGTGGCGGGCGAGCTGGCGCACACCACCGCCGGGCACGGCGAAGCGGTGCAGCGCCAGGCAATGCTGGCGGCCGAAAAGGAAAAGGCGGGCAGCGTGCTCGAAGCGATCGGCGGCTCGGGCGCTGCCGCGCTGGCAGAAGCGCAGCGTCAGGAAGCGATTGCGCAGATGGCGGACGCGGCGGAACGCTATATCAAGGTCTTCACCGCGGCAAAGCTTCTTCGCTGGTCGATCGACCGTTACCGGCAGGAGAAGCAGGGGCCGATGCTGGGACGTGCCAGCGCCATCTTTGCGCGGCTCACGCAAGGGACGTTCCAGAGGCTGGTCGTGGATTTCGATGCGCAGCCGATGACGCTGCACGGCCAGCGCATGGACGGCAAGCTGGTCGGCATTGCCGGCATGAGCGACGGAACGAGGGATCAACTGTATCTCGCACTGCGCCTGTCAGCGCTGGAAATGCACCTGGAAAAAGCGCCGCCCTTGCCGTTCATTGCGGACGACCTGTTCATCAACTACGACGACGGCCGCGCGACGGCCGGCTTCGAAGCGCTGGCCGCATTGTCTGAAAAAACGCAGGTGATCTACCTGACCCATCATGACCACCTGGTAGAGACGGTGCGGGCCGCCGTCGGCCGCAACGTATCCGTTGTGTACCTGTAGGTGGCTGAGGGCCGCGCCGTCCTGCAGGAACGGTGCGGCTTTCCGCAACGCGCCGCCCGAACGCAGGTTCGCGGCCCGGCGCGGACTGTCGCGATCACGGCCGATATCAATCAACGCTACAGAACGGCGCTTGTTTCGCCTCGACCGGGAGGCGGCATTCGTCATTCCCATATATTCGGTATTGCCGGGCGCGGCGCTCCCGTGGCAGCATCCCGCCGGTATAACCATGGCGGCCGTCCGCCGAAGACAGTGAATTTCCGGCGAGCCGGCTCTCACCTGGCCGCAATTCCATTGGAGGAAACGTGCGCTTCTTTTTTCTCGCATTCGTTGTCACCCTTTTTTCGCAGCCATCCCTGGCGCAACTAAGGGATGAAAACCTCCTGCAAAATCTGCCTTCCGGATATCGGATTGCATATCAGGACAGGAAGGGCAACATGATCATCACCGAGATGATCCCTCAGAATGAAGCGCTGGATACCTGGACAGAAATGCTTACGACCCAGGTCTTTCTCGGCTTGAAGAATGCTACACCGCAGCAGTTTCGGGACCTCATGCAAAAACAATGGCTGGCCTCGTGCAAAGGCGGGGAATCTGCATCCATTGCAGAAGGTCATGAAAACGGCTACCCGTTTGCTGTTTGGATTCAAGCCTGCCCCGCGAACCGGAAAACCGGCAAGCCTGAGAAAACCTGGTTAAAGGCCATCAAGGGAACAGACAGCTTTTATATCGTGCAAAAAGCTTTTCGATTCGATCCATCCGCGGAGCAGATAACTAAGTGGGTTCAATACCTGAAGTCGGTGCAGGTCTGCGATACCAGATTGGAGGGAAGCCCGTGTCCGGATCTTGCAAGAGTGAGCCGGTAGGCTCGGCCATGTGGAGGCGTGACATGCCGGCCGCTACAGTAGCAGGAGGATTAATCTTGTATTGCACACGCCGATCCACGGGCAAGACTTGAAGCGGTTTGATTCCGAGGGCCGCGAAGACGCAGCAAGCGGATCCGATACATTCCAAGGAGAAACGCAGGCCGGCAAGCGCATGCCTTTGGTGCATTAGACATAAGGCACTTGCGGCCGGCCAACAGCGTCCTCCGCAGTACGACGAGATAAGCACGTAAAATGGGGAAGACTTTTTCGATGGACGCTTTTCCCATGAATGCAGCCCCACAATGCATTGCCCGTCATCCTTCAGCCGGATTTCTTTCCGGCGGAGGAGAAATGGGCGCACTTATGCGACTGTACGATTGGGAGGCAAGCCCGCTCGGGCCGCCGGAAACCTGGCCCCAGACCCTCAGGACCGCTCTCCGTCTGTTGCTTAACACCAATCACCCGATGTTCATCTGGTGGGGCCCGGACTTGATCCAGTTCTATAACGACGCGTATCGCCAGACCCTGGGCCCGGAGCGTCATCCGAGCGCGCTCGGCCAGGGAGGGCGGGAATGCTGGAGCGAAGTGTGGGACATCGTCGGGCCGCAGGTCGAGTTCGTGATGTCGGGGCAAGGAGCCACCTGGAACGAAGACCATCTGATTCCGATCACCCGGGACGGGACACGCCAGGACAGCTGGTGGACCTACAGTTATAGCCCGATAGAAGATGAATCCGGCGTGCAAGGCGTCCTGGTGATTTGCAAAGACGTCACCGCGCAGCATGAGTGTCGGCAAAGACTCGAACAGCTGAATCAGGCACTGGCGGTGGAAGTCGATATACGGAAGCGGGCACAGGCGCACCTGTCTGAAGAGCGCGACCGTATCGATGCCGCGCTGGAGAAGTCGCAAAGCGATCTGGCGCAACAGGTGTGTGACTGGCAGCAACTGCACGCAATGGTGAGCAAACTGTTGCAGGCACGCAGCCTGCGCGAGCAGTTCGAGATCGTTCTCCGGACAGTCGCGGATTTCCACCGGTGCCAGCAGGGCGTGGTGTCGCTGTATGACGCCGGCAAGGGCGGCCTGGTTGCGCAGGCCAGCCTGGGACTTACCGAAGAAGGCCTGGTGCAACTGGCTTGCGTGCCGCGCGGCGCGGGCGCGTGCGGGACCGCCTTCCGGGACAAGCGCCGCGTCATCGTGGAAGACACCGAGACCGACCCGCTGTATGCAGGCTATCGGGGCTTCGCGCGGGGGGAAGGGATACGCGGGCTGTACAGCACGCCGTTCTTCAACCTGGCGGGCGAGCCTCTCGGCGTACTGAGCATCTACTTTCCGGCGCCGGGGAAGCCGAATGAGCGGGAACTGCGGCTGACCGACATCTGCGTCGCGCAGATTGCATCGTTCGTCGAACGTGCGCTGGCGGAGAAGGCGCTGCGCCAGGTGCAGGAGCGCAGCCACCAGATCCTCGAAACGATGACGGACGGATTCGTGCTGATGGACCGGGATTTCCGGGTTCTGCAGATCAATGCGGAAGGGCTGAGGATGGATGGCAGGCCCGCCTCGGAGATACTCGGGCGCACCCATTGGGAGCTTTGGCCCGGCAGCGAAGAGCTGCCCGTCGGGCACGCCTACAAGAAGGTGATGCGGGACCGCACGCCCGCCAAGCTTGTGCAGTGCTATACCCATTTCGGAAACGAGATCTGGGTCGATATCCGTGCCTGTCCGCATGAGGACGGCATCGTGCTCCTCTACCGTGACATCACGGAGCAGAAGCAGGCGGAACGGGCGCTCGTCGAGCTGACAAGGGAGTCCGAGCGGCGCCGTCGCCTCTACGAAACCGTGCTGTCGAATACGCCAGACCTCGTCTATGTGTTCGGGCTCGACCACCGGTTTGCCTACGCCAACGATGTGCTGCTGAAGATGTGGGGAAAAACATGGGACGAGGCCATCGGCAGGAATTGCCTGGAACTCGGCTATGAGCCATGGCACGCCGCGATGCATGACCTGGAGATCGAACAAGTCAAGGCAACGAAGCAGCCGATCCGCGGCGAGGTTCCATTTTCCGGCACGTTCGGCCGCAGAATTTATGAATACATTTTTGCGCCGGTGCTCGGACCGGATGGTGAAGTAGAGGCGATCGCGGGCACAACGCGAGACGTCACCGACCGCAAGCGGATCGAAGACGCGCTCAGGGACGCCAATGTACGCAAGGACGAGTTCCTGGCGATGCTGGCGCACGAGTTGCGCAATCCGCTGGCGCCGATCGCCGCCGCCGCCGAACTCCTCGGCATGGCGCCCGACGGGGAACGGCTGCGGCAGACGAGCCAGGTGATCAGCAGGCAGGTCCGGCACCTGACCGGCCTGGTGGACGATCTGCTGGATGTGTCGCGGGTGACGCGCGGCCTGGTGACCATGAAGAAAATGCCGCAAGACTTCAAGAGCATCGTTTCCACTGCTGTCGAACAGGTGCGCCCTTTGGTTGAATCCAAGCGCCACCAGCTGATGATTGAACTCGCGGCCGAACCCGCGCATGTCCTCGGAGACCAGAAGCGGATGGTGCAGATCGTCGCCAATGTCCTCAACAATGCGGCCAAATACACGCCGGAGGGCGGCAGGATTTGCGTGAAGATGAACGTGGAGGATGGGCAATTGAGATTGACCATCCAGGATAACGGGATCGGCATTGCGCCGGAACTGCAGGCGCGCGTGTTTGAATTGTTCGCGCAGGCGGAGCGAACCGCGGACCGGTCGCAGGGCGGCCTGGGAGTCGGCCTGGCACTGGTAAAAAGCCTGCTTCAGTTGCACGACGGCACAATCGAATGCACGAGCGATGGCATCGGCAAGGGCAGCCGGTTCACGATCACATTGCCGACGTTGTTGGCAACCGGGAACGCTGCGGCCGGTACGAATTGCAATTTTCCTTCCCCAAACAGCCACAGGAAGCTCCATGTGATGATCGTCGACGACAATGTCGATGCAGCAGAAATGCTGGCCCTTTACATGGAATCGATCGGCCATTCCGTTACCGTGGCGCATGACGCCGCCAGAGCGCTCGAGCGCAGCGCAATTGAAGCGCCGGACATCTGCCTGCTGGATATCGGCTTGCCCGGAATAGATGGAAACGAACTCGCACGCCGCTTGAAGAGCAATCCCAGGCTGGACAAGTCGGTTCTCATTGCCGTAACCGGCTATGGCCAGGAACAGGATAAAAAAAATGCGCTGGCGGCGGGATTTGACTATCACCTCACCAAGCCGGTGGATCTTGAGCGGCTCAGTCGCCTGATCTGCGAGTTGTGAGTTGTGGTTACCGGAAGGATATCTCGCTGCGGACACGCAACAAACCATCCCGGTACACCGTCCGGCCCTTCGCTTTCAGGCGCCGATTGAATAAAAACATGAACAAAATTGAAACTTCTGCCCGGCCGGGAGTCAAACCCTCCTCGCCCGATACAGGGACCGGCAGTTGGAAACGGAATGATTGAAGGACGATGGAAGTGCTAGGAATGGCTTGTTTCAATGAACCAGAGCGTCTGGCTGCGGCGGCAGTTGTTGAGGCAAGGCTAGTGAAACTTGCGGAAGAGTATGGTATTACCTTCGATCATTGCGTGTGGAACCTTGATCAGGGGATGAATAATGGCGGTCCGCACCGCCTAGATATCCATTTTTGCGGAAGCGCCCTCCGTATCTACTTTACGGATTACGAGCTCGCCTCGTATTGGGGGATGGGCGAAACAACCACGACCGATGCGCGGCTGCGTGAACTGACTGCGGGCATGCATGATGTCTTGCTTGAACTCCTCAGGCAGCAGGATGATGCCGCAATCGAGGCCGAAACAACGAGCAATTCCTGGCTGCAGTGCCCGCAAAAGAGTGTGCCGCGGCGCGCCAGGTGACTTTGCAGCCATCGGCTCCACGCCATATGCAACGCCGACGGGAATGCATGAACCTTGTCCGGGTGACGTCCGTCGGCCTTCCGCCTTTTTCCGTGCTCTCCTGAAGGATTGGGAACAGGAGGGCGGGCACGGGTCAATGACTATGTTTCAGCACGCGTTGCGCCAATTCTTTCGCTTCTTCCACCTCGTCACGCCCGAAGGCGTGATCGAACACGACCGTGTGTTTCGACCGGATCGCCCCTTCGCCGCGGCCTGCCACCGCCGTGATGATCGCCATCCGCGATCTCTCGCTTAATTCATGAAAGACCGCTTCCACGGTCCATATTCCGGTTTGGTATTTGAGGGTTTGCATATGCGTCGTCAATGAGTTCTGTGGGCTCGCAGCCCGCCGGTCGACGGCAAAATGCCGCGGACCTTGCTGCGCGGTTCACGAGCACGCGGCGTTCATGCCCCTTGCCATAACTTCGTATGCCCCGACGCGCTCCGCAGCAACAGGCGGTCGGTGCGGATCGCTGTCATTTGCCGGAAGCGCTGCGGATGGCGCAGGTCATGTCCTTACTAAAGACATGTTCGTCACTTTGTAAAGGAAGCGGCAATGCTCGAAGTATGGGCCTGCGCAGGGCGCTTTTCTGTTTGCTACCTGACAAAGGGTGGAAAGAAAATCTGAAAGAGGATGATTGCGCCGCCGCGAGCAGGTCTTTGTGTATTTGAAGAGCACGCGTGCTGCTTCCATGCGGCGTTGCAATCCTCCGGTATTCGATGAGCGCTCACCAGCCTTTTGTCCATTGCAATCATCTTGCACGCCGCACCCATGGCGTCGCCAGCAGCTGGAGAGCAAGCTTGACGCGGACCACGAAAAAAAATCCCGCCGGGGAGGCGGGATAAAACGGTCAGGAGCGACCGAAGGAGACATGTGGCATTACGCCCGGATCATCAATGCAAGCGCCGTGCCGACGAAGCCGACGAGACATGGGAACGCATGCACGCCGTGCTTCCGCGCCCGCGCCGGGGCGCTGTCTGACAAGCTGCTGCGCGGCCCGGATTGACGCCTGCGTTGCTCTGCGTACCTCACATACGCGTGCACTGCTCGACGCCGATCCGGCCCGTTCGCTACGCTTGTCAAACAAAGCCTAGGCCGGCCCTTCGGCAGGAGCCGAAGTGGCATCCGGAACAGCGGATCTTTTGCTGGCCGGGCGGTGTTCGAGTTCGCAGTGTTCGGCGTCGGCCACCGCCACGCAGGCTTCAAATGCGTCGGCAAGCTGTACGCGTTCAAACAAGTAGATCGTGTCGTCCACCTGGACTTCGGTTGTCGATTTGCGGATGGTAGGCATGTTGAATATAACGATGAGCAGGAAATGAACGGCTGTTTGCGGTAAGTGAAGTGATTCATCCATGGCCGACCAGGGCCGCCTGTCCGGAAAAATCCTCTTCGTCGGCCTGCGCCTGCAGGCCCAGATAGCGCGAGATCGCATCGTCGAGCGGCGGCAGGAGAATCGCCTTTTCCGTTCCCAGTGCGCTGAACACCGGGCGCGCGGCAGCATGGCCGAACTGCGAGCATGACCATGCCTCGAGCCGGCTGGTATCGACGTTTGCCAGGGAAGCCGCCTTGCACGCGAAGTCCAGCCATGTGATCGGTTCGCCGTTGCTGAGGTGCCAGACGCCCTTTTCCTTGTCAATCAGGAGGTCGAGACAGGCGTGCACCAGGTCGGGCACATAGGTGGGCGAAACGGTGGTGTCGTTGGCAGCGACAAAGGAAGCGCCTGTTCTTAAGGTGTTGAGCGCCTGCGTGAGAAAGTTGTGACTGTCCCAGGGGCCGAAGAATGCGCTGGTGCGCACCACAAGGGCTTCAGGATGCGTATCCAGCACCCTGCGCTCCGCTTCGGCCTTGCTTCTGCCATAGACATTGAGCGGAGAAACCGGGTCGGTTTCGACGTAGGGAGCGTTCTGCTGCCCGTCGAACACGAGGTCGCTCGAAAAGGTCAGCAACTGCAGATTGTGACGGATGCAGGCAATGGCGAGCAGTGACGGCCCAAGGGCGTTCTCGCGGAAGCAGCGCTCGACATCCTGCTCTGCGTCGTCGACGCGGACATATCCGCCCGCATTGATGACCGCCCACGGCTTGTACTGCGCAATGGCGCGTTCGACGGACGCAGGGTCGGCGATGTCCATCTCCTGCCGGTTGACCATCCGAAAAGCGAGATTGCGGCTGCGGCAGATGCGGGCAAATGCGCTCCCGAGGGTGCCGGTGGCGCCGGTGATCAGGATGGGCTGCACATAGCCGGGAGTCTTGTTGCGGGTATCCGAATGGAGGGTGGCAATGGCGGCATTGTTTGCGACAGGCGGGCAAAGGAAGCGGCCCGGGCGGCGCCACCAGCCTTGTCCCTGGAGCACAGGATGGGACAAGGGGCGGCCGGCAGAGAGTTCCCGCATCAGGTCGGCAACCGCGGTCGGCCGCGGCTTCGCCGCCCGCACGTCGTACGGGCCGGGCTCGTAATAGCCTTTGCATTGCGTGACCAGGCAGTTCCAGTCATACGAGCCCAGCAGCGCCCAGACCGTCACCGCCCGGATATCCACGCCGCCGCGCCGTGCTTCCTGCGCGGCTTGCCAGATCTCGAGCAGCCAGCGCAACTGGTCTTCGCGGTTGGCATCGATGTGCGCCTCGGTGACGGCCAGTGGCAGGCGGTAGCGGTCCCAGGCTTCCTGCAGAAGCGGTCCGATGCCGGGCGTCGGGGTGGCAACAGCGCTCGCAGCATGAATGTCGGCATGCTGTTTCCCGCGGTAGCCGCCCACATACTCGCGCGGATAGCGCTCGACACGGTGGTCAAGCCAGCGCTCGCTGGTGATGTAGTAGTTGATCCCGATGATGTCGGGCGGGCAGCGGTTGTCCCTGAACCAAAGGAATTCGGCCGCATCGATGCCCGTGTCGAGGAGATAAGTCCAGAGCGGATGCGCTTCATCCACCTTGCCGCACAACAGGTCCCATGAGAGCCAGCGCCGCTCGTTGTAGAACTCCGCCAGTTCCGACATTTCCGATGTGCTGTAAGTTTTACCGAGGTCGTCGGTCTGGACCAGCTTGGCGTCCGGATTGACTTCACGGATGGCGCGCATCGACAGGACGACCGCCCGGCACTGGTTCAACAAGGCCTGGATGAAGCTGCGCTCGTCCCGGCCGTGCGGATACCACACCCCGTACAGCCCGCTGAAGCGAGCGGTGGTCAACGGTTCATTGACCGGCGTATAGTAGTCGATCCAGGGATAGCGCCGGGCGACAGCGCCGGCGAACTCAGCCAGTTGCCCGGCAAAACCGGGATCGACAAGGCTGGTGTGGCGCGGCCCGCTGCCGTGATGGACCAGGCCCACGATCGGCGTCACGCCGAGGCTTTGCAGTCCGGGCAGCCGTTCATCCGGCCACGACCAGTCGGCGTCGGCCAGGCCGTCCGGCGCTGTCCGCTCCCAGAGCACGGGATAGCGGATGGCGCGGATGCCCAGTGACGCAAACCGTTCGAGGTCGTCCCTGCGCGCGGCATGGCCGTTTCTTTCCATCTGGCTGAAATATTCGTCCAGCACGCGATTGACGGTGCATTCAAGGCCGCCCCATAGTTCGACGGCGGAATGATTTGTTTGTTCTTTGTTCATATTGGTCCAGTAGGAAGCGGGGACTTTCGGCGATGGCAGTCATGTCAGCGCAAGTTGGCGCGTCAGGTTTTCGCGCAATGCAGACGCTGCTGCAATCGTCGTGCCAATGTCTGCATGGAAGAAGCAACGACGATTCAAATGGGAAGAGAAACGACGCGATCTACAGGCGTCATCAAGCGCGGCCAAGGCCAGCTATCGCGCCCGGGTCGAACCAACGCCGTGCAGCGCATGCATCGTTGCGCGAAACCCTTCAGGCCAGGAACCTCGACAGGGTCGGCTCATGTGCAATGGCCCCGGCCGCAAGAAGCGCTTCGACAGCGCGGGCGCCACCTGCAGCGGCAGGGCGAAGCGCGGGACAGTACGTCCCGTTGTCCTGACGGCGCGCCGTTCAATCGTTCAGCTCTGCCTCGTTCATCCAGTCGCTTTGATTCCGGCGCGCGCCTGCCGGCATCCCATTCAGGTGCAATACGGCTTCGAGGAAGCGATGCCTCGTTCCTTCCTGTCCTGCCTCCTTAAGCCTTCGGTATGAGCCGTGTGTCGCCAGGCTCTACGCGTCGGATCGCGCTGCGAATGCCCTTCAAATGTTTGCCTGCCACGCGCGCCGGGACATACGCGCCTTGCACCGTCGATCTCCGAGAACGCGCCGTAATTCGTCGACGCCCTTGCCAGCACCTTCGGCCATCGTAATGAGGATGGAAGCCCTGAGAGGGAGGCTGCCTGTCCGGATGCCGCGCAGGATTTGCGGAGACAGCCTGAGCATGCGGGACAACATTCTGTCGCTGTGCGCGCCGAGCCATGTCGAAAGCGCGTCGAGCAAACGGTCAGGATCGTAGGTAAGGAAAACGCTGGAATCGGACATGACTCTTCCTACGAAGACGTTAAGACGGCGGTCGGCATGATCAGGCGTGAACGCATGAATGGCGTACGGCCGCGCCGCAGACCGGACCAGCGCCTGGAACCGGTCACTTCAAACAACTCAGCTGCCGCGGCTCGAACGTCATGTCAATCCAGTCCACGTCCTCGCCGCTTTCAAGTGTTACCGTCCCAAACGCTTGGGTACGCTTGCCGGCGGAGAGAAGGTCGTACGCTTGTCGTGCTGCGTGCAGATTCGGCGCGTACACGGCCAGGGAACCAAGGAGCCAGGGGCGTGCAGGGTTTGCTATAAACATGGCGGCTCGCAGATCAAAACAAGCAATGAACCGATTATCGCGATGCGTGAATGGCATTTCCGTTCGATAGCTGACATAAAGCGGCGAAAGCTTTCGAAATAGTTAGTCGCATTAATACGTGGAAAGTTCTGTTGATGAGATCGCAGGAATCTGAAGAAAGCCGGGCGGTTCGCCCTGGCGCCGCCGCCGTTCGCCGCTCCGGTCGTGACGACTTTTCTTCAAGGAATTTGTCGTTTTTGAACGTTGCGCTGGATTTGCCGTCATACCATGACGTTGCAGCGTTGCAGGTCATGCTCCAGGACTTGCCACACTCTTTCCGGCCCCGGCAGACATTCCCCTCTGCGTACTCACCGCTAAGACCCGCTACCAGGTCGATATTCATGCCAGGCCTCGCCTCATCGGGCACGGCTTCTTCGGTTGTCATCACACCTGTTGTTGAAGGAAGCGCTATGTCCGTGACTCTGATCGAGGCGCGCGGGTGCGCAAATCACCTGCTCGCCAGACTCTCCGATAAAGACTTCGAGCCTTTGTGTTCGCAACTCGTGCTCGTGCATACGGCACAAAAACAAGTTCTGCATGAACGCAATGGTCCGATCCGATTTGTGTATTTCCCGTGCTCCTGCGCCATGTCCAACATGATCTTTTTCGAAGATGGCACTGCAGTCGAGGTAGGTACGGTGGGCAATGAAGGGGTCAGTGGAATTGAGCTGCTGGCCCGGGCTTCCGTGGCAACGGAAACGTCCATCTGCCAGGTTGAAGGCAAGAGCCTGCGCATGGAAGCCGGCGAATTTGCTAAAGCGATTGATGGACGGACGCCGCTGCGCCGCGTCAGCGAGTGCTATCTGCAGGGGTATCTGTCCCAGGTGTCCCAGTCAGTGGCATGCAATCGCAAGCATTCGCTGGAGGCGCGGTTTGCGCGCTGGCTGCTGGTGACGCACGACCGGGTGCTGGGAAACGAGTTTTGCCTGACCCAGGAATTCCTGGGTGACATGCTTGGCGTACAGCGGCCCAGTGTCAGCCTGGTCGCAGCGGAATTCCAGAAAGAAGGCTTGATCCAGTATGCGCGAGGTCATATAAAAATATTGGACCGGGAGCGGCTGGAAGCGACCTCGTGCGAATGTTACGCCGCGGTGCGCGCCCAGTTCAAACGCGTCCTCGGCCTGTCCTACGGTTGACACCCAGCCGGCACGGTGCGTCCAGAGCGCAGCCCGGGAGCTGTTAGCTCATCCGCATGGATTCAACGGTAGAGAGTCCGTAGGGGGGCGAAGCGAAACCCGCCGGGCGCTCCGGATGCGGGCAGGCTGGTTGCGCTTTGCCCGACCCAGCCTGCCTCACTCCTCTGGTTCATCTGGAAATCGTCATCGCCTGCGCCTTTCAACTTTCGGCGTTGAAGGCAACGACAGTGGCCAGTGGCGTTGCAAGTGCCGCCCCCGTGAAGCAGGGGCGGCGTCGCCTTGCTATAGCGCGTCGCGCAGCGCTTGTATCTGCTGCATTATCGTCGTCACCTCTCCTCCGAGGCCGCTTAACAGCGTGCGGGCCTCATCGCGGTGAGCGGTCAGGGTGGGAAGCAGCGATTGCGCGAATGCCTGCGTCTGCGTGCCGGTCGGCCGTTGTGTTTCCTCTGTAAACCGCTCGATCGCCCTGTCATGCAGCCGCTCGTTGTAAAGGGCGAAGCCGGCGTTGAATTGCTGGCCCTGCGCTACCACCAATGTTCCGTACACCAGTTGCTGCTCCGGCGATAGTTCGATTGGCAGAACGACGCCCTGGGTCTGCGCCAGCTGCTCGAGCTGCAACTGCACCGGCGTGTGCTCGGTTGCCATGCGCTGGCCATAGCCCATCACGCTGGCATTGGTGGACCTGAGAGCGCCAAGGTAGCCAAACCGGATCTCGGCCAGGTTGGACTGCGCTGCGCTGTACAGGAAGCTCGGCGTGATGTTCCTTGCCAGTTCCGATGCGTGCGCCAGATGCCCGGCGAGGTCGGGTTCCAGCGAGCGCGCCACTGCGCGGACATCGACGTCACGGCCTTCGTTGGTCATCTGCGTGCGCGCGTACCGTACCGCTTTCGCATGCGCGACGACATTGACCTCCATGTACGCGCGGTCGAAATCAGCGCCGGAGAAGCGGGCAAGATCCTCCGCGATGGCTTGCTGCTCGGGCGCGATTTCGTCGGGCAACGGCAGTTCCTTGGTCTCGGCGAACGCGGTGATGCGGCTGTTGGCCTCGGTATGCTCGTCGATCATGTTTTGCGCGAAACGCCGCACGTCCTCGTCGGTGGCGCGCTCCACCGCCAGTTCCGCCCATTCGATTTCGGCAAGGCTGCTCTGGTAGGTGAAGGCGATGAATGCCGCCGGGTCGAGGCGTTGCAGGATGTCTTCCCCGACTGCGAGGTGGGTCTTCAGGAGCGGCAGGGCGATCGCGGCGAGATAGCGCGCATTCTGATCGTCGCCGGCGCGTGCCCGCCGCATCGCGTCCGCCACGGCGGTCCGGTGTGCGGTAACGGTTTGCCACATGAAATCGCGATCGAACGGCAAGCCGGTCAGTGCGGACAGCCTTGTCACCGCGGCCGCCTGGTCGGCCGTGATATCGGTCGGCAATGTCACGCCCTTCTGTTGCGCCAGCTGCTGGATCTGGGTATTGACGATCGAATGGTGTTCAATCATTGCGCGGGCATATTCCTGGACGCCAGTGCTTTCCGCACGCGTCGGTGCGAGTTGCGCCAAACGGATCTCTGCAAGGCCAGTCTGGTAGGCGGTAGTCAGGAATGCGGTCGACGCCGCAGTGGCCGGGGTGATTGGTATTGGATTCGGTATTGTGGCTACGGGCGGCGTCGCTCCCGGCGCACCGGCTCCCGGGGTGGCGGGCGTTGCCGGCGTCGCCGGGGTTGCAGGCGTTGCCGGAGTTGCCCCTTGCGCACCGGCTCCCGGAGTGGCAGGCGTTGCCGGGGTTGCGGGCGTTGCCGGGGTCGCTCCTGTTGTGCCTGCACCGCCTGCACCGGTATCGGTTGTTTGCAAGAGGGTGGAACCGCTTCCGGTGCCACCGGCGATGATGCCGCCGTCGCCATCACTGCCGCCGCATGCGGCTAGTGACATAGCCAAAGCCAGTACAGAAATTCGTTTCATCATTTTCTCCAAGGGGATTGTCGGGCTGCCGAAAGTCCCCGTTAGCAGGTGCCGGGGATGCGCGTAGGACGGAAGGTCCGCCAGGGTAAGCTGGGACGGGTGACAAAAAGTCGACCCGCCCACCTGACACGCGGTTATGGACAGAGTCGTTTTGGCAGTCTATTACGGCCCATCGCCTTTGCAAGACGAACCGGACAGCGGCATGTGCAAGCTGGCACGGTCTATGATCTGGCGCAAAAAGAATTCCCCATGGATCGAGCTTGTGACGCAAATACGCAGCATGCCTGCAGGAAGATAGTTGCTTGCTGGTGAAGGACCGGCCTGCTGTCTCCGTTACTTGCAGCGCACGCTCCCTCAGTACGGATCGCCGTATCGCTACGGACGCAGGGATGCGTTCCTGTTTTTCTAACTGTAAGTGGCTGGCTGCATCGTGGATGCCAGCGCCCGGTTGAACTTGTACTGCGTCAACTGGCATCGTCCCGCCACGCTTCCGCCATATTCATGGGATTGAACAAGTAACTTTTGATCAGGTTTAATACCGACACCTTTGGTTCGGCGAAATTGGAGGCGATCACGCCGCACCTCCGCCGTCGCCATGCCTGACCCGGAAGTGCGTCGCTAACTATCTTCGGTATCGGAGCGCAGGGTATGTTGAGTTCAATGGTTTGCCGCTACGCGGATTTCTCCCAGGCCTGGTACAAGGCAAAGGAATGCGAGCTGAGAATTCGCGAGATCTACCGGGGCCACTCGGCGACAGAAGTGGATTTCGTCGGACGAAAATTCTGGGAGTGGTGCGCGATCGCGCAGGCGCTGGACGAACGTGCGATGCTGCGGCCGGGGAGATCCGGTTTGGGCTTTGCGGTCGGCACCGAGCCGCTGGCTTCCTTTTTCGCGTCGCGAGGATGCCGGATACTGGCGAGCGATCTCAATCCGAAGGAATCGAATACGGGTTGGATCGAGCGCAATGAGCACGCGGCCTGCCTGGACGCGGTCTACCATCATCAATTGCTCGACCGCCGCGAGTTCGACAGGCTGGTCGACTTCCAGTACGCGGATATGCGTACCCTGCAGGGACTGTCCGGGACTTACGATTTCGTCTGGAGCTCCTGCGCGCTTGAACATCTCGGCAGCCTGCAGGCCGGGCTGGATTTCGTCCTTGCGTCCGCAAGCCTGCTCAGGCCGGGTGGCGTCGCCGTGCACACGACCGAGTTCAACGTGCGCTCCAATGTCGATACGCTTGAGACGGGCGACAACGTGATTTACCGGCAGCGGGATATCCTGGCCCTCTCGGAATCCCTGAAGAAACAGGGAATGACCCTGGCAACGCCGAACTTCGACTGCGGCGACCACCAGTTCGACATCGACTTCGACCGGCCGCCTTATTTTTCCTCCGGAAAGCCGCACATCAAACTGGAACTCGGCGGGCATGTCTGCACGTCTTTCATGCTGATCGTGGAAAAGTCCGAGAGCAAGGTTTCACGGAAGCACTCTCCGCTGGAAACATTGCGCCGTCTCGGTTCACGCTTCATTGCGGCCCATCCGCCCCGGTGACAGGGGCAAGTGCGCGATGATCGTGGTCCGGCTAAAGCTTTCCTGCGCGTGCCGACTGCGGCCCGCCCTTGAGCCATTGAAATCCTTCGTGCTTGGTGATGGCGGCGATTTCGATCGCGCCACCGACGGTCTTCGGCCTTGATACGGAAAACCGGACGAAGCCAATCGTGGTTTCGACCAGAAATCGCGCAAGTTCGGCGGCGTCCCGGATCGGCATGGCTTCCAGGAACAGCAGTTCGTACAAGGCGGGCGCAAGCCGGCTGCGAAGATCCTGGCCGTCAGGCGCCGTCGGGTAAAGTTCCTGGACCAGGTCATTGAAGCGGCCGCTCAGGCCCAGCACCAGCCGGTCCAGCGCCTCTCCGTCGCCGGCCCAGCGCGGCCCGAAATCGGCCTCATGCTGCACACAGACCGGCGGCGGGCAGCCGGTATCGTCCAGCAGGATATCCCAGGCTTCGGCAAGCGGCCGGCCGGCGGAGTATCCGCACAGACGTACCTGCGAGCGGACCGTGCCCGCGAAGGCTTGTACCTTTTCCTCGAACAGGAATTGCCGCACGCGCCACGCGAGCTGCTCCACCGTATAGCTTTCCGGCTGCAGTTTCCAATCCTGATAGCGGATGTCGCCGCCACTCAGGCGCACGCCCAGGTCCTTGAGCAGGGTGTCAAGCGACTCGTTGCCGATCCCGCCCGATCCGGCAACCATCACGCCTACCGGTATGCCGTCGACGATATTCCTGATTTTGTGCGAGTGGTGATAAACCATGCCGCTGGCAAACGAACTTGCGCTGTCGGCCGCCATCACGATGCCGTCATTGATCTTTACGGATACTAGTATGGTCATCCGGAACGCTCCTTTCCGTATCGGCGGTAGTCGAGAACAGGTCCCATGCGGCAATGAACAGGGCGGCGATCACCGGGCCGATGACAAAACCGTTGAGGCCGAAAAGCCCCATCCCGCCCAGCGTCGAGATGAGCACGACGTAGTCGGGCATCTGGGTGTCTTTGCCGACCAGGATAGGACGCAACACGTTGTCGACCAGCCCGATCACGACGATGCCGAACACGATCAAGGTCGCGCCCTGCCAGATCGCGCCGGTGAGAAGAAAATAGATCGCGACCGGACCCCAGATCAAACCGGCGCCGATCGCGGGCAGCAAGGACAGAAACGCCATGACGACGCCCCATACCAGCGGGCTCTGGATGCCAAGAATCCAGAACATCAGGCCGCCCAGGGCGCCTTGCGTTGCTGCGACGACGATGTTGCCCTTGACCGTCGCCCGGATCACGGTCGTGAACTTGCCGAACAGGTTGCGCTTGTGTTCGGCGCTGAGGGGGATCGCCTGCTTGATCGTGCGCGACAAACTCCGCCCGTCGCGCAACAGGAAGAACAGCAGGTACAGCATGATGCCGAAGCTGATGATGAACTCGAACGTGTTCTGGCCAATGGTGAAGGCCTGCGTCGCGATGAGCTGGCTGCCCTGGACCGCCGCGGCCGACATCTTTTCTTGCAGCGCCAGCAGGTTGCCCAGCTCGAAGCGGTTCAGCAGCCTGACGATCCAGGATGGCAGCGCGTTGATGATCTGCTGAAAATATCCACCGAAATCCAGCGTCCCCGACCGGATCTCCTGATACACCGCCGTTCCTTCCTGCACCAGTGCGGCGGCAATCAATGCGAGCGGGAAAATCACGATAATCAGCGACAGCAGCAAGGTCACGAGCGCAGCCAGGTTTTGTCTGCCAGGCATCGCGCGCAGAAACTGGCGGTGGAACGGTTCGAACAGAATGGCGAGCACGGTTCCCCAGAACAGGGCACCATAGAAAGGCCAAAGTATCCATCCGAATGCGAGGGAGACCGCCAGCAACAGGCTCAGAAACGCTGTCCGGTGAAGCTCAGGGTGATCCATCGATTCCTCCTTTGGGAAGAACCTTGCACGAAATGCGCCCGCTCCGGATTGCGAGCAGTCATCCCGGCGCGCAAAAACTTTTGCTGGATGATCGCCAAAAGAAAGGCGGGACAAAACAGAGGAAGGGCGGGACCTCGGCGGAGGTCAGGCAAGCGCGCCCTGGACAGACGTTGGTTGCCGTGAGTCAAACCGGAAATGCCGCGATGCAGCCGCGGCGCCTGCGGCGGCCGTAGCGCACGGTGCGTTTGGCACATTCCCGGTTCGCTTACGACCGGCTGTGCGGAAAGGCGCGCTTGAAGAATTCGATCGTGAGTCGAAGTTGCCGCCGCTTCGGCGCCAGGAGCGCGGTCACCGAACAGTTGAGCGCGACGGGATCGCTGGCGGGAAAAGTGAAGCCCAATGCTTCGTCCAGGGATGCATCACGCCGTTCCTGTTCGCGCCTGTTTTCCTGGCGTTGCTGCAAGCTTGCATCCTCGCCGGAGGTGGCTGAAAAATATTTGTCCATGATGCAGTTCCTTCCTAAAATTGTTGAGGCGCTCCGCATATCCGGCAGGTAAAAAGGGAATGCAACAGTGGAGACCTGCAAATCTATCATTGACCAAAACAGCGGCCGCGTCGGTGGGCAGCCGCACATAAGGCTCCTTGTCTGCAACGGCTTTTGGAGCCCCGGGAGGCACGGTGGCTGTCTTGCATACTCCACAGCAGAACCATCTTCTGGCGGTATTGCCTCCCGAGGAATTCGGACGCCTGCAGCCGCACCTTGAACTGGTTTCGATGCCGCTTGGAAAAGTGCTTTACGAATCGGGCAGCCAGATGCAGCATGTCTACTTTCCCACGACCAGCATCGTGTCCCTACTCTATGTGATGGAGGATGGCGCGTCCGGCGAGATCGCCATGGTCGGCAACGAAGGGATACTCGGCATTGCGCTGTTCATGGGGGGCGGTACCACGCCGAGCCGGGCGGTGGTGCAGAGCGCCGGGCACGGTTACCGGCTGCGAGCGGCACTGCTCAGGGATGAATTCAACCGCGCCGGTCCGATGCTGCACTTGCTGCTTCGCTATACGCAGGCGCTGATTACGCAGATGGCGCAGACCGCCGTCTGCAACCGGCACCATAGCGTCGATCAGCAGCTCTGCCGCTGGCTGCTGATGAGCCTTGACCGTCTTTCTTCAAGCGAGCTGTTCATGACGCAGGAACTGATCGCCAACCTGCTAGGCGTCCGCCGCGAGGGCGTGACCGAGGCGGCGGGAAAACTACAGAGCGCCGGCCTGATCCACTATCGCCGCGGCCATATCACGGTCGTCGACCGGGCCGGACTCGAATCACGCGCCTGCGAATGCTATCAAGTCGTGAAAAAAGAGTTTGAACGGCTGTTACCGGACCTCACCGCGGCCTGAGCGCCTTCATCGTCAAGCTAGGGCGACCCGGCGGTATTTCCGGTATTCAGGACGGCGCGACGTCGTCAACCACCCGCTTCGCTCGTAAAGATGACCAGGCTGCATACAGCATTGCGCGATGTTGCGTCCAGGAACGCATGGTGCCTGCCCAGGTGATGCGATCGTTGTCGACCGCAAACTCATAGCTGCCGCTCTTCATGCGCTGCGCCGGCGCGGAGGCCGCGTCGCTGCCGGCCAGGGGCGGCCGGACTTTGACCTGGCTATTGACGCCGTGGACACTGAGCAGGCTGCTGACCTCCGTTTCCGCAATGCGGCGTTCATAGCCCGCGGCAACGTTCCCCGACAAGGTCACCCAGCCGTTTGACACCATGACACCGATCGCGTAATCCTGCTCCGGCTTCAGGCGGCGCAGCACGCGTTCGCAGTCGTGGGCGATGTCGTCGTCCGCAGGAGTGATATCGGGAGCGAATACCTTCAGCTGTGCCGATATTCCTTTTACGCCGACGATGCGTCTTGCCGCCGATTCGATCAGCCAGCGTTCGCCGTCGCCGTCTACCACGCCGGTCAATGCGACCACACCGTCCCTGACCTGAATGCCTATCGCCGCCGCGCGCACGGAGGGTTCCATTTCCAGTTCATCCCTCACGTCCTGCTCGATCTGCAGATCCGTTCTCGCGCCGAAACCAGGCTGTGCACCCTGATCTGCCGACGCAGGTGAATTTTCCGAATGCCGGCCGGGCTGTCTAAAGGCTGCGAAATAGGGGTTGCTTTGGGGCCAATAGGCGGTTTGGTAGTGGTGCATACATATTCCCGTTCGTGGTTCATGTGAGGCTGGTGGCGCAAGAAGTGGAGCGCGAAGCGGTATGCGCCAGGCCGAAAATCCGGAGCTTTTGAAGCAGGGTGGGCCGGCAACGGGGCGGCGTCTGTGCGGCGCCGAACATAGACCGCGCCGCGCGTGCTCTCTCATGTGCGCACGCGAGAACCTCCAGCCTTATTCGCAATCAAAACCTGTGCGACCAGTTCTTTCTGCATGAAAGGAGACGACATGAATCGCGATCAAATCAAGGGCGGCTTTAAGGATACAGCCGGCAGGATTCAAAGAAAATTTGGCCAGCTGTTTGGCAATAATCGACAGGAAGCGAGCGGCGCGACGACTCAGGCGGAAGGCAAAACGCAGAAAACGGTTGGCGACGTGAGCGACACGCTTGGAAAGGCGAAGGAAAACCTGAAAGACACCCTTAAGAGGTGAGAAACCGGGTCGAGGCATGTTTTGCAGAGAACGGCGGGTTTTCCCGCCGTTTTCATTTTTCAGCTATGTTCGCTCCCGCACCGACGGCGTTGCGTCCATCACCGATCATCACCAAGAACTCCCCCCTGTCGTGACATGACCGGTCCCTGGGGCTCGGCTTCCGTCGTAATGAGTCAGTCATCCGACCTCCCAAAGCAAAGGACTCATCATGTCCATTCCTACACTCCAGTACAAAGGATACGCGCTGCGCGCTTATGCCCAGCGCACGCTTCCGCTTTATCGCGATCCCTATGCGGCCGGGCCGCATCGATATGCGTCCGTCGTCCGCATCGATGCCATTCCGCCAGGTGAAGGCATACCCCGGCGTTACCAGGCAGAGTTCAAAGGCACCGACCCGACTACGGACGTCGACGCGCCTGAACGGGCGATGCAGTACGCAAGGGACATCGTCGACGGCAAGGTGCAGCCGCAAATGCTCTGAGCGTGCCGGGGGCTGCGCCCCCGCGCAACGCCGGCCCAAATGTTCGTCACAACAGGAGCACACCATGGCTACCACCGGATCCACAAACAGCAACGCGAGCCAGGACTGGCAAATGGAAAAAGAACGCCGCGCGTTGCCTGCCGATGAAAGAGATGCCGCGGCATCGCTGGGTGTCGGCTTTGACGGCCGTTTTTATCGGTACAGGGCGTTTCGCTACGACCTATGCTCGGATGCGGTCCGTTACGCAAAGCTGGATCGAGACAAGCCGCAATATCGGGGAAAGGTGATTCGCGCCGTTCCCTGGGAAAAGCCGATCGAACCGACCGACGAGGAACAGCGCCTGATGCAGGAGCTGAAGATTACGTTCGACGGAAGATACTATCGCTATGAAAGTTATCGCTACGAAAACTGCGCCGACGCGGCGAACTATGCAAGGCTGCGATATCGTGAAAGCGGGCGGTGACCCCGTGACCCCTTGACGCCGGGAGCGGCGCCAGTGGCCGGCGGCAAAAAGACCGCAGGGCGGCGCCCCTCTAGTGATAACTCATCCCCGCGCGCACCTTGCCGCGGAACACCCAGTACGACCAGAATACATAGAGCAGGATGACCGGAAGCAGGAACATCGTGCCCACCATCAGGAATTGCTGCGACATCGGCGGGGCCGCGGCGTCCCACAGCGTAATCGACGGCGGCGCGACGTACGGCCACAGGGAAATGATGAGCCCGGTGTAGGACAGGAAGAACAGGCCCATCGTGCACAGGAAGGGCAGCACGTCGCGCCGCCGGTCCAGCGCGTACCAGAGGAGCCCGGCCAGCACGACGGTCAGGATCGGCACCGGGGAGAAGTAGATCAGGTTCGGCAGGCTGAACCAGCGCTGCGCAATGCGCGGCTCTTCCAGCGGCGTCCACACGCTCACCATCAGGATGAAGGCGAGCAGGCCGAGCAGGAACCAGCGCGACATCCGCCGCGCCCACTCCTGCAGCTCGCCTTCGGTTTTCATGTACAGCCAGGTTGCGCCGAGCAGGCTGTATCCGACGATCAGGCCCAGCCCGGTCAGCAGCGGAAACGGCGCGATCCAGTCCCAGCTGGTGCCCGCGAACACCCGTCCCTCGACCGGAAAGCCGCGGATGAAATTCCCCAGGACCACGCCCTGCGCAAAGGTGGCGATCAGCGAGCCGTAGGCAAAAGCCGCGTTCCACAAGTGCTTGCGCGCATCCGGCGCGTCGCGGAATTCAAAGGCCACGCCGCGAAACAGCAGGCCGAGCAGCATCAGCAGGATGGGGAAATACACGGCGGGGATGATGACCGCGAACGCCAGCGGGAATACCGCCAGCAGGCCGCCGCCGCCGAGGATCAGCCAGGTTTCGTTAAAGTCCCAGATCGGCGCCACCGAGGCCACCATCACATCGCGGTCTTCATCCTGCCGGCGGAAGAAGAACAGGATGCCCACGCCGAGATCGAAGCCGTCGAGCAGCACGTACATCAGCACCGCGAGCGACAGGATGAAGGCCCACAGCGGCACCAGGTCAAGCGTCATGGCGTCCTCCCAGCCCGCGGACCACGGGCACGTTTACCGTATCGTCATGCGCGGCGACCGCCGACAGCGGCCGCTTCGGATGCGCCTGGGCCTCATGCTCCTCCTTTTCCGGCGGTCCGATGCGCACCAGGCGGCGCAGCAGGATGAAGCCGGCGCCGAAGATGATCAGGTAGCTGATGACGTAGGTCGCAAGCGATATCGCGACATCGCTTGTGGTCAGGGAAGGCGTGACGCCCTCGCTGGTGCGCATCAGCCCGTAGATGACCCAGGGCTGGCGCCCGACCTCGGTCGTGGTCCAGCCGGCGAGCACCGCGATGAAGCCGAGCGGCGAAACCAGCATGCACAAGCGCAGGTACCAGGGCCTGTCGAACAGCCGCTTTCTTTTCCACAGCACGAGGCCGATGACCACGGTCGCCAGCATCACCAGCGCGATGCCGACCATCGTGCGGAAGGCGAAGTAGACAATGGCGACCGGCGGACGGTCTTCCTTCGGCCACTCCTTCAGGCCCTTCACCTCGCCGTCCCAGTCATGCGTGAGGTACAGGCTCGCGAACTTCGGTATCGCGATCTCGTAATGATTCATTTCGGCCTCTTCGTCGGGAATGGCGAAGATCGAGGCCGGCACGCCGCGCCCGGTTTCCCACAATCCTTCCATCGCCGCCACCTTGGCCGGCTGGTGCTCCAGCGTATTCAGGCCGTGCAGGTCGCCGAGCAGGATCTGCAGCGGAACCATGATGCCAAGAAAGGCCAGCGACATGCGCATCATGATCTTGCTCTCCGCCGGGAACCGGTTTTGCCGCAGGTAATACGCACCGACGCCGAGGATCACAAAGGCGGTGGTCACCAGGAAAGCGGTGACGGTATGCGTGAGCCGGTAGGGAAAGGATGGCGTGAAGATGATCTCGAACATGCTGGTCGGCATATACCGTCCGTCCACCACCTCGAATCCCCGCGGCGTCTGCATCCAGCTGTTGACCGCCAGGATCCAGAACGAGGACATCAAGGTGCCGAGCGCGACCATTACCGCAGACAGTGCGTGCGCCCATTGCGGCACCAGGTTGCGCCCGAACAGCAGTACGCCGAGGAATGCCGCTTCGAGGAAGAATGCGGTCACGACCTCGTATGCGAGCAGGGATCCGGTGACATTCGATGCCTGGTCCGAGAAGCGGCTCCAGTTGGTGCCGAACTGGAAAGGCATGACGATGCCGGACACCACACCCATGCCGAAGGAAATCGCGAAGATCTTGATCCAGTAGGCGGAGAGCCGCCTGATCGTATCGTCCTTCGTGATCCACCATCGCACTTCCAGGGTCGCGATATAGCAGGCCAGCCCGACGGTAAATGCCGGCAGCAGGATATGAAATGCGACAACCCAGGCGAACTGTATCCTCGAGAGCAACAATGCATCCACGGAGAGCCTCTTCGTTTTTCACGACGGTTCAAACACATCCGTGGAAAGCGGCAGGGCGCCTTTCCGCCGGAAGACTCTGGATTGCAGTCCGAACAATATGACCGGATCGCGGCGCTGGTGGTTCATTGCAGTTCCTTACACAACCCCTTGCTGCCGGCACGCGGTGACGCGGCTCATGACCGGCGTCCGGGCGAAGAACTTTTGACGCTTCCCGCGCGTCGCAGAGAGACCGGCGGCCGTTTGTCGCCGACCGCAAGGAATCGCCATGAATGAACAGCAAGCAAGGGATATCGCCGGCCGCTTCATTGACCAGCTGCATCAGCTCGAAGACGGCGACAAGGCAGTCGCGGACCGGCTTGCCGACATGTTTGCCGACGGCGCCGAACTGACCAATCCGGTGATCGAACACAATGGCGGAAGCCGGCGCGGCCGCGACCAGATCGCCGCCTTCTGGCGGCAGTATGCCGATACCTTCGGCGCGATCCATTCCGAATTCTTCGACGTCACTACCAGCGACCACTCCGCCGGCCTGTTCTGGCGTTCCAGCGGCACCGGTCCCGCGGGCGACCCGATGGAGTACGACGGCGTGAGCCTTCTCGTTTTCGACGACGCCGGGAAAATCACCCGTTTCCAGGGATTCTTCGACACGCGCCGGCTTTCGGCGCGGGCAACGCACTGAACAGGGAGGCATCATGCGGGCAAGCGACCTGCGTCAACTGATCGGCCGTCTCGAGCACCTGAGAGACGCGCTGCGCGAGGTGCCGGCCAACCGCGCACTGCCGCAGGACGATCCGCTGGTGAGGGATGCATCGGATTGCGAACTGATGCTGCCTTCGATCCTGACCGCCGGCTCCCTGAGGGAAACGGTGATGCGCAAGTTGAATACGGCCGCCGTTCTGCTCGAGCGCGCGATCAAGCACGAAGAACTTGCGCCCGATGTGCAACTCGCCGCCGATGAAGGCTACCTGGCGGACGAAGATGACCTTGATGCTGCCGCACGGCAGTCCCGGCAGGAACGGCGGCGCGCGGATTCCTAGGCGCGCGACCGATGCCGTCTGCCGCCGCCCGCCAGGCATGCGGTCTTCGGCGGTACTTTTAGAACTTTGACCAGAAATGATGATCGGACAACGGTTAGCGGAATGATTAATTCGTCCGGCCATTACCCGGACTCAGTGATAAGAAAGGACATTCTATGCTTGGTCGTCGCATTGCTACCGCCGTTGCACTTGCCGCTGGCGGATATCTGTTGTCGAAACAATTGAAACGGTCTCGCGGTTCCGATATGGAATCGACGGTGGAAGAATCAATTGAAGTGGATGTGCCCATCAGCACGGCTTACAACCAGTGGACGCAGTTCGAGGACTTGCCCAAGTTCATGGACAGCGTTCATGAAGTGCGCCAGCTTGATGACAAGCACCTGCACTGGAAAGCTAGTGTTGCCGGCAAGGAAAAGGAGTGGGATGCCGAGATAACGGAACAGCTTCCGGAAGAGCGCATCGCATGGCGCAGTCTCGGCGGCGTGCGCAATGCCGGCGTGGTGACCTTCCACAAGATCTCTGACAACAAGACCCGCGTGATGCTGCAGATGGATTACGATCCGCAATCGATCGATGAAAAGATCGGTGACGCTCTCGGTTTCGTGAAGATGCAGACAAAATCCAACCTCCAGCGCTACAAGCAACTGGTGGAAAGCCGCGGTACCGAAACAGGTGCGTGGCGCGGCACGATACCGCGTCAGTAAAGCGCTTTTTTCTCGCTCGCTACGACCGCTGGTCCCGCTGTGACGGAATCAGGCACATCGGGACCAGCCGCATGAGGGCTGGCAGTCAAGCGACGGCCAGCCCTTTTATTTCGGGCTGCCGGCGTTCCGCCACCGCGCATGGCTTTGCATCGCCTCGAAGCGGGAGACTTTGGTTATGGCCGGCGAGAGCCGTCAGACCGGCCCGGATGCCTGTAACGCGCCGGCATCGAAGCGGCGCTCGCGTTTGAACTGCTCGAGTGCCTGGATCACTTTCTTCCGGATACCGGGCTCGGATGGCGAGTGACCGGCGTCCGCGGCGATATGCAGCACCGATCCCGGCCAGGCACGGTGGACTTGATAGGCGGCCGCGGGCGGCGCGATGACGTCATGTCCCCCTTGCACGATCATCAGCGGCAGATGGGCGATGCGGTCGATGCGGGCGATCAGCTGATCCTGTTCCAGGAACATGTTGTTCCTGAAGTAGAACGCATCGAGCCGGCCCACGCCATAGACCACCGTGTCGTTCTTCGCCGCTTCCTCGACCAGCTGCGGATCATGGCGCAGCAGCGAACAGGCTTCCGTGTACTTGAACCACATCCGCGCGGCTTCCATGCGGCGCTCCGCATCCGTGCCGAAGAGCCGCTTCTCGAAGGCGGTCAAGATGTCGGATCGCTCCTCTGCCGGCAGCCACTGCACAAAGTCGTCATGCGCCTTCGGGAAAAACAGGCGCATCCCGTGCAGGAACCAGTCGATCTCCGAGGGCGTGCCGAGAAAGATGCCGCGCAGTGTGAAGCCGAGGCAGGAATCCGGATAAGTCTGTCCATACGCGAGGGACAGCGTGGTTCCCCACGAGCCGCCGGCGACCAGCCATTGTTCGATGCCAAGCATCTTGCGCAGCTTTTCCATGTCGTCCACCAGGAGCCGGGTCGTATTGCCTTCTACCTCGGCCAGGGGCGTGGAGCGATAGGCGCCGCGCTGGTCGAACAGGATGATGCGATAGGCATCCGGGTCGAACCACTGGCGCTTTTCCGGGGACGAACCGCCGCCCGGGCCGCCATGCACGTACACCACGGGGATCCCGTCCGGGTTTCCGCTTTCTTCCCAGTAAATGGTGTGCAGGCTATCCACCGGGAGCATGCCGGTGCGCCGCGCTTCAATCGGCGGAAACAGGGAAAGATCGGGGGAGGCATCCATGGCGTCGTGTGCGAAGTGGTAAAAGGCGAGATCAGGGGGTGTTCTGATCCTGACAGCGCCGGCATGAAAAAGGTCAATGGTTTTGGCAGCGTTCCGTTGGCCGGCGGCTGATGCGCAAGAATATGCAGGCAACGCGAGGACGCTGCATTCGGAAATGCGATGCCGCACCATATCCCGGCTGCACTTTCGAAAACGACGGTGAAAGCCCGGCTCCTGCCCGCTTATTTCCGACGAAGTTATGCGCTATCCGTTGTTGTGCTTGTGCCGGCTGTGCCAGGATCAATCCGATTGCCGCCATCAACCGATAAGGAGTGCCGCCCATGATTGCCAATGCCCGCACCGATTCCATTTGTCATGCACGTCGCCGATCGCTGAATTTCTGCGGCCTAGCTGTCGTGCTGTCGCTGACCGGGATGCCCGTGCATGCCGAGTCGGCAGTCCCGCTGGATGTGCCGTACGTGCCCACGCCGCAGCTGGTGGCAGAGCGCATGCTGAAGATGGCCAGGGTCGGCAGGAGCGACGTCGTGTATGACCTGGGTTGCGGCGACGGGCGCCTGGTGATCACGGCCGCGAAAAAGCACGGCGCGCGCGGGGTCGGCATCGACATCGATCCGGCGCGCATCCGGCAGGCGCAGGCCAGGGCGAAGGCCGCGCGGGTCGAGAATCGCGTGGAATTTATCCTTGGCGACCTGTTTCAGGCCGACCTGGCCAGGGCGACCGTGGTCACGCTCTACCTGCTCCCCAGGATCAACCGCCAGTTGCGCCCTCAGCTGTGGCAGCAGCTCGCGGTAGGGACCAGGGTCGTCTCGCACGGCTTTGACATGGGGGAAGAGTGGCCGCCCGAACGCACCGAAACTGTCGACGGGTCGCCGATTTACTACTGGACGATTACCGAAGCGCACAAGAAACCGGCCAAGGGATAAGCGTAACGGGCAATACGGGGAGTGCGGCCGCGGCGACCGGGCCGCCGCCTCCCGGACGGTTCAAGGCCGGGACGCAAGGCCCGTCCATTGCAGGAATTCCCTCAACCGGTGCCCTCTCCAGAGCGGTCCCCCGAGTCCCGCATATCCGGCTATGCCGGCAGGATGCCAGTCGATATGGCGTTCCGCGCCTTTACCGTCGCTCGCATACCGCTGTGCAGGCCGGGTTCGCGACAAGACGCGCAGAATCTCCGCGTCAGGAAGGGCATGAGCAAGATCCAGCGGCGTATCGCCGGCCATATCCATGACGTGCATGCCGGCATCGGCGGCAAGAAGGAGCTGCACCGTGCGGAGGTCGCCGGAGCGCACTGCAAGATGCAGGGCGGTTTGCCCTGCGCTGTCCGGCTGGTCAACCCTGGCGCCGGCGCCTGACAGAACACGGATGACGCCGGTACTGCCGGAAAGTACAGCCAAATGTAATGCGGTCATCCCTTCACTCTCTTCCGCATCCAAAGGAACGCCATGAGCCAACAGGAGGTGCGCGATACTTGGCGTCTTATTGGCGGCGGCCCAATGCAATGCGTTGTAGCCAAGGTCATCGGCATGATCGAGCCGGCTTCCTGCCTGCAGAAGAAGGCGGACGACATCATAGTGCCCGCTTCCCGCGGCCAGAAACAACGGCGTCACACCGTAATCATCCGGCTCGTCTTGTATGGCGCCCGCGTCGAGAAGCGAAATCACGGCGTCGGTCTGGCCGCCAATGGCAGCGATATGCAGGGCAGTCATTCCACCGTGATCTTTCGCATTCACGTCACTGCCTCTTTCCAGAAGCACGCGCAGGATGCCGGGATCGTCGGAACTGCAAGCGAAGTGCAGTGCCGACCAACCGTTCAGGTCCATGCCATTGACCAGGGCGCCTCCGTTCAGGCACTTGTTTGTTGCAAGGACGTCGGCGCGCGTCACGGCATCGATTAAGTGGTGATCCAGCTCGTTCATCTCACGTACCTCTTTTGACTCCTGCCAGGCCGTGACAGGATCGGAAGGGAAAGCAATTGCAGTTATCGGAACTGGTTGCGGTGTGTGGGACCGCCGGTCGTATCGACCCGGTCGATCTCCTCACCAGTATCCAGCGCCTCAATGCCAATGCCAGCGCCTTCGGATGGGAAAAGTGCATGAACCCGCTGCGCAAGCGACAGCCCGGATTTTTCGCACCAACTAAAGCGCTGTTCGCCACCAGCAGTAAGTGGCAGGCCTGAAAAGATCAGGCAATGAACACAGTATTGGCGTGTATCAGCGGCCCTTCTGTCCGGTAGCTAACAGAAGGGCACGGAAATATCAGAAAAATTGCGCGCTGATGCAGGGAATTTCTATACGAGACGTAAGAAATGGCCTTTACGGAGCGGGGCTGGTGGCGATCCGGGCTAGAGCAACTGATTGAACTGCTTGCTCACAATGGCATCGCACTTGCAGCACGTCTCCTTATATACCTTCACGATTGCAAGGCAATGGCACCCCGCGCAACTTGCAAGCAGCCGAACCTTTGCCCTGTGGCGGCGGTCAGAACTCCTCTCTTGAAGCCTGGATATGCCGGGCTCCGACACCTGAATGGAGGGAAATTGCGATGGCAGCGAAAATGAAGGCCGCGGTGGTGCATGAATTCGGCAAACCCCTTGTGGTCGAGGACGTCGACGTGCCTGAGGTTGGTCCTGGTCAAGTCCTGATCAAGGTGGTGGCCTCGGGCGTTTGCCACACCGATTTGCATGCCGCGGAGGGCGACTGGCCGGTCAAGCCGGCCTTGCCCTTCATTCCGGGGCACGAAGGGGTGGGCTATGTCGCCAAGGCAGGCGCCGGCGTGAAGATCCTGAAAGAAGGCGACCGCGTCGGGGTGCCATGGCTGCATACTGCATGCGGGCACTGCGAGCATTGCATGACGGGATGGGAGACGCTGTGCGGCGGGCAGCAGATGACGGGCTACTCCGTCAACGGCGGTTATGCGGAATATGTGCTTGCCGATCCTTTTTACGTCGGCCGGCTGCCGGACAATCTTGAATTCGCGCCGGCGGCGCCGATCCTGTGCGCCGGCGTGACCGTCTACAAGGGAATCAAGGTGCTCGATTGCAAGCCGGGTGAATGGATCGCGGTGTCAGGTATCGGCGGACTGGGCCACATGGCGGTGCAGTACGCGAAGGCGATGGGTTTTCATGTGATCGCTGTGGATATCGACGACGCCAAGCTGAGCCTCGCACAGAGCCTCGGTGCGGACATGACGATCAACTGCTCGCAGCAGGACGCGCCCGCGGTGGTGCAGTCCGCCATTGCCGGCGCCCACGGCGTGCTGGTCACCGCCGTGTCGCGCCCGGCCTTCGCGCAGGCGGTAGGCATGCTGCACAAGCGGGGAACGATGTCGCTGGTCGGACTGCCGCCCGGGAGCTTCGAACTGCCGATCTTCGATGTCGTGCTCAATGCGAAGACGATCAGGGGATCGATCGTGGGTACCCGCAAGGACCTGGAGGAAGCATTGATGTTCGCCGGCGAAGGCAAGGTCAAGTCCCATATCTCGACCGACCGCCTCGATAACGTCAACGCCATCCTCGGCAAGCTGAAAGGCGGCCAGGTCGAAGGACGGATTGTGATGGAAATCTAGGCCATGGGGCGGCGCGGAGCGCTCGCGGCGCTCCCCGCCGCCGAAAGCGGCTAAAATTCCATGCAGCCCTGCCGCATGTGAAGCCATCCTCGTGCTCCGGCCGGCGGGCATTCAGCCACCACACACAAGCGAGTCGCGACCGATATGGCAATCAATCCGCAGGCAGTCGAGGAGTTGATCAAGGAAATCGAGCTGGCCGATCCGATCGATTGGGGCATGCTGAATATCAGCGAGGAGGATGCAACGCGCCTGATTGCCTTGTCCGTGGTTGACCACTATGAACAGTACATCAGGCCGATGTCCGAGAGCGATCGCGAGTATATCTATGTATCCTCGATCGCCAAGCTGACACTCGAAAACTTTGTGCTCAACATCAAGCTGGCACAGGCGACAGGGACCGGCGGTTAGGGAGCCGTCTCCGCCGCAACGATTGTCGCTGCGTCCGCCCGCGGCGCCCCTCAGTGAACACTGCCGGCGAGTGCCGCCGGCGGCGCGATCCAGTGTCCCTGCACATAATCGATCCCGATGCGGGACAGCACGTCCGCGGTAGCCTGGTCCTCGACGCACAGGGCGATGGTTTTTTTTCCCATCAGGTGCGCGATATCGTTGACCGACTTCACCATTTCCTCGTCGACTGCACTATGGGTCACGGCTGACACCAGTTCGGTATCGATCTTGACGAAATCGGCGGGCAAGCGCTTCAGATGCTGGAACGACGCCATGCCCTTTCCAAAATGGTCGAGCGATACCTTGCATCCGATCGCGTGCAGCCCGTCGACCATCGCCAGGCTTTTCCGCATGTCGGCCACGACCGCGGATTCGGTGACTTCGAAACAAAGCTTTTCCGCGCCGATTCGGAATTGCGGCAGCAGGCCGGCGACATGGGCGAGAAACGATTCATCCATCAGGGTCGTGGGCGAGAGGTTGATCACGCACAGTTCGAGCTTCTCGGCATGCGCCGGATTCGCTTCCAGCCAGTGCAGGACCTGCTCTATCACCCAGCGATCGATCGTGGGCATCAGGGCATGCCGCTCGGCGGCAGGCAGGAACCGCTCCGGCAATATCACTCCCTCGTGCGGGTCGGCCAGGCGCACCAGCACCTCGTAGCGCAGGCCGCTGGCGCCGCTCGCATCGACAATCGGCTGGTAATGCAGCTGCAGCCGGCCCTGGCGCATCGCGTCGCCCAGGCGCGAAGGCCAGTCGATGTCGTCCTTGCGTTGTGCCGCGGCCGTTTCGCCCGGCCGCTGGCATACGATCTGGCCGCGGCCTTTCGCCTTCGCCGCATAACACGCATGATCGGCCAGCTGCAGCAGTTCCTGGATGTTGCGGACGGTCTCGTCGAAGCTCACCAGGCCGATGCTGACGCCGACCTTGAAAATCCGATCCTTGCACACGAACTGGAAGTCGCGGGTCGCCTGCAGGATCTTGTTCGCGATCGCGTACGCCTCCTCAAGCGAACAATGGTCGGCGATGAGCGCGAATTCATCGCCGCCGAGCCGGGCCAGGGTGTCGCGATCGCGTATCTTGCCGAGGTAGACCGCGGCGAGCTGGTTCAGCAGCCGGTCGCCGGCCTGGTGGCCGCAGGCGTCGTTGACGATCTTGAACTGGTCGAGGTCCATGAAGAGCAAGGCGCCGGCGAAATGCCCATGCGAGGCGTGCTCCAGCGAACGCTGCAGCCGGTTTTCGAACTCGCTGCGGTTCACCAGCCCGGTGAGCGCGTCGTGCGCCGCCCGGTAGGCGGTTGCCCTCTGCTGCTGCCGCGACGCCGTGACGTCCCGGAACACGATCACGCCGCCGGCGGTCTGCCCGTCGGGCAGGCAAATCGCGGTGGCGGTATCTTCGATCGCATATTGCGTGCCGTCCCTGCCAAGCAGTACGGCGGGAGAATTCTGCGGGGTAAGCCGCCCGTGTTGCAGCCATGTGATCAACTGGTGTTCCTGCGACTCGCCGGACACTTCGTCCACCGCGTGAAATACCTCCGAGAACGGGCGGCCGAGTGCATCCGCGCTGCGCCAGCCGGTCAGCCGCTCGGCGGTCGCATTCAGGTAGTCGACCTTGCCGTTCGTGTCGACCGAAATCACCGCTTCCCCGATCGCTCCCAGCGTCACCTGTGCGCGTTCCTTTTCGGCGGCAAGCTGCTCCATGAGCGACTTGCGGACGCCGATGTCACGCGTGATCTTGCAGAAGCCTTTCAGCTCGCCATCGGGATTCTTGATGGCAATGAGCTCGATCATCGCCCAGAAGCGCCCGCCATCCTTTTTGCGGCGCCAGGTTTCTTCCTGGTAGGTACCGTTTTCCGCCGCCAAGGCAAGGTTGTGTTGCGGCCGTCCCGCCTCGCGGTCTTCATCGGTGTACAGAAGTCCGAGGTGGCTGCCGATGGCGTCCATCGCCGTGAATCCCTTCATCACCTCGGCTGCCTTGTTCCATGAACGGATCGTTCCGCCGGCGTCCAGCAGGAAGATCGCGTAGTCGCGCACGTTCTCGACCATGCAGGTCAGGAACTCGGCTTTGTCTTGTTCTGATGCCGTCTTATCGTCGTGTGCTTGGTCCATGGCAAGCCCGTTCTGGTCCCATGCATCAGATAATTGATTGACGCACGCCATTTATTGACCACCAGGCGTTTTGAAGGTTGCACGTATCGGTTGTCGACGCACTGCGCAGCAACGGTGGCATCTGTTGATGTGGCTCAATGGAACCGGCTCTTTGATTCCGTATGGCTGCCATCTTGAGCCAACATGGCCGATACGGTCTGCGCTCTCCGGGCCCTGCAATGCCCTGCACGCTGCCCGTCAGGCAGGTAGTGGGTGCCGGAGGCTGCTGCATCGGATAACCCCGCAACAGCGGGCGCACAAAGGCCGCTGGTGCATGCCGGCGTATTGCACATCATCGCGGCAACCGAACCGGAGAAATCAAGACCATGACGCAGGACGAAATTCTGGAAATGTTCAGGCAGCAGTCGGAAAGCATGCCGCCCGAGTCACCCATTGCGACTTCCATCATTCTGGAACTTGCACAGATGCTGGCGGACTCGCGCGGCCGGCTGTCAAAGGAAAACTTCGAGACACTGGTGCGGATCGGCGGGGTGCTCTACAAGGAAGGGCGCAGCCAGTTCGATGCCCGTTCCGACGTCGCGGAAATCATGAAGAAATCGGCCGAGTGCCGCGGGCTGGGCTGATCCTTTTAGTCCCGTGCCGGGCCCGGCCGCCTGGTTTCCCTTTCAAGGTCGGCCCTGGCAAGATGCACCGCCGTGCCCGCGCTTAGCTGCAATTGTCTCAGCGTGCGATTGATCTCCCGGAGCGCCGCCTGCAGTTCCATTTTTTCGACAAACAAGCGTTTCGCTTGCATATAGTCGGCCAGTTCGCGTATGTCGTCGAGGATCTGCGTTTCCGGATCTGGAATCATTGTGTCCTTTGATTAGAGATCCATTCTACCTTCTTTGTATTGGGCATTGTGACTTCCTGTAGATTTGGAACGGACGAAGCGGTGCCAACCGGATGGCGCTTCTCCGTCCCAGGGCGAACCGGCATGCTGCAACGCTGTCCTAACTTGTCGGATGTCGTCATCACGCACCTCCCGTCGCGGCCGCGATCGAAACCGGCGACTCCGAAAGGAGGGCGCCGACATGACTGCCAACACTGTTCTCATCGTTACCGATGACACCGCCGACGCGAAGCTGCTGAGGGAGACGCTTGCGACTGCGCGCGACGGACCGTTTGCCATTGAGTGGAGCCGCACGCTGGCGCACGCGCTGTCGCGCCTGCAGTGCGGCGGCATCGATATCGTGTTGCTCGATCCCTGTCTGCCGGACAGCCAGGGCCTCGGCGCCTTCGATACACTGTTCAAGCTCATGCCGTCGATGCCGATCATGACGCTTTGCGATGAAGATGGCGAAGACTTTGCGGTCGAGGCGGTGCAGCGCGGCGCGCAAGGATTCCTGTCCAAGGGCTACTTCCAGAATGCCCTGGTACCGCAGGCGCTGCGCAACGTGATTCAGCGAAAAAGGGTCGAGGAAGCCTTGTTCGTGGAACGGGAACGGGCGCGGGTTACGCTTGAGTCGATCGGGGATGCGGTTCTAAGCACCGATGTGGCATGCAACATTACCTATTTGAATCGCGAGGCAGAACGGATGACCGGCTGGCGGCGCGAGGAAGCGAGTGGACGGCCAGTTGCGGAAGTCTTGCAGCTGATCGACGGCGCAACACGCCAGCCGGCGCGAGATCCACTCCAGTTGGTGATCAAGCATGAAAAAAGCCTCGCGCTTCACGCGATGTCAGTCCTGCGGCGGCGCGATGGCTCCGAGGCTCCGATCGAAGATTCGGCGGCGCCGATCTTCGACAGAAACGGGGTGGTGACCGGGGCGGTGGTGACGTTTCGCGATGTTTCCGAAGCACGCGCGATGGCGCAGAAAATGGAGCACCTCGCCCAGCATGATTGCCTGACCGGATTGCCAAACCGCATACTGCTGCATGACAGGCTGGAACAGGCGATGGCTTACGCGAAGCGGAACGGCGCCCGCGTCGCCATGCTGTTCCTCGATCTCGACAACTTCAAGCATATCAACGACTCGCTCGGCCACACGGTGGGGGACAAGCTCTTGCAGTCGGTCGCTTCGCGCCTGACTGCACAGGTCCGTCATTCGGACACGGTCAGCCGGCAGGGCGGCGATGAATTCGTGGTCCTTGTGATGGAAGACGCGCATGATGAGCGCGCCGCCGTCCTCGCGGAAAAAATACTGCGCTCGCTCGCCGAGCCGCATCATGCCGGCGGCAATGAGCTGCATGTCACGACCAGCATCGGAATCAGTTTGTTTCCGTCGGATGGAGCGAATGTCGAAACGCTGCTCAAGAATGCGGATACGGCGATGTATCACGCAAAGAAAAAGGGCAGGAACAACTACCAGTTCTTCGATGGCGAAATGAATGCGCGCGCGGTCGAGCGGCAGTCCACGGAAGCGGAGTTGCGGCGGGCGATCGATCGCGGCGAGTTTGTCGTGCATTACCAGCCGAAGGTCGACCTCCTGACGGGAAACTTCACCGGTGCGGAGGCGCTGGTGCGGTGGGTGCACCCACGGCGCGGGATCGTTTTCCCGGATTCGTTCATTCCTGTAGCCGAGGATTCCGGACTGATCGTGCCGATCGGCCGCATGGTCCTGCGCCAAGCCTGCGCGCAGGCCAAGGCGTGGCTGGATCAGGGCATGCCGCCGATGGCGGTGGCGGTCAACGTGTCGGGCATCGAATTCCGCAGCAAGCGCTTCTTCGAGAATGTACACGAGGTGCTGCAGGAAACAGGTCTGGAGGCGCGCTTCTTGCAGCTGGAACTGACCGAGACCGTCCTGATGCGCAACATCGAATCCAGCAGCGCGCTCCTGTACCGGCTGAAGGAAATGGGGGTGCAGCTTGCGGTCGATGATTTCGGCACCGACTATTCCAGCCTGAGTTACCTGACCCGGTTTCCGATCGATGTCCTGAAAATCGACCAGTCCTTTGTGCAGATGATATCCGCCGGCAGCGGCAACAGCATCATCGTCGGCGCGGTGATCGGCATGGGCGCGAACCTCGGGCAACGGGTGATCGCCGAAGGGGTGGAAACGCAGGAGCAGCTGCGCTTCCTTCATGCGCACCATTGCGACGAAGGCCAGGGCTATCTTTTTGGCCGGCCCGTGCCGGCGGCGGACTTTGGCGCGCTCGCGCGCACCCTGTCCGGCGGCGCCGGTACCCTGGTCCAGTAAATGCCACGCAAACGGCCCGCTGGGCTCTGTTTGACAAAGGTAGCGAACGGGCCGGATTGGCGCCGAGGGCGAAGGCGGGGTTTCGCGAAGCGAAGCTTCGTGCCGTTGCAGCCGGCCCTGCCGGCAAGCGCGGCCGCGGACGCGTACGCAAGGTACGCAGAGCAACTCAGGCCACTAGTGAAGCACCCCTTTGAACGGCTCATTCTCGAGAATGTCCCGGCCGTCCTCGCCGGCGCCATCCGGGATTTGCAGTTCGACGTGCTGTGCCTTGAGGCTGCTGCGGAACATTGCCGCGCCAATCAAAAGCAGCCTGCGCATGTCTTGTGATGAAATGCGGGTTTGCAAGTCATCCACGGCTGCTGCATACGCCTTGGCGATGCAGACCGGGTCGATGTCTTCGGTTTCGACTTGCGTGATGAAAGCGAGGATTTCCTCTTGGTCCATGATCCGCCTCTCGTCCGGAATAGCCGGTCAGTTTGCTGGTGCAAGCGGGCAGCCGCGCTGCTGCTTGCAGGAGTGCCATCGGCAGTTATGACGCGGAAAGCCGCGTGATTCTTCGGTTCCAAACTGAAAGATGTGTTGGCCCCGGTGCGCAGCTGCCTTTCAAAAATCCAATTGCGCGACACTCGTCGCTGTTCTCATTGCCGGCCGCTCAAATCCAGATCGATGAAAGAGGCTGGTTACAGAGATGCGTTGAAGTTGAAGATGAAGATGATTGGTATGGCCCCGGCCAGCGACGAAGGTTCCATTGCGGCGCGCTGCGGCAGGCGGACCCGACAGGTCGGAGAAGTGGACGGTTTCCTGCTCGCTCAGGAAGCGGAAAAAAACAGTGCATGCTGCTGGCGCGCTTGCTCTTTTCACCGCGGCGTTCAGGCTCTGCTGCCGGCTGTCTCTGGCGTGCGCCACGATTGCCGGCGCCGGTCAGTGCCGGAATCCGCTGCGCCCGGGGTAAGGTCCCGGCCAGTTTTCGCAGGCGGGAAAAAGATCTTCGAGCGGGACCGACTGCTTGCATTGCTCGATGCCGAGCTGGTAGAGCCCGCCGCCGATCTGGAGCAATTCGGCTATTTCTTCGTCCTGCAGGCGGTCCAGCAGGGGCTCAAGGCAGGTGGCCAGTTTCGCGGCAAGCGTGAAAGCATCCCCTTCGAACTGATTTTCCTTGCGCATGATCAGCGCCATGATTTCAAACTTGGTCATGATGGTACTCCAAAGAGGGAAAGCAAAGCATAAGGCATGCCGCGTTCACGGACGGGCGTCCCGGCCGGGACAGATCTTCCGCCCTTGCATGCGATATCGGCGTATAGTCGGAGGTAGCGTGCCGGACTGTCCATCGTCACTCCTGCCATTTCCTCTGCCTTGCCGCCCAAGCCTCACCTTTTCAGGGATGTTTGGAGGCGAAAGGCAGCTTTTGTGTTCGCGCGGCATTTTTTCATTGCAGTCTGCAGTGCCCGGAACGTCTCCATTTCGCGGTATTCACCGGAGAGAAACTATGAACCAACAACTTAACCAACCCAGCCTCTCGGAACAGGGAGTAACCTTTACCGTCGTCGTGGACTCGGTCAAGCGCGAATGCCTGATTACGCCGCAGGCGCTGCAGAAGCTTTCCGCGCTCGGGCGCGAAGACAGCGAAGCGGACATGCTGGAGATTTTTCACGCCTACGAGGCGAACATCAGCGGGGTCGCGCGGCGGCTGGTCGCCGCCGGCGTTGCCGGCTCGCCGCTGGTCATGAGTGCGGAAACCTTCAATTCGCCGCGCACACGCTAGATCTGTGTACTGCCGTGAAATGATCTTGCCGCTCCAGCCGGGCATTTCCGCGCCGGGCGGAATGCGCCGGCTTTATGCCCGCATGTGGTATAGTGCGTCGTCCGATGGCGGAATGTCCGCTTGGACGGAGCCGGCTTCCGCATTCCGCCACTTCCAGTCCCCCGGTCGCGCAGCAAAGACTGCCTGACGCGCCGGCCACCTCATCGTTCATTGCACCGACCGCCGACGCTGCGTGTGTCGCCGGTATTCCCAGCCGTGCCGCCCGTACGGAGCAAGGCACCTTATCAACTCCTGCGAACGCTGTTCGCGCAGCTCCTGCCACGAAGAAACAGGCCGCAAGGTCTTTTGGGCAGCGCGTGCTGTGCCGGCCGCGGTCGACGGAACCTCAACATGGATATCGCATGCCCAAAGAAGATTTGCTCGAGATGAACGGCCTGGTTACCGAAGTACTTCCCGATTCCCGCTTTCGCGTCGACCTTGAAAACGGACACAAGTTGATTTGCTATACGTCCGGCAAAATGCGCCAGCACCACATCCGCATCCTGGCGGGAGACAAGGTGTCGATCGAATTGTCCCCCTACGACCTGAGCAAAGGCCGCATTACCTTCCGCCATCTGGAAAAGCGCGGACCGGCCACTCCGGGTTACCAGCGCCGCCGCTGACGGCTCCCGCCCCGCGCGAGCCTGGATCGGCTGGGGTGACACATCCGGAAGTTGCTGCAAAGGTGCCCCCGCCTGCCAGCGATTGCGATTGCTCCCGGCCGGTCATCAGTGGGCGCACATGCTTTACCGCTTCCACTTCAACATCGTCACGGTCGTGCCCTTTCCGACCTCGGCCACGATGTTGAATTCGTCCATCACGCGCCGCGCCACCCCGAGTCCGATGCCGAGACTGCCGGCGGTCGAGTAGCCGTCCTGGAGCGCGCGCCCGACGTCGGGGATGCCGCGACCGCGGTCTCGCGCCACGACCAGCAGCCCGCTGCCTCGCCCGTCGTATGCCACGGTGAGCAAGATGCTTCCGCCACCACCATGCACCACGCAGTTGCGCGCGATCTCGGAAATGGCGGTCGCGATCCGGGTGGCGTCGATCATGTTGAACTGCAAGGATCCAGCGAGCGCCTTGCCTTCATGGCAGGCGCGCAGGACGTCGACGGCCGACCTGAGCTCTATCTCGATGCTGTCCTGACCCTCCGCTAACGGTTTGTAAGGCTCCATGTTTCGTCCGTCCACGAAGAGGGCCAAAAATTCCCCTGCTCAGGCTGCCGGCATATCCTGGTTCCTCAACTTCCCGGCGCAAAACATCCACCGCTGCCCGTCCCAAATTCCCCGAGCAGCACGGGTATTCCTGTGCATGAGCTCGGGTCGCCGTTTCTATCTGCCCATAATCACTAGACAATCAAGTGTGACGACCATTCACGGCTTGAAAGCCGCCCGGATACCGGCAGGAACCGCAGCCCGGCCGGGTTATCCTACGAGATCCACCACGTAACCTGGAAGATGATGGAAGACGTAAAGACTGACACGCCCGGCAACGCCGGGGACGCTACGCCGGAGCAGGCATTGGAAGATGCGCTGGAGCAGCGCCTGCAGGGCGTCGGGGCGCGCCTGGCCAAGCTGGAAGGTCGGGTGATGATCCGCTATGCGGATGTGGCGGAAGCGGCCGGGCTGCGCGTTCCCTACGACCTGGTGCCTCCCGACGGCATTCTTGCGAACGCCGGCAAGTGGCGCAACCTGCCGCCGGAAAAGAAACTGCTGCTGGTGCAGGAGCGCGCGCACCCCGGGTCGAAACGGTCACTGCACGCCAAGGTCTGCGAATTCGTCGAGGCGCTCGCCGCGCGGGCGGAGGAATACGGCCTCGATCCGGACGATTTCCTGCACGCGCTCGCGCTGAAGGAATCGGCGGTGCCGGCCGACCATGTGCTCGACCGCGTCGAGCAGCGCCTGCTGCACGCGATCGAGCGCCAGCAGGAAGCGACCTACGCGGCGCGCACGAAGGAAAGCATCAACCTGGCGGAGTACCCGGCATCGTTCGAGCTGGCGCATCGGCTGCCGCGCCGCTTCATCGCCTTGCTCGGCCCCACCAACTCGGGCAAGACGCATGAAGCGATGGAGGCGCTGGCCAAGGCGCGGACCGGGGTGTATCTCGCGCCGCTGCGCCTCCTGGCGCTGGAAAACTATGAACGCCTGGCCGAGGTCGAGTGCGACGGCGCACCGCTGAAAGTCAGCCTGGTGACCGGCGAAGAGCGGCGCGTGGTGGAAGGCGCGACCCATGTGGCAAGCACCGTCGAAATGCTCGATACCAGGACGCGCGTCGATGTCGCGGTGATCGACGAGATTCAGATGCTGGGCGACCGCGACCGCGGCGCCGCATGGACCGCGGCGGTGTGCGGCGCGCCGGCCGACGTCGTCTACCTGGTCGGCGCGCCGGAGGCCAGGCGCGCGGTCGAGGCGCTGGCCAAGCGGCTCGGCTGTCCGCTGGAGGTGCGCGTGAAGTCGCGCAAGGCGCCGCTGTCGATGGAAGCGCAGCCGGTGCGCAAGCTGCGCAACCTGCAGCGCGGCGATGCGGTGATCGCGTTTTCCCGGCGCGAGGTGCTGATGTGGCGCGACATGATCACCGAGACCGGATTTTCGGTGGCGACCGTGTACGGCAATCTGTCCCCGGAAGTGCGGCGCGCGCAGGCCGCGCGCTTCCGCGACGGCACGGCCGACATCGTGGTCGGCACCGATGCGATCGCGATGGGGCTGAACCTCCCGATCCGGCGCGTGGTGATGACGACTTCGGTGAAGTACAACGGCGTTGACGAGGAAGAGCTGAGCGCGGCGCTGGCCAAGCAGATCGCCGGCCGTGCCGGGCGCTTCGGCGTCCATGAGGAAGGCTTCGTCGCCGGTTACGACGAACATACGCATTATGTGATCCGCTCGCTGCTGCAGGAAAAGGTGCCGCCGGTATCGACGCTCGGCTTTTCCGTCTCGCCGACACTGGAACACCTGAACCGGATTACCTCGGTCACCGGGGAACAGTCATTGGCCAAGCTGCTCAAGCGCTTCGAGACGAATATCGACGTGCCGGACGGTTTTTTCACGCCGCGCATCACCGAGGAGCAGGCGGAACGGGCGCTATGGCTCGATACCCTGCCGCTGTCGCTGGAGGACAAGTTCACGCTGTCGCTGGTGCCGATCTCCTCGCGCATTCCGGCGCTGCACCTCGCCTGGCAGCGATGGGCGCGCGCCGTCGCGAAGCAAAAGCCGAGCGCGCTCGACTGGGTCGGCGAACATGCCCATGGCACGCGCGAAGGCCTGCAGGATGTGGAAGACAACTGCAAGCTGTATTCGGCCTATGCCTGGCTCAGTTATCGCTGTCCGGAATACTTCCCCTACGGCGAAGAGGCGCAGCAGATGGCGCGCGATGCGTCGGAGCGCATCGACCGCATCCTGCTTGCGCAGAACAAGGCGCTGCGCAAGCGGGGCGGACGAAGTGTGGCGTAGCGGTAGCGGATCAGGCTGCAGGTTTTCGCAGGTGATGCTTGTGCATCAGGTTGCGCACAACGATCTTGGTGGCTTCCACGATGTTCTTGCCGGTGTCGGGTTCGAACACGATGGTGTGATGGGAGCGGTTGTTCGGATCCTCGCTGTTTTCCTGAATGGAGACGACGGCCAGGATTCGTCCGGCGCCCACTTCGGTTTCCTGAATTTCCGCGACGGCTTTCAGGTTATCCATGTAATAAGTCATTGTCTGCATTTTTTACGTTTCTTTTGTCGGTTGGGACCAGGCTCCATGTGGTCGGGACCGGCGCCGTGCATGTTCATCCATCGTTGATGCGGCGTTGCGGCCGGGGCGGAGCTGCGCGCGGCAGGTCCAAAAGTTGTGTACCCTGCTATCTGCAATAACGATGCCAGCTTTGGCGGCGGTCGTATTTGATTTCCCACATGCATTCCGGTTCCTGACAGCCCCGGATTTTTCGCCCGCTTGCGTACTCCAACAGGACGAAACCGATGACAAGGAGCGGGTATGACGCCGGATTTGTTAGAAAAAGGAAAGCCTTTTCCGGGAACACTGCCGGACGAAGATGTGGCCGTATTTGAATTTTCCAAGGAAGGGCCGGAACTGCGTCTGTTTTTCTCCGGCATTCCAGACGATGTGGCGCGGCGCGTCGAACAGGAGGATTGCTGGCTCGGCTTGTTGCGATCAGGCGATATCGCCATCGTTCCGTGGAAGATCGGCGACCTGATGAGCGGCGATGCGCAATTCCACGTCTTCCTGTACCCGCCGGAAAACCGGCCCACGCCTGACATCATGGACAAGGATCACCGATACGCGGTGCAGCTGATGCTGATCGACCGTGAGACGCGGATCGTGAAGGCCAGGCGCTACCTGTTGCTGTCGACCTTGCTCAGCCGAGAATTTGCGGAAGCGATTGCCTTCCAGCATGGCAACCATATCGGGCGCGAAGAATACGATGCGCAGGTCAGCCAGTTCCAGACGCGCTTTCCCGATGTGAACGAGGTGATCAAGGCGGCTCCGATGTTCGAGCAGGCCGAGCCGTTGGCGCAGCCTTCGAAGGGGCAGCGCTAGCAGGCGATCCGGCAGTGGCGCTCAGCTCCACTGCACGAAGTTCGGCATGCCCGCATCATCGTTTTCGGTCGTGCGCCGCAGCCGGCCTCTTTGCTCGCCTGGCCTTCTCTCCGGCTCGCCGGCCGGCGTCGCCGCCGGCGGCGGCACCGCGCTCAGCCGGTACTCGGCGCGGCGGTCGCCCATCAGGCGGCGCAGCTCGCGCATGTTGATGTCGAAGATTTCGTTCACACGGATCAGCAGGGACGGATCCAGCGCCTGCTCGCCGTAGCGAATGCGGGCGATCAGGGCGGGATCCACATGCAGCGCATGCGCGAGTGCGCGGTCGTCATCCAGCTGGAACCGGTGGATCAGCACATCGAACAGGCGGTTCGGGTCGTAGGAATCCGGCGGCTGCTTCATGGCGGCTTGTTTCGGTGGCAGAAAATGCATTCAGGAAGGACAGCGCCGCCGTCCAAAGATTCCCGCAATCAGCGCGGACCAAGCCCGCGATGCGCCAGCACCACGTCGTGGATGAAGCGCAGCTTGTCGATCACCGGCGTCGACAGCGTAAACGGATACGGATCCGGCATTCCTACGCTGCGATTCAGGCTGTTGAGCGCATAGGTGAGCGAAAACCAGTCGGCCAGCAATTCGTCGAAGTCGCCGGTGCGCAGCGGCCGGTCTTCGATCTCGAGTGCGGGCTCCCCCGCCTTCTTCGGCGTGAGCCGCATGCCGCAGGCGAACGCGGTATCGAGCGTGTCGACCATGTGCAGGTAATGCGCCCAGGTCTCGGCCCAGTCTTCCCACGGATGCATGCTGGCATAGCTGCTGACGAAGTGGCGGTCCCAGTCGGCCGGCGGCCCCTGGTCGTAGTGCGTCTGCAGGCACGCGGCGTAATCCTGGCGCTCGTCGCCGAACAGGTCGCGAAACGGCGCAATCCATTTGCTGCCCGCGACCAGCCGGTCGAAATAGTAATGCCCGCTCTCGTGCCGGAAATGGCCGAGCACCGTGCGGTAAGGCTCGCCCATCTGTTCGCGCGTCCTTTCGCGCTGCGCCGGGTCGGCTTCGGCGATATTGATCGTGATCACGCCGTCGGCGTGCCCGGTCATCACCCGATGGCCGGGCGTGTCTTCGAGAAACTCGAAGGCGAGCCCCGCGTCCGGGTCATCGGCTTTCGGCGCGGGCTGCAGTTGCAGCTCCCATAAGGTGTAGAGCAGGCGGCGCTTGGCCGTCTCCAGCCTTTTCCAGAACAGCCGGTTCTTGTCGCTCGCGAGCGACGGAATGGTGCGGGTCAGCTGGCAGGACGCGCACAGCTCGCCGGGCGCGCCGGCCTCCAGCATCCAGTTGCAGACACCCTCGCGCGCATAGTTCACGCACTTCTTGTACAGCCGTCCGGCGTCGACCGGGTTAAGGCTGCGAAACAAGTCGTCCTGCGTTTCTTCGTAGGCATTGATCGCACGCAAGTAGGGTTGGTAGCCAAGCGTGCTGCCGCAATTCTCGCAGCGCACGTTCTCGAAAAATACCAGCTGCCCGCATTTGTCACAGTGAAAGGTTCTCATGGTTCCGTTGCTAGGGTTGCACCATGGTGGAGTGGGCAGGCGGCGAATTGTTCCCGTCCTGGATTTTCTCGTCTGCAACTTGTCAGGAACAAATCGCCGCCTTTGCTCTCTACATAACAAGAAAAGCAAACTGACCATCTCCTGCGCAGCGCGCGAGCGTTGCCCTCCCGTTTTTTGTTTTCATTTCCGGAGTCCCTGACATATGTGTGGCATTGCCGGCGAATTGCGTTTTGACCAGAGGCTTGCGGACGTCTCCGCCGTGGCAGGCATGACCGAGGCGCAGTCGCGCCGCGGCCCCGATGGCGCCGGGCTGTACAGCCTCGGCAGCCGCTGCTTCGGCCATCGGCGCCTGTCGATCATGGACCTGAGCCAGCGCGCGCACCAGCCCTTCATCGACAACCTGCTGGGCATGGGAATCGTGTTCAACGGCGCGATCTACAATCACCACGAGCTGCGCGCCGAACTGCAGAAAAAGGGTTATCAGTTTTCTTCGACCGGCGACACCGAGGTCATCATCAAGGCGTGGCATGCCTGGGGGCCGGAAGCGCTGCAGCGCTTCTACGGCATGTTCGCGTTCGCGCTTTGGGACCGCGACAGCGGCGTGACCTATCTCGCGCGCGACCGGCTCGGCATCAAGCCGCTTTACTATGCGCTCGACGGCAAGCGCCTGCGCTTCGCGTCGGCGCTGCCGGCGCTGCTCAAGTCGGGCGAGCTGGATACCTCGCTCGACCACACCGCGCTGCACTACTACCTGAGCTTCCATGCGGTGGTGCCGGCGCCGCACACCATCCTGCGCGGCGTGCGCAAGCTGCCGCCGGGAAGCTGGATGAAGGTCTATCCGGACGGCGACACCAGCATCCGGCGCTGGTGGAACCTGGAATTCACGCGTGGCGAGGAAGACGAGCGGCGCAGTTTCGACGACTGGAAGGGCGCGGTGCTGGATACGCTGCGCGTTTCGGTGCGGCGCCGCCTGGTGGCCGACGTGCCGGTCGGCGTGCTGCTGTCCGGCGGGCTCGACTCCAGCCTGATCACCGGCCTGCTGGCGGAAGAGGGCGCGCACGGACTGCGTACCTATTCCATTGGTTTCGAGGCGGTCGATGCCGAGGCGGGGGATGAATTCCATTACTCCGACCTGATCGCGCGCCACTACGACACGGTGCACGAGAAACTGCATATCCCGGCCGACGCGCTGCTGGCGACCCTGCCGGACGCGATCGGCGCGATGGCCGAGCCGATGGTCAGCCACGACTGCGTCGCGTTCTACCTGCTGTCGCAGGTGGTGTCGCGGCACAGCAAGGTGGTGCAGAGCGGCCAGGGCGCGGACGAGGTGTTCGCCGGCTATCACTGGTATCCGCCGCTGACCGACCTGCCGGCGACGGATACCGGCGTCGACGCCTACCGCAAGCTGTTCTTCGACCGCGATCATGCGGAGCTGCGGGCGCTGCTGGATCCGGCGCTGGAAATCGGCGATGCGAGCGGCCGCTTCCTGGCAGAACATTTTGGCCGCCCGGGCGCCAACAGCGCGATAGACCGGGCGCTGCGGCTCGATACCACCGTGATGCTGGTCGACGACCCGGTCAAGCGCGTCGACAACATGACCATGGCCTTCGGACTGGAAGCGCGCGTGCCTTTCCTCGACCATGAGCTGGTCGAACTCGCGGCGCGCATCCCGGCGCGACACAAGGTCGCCAACGGCGGCAAGCATGTGCTGAAGGAAGCCGCGCGCAGCGTGATTCCGGCCGCGGTGATCGACCGTCCCAAGGGCTACTTCCCGGTGCCGGCGCTCAAATACCTGCGCGGCGATTTCCTGCAGTATGTGCGCGACACGCTCGATTCCCGCGCCGCCCGCGAGCGCGGACTGTTCCGCCGCGACGCCGTCGAGCACATGCTGGAATCGCCCGACAGTCACATCACGCCGCTGCGTGGCTCCAAGCTGTGGCAGATTGCCCTGCTCGAAGCATGGCTGCAGAGCAACCGCCTGTGAGCGGTCGCGGCATCCCTGCAGTGGCGTCCCCCATCTTTTATTCACGTCAAGAGGACAGTCGCGATGAGTGTCTCCCCGCACCAACCCACCATCCACCCGGCCCGCGGCCAGAACACGCAATTTTTCAAGCAAGCCGACGACGGCGCGCTGTCGCCCGCCGCGGAAGAACAGTCGTGCCGTCTCAATGCAGCGATCGAGTGCGGCTGGGGCCGCCTGCTGTACGGCCCGTCGTTCGAGTCGCCGCAGGCGCTGGCCCAGGCGCTGCAGGAAGAGCAGCCGGGCAAGCGCGACATCGCGCTGTACGTCGAGTCGCCGCAGCTGGTGCTGGCTGAAGCGCCTTCGCACCTGTTCCTCGATCCGTCCCTGATTTTCCGGCGCATGCTCGGCACCGAGCTGGAGGAGGCCGGCGTTCCCCACATCGCCGTACGTCCGCTGAGCACGCGCGCCGACATCGCCGCCATCAACCGGCTCTACAGCATGCGCGGGATGGTGCCGGTGGATCCGAAGTCGGTCTGGCGGCAGCGCAACTCGCGCGCGATCACCTACATGATTGCCGAGGATGAGCGCACCGGCGAGATCGTCGGCACGGCGATGGGCATCGATCATGTGGAAGCCTTCGGCGACGAGCACGGCGGCTGCAGCCTCTGGTGCCTGGCGGTCGACCCGCAAAACGGCCTGTCCGGCGCCGGCCGTGCGCTGGTCAACTGCATGGTCGCGCATTTCGCCGAACGCGGGCGCAGGTTTCTCGACCTGTCGGTGCTGCACAACAACGAGGCGGCGATCGGGCTGTACCGCAAGCTCGGGTTCGAAGAGGTGCCGGGCTTCGTGGTGAAGAACAAGAATGCGATCAATGAAAAGCTGTTCGTCGACACTACCGATTTCGACGGCCTCAATCCGTATGCGATGATCATCATCAACGAAGCACGCCGGCGCGGCATCAGCGTCGAGGTGATCGACGCGGCGGCCGGCATCTTCAAGCTGCGCAACGCCGGCCACGAGATGCTGTGCCGCGAATCGCTGACCGAGCTGACCGGCGGCGTGGCGATGACCTGGTGCCAGGACAAGGTGCTGACCTCGCGCCGGCTCGCATCGATTGGCCTGCGCGTGCCGCGCCAGCGTACCGCCGGCGAGCGCGAAGCGGATGTCGCCTTCCTGCGCGAGCACGGCGCGGTGGTGGTCAAGCCGGCGCTGGGCGAACAGGGCAAGGGCGTGTTCGTCGACGTGCGCACCGAGGAGCAGCTCGATGAGGCGATCCGGCGCGCGGCGGAACAGGGCGGCCATGTGGTGATCGAGGAGTATTGCGCCGGACAGGACCTGCGCATCGTGGTGATCGGCTACAAGGTGGTCGCGGCCGCGATCCGCCGGCCCGCCGAAATCATCGGCGACGGCACGTCCACGGTGCTGCAGCTGATCGAACGCCAGAGCGCGCGCCGCGCCGCCGCCACCGGCGGCGAGAGCAGGATTCCGCTCGACGGCGAAACGGAGCGCTGCCTGGCCGGACAGGGGCTGGGCTACGACACGGTGCTGGAAAACGGCAGGGCGGTGAAGGTGCGCAAGACCGCCAACCTGCACACCGGCGGCACCATCCACGACGTCACCGCGGAACTGCATCCGGCGCTCGCCGAGGCGGCCGAAACCGCCGCCCGCGCGCTGCGCATCCCGGTGGTCGGCCTCGACTTCCTGGTGCCTGCGCCGGACGCGGCCGAGTACGTGATCGTCGAAGCCAACGAGCGGCCCGGCCTGGCCAACCACGAACCGCAGCCGACCGCGCAGCGCTTCATCGACCTGCTGTTCCCGTTCACCGCCGCGCATGCATAGACGGCCATGGAAAAACTGCGCATCGATGCCGACCATCTGAAGACGACGCTGCTGGAACTGCTCGCCATTCCCAGCCCGACCGGCCTGACCGACGCCATCGTGCATTACGTCGGCAGCCGTCTGGATGCGCTCGGCGTGCCCTATGAGCTGACGCGCCGCGGCACAATACGGGCGGTGCTGAAGCGGACCATGCCGGAGCGGCGCCGCGCCAACCCGGCCTGCGCGATCGTGTCGCATCTCGACACGCTGGGTGCGATGGTGCGCGAGATCAAGCCTAACGGCAGGCTGTCGCTGATTCCGGTCGGCACCTGGTCGAGCCGCTGGGCCGAGGGCGGGCGGGTGACGCTGTTTACCGAAACTGGCAAGGTGCGCGGTTCGGTGCTGCCGCTGCTCGCGTCCGGGCATGTCTACAATGAAGCGATCGATAGCCAGCCGGTCAGCTGGGACCAGCTCGAGCTGCGCATCGACGAGGTCGTGGACAGCATCGAGGCGGTACGCGCGCTCGGCATCCAGGTTGGCGATTTCGTCGCGTTCGACGCCCACCCGGAATGGCTGGACAACGGCTTTATCGTGTCGCGCCATCTGGACGACAAGGCGGGCGTGGCCGCGGTGCTGGCGGCGGTGAAGGCGGTGGTCGACGCCGGCGCGCGGGTGCCGATGGATTGCCACGTGGTGTTCACGCTCACCGAGGAAGTCGGCTCCGGCGCGCGCGCGGTGATCCAGAGCGACGTCAGCGAGGTGATCGGCGTGGACATCGGGCCGGTGGCCGCCGGGCAGGGCGCGCGCGAGGAAGGCGTCACCATTCCGTTGATGGATTCCGCCGGCCCGCACGACTACCACCTGACGCGGCGCCTGCTGCGGCTGTGCGCCGAGCACGGCATCCCCTGCAACCGCGACGTGTTCCGCTTCTACCATTCGGATGCGAGCGCGGCGGTGAGCGCCGGGCATGACGTGCGCACCGCGCTGCTGTGTTTCGGCGCCGACGCGTCGCACGGCTACGAGCGCACGCGGCTGCCGGTGCTGGTGCACCTGGCGGAACTGCTGACGCTGTACATCCAGAGCGGGCCGACGCTGGCCGAGGACCGGCAGGAGCGGCTCGATTCGGTCGAGCACTTCTCGCATCAGCTCGACGCCGGGCAGCTGCAGCAGGTCGAGACGCCGAAACAGGACGTCAGCGAGCTGGTCCAGCTTGGTCCCAGCCATCCGCCGCCGTCCGATCCGCCGGCGCAATGAGCCGCGCATAAAAAAGCCCGCCGCGCGGCGAACTTCGCTGCGCGATCTCCGCCTTATACACGTTGGCGCCCGCCGCAGCGGGTGCCGGCGACTTTTCAAGGAGAAACGATGAATCGGGAAAACGATGTGAGCGCAGTACTGCAGCAATACACGGCCGAGACCGGCGTGCGTTCGGTCCAGAAGGTCGAACAGGATTTCGTCGCCGTGGTGCAGCAGGTGCCTGCCGAGGAGGTGACCACCGGACTTGCGCAAGCGATGCATTCGGAGCACACGCCTCCTTTCGAAGACATGGTCGGCGAATCCTTCGAGCGCGGCGACGAAACGCAGCGCGCCGGCCTGCTGCGGCAGCTGCTCGACGCGGCGCCGACCGCGGTCAGGCCGCTGGTGGAAAGCGGCATCGTTGCGGCGGGCGCCGCCAGCTCGGCGCCGGCCGCGCTGGTGGACGGCGCGATCGCGCAGCGGCTCGATCCGGAGCTGGTGCGGCAGATGGCACGCGAAGCGGTGCAGGAGGATCCGGCGGTGATCGACAGAATGAGCGCGTTTTACGCGATCGACCCGGCCGCCGGCAAGACGCTTGGCGGCGCAGCGCTCAGCGTCGCCCTGGGCAAGATCGCCGAACGACGCTGATCGTTCCGCGGCATGGAAAGCGCCCCGCATCAACGCGATGCAGGGCGTTTTTCTTGTCCTGTAACAACTTCTCGCGCCGGCTCCATTTTTATTGACATTTCCCCAATCCGGCCGGCGTTCGGTTTGCCTTCGCTCAAGCAGCCGGCTCTTGTTGACAAGAAAATAATTCCTGTCCGATACAAGGGGAAATCATGGATGCTCTGGATTGGGATGTGTCCGCCACGAACCGGCAGCGCACGAAGCGCCAGGTCAGGCGCAAGAACGAAGCGTTCCGCCGCGGCGTGCAGCAGCGCAAGAAAGCGCGCCGTGTCGCTGCGCTGAAAATGTGGCTGGCATCGGGCGCGGCCGTGGTTTCCTGGAGCGTCGCCGGCTTCCAGCTGCTGCGCTGAAGCCGCTTACTGATTGCTGTCGATGAGCTTGAACGGAAACAGTTCGTCGCGCGCGTTTTGCAATGGAATATAGATGGTCAGCGTCGTGCCCTTGCCGGGCGCGCTGGTGATCAGGAATTCCCCGTTCAGCGCATGGATGCGCTCCTCCACGCCGACCAGGCCGAAGGAATTCGATGACTTGCGCATCTCCGGGTAGATGCCGACGCCGTTGTCGCTGATCTTCATCACCAGCCGGTCGTCCTCCTGGTACAGTTCGATCACCACGTGGCTGGCGTTGGCGTGCCGGATCACATTGGTCAGCGACTCCTGCAGGATGCGGAACAGCGAGGTGGCGCGGGCATCGTCGACCAGGAATTCCTTGTCGCCCATGAACAGGTCGCAGGCGATGCCGGAGCGGCGCCGGAATTCCGCTACCTGCCATTCAATCGCGGCGTTCAGCCCGAGGTCGAGCACCGCCGGCCGCAGGTTGTTGATGATGGTGCGGATGGTCTTCACCGTCGCATCGATGTGATGCAGCGCGCCGCGCACCTTTTCGTTCAGTTTCGGGTGGGATTTGCCGGTGCGCGCCTCCAGCATCGAGACGTCGATGCGCAGGGCGAGCAGCGTCTGCCCGAGTTCGTCGTGGATTTCGCGCGCGATGCGCTTGCGCTCGTCTTCCTTCACGCGGTCCTGGTGGGCGGTCAGTTCGCGCAGCAGTTCCTGCGAGCGTTTCAGCGCCTCGACCGTCTGCTTCCGCTCGGTGATATCCATCAGCGTGCCGCGCAACAGGCGCCGGCTGCCCTGGTGGCCGGGCCGGCAGATCGTCTGCACCCAGCGTATCGTGCCGTCGCCCAGCATCACGCGGTGCTCGGTATCGAAATCTTCCCCGCCGGCCAGGCATTTTTCCACGCCGTCGCGTACCCGCTGCCGGTCGCTCTCATGCACGCAGCGCAGGAAGCTGTCGTAGTGCGGCGTGGACGAAAAACGGTCCATGCCGAAGATGCGGTAGGTTTCCGCCGACCAGGTCATGCTGCCATCGGCCGGATCGAGCACCCAGCTGCCGAGCCTGGCCATGTGCTGCGCTTCGGCAAGGCTGGCTTCGCTCGCGCGCAGGTCCTTCGTCATTTCCCTGGCGAGTTCGATCGCACGCCGGCGGGCGGTCGTCAGCGAATAATAGACGCCGAACAGCAGGGTGGAAGCGATCAGGCCGGCAACCAGCACCAGCCACGGCAGGTAGCCGTCGAAGCGGTTGACCGTCGCCGCGCGCGGCGCCGAGAATTCCATTTCCCATACCCGCGGGCCGACCGACATCGTCACCCGCTTGATGAACAGGCGGGCGCCGGGATCGGGTGCCGGCGCCGGCGTGCCGCCCGGCGCAGCGCTGCTGTCGAACAGCAGGTTGTCGGCGGTGACGCGGTCCTTGTCGGCGCGCCCGTCGCTGCGGCCGATGTCGAACAGCCGGATGCGCAGGCTGGTCATCTTGCTGCGGTCGACCGCGCCCAGCATCAGTTTCTGGATATCGAAGCCGGCGCCGACCGATCCGTAGTAGGCGGCGCGGCGCTGCTCGACGGTGTCGAGCGGCATGCCGCGCCGGTACAGCGGCATGCGCATCGCCAGGCCGAAATGCTGGTGCGGCCCCTGGATGCGGATCAGTTTGCCGGAAGAGAACAGCTGGCCGCTGTCGCGCGCGATCGCCAGCGCTTCCGCGCCGTTGGCGGTGGACGCAATGTCGAAGCCGAAGGAAACCAGGTTGGCTTCCATCGGCTCGATATAGGTAACCACATGGTATTCCTGCCGTTCGCCGGCCGGCTTGATTTCAAAGCCGGGGTAGCCTGCGGGTGCCAGCCCGGTGTCGGCCCGCACTGCCGCTTCGAACGCCTTCTTTTCCGCCGCGCTCACGCGGCGCGCGAAATTCAGGTTGGTAATGCCGGGGAAGGTGTCTTTGAGCTTCAGCTCATCGACATAGGCGTGGAATTCCTCGCGCCTGACGCGGTCCCGGGTATAGAACAGCGCATTGGCGCCGCGCAGCACGTCCATATACGAGCGTACCCGGTTCTGCACTGCGAGCTGCGCGTTTTCGACATGGTATTCGAACGATGCGAGACCTTCGTTTTCCACGATCTGCTGAACCAGCAGGGAAAGTACGACCGACACGGCAAACCCCAGCCACCAGCCGGTGGAGGTCAGCAAGGCCCGGATAAATCGTCTGGAGATGCGCATTGTCCTGCAAAACGATGTGCGTATATGTCATCGGCGCGGCGTGAATTCCGCGCCACACCCAAGATGGGCAGTGTATAACGATTTCCGGAAAGAATTCATCTGCGGGCTTGCCCCCAAACCCCGCGACGAATCCTTATTCTATTGCAAATATTGCAAATATCGGCGATTCCCTTCTATTTGTCGGAAAACCGCGCTTCCCGTTCCATTTTCATTGTCACCGCCCTTCCCGGGTACGGTTTTCCGTTCTGACATGCACTTGATTTACATCAATAATGTAACAGAATTGCAATAGTTTCCCCGTGCTACATTGAAATTCCGCAAGACACCTGCCTTGATAAGAGAGCAGTGCCAACGCGGGAGTATGTACTAACCAACATCAGGAAAGGTGACATGACAATGACTGAACAGGCAGAAAAGAAAACACCTGAGCAAATGGTCGAGGCCGTTTTCGCGTTGAACCTCGATCCGATCAAATTCAAGCTGATGGACAAGAAAGAGGGCCACGGCTGGAGCCGCGAGGAGGCGGACCGCCGCGAGCTGGAATACAAGCGCTTCCTGGCGCTGGTGGCGAGGTATCCGGACGACACGATCGTGCCCGATACCGAGGTCGACGAGTTCTGGCACGGCCACATCCTGGACACGATGAAGTATGCGGAAGACTGCCGCAACGTGTTCGGTTACTTCCTGCACCATTTTCCCTACTTCGGCATGCGCGACGACCAGGATGCGGCCGCCCTTTCCGAAGCGGCCGCCAATACCCGCCGGCTCTACCGGCAGGAATTCGGTGTCGAAAGCAGCGCTGGCGCGGCATACTGCGCCCGCGCCGAAGACGCGGCCTATTGCGCCCGGGTTGTGGCGCAGGCGGCCCCGCAACAGGCGGCGTACTGCGCGGCGCAGGCCGCCAGCTATTGCGCGCGGGTAGTGGGCAGTGCGGAAAAGGATAGCGCCTACTGCGCTGCCACTGCGGCCGCCGACCCTGCCTACTGCGCCCGCGCCGCGCAACCGTCCGCTGCCTACTGCGCCGCCGCCGATGCCGCTTACCTTGACAAGGTGCTGGGCAAGGGGCGCCCGCAGCTCGGCAAGCCTGCCGGCTAAGTCGTCACCTTCCTTCACGATGAGAATTCCCGCGGCCGCACGGCCGCGGGTTTTTTATCCCGCCAAGGGCCCCCGCCCGGCACGCGTAGAATACGGAAGTGTGCCTACCGGGAGACTCCCACATGCATCTCAGCAACGCCCGAGCACTGCTGCTCGACATGTATGCTGCCGCCGTTGCCGCGGTCAGCGCGGACAAATGCGTCCCGGCTTGCCTGCCGCCCGCGCCGCCCGGGCGCACCGTCGTCATCGGCGCCGGCAAGGCGGCCGCGTCGATGGCCCGTGCCGTCGAAGCGCACTGGCAGGGGCCGCTCTCCGGCCTGGTTGTCACGCGTTACGGGCACGGGCTCGACTGCCGCCACATCGAGGTGGTGGAAGCCGCCCACCCGGTGCCGGACGAAGCCGGACGCCGCGCGGCGGCGCGCATGCTCGAGCTGGTGCGCGGGCTCGGGGAGGACGACTTGGTGCTGTGCCTGATTTCCGGTGGCGGCTCCGCGCTGCTGGCGCTGCCGGCCGACGGCATCACCCTGGAACAGAAGCAGGCCGTCAACAAGGCGCTGCTGAAAAGCGGCGCCAATATCGCGGAGATGAACTGCGTGCGCAAGCACCTGTCGGCGATCAAGGGCGGCCGGCTGGCGCTGGCCTGCGCGCCGGCGCGGGTGGCGACGCTGATGATTTCCGACGTGCCCGGCGACGATCCCGGCGTGATCGCGAGCGGGCCGACGCTGCCGGACCCGAGCACCTGCGCCGAGGCGCTGGCGATCCTGCGCAAGTACCGGATCGACATCCCGCCGCACATCGAGCGCCATCTTGCCACCGGCGCCGGCGAAACGCCGAAGCCGGGCGATCGGCGCTTCGCCAGCCACACGCACCGGGTGATCGCGACCGCCCAGCAGGCGCTGGAAGCGGCGGCGGCCGTCGCCCGCGCCGCCGGCATCGCGCCGTACATCCTGTCCGACGGCATTGAAGGCGAGGCGCGCGACGTCGCCATGGTGCATGCCGCGCTGGCACGGCAGGTGGCGCTGCGCGGGCAGCCGTTCGCGCGGCCCTGCGTGCTGATCTCCGGCGGCGAAACCACGGTGACGGTACGCGGCGGCGGCCGCGGCGGACGCAACGCGGAGTTCCTGCTCAGCCTCGCGGCGACCCTCGACGGCCACCCCGGCATCCATGCGATCGCGTGCGACACCGACGGCATCGACGGTTCGGAAGACAATGCGGGCGCGCTTTGCCAGCCGGACACGCCGGCGCGCGCGGAACAGCTGGGCATGCGCATGCGGGCGATGCTGGACGACAATGACGGTTACAGCTTTTTCAGCGCGCTCGGGGATCTGGTCGTAACGGGGCCGACCCGGACCAATGTGAACGACTTTCGCGCGATCCTGATCCTGTAGCCGCTTCCCGCCCGGTCCGGCGGCACGCGCTGCTGGGTCGGGCAGCGGGCTTCAACGATTGCGCTTGTCAGGCATCCTGGCGCGGCCGGAAATTGCGCAGGAAATCGAGGAACACCCGCGCCGACACTTCCGCGTCGTCGGCGGTCATCGTCTCCAGCGGATTGTGGCTGATGCCGCCGTTGCCGCAGCGCGTAAACAGCATTGCGACATCGGTTACCGCGGCCATCGCCATCGCGTCGTGGCCGGCGCCGGAGGCGAGCTTGAACGGAGGAACGCTGGCACGCGCAACCGCGGCGGAAAGCTGGTCCATCAGCCACGGCGCGCACGGCACGGCGGAAGCGCGCACCTGCGGCTCGAGCCGGTATTCGATGCGGCGCCGCGCGCAGATCGCGTCGATTTCGCGCAGCACCTCGTCCACCGCCGCATCGCGCGTCGCATCGTCGGCGGCGCGGATGTCGAGCGACAGCCGGCAGGCGCCCGGCACCACGTTGACCGAGCCGCCCGGCACTTCCAGCTGGCCGACGGTTCCCACCAGCGACGGCGCCTGCGAACAGCGCCGTTCCACGAACAGCACGATTTCCGCCGCCGCCGCCGCCGCGTCCCGGCGCATCGCCATCGGCGTGGTGCCGGCATGGCTGGCGACACCGCCCAGCTCCAGCGTATAGCGGCAACTGCCGGCGATCGAGGTCACCACGCCGACCGGCAGGCCACGCTCCAGCAGCACCGGTCCCTGCTCGATATGCACTTCGACGAAACCGAGCAGGCCGGCGGGATCGCGGGCGATCCCGGGAATCCGCTGCGGATCGTGGCCGGCCTCCTGCAGCGCGGCGCGCATCGATACGCCGCTGGCATCGGTCTTGTCGAGCAGCGCCATGTCGAAGCGCCCGGCGACCGCATTGCTGCCGAGGAAGGTGCTCTTGAAGCGCACGCCTTCCTCTTCCGAGAAGCCGATCACTTCAAGGTGGAACGGCAGCCGTTCGCCACGCTCGTGCAGATGCTTTACCACCGCGATCGGCAGCAGGATGCCTTCGCGCCCGTCGTACCTGCCGCCGTTGCGCACCGTGTCGTAGTGGGAGCCGGTAAGCAGCGTTTTCGCTTGCGGCTGGTCCGACAGGTAGCGCCCGACCACGTTGCCGACCGCGTCGATGCCGACCTCCATGCCCGCTTCGCGCATCCAGGCTGCGATCCGGGCCGCGGTGTTGCGGTGCGCGGCAGTCATGTAGGCGCAGGTCAGGCCGTCGCTGTCGTCGCTGAACGCGGCCAGCGCGTCGGCCCATTCCATCACCGTATTGCCGATCTGCGGCACCTGCCCGAACAGGTCGTTCAGCCGCAGTTCGGCGATCCGGTGCACCTGGCGCAGGTCTTCCGCCAGCTCGTCTTCGCGGCGGTTCTTCAGGCGCCGCGCGAAGGTGTCGATGATCTGCTGCCGCGTCAGGCCCTTGCCGTGGGGGCCCTTCACCGCGAGGATGAACGGAAAGCCGAATTTCGCGTTGTACTCGGCGTTCAGCCGCTGCAGCGTCGCGTACTCTTGCGGGCTGCACTGGTTCAGCCCGGCCCTGGCCTGCTCGCCGGTCGATTCGCTGGTCAGCTCCCCGGCGATCGCGGCCTTGCCGGCAAGTTCCGGGTGGGCGCGCAGCAGTGCCAGCTGCCTGTCTTCATCGGCGTCGTCGACGGTCGTCTGCAGCGCGCGCTTGAGTGCAGTCAGGCTGGCGAACGGCCGGCGCGTTGCCGCCTGCGCCGGAATCCAGGGCGAATGTTCGTAGATGCCGCCCAGCGCGCGCACGAATTCATGGGGCGCGCACACGTTCAGCTGTTCCAGCGTGACGCTCATGGCCGGGCCTCCTCATGGGGATGGGTCGCGCGCCAGTGCTCGGCGATGTCGATGCGGCGCGTGACCCACACCTTGTCATGCGACTGCACGTAGTCGAGGAAG
>NZ_DASPLS010000043.1:0-9673 GCF_035627455.1 Noviherbaspirillum sp.
GGCCCAAAAATTCCCGACTAACTTGTTATGTCTTATATCTTATAGAAGACTTGTTCAGGTACAATATTGCGAGCATCGGAAGACCATCAGTCTTCTTGTTATTTTCTCAACCTACCTGAAGAGCACACACATGCTAGCTGCGTACCGCAACCACGTCGCCGAACGCGCCGCCCTCGGCATCCCCCCGCTTCCGCTTTCCGCGGCACAGACCAAGGACCTGGTGGAGCTGCTGAAGAACCCGCCGGCAGGCGAAGAGCAGTTCCTCGTTGACCTGATCACCAACCGTGTCCCGGCCGGCGTGGACGACGCGGCCAAGGTCAAGGCCGCGTTCCTGGAGCAGGTTGCCAAGGGCACGGAAAAGAGCCCGCTGATCCCGCGCGAACTCGCGACCAAGTTGCTGGGTACCATGCTTGGCGGCTTCAACATCAAGCCGCTGATCGAGCTGCTCGACGACGCCGCGGTCGGCACCGTCGCCGCCGACGGCCTGAAGAAGACCCTGCTGATGTTCGACTACTTCCACGACGTGAAGGAACTGGCCGACAAGGGCAGCGCCAATGCGAAGGCCGTGCTGCAGTCCTGGGCCGACGCCGAGTGGTTCACCTCCCGTCCGGAAGTGCCGCAAAGCCTGACCCTGACCGTGTTCAAGGTCTCCGGCGAAACCAACACCGACGACCTGTCGCCGGCTCCCGATGCAACCACCCGCCCCGACATCCCGATGCACGCGCTGGCGATGCTGAAAAACCCGCGCCCGGGCATCAACCCGGACGAACCGGGCAAGGTCGGCCCGGTCAAGCAGCTGGAAGCGCTCAAGACCAAGGGCAACATGATCGCCTACGTCGGCGATGTGGTCGGCACCGGTTCTTCCCGCAAGTCCGCAACCAACTCCGTGCTGTGGTTCACCGGCGAAGACATTCCGTTCATCCCGAACAAGCGCTTCGGCGGCGTCTGCCTCGGCGGCAAGATTGCCCCGATTTTCTACAACACCATGGAAGACGCCGGCGCACTGCCGATCGAGCTTGACGTGTCCAGGATGGAAATGGGCGACGTGATCGAGCTGCGTCCGTTCGAGGGCAAGGCATTGAAGAACGGCGAAGTAATCGCCGAGTTCAAGGTCAAGTCCGACGTGCTGTTCGACGAAGTGCGCGCCGGCGGCCGCATTCCGCTGATCATCGGTCGCGGCCTGACCGCGAAGGCGCGCGAAGCGCTCGGCCTGGCGCCGTCCACGCTGTTCCGCCTGCCGCAGAATCCGTCCGACTCCGGCAAGGGCTTCTCGCTGGCGCAGAAGATGGTCGGCCGCGCATGCGGCCTGCCCGCCGGCCAGGGCATCCGCCCGGGCACCTACTGCGAACCGAAGATGACTACCGTCGGCTCCCAGGACACCACCGGCCCGATGACCCGCGACGAGCTGAAGGATCTGGCCTGCCTGGGCTTCTCCGCCGACCTGGTGATGCAATCGTTCTGCCACACCGCCGCCTATCCGAAGGTGGTCGACGTCAAGATGCACCAGTCGCTGCCGTCCTTCATCTCGACCCGCGGCGGCGTTGCGCTGCGTCCGGGCGACGGCGTGATCCACTCCTGGCTGAACCGCCTGCTGCTGCCCGACACCGTCGGCACCGGCGGCGATTCCCACACCCGTTTCCCGATCGGCATTTCCTTCCCGGCGGGTTCCGGCCTGGTGGCGTTCGCCGCCGCCACCGGCGTCATGCCGCTCGACATGCCGGAATCGGTGCTGGTCCGCTTCAAGGGCGAGATGCAGCCGGGCGTCACGCTGCGTGACCTGGTCAACGCGATTCCGCTGTACGCAATCCGCCAGGGCATGCTGACGGTCGAGAAGAAGGGCAAGAAGAACATCTTCTCCGGCCGCATCCTCGAAATCGAAGGCTTGCCGAAGCTGAAGGTCGAACAGGCATTCGAACTGTCCGACGCCTCCGCCGAGCGTTCCGCCGCCGGCTGCACCGTGCATCTCGACAAGGAACCGATCGCCGAGTACATGACGTCGAACATCACGCTGATGAAGTGGATGATCGCCAACGGCTACCAGGACAAGCGCACGCTGGAGCGCCGCATCAAGGCGATGGAAGCCTGGCTGGCCAAGCCGGAACTGCTGGCGCCGGATGCGGATGCCGAGTACGCGGCCGTGATCGAGATCGACCTGGCCGACATCAAGGAGCCGATCGTGGCCTGCCCGAACGACCCGGACGACGTGAAGACCCTGTCCGAAGTCGCCGGCGACAAGATCGACGAAGTGTTCGTCGGTTCCTGCATGACCAACATCGGTCACTTCCGCGCAGCGTCCAAGCTGCTCGAAGGCAAGAGCGACATCCCGGTGCGCCTGTGGATCGCGCCGCCGACCAAGATGGACCAGCAGGTGCTGACCGCGGAAGGCCACTACGGCAACCTCGGCCGCACCGGCGCGCGCATGGAAATGCCGGGCTGCTCGCTGTGCATGGGCAACCAGGCGCAGATCCGCAAGGGTTCCACCGCGATGTCGACATCCACGCGCAACTTCCCGAACCGTCTCGGCCTGGATACGCGCGTCTACCTCGGCTCGGCTGAACTCGCGGCTGTCTGCGCGATGCTGGGCAAGATCCCGACGAAGGAAGAGTACATGGCCAATATCGGCGTGATCGACAAGAACGCATCCGATATTTACCGTTACATGAACTTCGACCAGATCGCGGAATTCCGCGACGTGGCGGATACGGTGTCGGTGTAACCCGTACCGGCCCGCGGCCGGGCCGCGGGTTGCGCAAGCACGAAGGACAAAGGGCTTCCCGTTCGGGAAGCCTTTTTTATTTTCGGTACGCCGCCATGAAGATGGCGAGCAGGGCGGCCAGCATGGGCGTCAGCACGAAGACGGCAAGGAAGAACGCGGTCGCGGCGTCGATGCGCGAACCGGTCCCTGCCCGATTGCCGAGCGGGCCGATGGTAAGCAAATGCACCGTGGTGAAAAGGAAGGAGGCGATCAGATACTTCGTTCCGACCATCCGCCTGCGCAGAGCGGCGATGGTGAGGACGGTGGCTGCCAGCAGCCATCCCGCTCCGGGCATGCCGAGGCCGAGGAACCAGGAAAACAGGGATAGGCCAACGCAGGACCTTCCGATCCATGAGGCGGACTTGCGTGTCCTGCTGTTGCCGGGTGTCATACCGGCCTGGTTCGATCCAGCCGATCGCTTTCTTTCATCCATGCAATCTCCTGTCCCCCTCGCGGCAAAAATCACTGCTGGCGAGTCGGTAAAGGATTGCCGCTACCAGAAGCTTAGGCGACGCAAGCCTGAAATGCAGTCGCCAGCCTGATCGTACGCGCGGTACAAAGCGCGCCGGCTGTGCGGCGTTTGATCCACTGCCGGACTGCCGCCCCGGGAACGAACTAAAGCGGCTGCGCACTCTCGTAGCCATGGGGCGGTGGCTGGCGACGGATGGAAACAGTGGCGACGCCGCGCTGCAAGGGCAGTCACGGGCGACAGGGAAACGGCTATTGCCGGCGGAGCGGAACATGAACGGGCGAAACACGATCACGATCAATGGTGCGGACTACGAGCTGAGCGAGGAATTTCTGTCCGACGTCCTCGAGACCGCGGTCGAGGGCGGCTGCTCCTATTGGGCAGACGTGAGCGCAGAACCGGCTGGCGACGATACGGGCAATATCGGCGTGCGGGATTTCGACCTCTCCGATTATGTCGACGACGACCCCGGCAGCAATGACGGCGGCCGGGTTTCCTACACGGCGGCAAGCTTCCTCGTGTCAAAGGATCCGACGCAGGGCGGCACGCTCGATCTGCAGGGGATCGCGGATGCAATAGGCCGCATCGCCGGCGGCGAGGTGGAAGTGCCTCCGGCGATCCGCGAGATCATCCTGGCGGCGGTCGAGAACGATGATGCGTCGGATATCGACGCCGAAGCAGCGGACTGCATCGTGCAGATCGGCCTGTTTGACGAGATCGTCTACGGATGAGCATTGCGCGGGTCCGCACGGACCCGTTCTGAAACTCCCGCGCCGACTCCGTATCCAACTGGCCATCCTCACGTTGAAGCCAGGAGACCAGCATGAAATCGATAGCGCAAGTAATGACCCGGGATGTGACCGTCGTGCGGCCCGATGACAATCTGCAGCAGGCTGCGCAGGTCATGCGCGACATGAATGTCGGGGCACTGCCCGTATGCGACGGCAAACGCCTGGTCGGCATGATCACCGATCGCGACATCACGATCCGCGCGGTTGCGGACGGGCAGGCGCCCGGCGCGGTCCGCGTTTCCGACGTGATGAGCGACCAGGTGCTGTGGTGCTTCGAGGACCAGACCGTCGGCGAGGTGCTGCAGCAAATGGGTGACCAGCAGATCCGTCGCATACCGGTCATCAGCCGGAACATGGAACTGGTCGGCGTGGTTTCGCTCGGGGATCTTGCGACGGAACAAGGCGTCGATACCGACAGCACGCTCGGCGATATCTCCGCGCCGGTGCCGCCGGAGCGCCCGAGCACCGGAAAGCAGCCAAGCCGCCACTAGCCCCGGAGCCAAAAGCAGGGGAACATAGGGGCGCCGAGGCAGAAAGCCAACCAGGCAGGAGCAGGCACGATTCGCGCAGGGCGCTGCGTGCCGCAGCGCTCCGTTACGCGCCTTGCCCCTGGAACAGCATCAGCGCGCCGTCGACCACGATCGTCGTGCCATGGATATAGCGCGCCCGCTCCGACGCAAGAAATACCGCGACGTGCGCGATTTCCTCCGGTTGCGCCGCCCGCTTCATCGGAATCGACTGTACCTGCCGTTTGTGCACCTCCGGGTCGTCGACGGCGGCCTGATTCATCGGGGTCAATACCATGCCGGGCGCGATATTGTTGACGTTGATGTTCTTTTCGGCGAGCTCGAGGGCCAGGGTCGTGGTCAGGTTGCGCAATCCCCCCTTGGACGCGTCATAGGGAGCGGCGCCGGCGCGCGGGATTTCCTGGTGCACGCTCGTGATATTGATGATGCTGCCATGCTTCCCGCTGCCGTCGAGCATGCGGATGAATTCGCGGCAGCAGTAGAACGGACCGTAGAGGTTGGTGCGCAGCCCGTCGTCCCATTCCTCATCGGTGAGGTCCCTGACCGGCTTGCCCGACGCATCCGCGGCGGCGTTGTTGACCAGGATGGTCGGCAAGCCGAGCTTGTCCCGCACATCCCTGAACAGCCGCGCGACCGCTGACGAATCGCGCTGGTCGAGCTGAAAGACGGCTGCCTTGCGGCCCGATGCCTCGATTTCGCGGGCGGTGTGCGCCGCGCCCTGCTGGTCGTGAAAATAGGTGAGGACCACGTCCGCGCCCTCCCGGGCAAAGGCGATCGCGGTCGCTTGGCCGATACCGGAGTCGGCACCTGTCACGACTGCGAGTTCGCCGTGCAAGCTCTGCTGGTTCATGGAAATCCTTTCTGTCTGGCCGGCATGGCGGCGCGCTCTGCGTTCCGTACGCCTGGAGAATCGGCGAGGCGCCCGCATGCGTTTGCGTGAGTGCTCCGCCCTGCAGCTTCCGTGCCTGCCGGGTTGCATGGTGTCGGTTGATGCACATTTCGCCGCCGGTTGCGCAGGAAGCCATGACCGCGTCGGCGATGCGCAAATAATTGCTTTTCCTGCAGTTAGTGATGCGGAGCGTCGACGAAAACCGGGCATTGTTCCGCGGCAAATTCTTGACTTCAGTCAATAGATCCGGATCTGCAGCAGTAGGCGAGGTGCTTCCGTGATTAAATAGTTCTTGCAGGCATACCGCATAGCGCCGAGGCCAAGAATGCTGAATCCCAAGACGACAATCGAGCAAGACTCGCCGACTCCCTCCTGGACCAAGGAACTGTCGATCGGCCACGAAATGATCGACGCCGATCACCAACACATATTCGATCTTGCGCACCGGGTGCAAGCCGAGATGCTGGAAGAGCCCGAGCATTCCATCGTCGGCGAAGTCCTCGTGGAGCTCATCGAGCACACCGGGGATCATTTCGCGCGCGAGGAAGCGCTGATGGAAGCGATCCAGTTCAGCGGCTACGAAACCCACCGCCGCCAGCACATCATCCTGATGGAGAAGGTCAACAACCTGCACCGCCGGTTCATGGATGCGCACGGCAGCCTGTCGGCGGAAGTCGCGGAATTCCTGGAAAAGTGGCTGGTGCACCATATCCAGACGTCGGATATGGAACTTGGCCGCAGCATCCGCGCGGTGAAGTAGTCAGCGCAGAGCCCGCTCCGTCCAGCTCGCCCTACCCGCGGGCAGGTGGCCGCTGAAGAAGGTAGTCGCGCAGCGAACGTATTGACGTTTCCAGCGCGGCGTTGTCCTGCCACGCCGCGCAGGCGCGTTCCATCACGGTCTTCGCTTCATCAAGCTGCCGCTGCAGCGCGTCGATTTTCGCCTGCTGATACTTCCACGCTTCCCAGGCGAGATCCGCGTCATGCTCCGCATGCTGGAACTGCCCGAAACTGCAACGTCCGGGTTTCAGGTCAAGGTCGCGGGTGGCGGCCCAGGCTTCGAACTGCTGGCGGGCGGTCAGGTCGTTCACTTCTCCTCCTTCTGCGCTGCTTGCCTGCGCCCGGGTGCAGGAAACAATCCGGTTCGAGTTTGTACCGGCAATCTTGATTTGCCTATATCAAACCGCATTCGGACGACTGTTTCCGCGAGTAGCGCACCTTCGCCAATCCGTTGTGGAAGCCGTGCCTCTGTAAGTCCCTGTAACGATGCGCCGGGCAGACGTACATAAATGCGACAATTGCCGACCGGAACTATTTTGACTCAAGTCAAAGAAATTTAACCATCACCCAAGTAGGGTCTTGGCAGTACTGGGAGGTCCATACGGACGTCGTCAGAATGGTTAAATTCACAAGAATGCGAATATGAGACTTAGCGATACAACGATAGGTACGCGGTTGGCGATCGGATTTACCGTTTCCCTGGTCATGTTGGGCTTGATCGTCGGAATCGCCGCCTGGCGCCTGCATGGCGCCAAGGATGCTGTCGAAAAGATGGTTGACGAGGTGATGGCAAAAGAGCGGCTGGTCGCAGAATGGGCAGCGAGCACGAATGTCAATGGTGCGCGCACCATCGCGGTGGCGGAATCCAGCGACCCGGCGCGCCAGGAGCAAGTCCAGAAAAAGATCAAGGAAACCAGCAACCGGATTTCGGAGATACAAAAGGAGCTGGACCAATTCGAAAAGAATGCCGAAGAAGCGCAGTTGTTCGCCGACATCGCCAAGCTCCGCGCTGCCTACATCGCCGCGCGGGATCAGGTTTTCAAGGAAAAGCGCAGTAATGAAGAAAGTGCCGTCCGCCTTGTGCAGTCAAGCCTGGAGCCGGCCCTGTTTTCCTATGTCGCAGCAATCAGCAAGCTGACCTCATACCAGGCGTCGCTGATTGCGAAAATGCGCAATGAGATGGAGGATTTGGTCACGGCCTCGCAACGGTTGCTGACGATCCTGGGCGTTTTCTCGATGCTTCTCAGCATTGCCGTCGCCGTGGTGATCGCCCGCAGCATTCGCGCCCAGCTCGGGGGCGAGCCGGCACAGGCAAAGGTCATTGCGAATGCGATTGCGCAAGGAGACCTGTCGATTGCCGTGGCGGTCAAGGCTGGCGACACCGATAGCCTGATGTATGCCCTCAAACAGATGAAGGATGGCCTGGCACGCATCGTCGGCGAAGTGCGCTCGGGCAGCGATGTGATTGCGACCGCATCGAATCAAATCGCCTCCGGCAACCTCGATCTGTCGTCGCGCACCGAGCAGCAGGCTTCCTCGCTGGAGCAGACCGCGTCCTCCATGGAAGAGTTGACGAGCACGGTAAAGCAGAATGCGGACAATGCACGGCAAGCGAACCAGCTCGCCGCGACCGCGTATGAAGTTGTCGCCGAAGGCGAGACCGCGATGTCGCAGGTGGTGGGGACTATGAGCGCCATTCATTCGTCCTCGAAAAAGATGGCTGACATTATTGGCGTGATCGAGGGAATTGCGTTCCAGACGAATATCCTCGCCCTGAACGCGGCCGTCGAGGCGGCGCGCGCCGGAGAGCAGGGCAGGGGATTCGCGGTGGTGGCGGCTGAAGTGCGCAGCCTGGCGCAGCGCTCGGCAGCCGCAGCCAAGGATATCCACGCCTTGATTTCGGATTCCGTCGACCAGGTGGGATCGGGCCGCGAGCTGGTGGATCATGCCGGCTCGAAAATGCAACAGGTTGTCGAGCGGGTAAAGCAGGTCAGCGCGATCGTCAACGACATTGCGATGGCAAGCGGAGAACAACAGTCAGGCATCGAGCAGGTTCATGTGGCGATCTCTCACATGGATCAGGTGACGCAGCAGAATGCCGCCCTGGTGGAACAGGCGGCTGCGGCAGCCAGCGCCTTGCAGGAACAGGCAAACAAGCTGTCCCAAGCGGTAGGCATATTCAAGATCAATGCCTCCTGAGCCGGGATTGGCCGCAATTCAGCAGCGATGCAAGGAACAGGATCACGTGTTTCTAACGTGACCGCGCCGGCCTGCCCGGTTCCTGTTGCCCCCCGCTGACTGGTGGAGGGGGCTCAGCCATCAACACGTCTTCCGCCGACGAACCTGGTGTTAGCTGCACCGCACGCCGTTAGCCTATCGCGCGCGGCGTGGCGCGAAAAGCCTGCACCTTCGGTGACGCAGCGGGCAGCCACTATCGCCCCGCCCGCGCATGCACACACCATACTCGAGAAGCGGTGATACCGTGATTCCCGAGATTGGCCAGCTCCCTCCTGGTCGACGTGAACTTATTTCCTTTCAGCAAAATCGGTCAACCTTCAGAGGAGGGTCCCGCTCGTGACGTTTCAAACCATGATGGATGTCAAGAACTGATTTACTTTAGATCAATAGGTTGACGCCGGGTAGTTTTACCATCGATCAATCGCGGTGACCAAGAATTACAAGAAAAAAGCAGCTGCGACCAGAAAAAAGTCACGTTCCAGATACCAATAAATAGGGGGAAGTTTATGCCGGCAAGCGTATCAACCGTTTCCTTTGGCAATACAAAACAGGCCAAGGATGACCTGTTTCAGGGAGGTGCAGAGGATTCGGGCATTGTGCTTCTTGATGTACTCAGAAATGATCTTGGTGGTAATGCGAAGTCACTTTACGCGGTGGATAACGGAACAAGCACCGGTGGAGATAGACCGGTCGACCTGCTGGTTCAAGATGCGGCATTGGCCGAAGAGGTGAGCGCGCTGGGAGCGAGGATCTGGATTACGGCAGATGGCAAAGTCGCGTACGACACTGCGTCTCCCGCACTGCAGTTCATCGGAAATGGACAATCCGTGTCCGACAGTTTTACCTACGCGATTCGTCTCGGGAACGGCACCCTGAGCTGGGCAAGCGTGACGGTGACTGTCACCGGCACCAACGACGTGCCGGTGATCGGCGGTGTCAGCACCGCATCGGTGACAGAGGACGCCTCCACGCCGAACCTGAGCGCTTCGGGCGCGCTGACCATTGCCGACGTTGACCAGAACCAGTCGAGCTTCGTCGCGCAGTCCGGCACAGCCGGCAGCAACGGCTACGGCAGCTTCACGGTCGATGCGGCGGGCAACTGGACCTATGCCGCGGACAACAGCCAGGCGGCAATCCAGCAATTGGGCGTGGGCCAGTCTCTCACTGACAGCTTCACGGTGGTCTCGCAGGACGGCAGTGCCAGCCGGGTAGTGACGGTGACAATCA
>NZ_DASPLS010000044.1:0-18092 GCF_035627455.1 Noviherbaspirillum sp.
GAAGGCCGGCAGCAAGACCCTGCTGCTCGGACCGAACTGCCCGGGCCTGATCACGCCGGACGAAATCAAGATCGGCATCATGCCGGGCCACATCCACAAGAAGGGCCGCATCGGCGTCGTGTCGCGTTCCGGCACGCTGACCTATGAAGCGGTGGCGCAGCTGACCGCCCTCGGCCTCGGCCAGTCTTCCGCGGTCGGCATCGGCGGCGACCCGATCAACGGCCTGAAGCACATCGACGTGATGAAGGCGTTCAACGACGATCCGGATACCGACGCAGTCATCATGATCGGCGAAATCGGCGGTCCGGACGAGGCGAATGCGGCCGAGTGGATCAAGGACAACATGAAGAAACCGGTGGTCGGCTTCATCGCCGGCGTCACCGCGCCCCCGGGCAAGCGCATGGGCCACGCCGGCGCGCTGATCTCCGGCGGCGCCGATACCGCGCAAGCCAAGCTGGAAATCATGGAAGCCTGCGGCATCAAGGTCACGAAGAACCCGTCCGAGATGGCGCGTCTGCTGAAGGCCATGCTGTAACACAAGCGACGCCGGCGCAATCCGGCCCGCGCAAAACGGGGAGCTTCGGCTCCCCGTTTCATTTGGCGCGTCCCGCTGCGTCCGGTGCAATGGGTCGCGGCCGAATGGCGGCCGGGTTGCGGCCGGGTCGTATGTATAATCCTTCGATATGTCCACTGACCTCGAACTGCAATTCGCCGGAAAAACCGATACCGGGCTGGTGCGCGCGCAGAATGAAGATGCGATCGCGATCCACCCGGCGCATGGCTTCGTGGTGCTGGCCGACGGGATGGGCGGCTACAACGCCGGCGAGGTGGCCAGCAGCATGGCGACGGCGGTCATCAGCGAACGGCTGAGCCAGGGACTGGATACCCTGCGGCAAAACCGGGATGCGGCACAACGCCACAAGCAGCTGCATCAGCTGATGGACGATGCGCTGCAGGACGCGAACAAGGCGATCCTGGCGGCGGCCCGGGCGGAGCCACAGTATGAGGGCATGGGCACCACCGTGGTCGCTGCGGTCTTCCATCCGGACGGGCTGACCGTCGCCCATGTCGGTGACTCGCGCGCGTACCGTTTCCGCCGCGGCGAACTGGCGCAGATCACGCGCGACCATTCCCTGCTGCAGGAGCAGATCGACGCCGGCCTGCTGGACCCGGCGCTCGCGCGTTTTTCGCAGAGCAAGAACCTGGTCACCCGGGCGGTGGGTGTGGGCGCGGCGATGGAAGTGGAGATCCATGATCACCCGGTTCAGGCGGGCGATGTCTACCTGCTCTGCTCCGACGGGCTGTCGGACATGCTGCAGGATGCGGAGATCGCCGCCGTGCTTGCGCGCGCGCCGGCAGTGCTCGATGCCGCGTGCGACACGCTGGTGCAAAAAGCGAACGGCAATGGCGGCCTCGATAATATTTCCGTGGTGCTGGCCCGGGTGCAGGCGGGCGGCGGGCAGGCCTCGGGGCTGCTCCACCGGATCCTCAACTGGGTAAGCTGAGCGTAAAGGGCGGCGGGAGACGGGCATGGCGAAGATCATTCTTTCGAACGGCGCCAGGGTGCTGCGGGAGCTGGCGCTGACCAGGGAACGCGTCACCATCGGCCGGCGCCCGCATAACGATGTGGTGATCGATGACCGCGCGATCAGCGGCGAACACGCAGTCATCGTCAGCCGTGACGGCGACGCCTTCCTGGAAGACCTGAACAGCACCAACGGCACCCAGGTCAACGGCCAGCCGGTGAAGAAGCACTACTTGCAGGACAACGACGTGATCGAGCTGGCGCAATACCGGATCACCTATGTCGCCGGCGCTTCGGCTGCGCATCGGCCGGAACCGGCGGCGGCAATCCGGGTGCTGAACGGACCGAGCGCTGGCAGGGAGATCCTGCTGAACAAGGTATTGACCACGCTCGGCCGACCCGAACTGCAGGTCGCGGTGGTCACCCGCAAGGACCAGTCCTATTTTCTGGCGCATGTCGAGGGAGACAGCCTGCCGAAGCTGAACGGCCGGGAAATCGGCACGGAGCCGCGGCAGCTCGCCGATGGTGACCTGATTGACCTCGGAGGAACGGAAATGCGCGTTCTGCTCAAGGACAGCCGCTGTTCCAGGTGACAATTTCCGGCAGTTTGCGCGAATTGCGAAGCACGGCCACCGGGAACTGACAAAAAATGTCAGGTGCAATGCCAAATTTTGGCGCCCATCAGCCTTGAATTGCCCAAAATCGTTTTCATTTTCGCATCTTTCCTGTTGGCACACCCCTTGCAACATGGCAAGCGTGGTAGATGACCTTTCTACTGTTTATCAAGGAGAAGCAAAATGAAAACGCAACGCGCACAAGGCGGTTTTACCCTGATTGAATTGATGATCGTCGTGGCGATCATCGGTATCCTGGCTGCTGTCGCAGTCCCGGCATACCAGGACTACATCAAGAAGTCCGCATATACCGAAGTGACCGGTGCGATGGCTCCGTTCAAGTCCGCGATCGACGAGGCGTTCCAGGCCGGTGTCGCACTGGCTGACATGAGTGCCGCGACCAATGGCGGTGCCGCCACCAACCTCCCGGCGACTCCGGCAGCTTCCACCTCCAGGGCATTCAACAGCCTGGCTGTTGCCGCTGGCGTGATTACCGCAACGCCGAACGCGTACAAAGGCATTCTGGCCGCCGATACCTGCGTGCTGACGCCGACCGCGGAAGGCAACGCAGGTGCGCAACGCCTCGTCTGGAGATATTCTGGTGCCTGCGTGGACAAAGGCTACGTCAAGAACTAACGCATAGTTGTTGACCAGGAAGTAAAAAATGCCCACCGAAAGGTGGGCATTTTCATTTCAAGGCGCAAGTTCGAGTCTGATAGCTGCGGCTCGCGAACGTTTCTCTCTAGCCTGCGGCAAGGGCGCCCGGCGCCGCCCGGATCGCCGATATAGGCCGCAAAACGCTCGCTGCATGTTGCATCGATATGGTAGGCCAGGGTGCCGCAGTGTGCCGAAGGCACGTCCGCTGCGCGACGAGGCTAGGCCACCCAGTCCCCCGACTTTCCACCGTGCTTCTCCTGCACGCGCACATCCGTCATCACCATCCCGCGGTCCACCGCCTTGCACATGTCATAGATGGTCAGCAGGCCGACCTGCACCGCGGTCAGCGCTTCCATTTCCACGCCGGTTTTTCCGTAAGTCTCGACACGCGCGGTGCAGTCCACGCTCGATCGCGCCGCGTCGACCTCGAAGTCGACCGCTACCCGCGTGAGCGCCAGCGGATGGCATAGCGGAATCAGGTCGCTGGTGCGCTTTGCGGCCATGATCGCAGCCACGCGCGCAATGCCGAGCACATCGCCTTTTTTCGCGGTGCCGGACTGGATGATTGCCAGCGTTTCCGGCTTCATCCGGATCGTGCCGGCGGCCACGGCGATGCGGTGCGTCTCGTTTTTCGCGCCGACGTCGACCATGTGCGCTTGGCCGCTTTCGTCGAAGTGCGTCAGGCCGGCAGGGGCAGCGTCCGGCTGCGTCTGGTTTTTAATGTCCATCGGTAACAGGGAAAGTGGGTTCTTGAACGATTGGCGGGTGAGGGTATCATAGCACCGTGAATCCGAGAATTAAGCTTTCGCCCCCGGGGCGGCACCTGCGGCGCTTCGCGTTTCTCGCGGTGCTGTGCACCGCGCCGGTCGCGCTTGCGCCGTCGCTGACCGTCGCGCAGAACCTTCCCAGCCTGGGCGATACCGAGCGCGCCGAATTGTCGCCGGCGATGGAGCGCAAGCTGGGCGAACAGATCATGCGCGACATCCGGCGCGACCGCGACTATCTCGATGACGAGCCGGTGCTCGAGTATCTCAACGCCTTCGGCAACGGACTGGTCGCGACCCGGCCGGAAGCGCGCGGCGAGGCCGGCTACGACTACACCTTCTTCGCGGTGCGCGACGGCATGCTCAATGCGTTCGCCTTGCCCGGCGGTTTCATCGGCGTGCATTCGGCGCTGATCCTCGCGGCGCAGAACGAGTCGGAGCTCGCATCGGTGCTGGCGCATGAAGTCGGCCATGTCGCGCAGCGCCACATCGCGCGCATGCTCGGCCAGCAGCGCCAGGATGCGCTGATCCCGCTGGCCTCCGCGGTGCTGGCGGCGCTGGCCGCGCGCGGCAGTCCGGACGCGTCCGCGGCGCTGCTGATGGGCGGGCAGGGCATCGCGCTGCAGCGCCAGCTCAATTTCAGCCGCGACGCCGAGCGCGAGGCCGACCGTATCGGCCTGCAGATCCTGCGCGACGCCGGCTTCGACACTTCGGGCATGATTTCCTTCTTCGGCCGCGTGCAGAGCGCGAGCCGCAACTACACCGACGTGCCGGTCTACCTGCGCTCGCACCCGCTCACCACCGAGCGGATCGCCGACATCCAGGCCCGCACCCGCGACCAGCGCTACCGTCAGCGGCGCGACAGCCTGGATTTCCACCTTGTCCGCGCGCGCGTCCGGGTGCTGCAGGATATATCGATGCAAGGCTTGCGCGACGCGACGGTCGCCTTCGACAACCAGCTGCAGCAAAAGACGCCGCTGCAGACCGCCTCCGCACTCTACGGCAAGGCCGTCGTCGCGCTGCGGCAGGGCGCGCCGGCCAGGGCGCAGGCGCTGTACCAGGAAGCGATGGCGGCGGTGCAATCCCTGCCGGGCCAGGGGCAAAGCACGCTGCTGACCCAACTCGCGATCGACATCAGGCTGGCCGCCGGCCAGCACGCGGAGGCATTGAAGGAAGCCGATGCGGCACGCCAGAAGTTTCCCACTGCGCGCGGCATCGCCCGGCAGTACGCGGATGCGCTGGTCGCCGCCGGCCGCGCCGAGGATGCGGTGCGCTACCTGCGCGACCAGGTGCAGCTCTACAGGGAGGAGCCGAAGCTGTACGAACAACTGGCGAGAGTGTATGCGGTGCAGGGCAAGCAGGCGCTGCAGCATCTGGCGCTGGCCGAAGCTTACGCGCTCTCCGGCAGCGTCCCGGCGGCGGTCGATCAGCTTGGCATTGCGCGCCGCTCGTCCGATGCATCGTTCTACGACCAGGCGGTCATCGACGCGCGCGAACGCGAGTTCAAGGCGCGCTGGATGGAGGAAATGAAGGAAGGGCAGCAGCGTTACTGATGCGCCGCTGCGGCGCCCGCGTCCGGCTGCGGGCGCGCAACGAAGCCGAATCGGGTAGCCAGCTCGCCCTGCGCGAGGTGCGCCACAGGAACCTGCCGGCCGCCGAATTCCAGCGTCAGCCCGGCATCGTCCGACGGCTGGGCCAGCCAGGCCAGCAGGCGCTCGTCGTCGGCAGGCGCGCCCTGGAAGCGCAGCTGCGCCAGGCACTGCGCCATGTCGCGGTCATCGATCTGCGCAATCTTTTCCCCGCTCCCGAACACCAGCAATCCGGCATCCGTCATCCATGCGGCGTCAACCGCAGCCAGCGGCTCGCCGGTATGCAGCAGGAAGCCGTGTTCCGGATCGGTGCGCAGGATGAAGGGCGTTGCTTCCAGGTTCACATACACCCGCTGCGGCCCGTTCTGGAAGTACCAGCGGCCCTGCGCGTCGCACAGGTAGTTGCGGTTGATGAAGGCCAGCAGCGTGGCGTTGTGGATGCGGTCACCGGGCAGGTTCAGATTCTGCGCGCGCTCGTCGCGCATGCGCCAGTTGCCGCGCGCATCGAGTGCGAGCCAGCCGTAGCAGTGCGGTACGTTCGGCCATTTCGCCATGGCCTGTCTGACGATCTCGTCCATGATCCTATCGTGTTGCGCCTTCAAGAAAACCGAGGAGGCGGGCGGGCAGCCAGCCGAGTCCGCCGGCCGGGCCGCCGAAGGCGAAGCCGACATGCCCGCCGTGCTCCGGATAGTCCAGTGTGACCTGCGGCGACGCGCTCTCGGGCAGATGCTGCGCCGGCAGGAAGGGGTCGTTCTTTGCGTTGAGCACCAGCGTCGGCACGGTGATGTCGGACAGCACATGCCGCGCGCTCGCGCGGTCCCAGTAATCGTCCGTATCGCGGTAGCCGTGCAGCGGCGCGGTGACCACGTTGTCGAACTCGTACAGGCTGCGCGCGCCAAGCATCGCGTCGCGGTCGAACAGCCCGGGATACTGGCGCAGCTTGTGCAGGCATTTCGGCTTGAGCGTCTGCAGGAACATGCGGGTGTAGACGCGGTTGAAGCCGCGCGACAGCGCGGCGCCGCCGCCGGCCAGGTCGAGCGGCGCCGATACCGCGCACGCGGCGTCGACGATCTCTGCCTGATGCTGCGATTCACCCAGCCAGCGCAACAGCGCGTTGCCGCCCAGCGAGACGCCGGCGGCATAGAATTTCGCCGGCGGCAGCGCCTTCCTTTGCTCGCGCAGGCGCCGCACGATCCAGTCCACTTCCTGTGCGTCGCCCGAATGGTAGAAGCGCGGCGCGCGATTGAGTTCGCCCGAACAGCCGCGGAAATGCGGCACCGCGCCGGACCAGCCGATCGATGCGAGATGCGCCATCAGCGCGCGCGCATAGTGGCTGTCGGACGAGCCTTCCAGTCCATGGAACAGCACGATGAAGGGACGGCCCGGCCGGCCGTCGACGAAGTCGACGTCGATGAAGTCGCCATCCGGCGTGTCCCAGCGCTCGCGCCGGTAGGCCACCCGCGGCCGCGCGATGCAGGTCGCGGGGAAGATCGTCTGCAGGTGCCCGCCGGGCAGCCAGGTCGGGGCAGCGTACTTCATGGCCGCGGCAACTCCTAGTGCAGCAGCGCCGTGACCGGCGTATCCGCGGGCGCCTCGCCCGGGACCACCGACGCGTGATGCGTCATGATGCGCCAGCCCTGCGGCGTCTTCATGTAGACATTTGTCGCCAGGATGTGAATGTCCGGCTTGCGCGACGTGGTGCGGTGCACCTCCTCGATGATGTTGTGCACCGAGGTCATCATGTTTTGCGTGACATGCAGCTGCACCGGGCGGATCTGCACGCCGCCCTGCTCAAAAATCTGTTCCCAGGCAGCACGAATCGACGCATGGCCGACCAGGCGCGGGGCGCCGGGGTGGATGCACACGATATCTTCCTCGTCCGCCCAGAGCGACATCACCGCCTCGACGTCGGCGCGGCTGATCGCTTCATAAAACGCGGCTTCGGTTTCTTCCGGGGTTTCCAGTATTTTGGTTAGTTTTGGCATGATGTGGCGGCGCTCCTTTACGTGCAGAATGTTTCCGGGCAGGCAGTATGCAGCGCGCAAAGCCGGAGTCGGCTACACAGTATAGAACATTGCGGTCCGATGAATTCCTGGTCGGCCTGAACTGCCCGCGCGCAAGCCGAAAAGGCAGCGGCCCGGACCACATCTGTGAGTCCGGGCCGCCGGAGGAGTTGCGCCGGGATCAATGACCCTTGACGGCGGTCCCCGGTTTCAGTTTGTACACGGTGCCGCAATACGGGCACTGGCCTTCGCCGTGATGGTCGACGGGAATATAGATGCGCGGATGGGTGGACCAGATCGGCATTGACGGATTGGGGCAGTATGCCGGCAGGTCCTTGCCGTCGATCTCGACGTAGCTCATGACTTGCTTGGGTTCGCTCATGGGAGTTTTCCGAAAGGGTGATTAAACCAGGGTCAGCCAGTGCTCGTACTGCGGTGCGCGGCCGGCGACCACGTCGAAGAACAGCGTCTGCAGCTTCTCGGTGATCGGGCCGCGCTTGCCTTCGCCGATCTGGCGGTTGTCGAGTTCGCGGATCGGCGTGATCTCGGCGGCGGTGCCGGTGAAGAAGGCTTCGTCGCAGCAGTACACTTCGTCGCGGGTGATTCGTTTTTCAATGACCGGGATGCCGAGGTCGCGCGCCATCGTCAGCACCGCGTCGCGGGTGATGCCGTCCAGGCAGGAAGCGAGGTCGGGCGTGTAGATCTTGCCGTTCTTGATCACGAACACGTTCTCGCCGGAGCCTTCGGACACATAGCCTTCGGTGTCGAGCAGCAGCGCCTCGTCGTAGCCGTCGGCCAGCGCTTCCTGGTTGGCCAGGATCGAGTTGATGTAATAGCCGCAGGCCTTGGCGCGCACCAGCGACACGTTCACGTGGTGGCGGGTGAAGGAAGACGTCTTCACGCGGATGCCCTTGGCCAGTCCGTCCTCGCCGAGGTAGGCGCCCCACGGCCAGGCGGCGACGGCGACGTGGATCTTGTTGCCCTTGGCGGAGATGCCGAGCTTTTCGGAACCGATCCAGACCAGCGGGCGCAGGTAGCAGGATTCCAGCTTGTTCTCGCGCACCACGCTGCGCTGCGCTTCCATCAGCGTCTCCATGTCGAACGGGATCTCGAGCTGGAAGATCTTGGCCGAGTTGAACAGGCGCTGGGTATGCTCCTTCAGGCGGAAGATCGCGGTGCCCTTGGGCGTCTTGTACGCGCGCACGCCTTCGAACACGCCCATGCCGTAGTGCAGTGTGTGCGTGAGCACGTGCACGGTGGCGTCGCGCCAGTCGATCAGTTCGCCGTCTTTCCAGATTTTCCCGTCGCGGTCGGCCATGGACATGTCGTGCTCTCCCAAATCGTTGCAAAACCACGATTCTAGCGCACTCCAACGGGGGTGAAAATTCATCTGTAAAATGTGGCATTGGCATTTTTGCCTCCGCTTCTGCAGCCTGCGCCCGCAGCGGCGTTGCGCTGTTATCAATTGAACCATGCCGCCCCGCGGAGCGCGGCACGGTCCCGGCCCTGATATATGAGCAATACACAAGCAAGCACATCCCGCGACACTCTTCACGACGTCGAAAAGCGTGCCTATCGCGACGGCATGAAGGCCTGCGCACCCACCATGCTCGGCATCGGCGCATGGGGCATGGTGACCGGCATGGCGATGGTCAAGACCGGCCTGACCCTGTGGCAGGCGCTGGGCATGACTTTCCTCGTTTTCGCGGGCTCGGCGCAGCTGGCGTCGCTGCCGCTGATCGCCGCCAATGCGCCGGTCTGGGTGGTGTTCCTCACCGCGCTGGTGGTCAACCTGCGCTTCGTGATCTTCGCCGCCGCGATCGCGCCGCATTTCGCGCACCTGCCATGGTACAAACGCGTCTGGCATGGCTACTTCAACGCCGACATCACGATGGCGCTGTTCCCGCAGCGCTTCCCGGCTGAAACGGTGCACCAGCCGGCCGGCAAGGTCGGCTTTTTCAACGGCATCTGCTATCCGAACTGGTGCGCCTGGCAGGCGGGTTCGGTAATCGGCATCCTGGCCGCGAGCCAGATCCCCGAAAGCTGGGGCATCGGCTTTGCCGGCACGCTCGCCTTGCTGGCTATCACGATCCCGCTGACCATCAACTTCCCGGCGCTGGTAGGCGTGATCGTCGCCGGCGTCGTCGCGGTGGCGGCAGCATCGCTTCCGTACCGGCTCGGCCTGCTGCTCGCGGTGATCGTCGGCATGGCTGCCGCGATGGCAGCGGATACTTACCTGGACAACAAGGAAAAGGCATGAACGCCGTCGATACCTGGCTGACCATCATCCTGCTGACCGTCGCGACGGTCATCACGCGCAGCTCCTTCTTTCTGCTCGGACATGCGGTCAAGCTGCCGCCGAAAGTCCAGCATGCGCTGCGTTACGCGCCCGCCGCCGCCCTGGCGGCGATCGTGGTGCCCGACCTGGTGCTGGCCAACGGCGCATTGCACCTGACCTGGACCAATCCCAAGCTGGTGGCGGGCGTGGGCGCGGCCGCTTTCTTTCTGGCCACGCGGCACCTGCTGGGCACGATCCTCGCGGGCATGGCGCTCTATACTTTGCTGCGCATCAGCTTGTAGGCGAGAAAGCGTTTTTTGCCGGAGTGCGGTGCGGTAAAATACCCGTTTTTCCAAACTTTCCACTTTTTCAATCCCTCAATCCCGTCTGCCAGCCATGCAATTCAACCGCTTGAGTGACCTCATCGCACGCAACCAACTCCAGGGCAAACGCGTTTTCATCCGGGCCGATCTGAACGTGCCACAGGATGACGCCGGCAACATCACCGAAGACACCCGCATCCGCGCCTCCGTGCCGGCGATCCAGCAGGCAGTCGATGCCGGCGCCGCCGTGATGGTGACTTCCCACCTCGGCCGCCCGACCGAAGGCGAATTCAAGCCGGAAGACTCGCTGGCGCCGATTGCCAGGCGCCTGTCCGAGCTGCTCGGCAAGCCGGTGGAGCTGAAGCAGAACTGGGTCGACGGCGTCGACGTGCAGCCGGGTCAAGTGGTGCTGCTGGAGAACTGCCGCGTCAACAAGGGCGAGAAAAAGAACAGCGACGAACTAGCGCAGAAGATGGCGAAGCTGTGCGACATTTACGTCAATGACGCCTTCGGCACCGCCCACCGCGCGGAAGCGACCACGCACGGCATCGCGAAATTCGCGCCGGTTGCCTGCGCCGGTCCGCTGCTGGCGGCGGAACTCGATGCGCTCGGCAAGGCGCTCGGCCAGCCGGCGCGTCCCTTGGCGGCGATCGTCGCCGGCTCCAAGGTGTCGACCAAGCTGACCATCCTGAAGACGCTGGCCGAGAAGGTGGACAACCTGATCGTCGGCGGCGGCATCGCCAACACCTTCATGCTCGCGTCCGGCCTGAAGATCGGCAAGTCGCTGGTCGAATCTGACCTCGTCAGCGAGGCGAAAGCCATCATCGATATGATGGCCCAGCGCGGCGCGTCGGTGCCGATCCCGGTCGATGTGGTCTGCGCGAAGGAGTTCGCGGCGACCGCGGCGGCCACCGTGAAGGATGTGAAGGACGTGGCCGACGACGACATGATTCTCGATATCGGCCCGAAGACGGCGGCAACGCTGGCCGAGCAGATCGCCGGTGCCGGCACCGTCGTCTGGAACGGCCCGGTCGGGGTGTTCGAATTCGACCAGTTCGGCGAAGGTACGAAGACGCTGGCGATGGCGATCGCGAACTCCAAGGCCTTCTCGATCGCCGGCGGCGGCGATACGCTGGCCGCGATCGCGAAGTACAACATTGCCGACAAGGTCGGCTATATCTCGACCGGCGGCGGCGCCTTCCTGGAATTCCTCGAAGGCAAGACGCTCCCGGCGGTCGACATTCTGTTGCAGCGGGCGAAGCAATGAAATAACAAGGAGCGGCGCCACCGCCGCTCCTTACCGTCTGTTGCCACTGGGATTACTACTACATGATCAGAGCCACAAAAATCGTTGCCACCATCGGCCCCGCTTCGAGCGATCCGGAAACCCTCACCCGCATGATCAAGGCCGGTGTAAACGTGGTGCGGCTGAATTTCTCGCACGGCAAGGCGCAGGACCACATCGACCGCGCCGCGCTGGTGCGCAAGGCAGCGGCCGAGTGCGGCCGCGAGATTGCCATCATGGCCGACCTGCAGGGACCGAAGATCCGCATCGGCAAGTTCGAGAACGGCAAGATCTTCCTCGAGAACGGCAGCAAGTTCGTGCTGGACGCCGAATGCGAGCTGGGCAACCAGGCGCAGGTCGGCCTCGACTACAAGGAACTGCCGCGCGATATCCGCGCGGGCGACGTGCTGCTGCTCAATGACGGCCTGATCGTGCTGGTGGTCGACCGCGTGGTCGGCAGCGCGATCCATACCACCGTCAAGATCGGCGGCGAGCTGTCCAACAACAAGGGCATCAACCGCCTGGGCGGCGGCCTGTCGGCGCCGGCGCTGACGGCCAAGGACATGGAAGACATCAAGACCGCGATGAGCTTCCAGGCGGACTACATCGCGGTGTCCTTCCCGAAGAGCGCGACCGACATGATCATGGCGCGCCAGCTGGCCAATATCGCTGCCGAATCGACCCGCCACAGGCCGCAGATGATCGCCAAGATCGAGCGTGCCGAGGCGATCCCGGCGCTGCAGGAGATCCTCGACGCTTCCGACGGCATCATGGTCGCGCGCGGCGACCTGGCGGTGGAAGTTGGCAACGCCGCGGTGCCGGCGCTGCAGAAGCGCATGATCAAGATGGCGCGCGCATCGAACAAGCTGGCGATCACCGCGACCCAGATGATGGAGTCGATGATCGTCAACGCCGTGCCGACGCGCGCGGAAGTGAGCGACGTCGCCAATGCGGTGCTGGACGGCACAGACGCAGTGATGACATCGGCCGAGACCGCCTCCGGCAAGTACCCGGTCGAGACGGTGGAAACGATGGCGGCGGTCTGCCTCGAAGCCGAGAAGTCCGACGTGATCAAGCTCGACGCCGACTTCCTGAACGTGACCTTCACCCGCATCGACCAGTCGATCGCCTACGGCGCGCTGTTTACCGCCTACCATCTGCGGGTCAAGGCGATCGTCGCGCTGACAGAGTCGGGGTCGACCGCGTTGTGGATGAGCCGCCATAACATCGATATCCCGATTTTTGCGCTGACGCCCATGCTCGGCACCCAGCGCAAGACCGCGCTGTACCGCAACGTCTCCACCTTCGAGCTGGCGCATTCCAGCGACCGTGAAGCGGTGCTGAAAGCCGCGCAGGATTTGCTTCTCGCCAAAGGCGTGGTGCAGAAAGGTGACATGATTGTGGTCACCTGGGGCGAACCCATGGGCCAGGTCGGCGGCACCAACGCCCTGAAGATCATGAAGATCGGCGAATACTGATTTTTTATTTTGGAGAACTGATATGCCTCTCGTATCCATGCGCCAACTGCTCGACCATGCCGCTGAAAACGGTTACGGTCTGCCGGCATTCAACGTCAACAACCTGGAGCAGGTCACCGCGATCATGCAGGCCGCCGATGAAGTCGGCGCTCCGGTGATCATGCAGGCGTCCGCGGGCGCCCGCAAGTATGCAGGCGAAGCCTTCCTGCGCCACCTGATCGAAGCCGCGGTCGAAGCCTACCCGCACATTCCGGTCGTGATGCACCAGGACCACGGCCAGTCGCCGGCGGTCTGCATGGCGGCGATCAAGTCCGGCTTCACCTCGGTGATGATGGACGGTTCGCTGATGGAAGACGGCAAGTCCGTCGCCAGCTACGAGTACAACGTCGAGGTATCGCGCAAGGTGGTCGAGTTCTCGCATGCGATCGGCGTCACCGTCGAAGCGGAACTGGGCGTGCTCGGCTCGCTCGAGACCATGAAGGGCGACAAGGAAGACGGCCACGGCGCGGAAGGCACGATGACCCGTGAACAGCTGCTGACCGACGTCAACCAGGCCGCCGACTTCGTCAAGCTGACCCAGTGCGACGCGCTGGCGATCGCGATCGGCACCTCGCACGGCGCCTACAAGTTTTCGCGCAAGCCGACCGGCGACATCCTCGCGATCGAGCGCATCAAGGAAATCCATGCGCGCATCCCGAACACCCACCTGGTGATGCACGGCTCCTCGTCGGTGCCGCAGGAACTGCTGGCCGAGATCCGCGAATTCGGCGGCGACATGAAGGAAACCTATGGCGTGCCGGTCGAGGAAATCCAGGAAGGCATCAAGCACGGCGTGCGCAAGATCAACATCGACACCGACATCCGCCTGGCGATGACGGCAGCGATCCGCCGCTTCTTCTTCGAGAATCCGTCCAAGTTCGACCCGCGCGAATACCTGAAGCCGGCGCGCGAAGCCGCCAAGCAGATCTGCAAGTCGCGCTTCGTCGCCTTCGGTTGCGAAGGCCAGGCCGCGAAGATCAAGCCGATTTCGCTGGAAAAAATGGCTGAAAAATACAAGAAAGGCGAACTCGCCCAGATCGTGCAGTAAAATTCAGCTTCGGAAACAAACCGGCCGGCGGCGTGTGCAGCACCCGCCGGTTTAGCTTTTTTGGAAAGCCGCTTGGAAAGCCTCATGAACAGCCTTTACCAGTCCACCATCCAGTCCCTTCCGCTGCTGGGCCGCGGCAAAGTACGCGACAACTATGCGGTCGGCGACGACAAGATCCTGATCGTGACTACCGACCGCCTGTCGGCCTTCGACGTGGTGATGAATGAACCGATTCCCGGCAAGGGCAAGGTGCTGAACCAGATGTCGAACTTCTGGTTCAAGATGCTGGGCAATATCGTGCCGAACCACCTGACCGGCGTCGCGCCGGAGTCGGTGGTGCGCCCGGACGAGGTGGAGCAGGTGCGCGGCCGCGCCGTCGTCGCCAAGCGCCTGAAGCCGATCCTGGTCGAGGCGGTGGTGCGCGGCTACATCATCGGGTCCGGCTGGAAGGATTACCAGGCCACCGGCACCATCTGCGGCATCGCGCTGCCGCAAGGCCTGCGCCAGGCGGACAAGCTCGCTGCGCCGATCTTTACGCCGGCGGCCAAGGCCGACCTCGGCGAGCATGACGAGAACATCAGCTTCGCCGAGATGGAAAACCGCATCGGCGGCGAGCTCGCTGCGCAGATCCGCGATGTCAGCATCAGGCTGTACCAGACCGCCGCCGACTACGCGGCCACCCGCGGCATCATCATCGCCGATACCAAATTCGAATTCGGCCTGGACGACAACGGCACGCTGCACCTGATGGATGAGGTGCTGACCGCCGATTCCTCGCGCTTCTGGCCGGCCGACTCCTACGCGCCCGGCATGTCGCCGCCGTCCTTCGACAAGCAGTTCGTGCGCGACTACCTGGAAACGCTGAAGGACTGGAACAAGACCGCGCCGGCGCCGGCGCTGCCTGCCGACGTGATCGACCGGACCGGCGCGAAATACCGCGAGGCGCTCGAGCGCCTGACCGGCGACACCCTGAAGGACTGACATGAGCGCACAGAAACCTCTCGTCGGCGTGATCATGGGTTCCTCGTCCGACTGGGACGTGATGCAGCATGCGGTAGCCATGCTGAAGGATTTCGGCGTGCCGTACGAGGCGCAGGTGATTTCCGCGCACCGCATGCCGGACCGGATGTTCGAGTACGCCGAAACCGCGCGCGAGCGCGGCCTGCACGCGATCATCGCCGGCGCCGGCGGCGCGGCGCACCTGCCGGGCATGGTGGCGGCCAAGACCATCGTGCCGGTGCTGGGCGTGCCGGTGCCGTCCAAATACCTGCGCGGCGAGGATTCGCTGCTCTCCATCGTGCAGATGCCCAAGGGCGTTCCGGTGTCGACCTTCGCCATCGGCGAGGCCGGCGCGGCGAATGCGGCGCTGACCGCGATCGCGATCCTTGCAACCACCGACGACCAGCTTGCCGCGCGCCTGCAGGAATTCCGCGCCCGCCAGACCGAGGCAGCCTTTGCGATGACGCTTCCGGCATGAACCAGCCATTTCCGCCTTTCCTGCCGTCTGCCGCGCCCGCGACCTGGCTCGGCGTGATGGGTGGCGGCCAGCTCGGCCGCATGTTCGTGCACGCCGCGCAAAAGATGGGCTTCAAGGTGGCGGTGCTGGAGCCGGCGCGCGATTGCCCCGCCGGCCACGCAGCCGACCGCCTGATCTGCGCGAAATACGATGACGAGGCAGCGCTGGCGGAACTTGCGTCGCAATGCGCCGCCGTGACCACCGAATTCGAGAACGTTCCCGCGCAAAGTCTGGCTTTTCTCTCTGAACGCACCTTCGTCGCGCCCGGCCCGGCCTGCGTGTCGGTCGCGCAGGACCGTCTGGCGGAAAAGCGCTTCTTCACCGACTGCGCGCCGGCATCCGGCGTGCTTCCCGCACCGTACCACGCGATCGTGGACGATGCCGACCTCGATGCCATTCCCGAGTCGCTGTTCCCGGGCATCCTGAAGACGGTGCGCATGGGCTATGACGGCAAGGGGCAGGTCCGGGTGAAGTCCGGGGAAGACGTGCGCCAGGCGTTTGCCGGCATGGGCGGCGTGGCCTGCGTGCTCGAGAAGATGCTGCCGCTGGCATATGAAATCTCGGTACTGGCCGCGCGCGGCGCAGACGGCGAGTCGGTGGTGTACCCGATCGCCGAGAACGTGCATCGCGACGGCATCCTCTTCACCACCACCGTGCCGGGACCGAACGTGTGCGGCGAGAGCGCGGCGAAGGCGCAGGCGGCGGCGCTCGCCATCATCGCGCAGCTCGGCTATGTCGGCGTGCTGTGCATCGAGTTCTTCGTGCTGCAGGACGGTTCGCTGGTGGTCAATGAAATGGCGCCGCGCCCGCACAACAGCGGCCACTACACGATCGATGCCTGCGTCACCAGCCAGTTCGCGCAACAGGCGCGCGCGATGGCGCGCCTGCCGCTGGGCGATGTGCGGCAGCATTCGCCGGCGGTGATGCTCAACATTCTCGGCGACGTCTGGTTCGAAGGCGACAGCGACGTGCCGCGCGAGCCCGCGTGGGACAAGGTGCTCGCGCTGCCCGGCGCCAACCTGCACCTGTACGGCAAGGACGACCCGCGCCGCGGGCGCAAGATGGGGCACGTGACCTTCGTCGACCCCACGCTGGAACTGGCGCAGCAGCACCTGCATGCCGCCTGCGGCATCCTCGGCATTCCCCTCTGACGCAATGACTGACAGGACACCGGACATGCCCGCCATCGCGGCGGCCGCGCGCCAGCTGGAACAGGGCGAGCTCGTCGCCTTCCCGACCGAGACCGTCTACGGCCTCGGCGCGGATGCGGAAAACCCGGACGCGGTCGCAAAGATCTACGCCGCCAAGGGCAGGCCGTCCAATCATCCGGTCATCGTCCATCTCGCGCCCGGCGCGGATGTCGAGTATTGGGCAAGCACGATTCCGGACGAAGCGCGCAAGCTGATCGCCGCCTTCTGGCCCGGCCCCCTGACCCTGATCCTCAAGCGTGCGCCGCACATTCCCGCCGCGGTCTCCGGCGGCCAGGATTCGATCGGCCTGCGCTGTCCTTCGCATCCCGTCGCGCAGGCACTGCTGCGCGCATTCAAGGCAGGCAAGGGCGGGGTGGCGGCGCCATCGGCCAACCGCTTCGGCCATGTCAGTCCGACCACCGCCCAGCACGTGCGGGATGAATTCGGCGATGGCGGAGACAGCCCGCTGGCCTGCATCCTGGATGGCGGACAGAGCGAGGTCGGGATCGAATCGACGATTCTCGACCTGTCCCGCATCGGCAGCCACGGGCCGGTCCTGCTGCGGCCGGGGCAGATCGGCAGCGACGCGATCGCCAGCGTGCTGGGCGTAGCGCCGCGCCTGCCGGACACCGCTGCGCCGCGCGCATCGGGAACGCTGGAAGCGCATTACGCGCCGGCCACACCGGTCGCACTGGTCGCGCCCGGCGATCTGCAGCAGGCGATCGCAACTTTGCGCCAGGCAGGACAGAGTTTTGCGCTGATCCGGTGCGGCGCCGGTGCCGTCCCCGATGCCGCCGCGCAGATGCAGCTGCCATCAACCGCGGATGGCTATGCGCACGACCTCTACGCCGCGCTGCGCGCGATGGACGGCGCGCGTGCGGCGGTCATCCTGGTCGAGGCGCCGCCGGCGACAGACGACTGGCAGGGCGTGAACGACCGCCTGCGCCGCGCCGCCCACGATTCCCAGGGCATCCTTTCGCGCCTGTCCGGCACGCACCGGTAGGCGCATCCTCCGCCGCGCATCGCCTGCGGTTTGACCCTCCGGGCCCCGTTCTGATCCCCGTCGGCTTCTACCAACAATTAGTGAGTTTCCTCTAAAAACCATTCCTCTCATGTCAGACGTTCAATGACATACTACCTGGCAGGAATGGCACGTCCGTTCGTTTTTCATCCGTAACACAATATAAGAGGAGATCAGATGAGAAATACGCACTACGCAGCCGGGGTGCTTGCCGTCGCTGCACTGGCAGGTTGCGGCGGGGGCGGCAGCAGCAGCGGCCCCGTCACCGATACCACGCTCGCCCGCGGCAGCCTCGTCGCCAATCCGCCGAACCTGGTCCCGATTCCGCAAGCCGACGGCAGCGTGTCGCCCAGGCTCGAGCCGGCGGTCTTTGCGCAGATGCTCGAGTCTTCCAAGCCGGGCACGACCCAGCTGACCGGCACGCCGAAGTGCGCGGTCACCACCTATTACATGAAATACGGCACCGTCGGCGGCGCCAACGAGCCGACCGATGCCACCGGCGCCCTCATGGTCCCGTCCGGCAGCGATCCCGCCTGTGCCGGTCCGCGCCCGGTCGTGCTGTATGCGCACGGCACCACGGTCGACAAGAGCTACAACATGGCGAACCTGCGCGACAACGCGGAAGCGTCCTTCCTCGCGGCGATGTACGCGGCGCAGGGCTTCATCGTGGTGGCGCCGAACTACGCCGGCTACGACGTTTCCTCCTTGCCCTACCATCCCTACCTGAATGCGGAACAGCAGTCGAACGACATGATCGACGCG
>NZ_DASPLS010000045.1:0-53181 GCF_035627455.1 Noviherbaspirillum sp.
ATCTGTACGGTGCGCTTGCTGAGCGGAGCGTAGAAAACAAAAAGTAAAAAAATCGTTGAATTGATCCTGTGATGCAGTACTGGGATTTGTCCGAGGCAATCTATGGCCTCAAATGTATGGGGTGGGAGGGACACTTGAAAGTCTTAAGTTTAACGATCGGACGCCGGCTAGCCGCCGGATTCGGCTCGATCATCGCAGTGACGATGGCGGTGACTGCTATTGGCGTCTTCTATCTTTACCTTACCGCGGGCAGCATTGAGATGCTGGTCAGCCATCGCTTTCCGCAACTTCTGCTTGCCAACACCATCAGGATGGACTTCAACGAGTTGATGACGTCCACTCGCAAGATTCCATCCATGTCAGTTGCCGGCGATGTTGAGGGAATACAAACTGAACGCTCGCTGATTGAGCAATCATCCCATTTCGTCGAGGAAAATACCGCAAAGCTTGAAAGCGCGGACTTCCTGACGGAGGACGAAAGGAAGAACATCCAAGACCTAAAGGCTGCCTATTCAAACTTTGCCCAAGCCCTGTCCCAATTCTTAGCAGTATCGGCAGGCGATGCGGCATACAAGGAACCCAACCTTCCAGGTGAGCTACAGGTGGCAAGCGTCGCTTATACGCAGATCCTTGACACCATTGTTCGTCAAACAGAAGAGCACTCCCTGTCTGAAGGAAGGCGCTCAACCGAAGCAATCCAACGCGCCCTCATACTTATGCTGTTTATTGCCGCAGCAGGTTTGATTGGCGGTATTGTTATCAGTACCATTACCACGCGCAAAATAACGCGCCCTCTGAAGGAAGCGGTTTCTGTAGCAAAACAGATCGCCGCAGGTGATCTAACCACAAATATAGTTGCATCCTCTCAAGACGAAACAGGCATGTTGATGCAGTCGTTACGAGACATGAACGACAGCCTGAAGCGGATTGTCGAGCAAGTACGACAAGACACTGCGAATATCCAGCTCGCGTCGTCTGAGATCGCTGACGGCACATTAAACCTTTCGGTGCGGACCGAACAGCAGGCCAGCTCCCTCGCCAAAACGGCGGAATCAATTAGCCAACTCAATTTCGCAGTGAAACATACAACCGATAATGCGACGCTCGCAAATGAGCAGGCGAAAACTGCTACGGAAAATGCCATTCGAGGTGGTTCAGTCGTATCGCAGGTCGTGGAGACCATGGAGTTGATCAAAAAGTCGTCTCGTCGTATTGCAGAGATCATCGGTGTGGTAGATGGGATCGCATTCCAGACGAACATCCTGGCGTTAAACGCTGCAGTCGAGGCGGCTCGCGCCGGCAACCAAGGGCGCGGCTTTGCCGTCGTTGCCGCTGAAGTCAGAAGCCTGGCGCAGCGCTCGGCCGAAGCATCAAAGGAAATCACGGCATTGATCGGTGAGTCGGTGCAGAGCGTCGACATGGGGAGCACTCTTGTGGCCACAGCAGGTCAAACCATGGACGAAATCGTCATCTCGGTAAAGCGCGTGGCGCACCTCATGAGCGAAATAACCGAGGCAAGCAGAGATCAAAGTGACGATTTCGATGCGTTGAGTACAGCATTACGAAAAATGGACGAAATGACGCAACAAAATGCAGCCATGGTGGACGAAGCGACTGCCGCGAGCGCGGAACTTAAAGCTCGCGCCGAGGAGCTCGTCGAGGCCGTAAGCCTTTTCAAAATTAATAGCGACGTGGCAAATATGATGTGCCCCCAATAAACAGTGCCATGGTGATCTAGTAAAGTTCGTTTTCGAAAGGGAGAACGAACGTGAAGAAGCGGTTTACCGACGAGCAGATTATTGGGTTTCTGAAGCAGGCCGATGCCGGCATATCGGTCAAAGAGCTGTGTCGACAGCATGGCTTTAGCGATGCATCGTTTTACACCTGGCGCGCCAAATTCGGCGGCATGACGGTGCCGGATGCGAAGCGGCTGCGGGACCTGGAAGCGGAGAATGCCCAGCTCAAGAAGCTGTTGGCCGAATCAATGCTGGATGCAGAGGCTCTGAAAGTGGCGTTAGGCCGAAAGCACTGAACCCACAGGCCAAGCGTGAGATGGTCGCAGCGATGCTGGAGAAGATAACGATTTCCGAGCGCCGCGCCTGTCTGCTTGTGGGGCTGTCACGCACTGTCTTGCACTACCAGGGCAAGGCCCAACCCGGGAACGAGCAATTGCAGGCTCGCATGGTTGAACTGGCTGGCGAACGCCGCCGCTTTGGCTATCGTCGCTTGCATGCGCTGTTAAGACGTGAAGGCATCGAGGCAAATCACAAACGGATATTTCGTCTTTATCAGGGCGCTGGCTTGGCGGTAAAGCGCCGGCGCAAGCGGCATGGTGTGGCAGTAGAACGAGAGCAACTGGCACTGCCAAGCCGGCCCAATGAAGTATGGTCTATGGATTTCGTCAGCGATGCGCTGGCCAATGGCCGAAGGATCAAGGTGTTGACCATCGTGGACGACTTCACCAAGGAGTCGGTCGATTTGGTCGCTGAGCATGGCATTTCCGGTCACTACGTCGTTCGCGTGCTGGAGCGAGCAGCGCAGTTCCGTGGCTTGCCATCAGCCATCCGAACGGATCAGGGGCCAGAGTTTACCGGCAAGGCATTGGATCAATGGGCGTATCAGAACGGCGTACAACTCAAGCTGATTGAGGCGGGCAAGCCAACGCAGAACGCCTACATCGAGAGTTTTAATGGTCGCTTCAGAGACGAATGCCTGAACGACCACTGGTTCACCAGCCTGGCGGAAGCGCGCATACGAATCGCGGCATGGCGGCGCGATTACAATGAGCATCGGCCGCATAGCGCATTGAACTACCAGACACCGGCGGAATTTGCTGCAAGCTGCCGGACAAACCGGCTGTCAAAGGTCGGCGACCAAGAAAGAATTTGATGTTTTTAATTGGACTTTGCTAGAAGGCCCCTGGCACTACGAATGGGGGTACATCACAAGCATGGACGCCTTCCTCGCTTCCGCCACGTCAAAGCCCGCAATTCGATTCTCGCATGTCCGATTGGCCTCCAGCGTCAAACGATAGGTGTGGCTCGTCATCTGTCGCGCTGGTAATCCCTCACCTGCCCAACGTAATAAATCACCCTACCGTTCTGCGTGTCGAATGGCGGCCCGTTCCCAGCTTTGCGCACCTCCTCGAGTTGCTTCTCCGTTTTAGCCATGATCATGGCTACCTGTCTCGGCGTAAGAGACAACAGAGGATCGAGTTCACTGAGACGAGTCAAGACCATCTCGTCCGGAATCATGGGCATCACGTCTAGCACTCGCATCCCCCTTGAGCTCCAGCCGCCCCACAGTCGGGGAGCGATAGCGGAGCCATAAACTGCAGCCTCAGATGTGACAAAGGGCTAGCTTTCGCTAACCCTTTGTATTTCCTGCTAGTTTTGGTGGGCCTCCCGTGAGTCGAACACGGCACCAACGGATTATGGGTCCGCTGCTCTAACCAAGCATGAGCTAGAGGCCCCGGGAAACGACTTGGGCGGTGTTAGCCGCCCAAGAACGTTTCTACATGTTACATGTTAAACGATTAACTGCCTTCGAGGAAGCTCTTCAGCTTGTCGGAGCGCGACGGATGGCGCAGCTTGCGCAATGCCTTCGCTTCGATCTGGCGGATACGCTCGCGGGTGACGTCGAACTGCTTGCCGACCTCTTCCAGCGTGTGGTCGGTCGACATTTCGATACCGAAGCGCATGCGCAGCACCTTCGCCTCGCGCGGCGTCAGCGAATCGAGCACGTCCTTCACCACGCCGCGCATCGATGCATGCAGCGCCGCATCGGCCGGGGCCAGGGTGTTGTTGTCCTCGATGAAGTCGCCAAGATGGGAATCGTCGTCGTCGCCGATCGGCGTTTCCATCGAGATCGGTTCCTTCGCGATCTTCATGATCTTGCGGATCTTGTCTTCCGGCATATCCATCTTGATCGCCAGCGTCGCCGGATCCGGCTCCGCGCCGGTCTCCTGCAGGATCTGGCGCGAGATCCGGTTCATCTTGTTGATCGTCTCGATCATGTGCACCGGGATACGGATCGTGCGCGCCTGGTCCGCGATTGAACGGGTGATGGCCTGGCGGATCCACCACGTCGCATAGGTCGAAAACTTGTAACCGCGGCGGTATTCGAACTTGTCCACCGCCTTCATCAGGCCAATGTTGCCTTCCTGGATCAGGTCGAGGAATTGCAGGCCGCGATTGGTGTACTTCTTCGCGATCGAGATCACCAGGCGCAGGTTGGCCTCGGTCATTTCGCGCTTGGCCTTGCGTGCCTTCATTTCGCCGGCCGCCATCTGCTTGTTGATGTTGCGCAGGTCCGGCAGCGGCAGCACGACACGTGCCTGCAGGTCGATCAGCTTCTGCTGCAGTTCCTTGATCGCCGGCACGTTACGGCCGAGTACCGCGCTGTACGAATGGTTCGCGGCGACTTCCTGGTCGACCCAGTCAAGATCGGTTTCGTTGCCGGGGAAGACCTTGATGAAGTGGGTGCGCGGCATGCCGCACTTGTTGACCGCGACTTCGAGAATCTGCTTTTCGATGTGGCGGACTTCATCGACCTGGCCGCGCAGCGTGTCGCACAGCTTCTCGACGAACTTGGCGGTGAAGCGGATGCCCAGCAGTTCGTTGGAGATGGTTTCCTGCGCCTTCACGTAGGGCTTGGAGTTGTAGCCTTCCTTCTCGTACGCCTTGCGCATCTTGTCGAACTGGGCGGCGATCTCGTTGAACTTGGCCAGCGAATCACGCTTCAGCTGTTCCAGCTGCTCCGCGGAGTAACCGGCGGCAGCACCGCCGCCGCTGTTTTCCTCTTCCTCTTCTTCCTCTTCCTCCTCGGCGTCCTCGTCTTCATCATCGTCGGAAGCGGCGGCAACCGGTGCGGCGACGACGTCGGCCGCGTTCGGGTCGACCAGGCCGTCGACGATTTCGTCAACCTTCACTTCATCCTTCTCGATGCGGTCGGCCGCGGCGAGGATTTCGGCGATCGTGGTCGGGCAGGCGGAGATCGCCTGGATCATGTCCTTCAGGCCTTCCTCGATGCGCTTGGCGATCTCGATCTCGCCTTCGCGCGTGAGCAGCTCGACCGAACCCATTTCGCGCATGTACATGCGCACCGGGTCGGTGGTGCGGCCGAAGTCGGAGTCGACCGTCGACAGCGCGGCTTCCGCAGCGGCTTCGGCGTCGTCGTCGGTGGCAACGGTGGCCACGCTGTCGGACAGCAGCAGCGTCTCGGCGTCGGGCGCCTGCTCGTAGACCGCGATGCCCATGTCGTTGAACGTGCCGATGATGCCGTCGATCGCTTCCGGATCGACAATATTTTCGGGCAGGTGGTCGTTGATTTCCGAGTACGTCAGGAAGCCGCGGTCCTTGCCGAGCTTGATCAGCGTCTTGAGCTTCTGACGGCGCTGCTCGAGTTCTTCCTCGCTCGCCTCGGTGTCGGAAGAGAACGCGTCCTTCAGCAGCGCCTTTTCCTTGGCCTTGCGGTCTTTTGCCTTTGCCTTGTCCGCTGCCTTCAGTTCCGCACGTTCGACGGCATTCAGCGCGGCGACTTCATCGTTCTCCGGCTGGAATTCCTTCGGCTTGCGGCCGCGGCGGCCTGGCACTTTGACGGCGGGCAAAACGTAGCTGGACGTATCGATCGCCGCCAGTGCTTCCGCATCGGTAGTCTGGCTGACTGTCATCACTTTGCTATCGGACTTCGGCTCGGCTTTCGCCGCGACCTTGACGGCCTTGCTTGCGGTCTTCAATTCGGATTTCTTGTTCGTCACGGGTGCTTTCAGTTTCTCGGGAGCCGGCTTTGCAGCAGCTCGGGATGAAGATTTCGACGTCAACGGGGTTGCCTTCTCAGCGGTTTTAGGCGTACTCTTGGCAACCGTTTTCGTCGCAGCTTTGATCGGAGTTTTCGCCTTGCTTGCGGGCGCGGCGGCAGCGGTCTTCTTCACGGCAGGCTTTGCCATCGACTTGCTCGAGGCGGGTTTAGTTGCAGCCGATTTCGCTTTTTTTGCGGTTGCGGTCGTTTTCGCGGGTTTTTTCATTGCGTTTGCCATGGAATCGATACCAACTGGTTTGCTCTCGTGCGCCGAGTAGATTGCGCGTGTTGGAGCCGATCTTGCGTACTGGCTTCGGCATTCGCCCGCGCGACATGTCCGTGGTTTTTTCGTTGTCCGGCTGAATTTCAACACGCACAACCAAATTACCTAAGACTTTGAATCAAAAGCTTTAAATTATACCACAGAGAGCAATATTTCTCCATTTCAAAGGCACCCGAAGAGGCCGCCGTAATGCCTTCGACCTCGCTCCGGCCAGGACGTTGCATGCGCCTGCACGCAGCTGCCGACCGTATGCCATGAAATTCTTTTCGTCTCCGCGCTTCGCTGTATTCCCGGCTGTTTTGCCGCGCGTAGGGGCTACCCGCCGCCGCCGGCCAGTCCGCGCTTGAGTTGCTCTTGTTGTTGCATCAGCTCGCGGTAGCGCGCGCGAGCTTCTTCGGTCGCCAGACCGGTCGTCGCCAGACGGTCCAGTTCCACTTTCAATACTTGCATTTTAGTCTGCCGCACCGCTCCGGCAAGTTCGAGCCGGGCAGTCTCCAGATCCGATTCCGTTTCCGCGGCAATTTCGGCAATCAGCGGATCGAAGTCCGAATTCAGCGCCCGCAACTGCTCCGCCAGCGCCGCAAAATTTGCTTGCGGCCCGAGCGCCAGGCAGGCATCGATCAACTGCCGCAGCATGTCCGCATTGTCCGGCGCGAGCCGGGCAACCGCATCCAGCGTATCCTGCTCCAGCCCCCCAGCCAGCGAAGGATGCGCGACCAGCAGCCGGATCATTTGCCGCTCCAGCCCCATCGGCGCGGTGCGCTTGGCCTTGGGCGGCGCAACCTTGGTTCGCGCGACCGGCTGCGCCAGCTCGAACAATGCCTCGATTTCCGCCGGCGTCGTCTGCGTCTGCTGCGCCAGCACGCGCACGATCTGCAGGCGCAACGCCGACGGCGGCATCGCCTGCAGCAGCGGCTTGGCCTCGAACTGCGCCTTGGCGCGGCCTTCCGACGTCGTCAGGTCGTTTTCCTGCGTCACTTCCTTCAGCAGGAACTGCGATAGCGGCATCGCATCGCGCACCTGCTGTTCAAATGCTTCCGCGCCAAATTCGCGCACATAGCTGTCAGGGTCATGTTCCGGCGGCAGGAACAGGAACTTCAGCGTCTTGTTGTCCGTCGCGTGAGGCAGACAGGCGTCCAGCGCCCGCCGCGCCGCGCGCCGCCCGGCCGCGTCGCCGTCGAAGCTGAAAATTACATGATCGGTCTGCCGCAGCAGTTTCTGCACATGCGTCGGGGTGCAGGCAGTACCGAGCGTCGCGACCGCCTGCGGAAATCCCAGCTGCGCCAGCGCGACGACATCCATGTACCCTTCGGTCACCAGCACATAACCCGCGTCCCGGATCGCCTGCCGCGCCTCGAACAGGCCGTACAGCTCGTGTCCCTTCTGAAATAGGGGTGTTTCCGGAGAGTTCAAGTACTTTGGCTCTCCGCCGTCCAGAACGCGTCCGCCAAAACCGATTACCTGGCCTTTAGTGTTGCGAATCGGGAACATGATGCGGTCGCGGAAACGGTCGTAGCGTTTGCGCCCGCCGCCCTCTTCCTCGCTCTTGTCGATCACCAGGCCGGCTTCAACCAGTGCGGAAAGACCGTAATCGGGAAATACCGCGCGCAGGTTGTCCCATCCGCCGGGCGCATAGCCGAGGCCGAATTTCGCGGCGATTTCGCCGGTCAAGCCGCGGTTCTTGAGGTAGCCGATGGCATGCTGCGCGCCGCGCAACTGGTGGCGGTAGTAGTCGCAGGCCTGGCTCATCACCTCGGACAATGCCATGCTCTTGGCCTGCACCTCGGCGCGGCGCGCCGGCGGCAACCGGTCGTCGTCCGGCACCGTCATGCCGACGTTCTGCGCCAGATCCTTGACCGCCTCGACGAAACCGAGGCCGGAATATTCAATCAGGAAACCGATCGCGGTGCCGTGCGCGCCGCATCCGAAGCAATGGTAGAACTGCTTGGTCGGACTGACGGTAAAGCTGGGGGATTTTTCGTTGTGGAAGGGGCACAGCCCCATGAAGTTGGCACCGCCCTTCTTCAGCTGCACATAGCGGCCGACCACATCGACGATGTCGACCCGGTTGAGCAAATCCTGAATGAAAGATTGCGGTATCACGGCGGCACGGTGCGAGGGCGAGAAGATTCCCGGAAATCAAGCGGATGCCAGGGGCGCCGGGAGAGCAGCCCGGAAAACACGAAGGCATCCGTTTTTAGATGGGGGCAAGGCGGCGGATTAAAACCGCCTTCGCCAGGGCCGATCAGGCCTTGGACAATGCCGCCTTCACCAGCCCCGATACCACGGTCATGTCGGCACGCCCGGCGAGTTTCGGCTTGAGCACGCCCATCACTTTCCCCATGTCCTGCGGGCCGGCGGCACCGGTTTCGGCTACCGCAGCCGCCACCTGCGCCTGGATTTCCGCATCGGACAATGCGGCCGGCATGTAAGCGGAGAGCACCTCGAGTTCGGCCTTTTCATTGTCGGCCAGGTCCTGGCGGCCACCGGCTTCGAACTGGGTGATGGAATCCTTGCGCTGCTTGATCATCTTTTCGATGATCGCAAGAACATGGGCGTCGGTCAGCTCGATGCGCTCGTCGACTTCCTTCTGCTTCATCGCGGCGGTCAACAGGCGGATGGTGCCCAGCCTGGCGCTGTCCTTGGCACGCATCGCGGCTTTCATGTCTTCGGTGATCTGCTCTTTCAGGCCCATTTTTTCTCCAGTTTCAGACGGACGCACCAGCTGCGCCCAGACGCTCCAGGCAGGCTGCCGCGCATTTCAGACGCCCTAAACACCAAAACCCGCTGCGGGGATACACCGGAGCGGGTTTGGAATGCACCGCACCACGGGGTGCGGCGGCGAAATCAGTACATCTTCTTCGGCAATTGCTGGCTGCGGATGCGCTTGTAGTGGCGCTTCACGGCAGCGGCGAGCTTACGCTTGCGCTCGGCGGTCGGCTTCTCGTAGAACTCGCGCGCACGCAGCTCGGTCAGCAGACCGGTCTTTTCGATGGTGCGCTTGAAGCGACGCATGGCGACTTCGAAAGGCTCGTTTTCTTTAATGCGAATGGTGGTCATGTAAATTCAAACCAAGGAATTTGAAGGAAAGACCGCGAGTATAACAGTTTCGCCAAACCTTGAAAAGCATGTTCTCCGACAAGTGTCGGATCGGCGCACGATTGTCAAACGGACAAGCCGGCGGCGAAGCCGGATGCCCACGCCCACTGGAAGTTATACCCGCCGAGCCAGCCCGTCACATCCACCGCCTCGCCGATGAAATGCAGACCGGGCATCTTCGCGCTCATCATGCTCTGCTGCGACAGCTCGCGCGTATCGATGCCGCCGCAGGTGACCTCTGCCTTGCGGTAGCCTTCCGAGCCGTCCGGCAGGATCACCCACCGGTTGAGCGATTCGCCGAGTTTGCGCAACTGCTTGTCCGGCAGGTCGGCAATGCGCGCGTCCGGCGCGAAGCCGCTGGCGACCAGCCAGCCATCGGCCAGCCGCGCGGGCAGCCATTGCGCCAGGATGTTGCCAAGGTTTTTCTTCAACGTCGTCTTGCCTTCGATGAGCGTGTGCGCGACATCGACTTCCGGCACCAGGTTCAGCGACAGCGCCGTTCCCGGCCGCCAGAAACTGGATATCTGCAGCACCGCAGGGCCTGACAAGCCGCGGTGCGTAAACAGCAGGTCTTCCCGGAAGCGCGTGCGCGACTTTTTCTCGCCGGTTTCGATGTCCACCTCGAGCGAGATCCCTGCAAGCGGAATGAAGGGTTGCCAGGCGCCAGCGTCGAATGTAAGCGGCACCAGGCCGGGGCGCGGCTCGACCAGTTTCAGCCCGAACTGCCTGGCAATGCGAAACGCAAAATCGGTGGCGCCGATTTTCGGGATCGACAGGCCGCCGGTGGCGACCACCACATGTTTGGCCAGGACCGACCCGCTGTCGGTGCCGATGATGAAGCGCTCGCCCTCCCGGCCGACCGCTTCCACCTTGCACGGCATGCGCCAGGCGACATGGCCGCGCTCGCACTCGGCCTTGAGCATGTCGATGATCTGCTCCGCCGAGCTGTCGCAGAACAGCTGGCCCTTGTGCTTTTCGTGGTACGCGATGCGGTGGCGCTTGACCAGCGCGAGGAAATCCTGCGGTGTGTAGCGCGACAGCGCGCTCTTGCAGAAATGCGGGTTGTTCGACAGGTAGTTTTGCGGGCCTGCATGCAGGTTGGTGAAATTGCAGCGGCCGCCGCCGGAAATGCGGATCTTTTCGGCCAGCTTTTCGGCATGGTCGATCAGCACGACCTTCCTGCCGTTCTGGCCGGCGATCGCGGCGCACATCATGCCGGCGGCGCCGGCGCCGATCACCGCGACGTCGAATTCTTTGAACATGGCTTGTTACTTTGAGGACAAGCCATGATTGTAAATGCTCGGAACGAGATCAATGGAAATAAGGTGACGACGAGTGTTTCATCCACAACTCGGACGACAGCCGCATCACGTCGTTCAGGGAGCCGCGCTTGCGGTAGGTTTCGCGCAGCCAGGTCGCGTCGTTCAGCCGCTCGTAAGCCATGTGGCGCAGCCGCTTCAATGCCTGCAGCTCCGCCTCGTTCTGCGCATAGCGCTTCAGATCCTGCAGGCGGTCCAGGATGTTGACGAAGATCGACTGCTTGCCGGCCGGGGAAACCTTGTCGTCGCTGTGCTGCGCGATCTCGCCCTCCAGGCCGTAGCGGCTGGCCTGGAAACGGTTGAATTGATACAGCAGGTAGAAGTCATCGTCGATATCGAGCGGCCGCTCGGTGAGCAGCCAGCGCGCCAGCAGCTGTGCATAGCAGCCGAGCAAGGCGGCATGTTCCAGCGTCAGCGGCGTATCGCACACGCGGATTTCGACGGTACCGTATTCGGGTTTCGGACGGATGTCCCAGTAAAAGTCTTTCATGCTGCCGATGACGCCCAGGCGCATCAGCTCGTCGTAATACTTTTCGAAATCGCCCCATTTCGTCATCACCGGCGCGGTGCCTGCCAGCGGAAAGGCGCGCACCACGTTGCTGCGCGAAGAGTCGAACGAGGTGTCGACGCCCTGAAAGAACGGCGAGGCGGCCGACAGCGCGATGAAATGCGGAACATAGCGCGAAAAGCCGTGCGTCAGGTACAACGCATCGTCGCCATTCTCGACGCCGATATGGATATGCTGGCCGAACACGGTAAACGTTTTGGCAAGATAACCGTATTTCTCGTGCAGATGGTGAAAGCGCTCGCTCGGCGTGATGCGCTGTTCGCTCCAGTTCTGGAAAGGATGCGCACCGCCGCCGGCAACATCGATATTCAGGTGCTGCGCACCGCGCGTGAGGGCGCCGCGCAAGTCCTTCAATTCCTCCAGCATGTGGTCGACGCGGGTCTGGATGCTCGAATTCAGTTCGATCATGCCTTGCGTGATTTCCAGCTTGATCTGGTTCTGCAAGTTGCGCGGCTCGATCCAGGCGAGCAGGTCGAGGGCGTCGGTGGCGAGGTTGTAGTTGCGCCGGTTCACCAGTTGCAGCTCGAGCTCGATTCCCATCGTGTAGGGTGTCGACGTGGTAAAGGGAAGGTTGTGCATGGCTGTCTCCGGAAATCTGTTCTGCGATACCTAATCGCGGCCGCTCTCGCCGGATTTGATCAACGCAAACTGCGTCGCGATCGGCCCCAGCAACTCCAGCACGATCAGCGTGCCCGCCAGCAGCGGCGCGACCGCCGCCGCGGTCTGCGGATAGACCGACGAGATCTGCGCCAGCCCGAAGCTGGCCTCTGCCATCGGCAGCGTACCCAGCGCCAGCAGACCGGCCTGCCGCCATTTCAGCCGCGCCGGCCGTGCAAACGCAAAAATGCTGCATGCCATCGCAGCAAACCGGGCGCCGATCAGCACCACGACGGACAGGCCGATGGTGGCGATATCCGCTCTGCTGATCGATGCGCCGATCGCGGCAAACAGCATCACGATGAACAATTCGCTCGCCACGCCGAATTCCAGCTCCATCAGGTCGTACTGCAGGTCGAGGTTCTTGGACAGGATCGCGAAGACCAGCATGGTCAGCAGCACCGGCAGGCGCAGGGCGTGCGCCGCGCCGATGGTGAGGGTGATGATCGCAATGACCAGCACGAATTGCCTGCTGCGCTCGCGTCCGAGCAGGCGCGCCAGCGGCATCATCAGCCGGTAGGTAAGGTAGGCCAGCAGCGCGGACCCGAACACAGAATACAGCGTTCCCGACAGCAAGGTCTGCATCGGCACATCGACATCGGTCGCAACGACCGGCAGCACAATATATGCGGACACCAGCGCCACCAGATTGTTCAATGCGGTCATCGCTGCCAGCCTGCGCGTCACATGCCCTTCCGCACCGAGGTCGCGCACGACGACCATCACCACCGCCGGCGCGGTACCGATCGCTAACACGCCGGCGAGGATGGCCAGGTGACGCGGCACGCCGAGCAGTTCCAGCGCGCCCCAGACGAACGCAAAACAGAGCGCAGCGCCGCTGACCACCGTCGCAAACAGCCAGCGCTCCTGACGCAGCCAGCCGATGTCGACATAGCGGCCGAGCTGATAGACGACCAGCGCAAGCGCGATATCGGCGAAGATGTGCGCAACTTTCAGGATGTCGCCCGACAGCCACTGCAAGCCGCCTTCGCCGAGCACGAAGCCGACCAGCAGATAACCGGTGATGCGCGGTATCCACGGATTTTTCGAAACCAGATACCCCCCGACCAACCCCAGCAGCAGCAGGCTGCCGAACAGCAGCAGCGCGTTCCACTGCAGCGGCTGCGCCGGGTCAAACAGGGGGAAGGTCCAGGACATGATTCTCCTCTTCGAAAAAATTGTTCTTTGATTCGCAAGGAGCGGGACAAGAACCGGTTAAGTGCCACATGTGACAACACCCGGTGCGCAATGTGCATGCATGCGTAACCGCGCGGTCAGGAAGAGCTGTGAAATGGCTTGCGGAACCTCCGTGGGCGGGCACCGGCTACCTGTTCTTATTGCTGCAATCACTTGTATGAGCGCAATACTTTGTCAGGCGGCAACGAATAAAGTTCCGGCAAATGATTCCTGGTGGCAGTTTTTTTTGCCGGGATTGTCAGCTATTTAATCAATCGCCGGGACGCGGGCAGTGAGCTAGGTCAAGCGAAGCACGCCCGGTGAGCGCTAGGCGGAAAAGGCGCAGCATAAATGCCCTTGAACAAGGCCGATAGACGGTCAAGCGAAGCAGCTGGCGAGCCTGTCATTGACGGATGCATCATGCTGCTGCAAAGCGCCGCGCACGACCTCGCCGACGACAATGATGCTCGGGCTTCCGAGCCCGGATGCAGCAAGCGCGCCGGCCAGTTCGCCGAGCGTGGTGATCAGCTGCGCTTGCGCGCGCGTGGTGGCGGACTGGATGACCGCCACCGGGGTCGACGCGGCTTTGCCGCCGGCCAGCAAGGCTTGCTGGATTGCGGCGCAGCGGGCCACCGCCATGTAGATGACCAGGGTCATGTCGAGCGCGGCAAGTGTCTTCCAGTCCGGCTCGGCGTCGGCGCTCGCGCCGTGCCCCGTGACGAACACCACGCCGCGGGTCCGGTTCCGATGCGTGAGCGGCACGCCGATCGACGAGGGCGCTGCCAGGCCGCTGCTGATGCCATTGACTACCTCGACCGGAATTCCCGCCGCCTGCAGGTATTCGCGCTCTTCCCCGCCGCGCCCGAAGATGAAAGGATCGCCGCCCTTCAGACGCACCACGGCGTGGCCGGCGCGCGCTTCCGCGACCAGCAGCCTTTCGATGAATTCCTGCGGCGTCGATTCGCAGCCGCCGCGCTTGCCGACCCGGACGATGCGCGCACCGGCGCGCGCGTGATCCAGGATCTCGGGATTGACGAGATCATCGACGAGGATCACATCGGCGGCGGCGAGCGCCTTCACCGCCTTGAGCGTGAGGAGTTCCGGATCGCCGGGGCCTGCCCCGACCAGCACAACCTTACCCTGCTTCTCCATGGGACACCTGTCTTGCATGTAGTAGCCTAGCTACATGCAAGCAGTGTTCCACCTGTTCCGCGATCGGTGCCGGCACCGGCTGCTCGCCTGCAAGCACGGCTTTGATCCATGCCGCAGTCGTGGCTGCATCGGATTGGAGCGGCAACGGCGGCAATTCGTCCACCGGGTCCTGCTTTTGCACCAGCACTGTGCACTGGTGTTCATGGAACCAGGAGATCTGCTGTGCCCGCTTCGCATTGGCGACCGTCTCGCCTTCGGTCCCGCGCATCAGGAAGGCGTCGCCGCGCTCCGCCGGCGCCGCGCTGCCAAAGTAGGCGGTGAGCATGTCCAGGTATTCCGGATGGGTGTACGAGGTCAGGCGCAACGCGGCGCCGGCGAAAGGCTGCAGAATCTTCACCAGCGTATGCGTCGAATTGCGCACGCCGAGCACGCGGCGTATCGCGAGCAGGCGCGCGATTTTCGGCGCCAGCGCCTCGATCGTGATGAACACCGGTTCGCGCCGTGCAAATCCGCGCTGCACGTCGCCATAGGTGAGGGCAACGGCGAATCCGAGCTCGCTCAGGATTTCCGCTGTCGTCACGCGGCCGGGATCGCTGCTGACGCCATGGATCAGGACTGGCGCGCCGCGCTGCGCCAGCAACAGCGCCAGCAGCGGCGTCAGGTTCGGCATCTGGCGCGAACCGTTATAGCTGGGGATGACGATCGGCGCGTAGTCGCTGTCCGGCATCGGGAGCTTGTTGAAGGATTGCTCGGCGGCGTCCATGAAGCCGGCGATCTCGTCGACGGTTTCCCCCTTGATGCGCATTGCCAATACCAGAGCGCCGAGCTCGAGGTCGGACACGCGGCCGTCGAGCATTGCCGCGTAGACGCTGCGGGCGTCCTCCCGCGACATGCTGCGCGCGCCCTTGCTGCCGCGGCCGATTTCCTTGATGAAGGGAGCGGCGCGGAAGGCCTTGTTGCCGTGTGCGTGGTCGATGTTCATGTCGGCTCCGGAAATGCGCTGAAAAAACGAAGGGCAGGTTTCCCTGCCCTTGCGTGTGCGTCGAGGACAGGCCGGATCAGGCGAGCTTGCCGTGGCACTGCTTGTACTTCTTGCCGCTGCCGCAGGGGCAGGGATCGTTGCGGCCAACCTTCGGCAACGCATTGACCATCGTCGTCTGGTTGCGCGCGTCTTCCGCATTCGCGGTCGGTGCGAGCAGCTCTTCCGGCGCTGCGTTCGGGTTGAAGGCGGCATGCTCGTAATGCACGTTTTCCACATGCGTCTGCGCCAGCTGGGCTTCCGCCGCATCGATCTCTTCGCGCGACTGGATACGCACCGTCATGATGATGCGCACCACTTCGTTCTTGATCAGGTCGAGCATCTGCCCGAACAGCTCGAAGGCTTCGCGCTTGTATTCCTGTTTCGGGTTCTTCTGCGCGTAGCCGCGCAGGTGGATGCCCTGGCGCAGGTGATCGAGTGCGGCCAGGTGTTCGCGCCAGTGGGTGTCGATACTCTGCAGCATCACGCTGCGCTCGAAGCCGGCAAAGCCTTCCTTGCCGATGATGTCGACCTTGGCCTGATAGGCGTCGCGTGCCGCCTTCAGCACACGATCGAGCAGGTCTTCGTCGGTCAGGTCCGGTTCCGCTTCGAGCATCTTGGTGATCGGCACTTCCAGCTGCCATTCATTGGCAAGCGCCGCTTCCAGGCCCTTGATGTCCCACTGCTCTTCCATCGACTCGACCGGCACGAAGGCGCGGAACACGTCGGCGAACAGGCCGTCGCGCAGGGATGCGATCAGTTCGGATACGTCCGCCGCCTCCAGCAGTTCGTTGCGCTGCTGGTAAATCACCTTGCGCTGGTCATTGGCGACGTCGTCATATTCCAGCAGCTGCTTGCGGATGTCGAAATTGCGCGCCTCGACCTTGCGCTGCGCGGATTCGATGGAACGGCTGACGATGCCGGCCTCGATCGGCTCGCCCTCCGGCATTTTCAGGCGGTCCATGATCGCGCGCACGCGATCGCCGGCGAAGATGCGCAGCAGCGGATCGTCCAGCGACAGGTAGAAGCGCGAGGAACCGGGGTCGCCCTGGCGGCCGGAGCGGCCGCGCAGCTGGTTGTCGATGCGGCGCGATTCATGCCGCTCGGTGCCGATGATGTGCAGGCCGCCGACTGAAACCACGTGGTCGTGCAACGATTGCCACTCGTCGCGCAGCTTCTGCGCCCTTTGCTGCTTCTCGGCGTCGGGCAGGCTGGAATCGGCTTCGATCAGCTGGATCTGCTTCTCCACATTGCCGCCCAGCACGATATCGGTGCCGCGTCCTGCCATGTTGGTGGCGATGGTGATCATCTTCGGACGGCCTGCCTGCGCGACGATTTCCGCTTCGCGCGCATGCTGTTTCGCATTGAGCACGTTGTGCGGCAGCTTGTGCTTGGTCAGGATGGCGGAGATCAGCTCCGAATTCTCGATCGATGTGGTACCCACCAGGACCGGCTGCCCGCGTTCGTAGCAGTCCTTGATGTCGTTGACCACCGCGTTGTACCTCTCTTCCGCGCTCTTGTACACCTGGTCCTGGCGGTCCTTGCGCTGGCTCGGACGGTTGGGCGGGATGACAACGGTTTCGAGGCTGTAGATTTCCTGGAACTCGTACGCTTCCGTGTCGGCGGTGCCGGTCATGCCGGCCAGCTTGCCGTACATGCGGAAGTAATTCTGGAAGGTGATCGATGCCAGCGTCTGGTTCTCGTTCTGGATCTTCACGCCTTCCTTGGCTTCGACCGCCTGGTGCAGGCCGTCGGACCAGCGGCGGCCGACCATCAGGCGGCCGGTGAATTCGTCGACGATGATGACCTCGCCGTTCTGCACCACATAGTGCTGGTCCTTGTGATACAGCACGTGGGCGCGCAGCGCGGCGTAGAGGTGGTGGATCAGCAGGATGTTGGCCGGGTCGTACAGCGATGCGCCTTCCGCCAGCAGGCCCATGCGGGTGAGGATCTGCTCGGCCTTCTCATGGCCGGATTCGGTCAGCAGCACCTGATGGGATTTCTCGTCCTTGGTGTAGTCGCCGGGCACTTCGATCTTGCCCTTGCCATCCGGCGTTTCCTCGCCGATCTGCTGCGTCAGCAGCGGCGGCACCGCATTCATCTTGATGTACAGCTCGGTGTGGTCTTCCGCCTGGCCGGAAATGATCAGCGGTGTGCGCGCCTCGTCGATCAGGATCGAGTCGACTTCGTCGACGATGGCGAAATTGAGCCCGCGCTGCACCCGGTCGCCGGTGTCGTACACCATGTTGTCGCGCAGGTAGTCGAAGCCGAATTCATTGTTGGTGCCGTAGGTGATGTCCGCCGCGTACGCGACCTGCTTCGCATCATGCTGCATCTGCGACAGGTTCACGCCGGTGGTCAAGCCGAGCCAGCCGTAGAGCTTGCCCATCCATTCCGCGTCGCGCTGCGCGAGGTAATCGTTGACGGTCACCACATGCACGCCCTTGCCAGCAAGCGCGTTGAGGTAAGCGGCCAGCGTCGCCATCAGGGTCTTGCCCTCGCCGGTGCCCATTTCGGCGATCTTGCCGTAGTGGAGAACCATGCCGCCGATAAGCTGCACGTCGAAGTGGCGCATCTTCAGTACCCGTTTGCTCGCCTCGCGGCAGACGGCGAAGGCTTCGGGCAGGATGTCATCCAGCGTCGCGCCCTTTGCAAGACGCTCCTTCAGCTCGGGCGTCTTGGCCTGCAGTTCGGCGTCGGACAGTTTTTCCATCGCCGGCTCAAGCGCATTGATTTCACGAACGGTCTTCTGGTATTGCTTGATCAGCCGCTGGTTGCGGCTGCCGAAAATCTGGGTCAGTAGGGACATCTTTAATGTTCTTTATGACGCTGCGAAGAGACGTGCTCGCGATCCTCGCAATGACGGAATAGGGCTAAATTGCGGATTTTATCATGCAGGGCATAGCCGGCCGCCCCATGCCGGGCCGGAAGCGCAAAATGATTGCGCAGTGACAAAAGTCGCCGCAGCAACCGGCCTGGTTGTGCGAGAGATGGGGGCGACAAGGCAGGAAACAATAGCTCGGCGACTTTACCCGGCAATGCCAGCGGGATTACTTCGCGGCCAGTGCCGCCATCTTTGCCTGGTCGGCGCCGGCCGACAGGAATTTGTGCGGATCTTGCTGGATGCCTTTCACCAGCACCTCGAAATGCAGATGCGCTCCGGTCGAACGGCCGGTCGAGCCGACGTCGCCGACGCGCTGGCCGCGTTTGACAATGTCGCCGACCTTGACGTGGATCCTGGAGCAGTGCGCATAGCGGGTCACCATGTCGTTGCCGTGGTCGATCTCGATCATGTTGCCGAACTGGTGATGGTATTCCGCTGCGATCACCACGCCACCCGCCGCCGCGACAATGGGGGTGCCGACGGCAGCGGCGAAATCGATTCCTTCATGAAATGCCTGGCGGCCGGTGAACGGATCGAAGCGCCAGCCGAAGCCGGAGGCGTTATAGCTGACATTGACCGGCTGGATCGTCGGCAACAGCTTGGACTTGATCTTGTGGCTCATCAGCGTGGTCTCGACCACGTTCATGTAGTCGGCGCGGTGTTCGACGTCGCGCGCCATCGCATCGAGCAATTGCTGGAATTCGTGCATGGAAAGCGGCTTGTCCTTCATGCCCGACGGTTCGGCGCCGCCGCGGCCCGGCAATTCCCTGAAGTTGAACTCCTGCGGCTTCACGCCGGCCAGGCCCTGCACCCGCTCGCCCAGCGCATCCAGGCGCATCAGCTGTGCCTGCATCTCGCCCAGCTTCATCGCCATCGCAGCCAGGTTTTCCTTGACGTATTTGTCTTTCTTCTGGCTGTCGTCCTGCGTCGCGGACGCGAGAGCGTCGCGCACGAAGGGGATGTTGAGATCGGTGGCGTGACGGAAAGTCAGGAAGTACAGGAAGAAGGCAACGAGGACAACAGAGGAGAGGAATGCCAGCACAAGCAATGCAAGATGCCATCGCGTCAGCGTCACGGTCCTGGTGCTGAAGCGGGGGTGCAACAGGATAATTTGCATTACAACTCCTCCGACTCGTCCGCCCGAATGTGATAAGGTTGGCGCATGCGCCGTACACCATTATCTATTTCTTCGCAGCAACGTTTTCAGTCTACACGCGCAAAGTCGAAGTCCGCGAGCAGTGTTACAGCTGTTACGGACTTTCTGCGCATGCACGACAAAATGGCCACACTATTGCCGGCCGTCACACGCCTGGCAGCACTGCAAGACGAGTGCTCGGCTGTTCTTCCCGCGCTTTTTGACGCTTGTTCCGTCTTGCGGTTCGATGGCGATCAATTAACCATCGCCGCGCCCAACGCGGCACTCGCCGCGAAATTGAAGCAACAGTTGCCAAAGCTTCAAGACAACCTGCTGAAGCGGGGATGGCAGGTTAACGCAATACGAATCAAAGTGCAAGTTGGAAACATTGCTGCCAGCACAACAAGGCAGAAGGAACTGGTCATGCCGGAAAAGGCATTGACCGCGTTTGAAGGCCTGAAGGATTCGCTGGAGAAGGCGCCCGGCAACCAGGCGCTGATGGAGGCGCTCGAGAACATGCTCAAGCGCCATGGGAAGATCAGGTAATCAGCTAAACGCCCATTCCTGTCCGACCTGGCGCGCAAAGCCCGGCGCCTTGTCGATCGAATCGAAGCTCACGATGTCGTACGCATCCGGCTGCTCCAGCAAGGCGCGCAGCAACAGATTGTTCATCATGTGCCCCGACTTGTGCGCAACGTAGCTGGCAAGCAGCGGATGCCCGACCAGGTACAGGTCGCCGATCGCATCGAGGATCTTGTGCCGCACGAATTCGTTTTCGTAACGCAGGCCGTCCGGGTTCAGGATGCGGTATTCATCCATCACGATCGCGTTTTCCAGCGACCCGCCCCGGATCAAGCCGATGCCGCGCAACATTTCCACTTCATGCATGAAGCCGAAGGTGCGCGCCCGCGCGATTTCCTTGACGTAGGAATCCGCTTCGAAATCGACTTCCGCGGTCTGCCCGGTGGCGTCGACCGCCGGATGGTTGAATTCGATGAAGAACTTGAGCTTGAATCCGTTGTACGGCTCCAGGCGCGCCCATTTTTCCTGCGCGCCCTTGCCGTCCCGGACCTCGACCGTTTTTTTCACGCGGATGAACTTCTTCGGCGCGTTCTGCTCGTGCAAGCCGGCCTGCTGCAGCAGGAAGACGAAAGACGCGGCGGAGCCGTCCATGATCGGGATTTCTTCCGCGGTGAGGTCGACATACAGGTTGTCGATGCCCAGCCCGGCACAGGCCGACATCAGGTGCTCGACGGTGGACACGCGCACGCCATCCTTTTGCAGCACGGATGCGAGCCGGGTGTCGCCGACGCCGGTGGCCGATGCGGGCAGGTCGACCGGCGGATCGACGTCGACCCGGCGGAAGATGATGCCGGTGTCCGGCGCGGCCGGCCGCAGCGTGAGCTCGACCTTGGTGCCGGAATGCAGTCCGACGCCCACGGTCTTGACAAGCTGTTTGACGGTACGTTGTTTGAGCATCCGTGAATTATAGCAACTAACCCACGAGTCAGTTGTCACCGGTTGTAACCTTTGTTGGAGTTACACCACGCTTCTCCTGCTCACCACGACCGGTCTTGTGTCGCCGTCAATGCGGCTCCGCCCAGTGCAACGCCCGCTGCACGGCCCTGCGCCATGCGGTCATGCGCTCCATGCGCTCCTCGTCTGGCATCGCCGGCTCGAAGCGTTTCTGCACCTGCCACTGTGCCGCAATTTCCTCGCGCGATTCCCAGTATCCGACCGCGAGGCCGGCAAGATAGGCGGCGCCGAGCGCCGTCGTTTCGGTAACCACTGGTCTGACCACCGGCACACCGAGCACGTCCGCCTGGAACTGCATCAACAGGTCGTTGCGTGCAGCGCCGCCGTCCACGCGCAACTCGGCGAGCGGGATCGCGGCATCCTTCTGCATCGCTTCAAGCACGTCTGCGCTCTGGTAGGCAATGGCAGCCAGGGTCGCGCGCGCGATATGCGCCTTGGTAGTGCCGCGGCTGATGCCGACAATGGTGCCGCGCGCATAGGCGTCCCAGTAAGGCGTTCCCAGTCCGGCGAAGGCCGGCACGAAGAAGACGCCGCCGGTATCCGGCACGCTGGCGGCGAGCGCCTCCACCTCGGCCGAACTGTTGATGATGCCCAACCCGTCGCGCAGCCACTGCACTGCCGCGCCGGCATTGAACACGCTGCCCTCGAGCATATATTCGGTGCGTCCGCCCATGGTCCAGCCGACCGTGGTGAGAAGATTGTTGCCGGAAGTCATGGCTTGCGTGCCGGTGTGCATCAGCATGAAGCATCCGGTGCCGTAGGTATTCTTGGCCATCCCCGGCCGATGGCATGCCTGTCCGAAGGTCGCCGCCTGCTGGTCGCCGGCGATGCCGGCGATCGGTATGGCCGCACCGAGCAGACCCGGCGTCGTTTTGCCCACCACGCCGCTGCTGGCAACGACTTGCGGCAGCAGGCTGCGCGGAATGTCGAGCAATCCGAGCAGTTCATCGTCCCATTGTCCGGTATGGATGTTGAACAGCAGGGTACGCGAAGCGTTGCTTGCGTCGACCACATGCTCACCGCACAACTTGAATATGAGCCAGGAATCGATCGTGCCGAATGCAAGCTCGCCGCGCTCTGCCCTGCGGCGCACCCCTTCGACATTGTCGAGCAGCCATTTGATCTTGGTGCCGGAAAAATAGGCATCGATCACGAGCCCGGTCTTTTGCTGGAACAACGGCGCCTTGCCCTGCCCCCGCAGTGCGTCGCACATATCGGCGGTCCGGTGGTCTTGCCAGACGATCGCATTGGCCACCGGTTCACCGGTGGCCCGGTCCCACAGAACGGTGGTTTCGCGCTGGTTGGTGATGCCCACGGCGGCGATGTCGCCGGGTGCGACCTTGCACTCCTTGAGCACCTGCTGCGCGACGCCCAGCTGGCTGCGCCAGATCTCGTCCGCATCATGCTCGACCCAGCCCGGGCGCGGGAAGATCTGGCGGAATTCCTGCTGCGCGATGCCGTGCATGCGGCCTTCCCGATCGAACAGGATGGCGCGCGAACTGGTCGTGCCCTGATCCAGGGCAAGGATGTACTTGGTCACAGAACAGTCTCCCTCTCCACAGCCTTGACAATGTTCATTGCGGCAGCCTCAATGCGGCAGTCCGATTATGCATCAAGAAATTCCGCCCCGGCCGCGTTTCATCAGGCGTTGCCGAATGCCGGCGCGCGCTGCCGCGGCGGTGTGCCGCCTTGGCGGCGAAACGCGATCCAGGCGTCGAGTTTTTCCTGCGCATCGCGCGGCAAGTGCAAGCCGATCTTGGTCCTGCGCCACAGGATGTCGGCGGCGTCGACCGCCCATTCATGCCGCATCAGGTACTCCGCTTCCGCAGCGTAGAGGCCGGGGGCGATTTCATCTCCCATGTCCGCAAGGCGGGACCGTTGGGCCAGCAGCAGGTCGGTGCGGGTGCCGTAGGCGCGCGCGTAGCGGGCGACGAGCGCCGGCGGCAGCCACGCATAGCGCTGTTGCAAGTCGTGAATGTAGCGGTCGACCTCCAGCACCGCGCGGTTGGCCGGCCCGCTGCCGAACAGATCGCCGCCGGGCAGGCAGGCACCGGCGGTCCATGCGCCGCGCCGCGCGCCAAGCAGCGGCGCCAGCATGTCGACCGCCTCTTCGGCGAGCTTGCGAAAGGTGGTGATCTTGCCGCCGAAGACGGACAACAGCGGCGGCCCGCCGGCCTCCAGGTCCAGCCGGTAGTCGCGCGTCACCGCGGACGCGTTCGCCGATGCATCCTCGACCAGCGGACGGACGCCGGAATAGGCCCAGACCACGTCCGCCGGCAGGATCTTGCGGCTGAAGTAGCGGCTTGCAAGCTGGCACAGGTAAAGAATTTCGTCCGGTTCGATGACCACCCTGCCAGGATCGCCGTGGTACTCGATGTCGGTCGTGCCGATCAGCGTGAAGCTGTGCTCGTAGGGAATCGCGAACACAATGCGCCCGTCCGGATGCTGGAAGATATAGGCATAGGGATGATCGAACAGGCGCGGCACGACGATGTGGCTGCCCTTGATCAGGCGCAGGGCCTTCGTCGATGGCCTGCCCGCCGCCTCCTGCAGGAATTGCGCCGCCCACGGCCCGGCGGCATTGACCAGCGCCCGCGCGCGCACCGTCGAGCGACCGTCGCGCCCTGCCAGCTGCGCGATCCAGACGTCCCCGCTGCGCCGCACGCTTTCGCAGCGTGTGCGTGTCAACACCTGCGCGCCGTTCTCTGCCGCGTCGACCGCGTTGAGCACGACCAGGCGCGCGTCGTCCACCCAGCCGTCGGAATAGGCGAAGCCGCGCGTGAATTGCGGCTTGAGCGGCGCGCCGGCGGGATGGTCCCGCAGGTCCACGCCGTGCGAGCCGGGCAGCAGTTCACGGCGGGCAAGCGAGTCGTACAGGAACAGGCCGGTGCGGATCATCCAGGCCGGACGCTGGCCCTTGTCGTGCGGCAGCACGAACCGTAGCGGCCGCATGATATGCGGCGCGGCGCGCAGCAGCACTTCGCGCTCGATCAGCGCCTTGCGCACCAGGCCGAATTCGTAATATTCCAGATAGCGCAACCCGCCATGAATCAGCTTGGATGACGCGGAAGAAGTATGCGACGCGAGGTCGTCCTTTTCGCACAGCACGACGGACAAACCGCGCCCGGCGGCGTCGCGCGCAATCCCGGCGCCATTGATGCCGCCGCCAACGATCAGCAGGTCACAGTCGAATTGCTGCATCGCGCCTTCCATCCCGGTTCATGCCGGAAAATGTTCTGCAACCCGATATCGGCGATGAGTCGATACGGAGCTGCCACCAATATAGCACTTTCACGATCGGGCATGTTCGTTTATGTTCGCTTCAGGTCGTTTTTGTTCAATTGTCATTGTTATCGGTAAGCGTACGGTTGGTGTTAACCTGCATCAAGGCCGCGGGCAAAAAAAAACGGCGCCCGCGGCGCCGTTTCTTCCTTCACCCGATGCTCAGCCAAGCTGGGCCAGCAGCGTCTCCGCATTCGACACCTCGAACTTCCCGGGCTGCTCGATATTGAGCTGCCTGATCACGCCATCGTCCACCAGCATCGAGTAGCGCTGCGAGCGGATGCCCATGCCCCTGGCGGTCAGGTCGAACTCCAGGCCGAGCGCCCTGGTGAAGTCGGCGCTGCCGTCGGCCATCATGCGCACCACGCCAGTCGACTTCTGGTCGCGGCCCCAGGCGCCCATCACGAACGCGTCGTTGACCGAGATGCACCAGATCTCATCCACGCCCTTGGCCTTGAACTGGTCGGCAAGCGCGACATAGCCCGGCACGTGCTTGGCCGAGCAGGTCGGGGTGAAGGCACCCGGCAGGCCGAACACGGCAATCTTCTTCCCCCTGGTCAGGTCGCTGACCTTGAAGGTATTCGGCCCGAGGGCGCAGCCTTCGGTCTCGACTTCGATGAATTCCGAAAGCGTGCCTTCCGGCAAGCGGTCGCCGATCTTGATGGTCATGATGCTGTCTCCCGTTCGCATGACAAATGAAAACGCCGCGCCACGCTGTCGCGATGGCGCGGCGCAAAACCGCAGTATGCCTTGTTATTGCCATTTTTGCAGCAGGCGGGAGCGCACCCGCTGCAACCGGACTCAGTCGGCTTGCTTGCGCAGGAAGGCCGGGATGTCGTAGGTTTCCATGCCGTTCTTTTCAAGCGCGCGCACGGTTTCCGATGCCGACTCGCGTCGCCACACCGCCGGCGCCTTCAGGCCGTTGAAGGCCGGGGCCGGCTGCGCCGCGCCCTGGCTCATCATGCCGGTATTCTGCATGATCGGCTCGTTGTGGGTGCCGGTGCGCAGCACCGGGGTCTGCACCAGCTGCACGTTCTTGCGGCCGCGGCCCAGGCCGGTGGCGACCACGGTGACGCGAATGTCGTCGCCCATCGATTCGTCGTACGCGATGCCCTGCGCGATCGATGCATCCGGCGCGGCGAAGGCGCGCACGGTGGCCATGACTTCCTTGATTTCCTTGCCCTTCAGGCTGCGGCTGGCGGTCACATTGACCAGCACGCCGCGCGCGCCGGACAGGTCGATGCCGTCCAGCAGCGGCGACGCCACAGCCTGCTCGGCGGCGATGCGCGCACGATCCACGCCGGAGGCGGTGGCGGTGCCCATCATCGCCTTGCCCTGCTCGCCCATGATGGTCTTGACGTCGTTGAAGTCGACGTTGATGTGGCCCGGCACGTTGATGATCTCGGCGATGCCGGCGACCGCGTTGTTGAGCACGTCGTCCGCATGCTGCAGCCATTCCATCATGCTGTCGTCTTCATAGATCTCTTCCAGCTTTTCGTTCAGGATCACGATCAGCGAGTCGACATGCTGCGACAAGGCTTCCAGCCCCTGCTCGGCCAGTTCCATGCACTTGGCGCCTTCGTACGAGAACGGCTTGGACACCACCGCGACGGTCAGCGCGCCCAGTTCCTTCGCAACCTGCGCGACCACCGGCGCGGCGCCGGTGCCGGTGCCGCCGCCCATGCCGGCGGCAATGAACACCATGTGCGCGCCGCGCAGCGCGTCTTCGATGCGCTGGCGCGATTCTTCCGCGAGCTGGCGGCCGACATCGGGCTTCATGCCGGCGCCCAGGCCGGACTCGCCGATCTGGATGATGTTGTTTGCCTTCGACTGCGCGAGAGCCTGGGCATCCGTATTGGCGGCGATGAACTCCACGCCTGCCACCCCCTTGTTGATCATGTGCTGCACCGCGTTGCCGCCTGCGCCGCCGACACCGACCACCTTGATCACGGTGCCCAGATTTGCATTATCGATCATATCGATTTCCATGATTACTCCCTTAGATGATGCAGTTTTCAGTCGTTAGGCACCACGCGGTGTGGCGACTAGCAACTGCAAACTGCTGTTAATACACAAAATTATTGAAATTCTTGCTGCCGATACCTGATACTCAAAAACCTAGAAATTCCCGAGGAACCACTCCTTCATGCGCTGCCAGACCGCCTTCACCGATCCATCCTGCCGGGTGACGATGTGGCCGCGCAGGTACTGCTTTTTCGCTTCCAGCAACAAACCCAGCACCGTCGAATAGCGCGGGCTGCGCACCACATCGGCGAGCTGGCCGCTGTATTCCGGCACGCCGAGACGGGTCGGCTTGAGGAAGATGTCTTCCGCCAGCTCCACCATGCCCGGCATCATCGCCGAGCCGCCGGTGATCACGATGCCGGAGGACAGCACCTCCTCGTAGCCCGACTCGCGCACCACCTGGTGCACCAGTGCAAACAATTCTTCAACGCGCGGCTCGATCACCGCCGCCAGCGCCTGGCGCGACAAGGTGCGCGGTCCGCGGTCGCCCAGCCCCGGCACCTCGATGGTTTCGCCCGGGTCGGCCAGCACCTGCTTGGCGACGCCGTAGCGCAGCTTGATCTCTTCCGCTTCCGCGGTCGGCGTGCGCAGCGCCATCGCGATGTCATTGGTGATCTGGTCGCCGGCGATCGGGATCACTGCGGTGTGCCGGATCGCGCCTTCGGTGAAGATCGCGACGTCGGTCGTGCCGCCGCCGATATCGACCAGCACCACGCCCAGTTCCTTCTCGTCCGGGGTCAGCACCGCGTCGGCCGACGCCATCGGCTGCAGGATCAGGTCGGACACTTCCAGGCCGCAGCGGCGCACGCACTTGACGATGTTCTGCACGGCGGATACCGCGCCGGTGACGATATGCACCTTCACCTCGAGCCGGATGCCGCTCATGCCGATCGGCTCGCGCACGTCTTCCTGGCTGTCGACGATGAATTCCTGCGGCACGGTATGCAGCAGCTGCTGGTCGGTCGGGATGTTGACCGCCTTGGCCGTCTCGATCACGCGCGCCACGTCGGTCGCGGTCACTTCCTTGTCCTTGATCGCAACCATGCCGCTCGAGTTGAAGCTGCGGATATGACTGCCCGCGATGCCGGTGTAGACGTTCTTGATCTTGCAGTCGGCCATCAGCTCGGCTTCCTCGAGCGCGCGCTGGATCGACTCCACCGTCGCCTCGATGTTGACCACCACGCCCTTCTTCAGCCCCTTGGATTCGTGCTGGCCCAGGCCGATGACTTCATGCCTCCCGTTCGGCATGACTTCAGCCACTACCGCCACCACCTTGGAGGTGCCGATGTCGAGGCCGACGATCAGGTTTTTCGCGTCTTTTGTCATAGATGTCCGCTTACTTTTTCTTGCCTTCGATGCCGAACTTCAGGCCCTGCGCCTTCAGCGCCATGCCGTTCGGGTACCGCATGTCCACATTCTCGATCCGGTCCTGCAGCCGGTTGACCAGCTGCGGGTAAATCTTCACCAGCCGTTCGACGCGGTCCTTCAGCGTCGTCTTGCTCTGTTCGCGCCCGAGTTCGACCTGCATGCCGTTGTTCAGCCGCACACTCCAGGCGTAGCGCCCCGACAGGCGCACCGAGTCGGGCGCCAGGCTGATCGGCTTGAACCATTCGTTCAGCTCGCGGTAGCGCGCCACAACTTCCTTCTCGCTGCCCTCCGGACCGGCGAATTCCGGCAGTTCGCCGTCCTCTTCCGCCTCGGCCAGGTTGGCTGTAAACACGTCGCCCTTCACCGACAGCAGGCGGCCGTCGTCGCCCCAGGTGCCAAGCGGCTCATGCTCTTCCACCGTCACGATCAGCTTGTTCGGCCATTCGCGCCGGACCGACGCCCTGCGCACCCAAGGCACCGCCTCGAACGCGACGCGCACCGCATCCAGGTTGGTGGTGAAGAAATTGCCCTTGATGCGCGGCAGCGCGGTCGTGCGCACCGTCGACGGATTCACGTGGCGAAGCGGCATTTCGCCGACCGGCTCGATGCGTATCGTCTTCAACGTGAACATCGGCCGCTGCGCCACCCACCACAGGCCGGACGCGAGCAGGCCCAGCACCAGCAGGCCGAGCAAGGCGCTGGTGGTCGCGTTGAGCATTCTGACGTCGTGCCACATGGTCGGTCTTCAATCCCCTCAGGTCGGCTGCCAGTCCTTGGTCGGCTTCAGGTCGAGATCCGCCGAACGCAGGATTTCCACACACAAGTCTTCATAGCTGACCCCGGCGGCTTTCGCCGACATCGGCACCAGCGAATGGCCGGTCATGCCCGGCGATGTATTGATCTCCAGCAGGAACGGCTCGTTGTCCGCCGCCCGCAGCATGAAGTCGACCCGCGCCCAGCCCGAGCTGCCGAGCGCGTTGAACGCGCGCACGGCAAGCGACTGGATGCGGCGCGTCAGCTCGTCGTCGAGCGGCGCCGGGCACAGGTACTGGGTGTCGTCGCTGAAATACTTGTGCTGGTAGTCGTAATTGCCCTGCGGCGCGCAGATCTCGACGATCGGCAGCGCGCGCGCATTGCGGCCCTTGCCGAGCACCGGCACCGTGAGCTCGCGGCCGGTGATGAATTCCTCGGCCAGCACCGCTTCGTCGTACTTCGCGCAATGCGCAAAGCCATCCTGCATTTCCGAATAGCCGGTCACCTTGCTGATGCCGATGGTCGAACCTTCATGCGGCGCCTTCAGCATCAGCGGCAGGCCGAGTTCGTCCGGCACCTTGCGCAGTTCTTCCTGCGTCGCCTCCTTCGAATCGAGCACGAGGAAGCGCGGCGTCGGCAAGCCGTGGTTCAGCCAGATGCGCTTGGTCATCACCTTGTCCATGCCGATCGACGAAGCCATCACGCCGGAGCCGGTGTACGGAATGCCGAGCTGCTCGAGCACGCCCTGCAGCGTGCCGTCTTCGCCGTAGCGGCCGTGCAGCGCGATGAAGACGCGGTCGAACTTTTCCGCCGCGAGATCAGCCAGGCTGCGTTCGGCCGGGTCGAAGCCGTGTGCGTCCACGCCCTTGCCCTGCAATGCCTTCAGCACGCCGGCGCCGGACATCAGCGATACCTCGCGTTCGGCGGAACGGCCACCGTACAGCACGCCGACTTTTCCAAACTCTTTTTTCAGATCCGTGTTGCTCATGATGCGTCCTTCAACTTCCCCGGCACGCCGCTGATCGACCCGGCGCCCATGGTGATGACCACATCCCCATCCTTCGCCATGTTCACGATCGTCGCCGGCATGTCGGCAATGTCCTCTACAAATATCGGCTCCACCTTGCCGATCACGCGCAGCGCATGGGCGAGCGCGCGGCCGTCGGCGGCGACGATGGGTTGTTCGCCGGCCGGATAGACGTCGGCCAGCACCAGCGCGTCGACCGTGGACATCACTTTCACGAAGTCCTCGAACAGGTCGCGCGTACGCGTGAATCGGTGTGGCTGGAAGGCCAGCACGATGCGGCGGCCGGGATAGGCGCCGCGGGCGGCGGCCACCGTGGCCGCCATTTCCACCGGATGGTGGCCGTAGTCGTCCACCAGGGTGAACGCGCCGCCGGCCGGCAGCTTGATGTCGCCGTAGCGGGTGAAGCGGCGGCCGACGCCGTGGAACTCGCGCAGCGCCTTCTGCGTCGCCTCGTCGGGAACGCCGAGTTCGCGCGCGATCGCGATCGCCGCGCAGGCGTTCTGCACGTTATGCATGCCGGGCTGGTTCAGGTGCACGGTCAGCGGAGCATAATCGGCCTGCAGCACGGTGAATTCCATGTGGCTGTCCACCGCCTTCGCATCGACCGCGCGCACCTGCGCGCTCTCGTGGAAACCGTAGGTCAGGACCGGCTTGGAGATGAACGGCATGATTTCGCGCACGTTCGGATCGTCGATGCACAGCATCACGACGCCGTAGAACGGCAGGCGCTGCGTGAATTCCACGAAGGCCTGCTTCAGCTTGGCAAAGCTGTGATCGTAGGTCTCCATGTGGTCGGCATCGATGTTGGTAATCACTTCGATGCACGGCGACAGGTTCAGGAAGGAGGCGTCCGATTCGTCCGCCTCGGCGACGATGAAGTCGCCGGCCCCGAGCTTCGCGTTGGCGCCGGCGCTGTTCAGGCGGCCGCCGATCACGAAGGTCGGATCGAGCCCGCCTTCCGCCAGCACGCTGGCGACGAGGCTGGTGGTCGTGGTCTTGCCGTGCGTGCCGGCGATCGCGATGCCCTGCTTCAGGCGCATCAGTTCTCCCAGCATGATCGCGCGCGGCACGATGGGAATGCGCTTGGCGCGGGCGGCGATCACTTCCGGGTTGTCGCCCCTGACCGCGGTTGACGTGACGATCGCGTCCGCGTCCTGGATGTTTTCCGCCGCGTGGCCGAGCGTGATTTTCGCGCCGCTTTCTGCAAGACGCTGGGTTGCCGGGTTGGCCGACAGGTCGGAGCCGGAAATCGTGTAACCGAGGTTGAGCAGCACTTCCGCGATGCCGCTCATGCCGGATCCGCCGATGCCCACGAAATGAATATTCTTGACTTTATGTTTCATGTTTTCCCGGCCAGTTCTTCCAGTACGTTCGCGATCGCTTCGTTCGCCTGGCGCCTCCCGATGCCATGCGCGGCCTCAGCCATCGTCCTGCATTCCTCCCGTGTGAGCGTCTGCAGCAGCTGCGCCAGGCGCTCCGGATTCAGTTCCCCCTGCGGCAGGTGCAGCGCCGCCTTCTGCTTCGCCATCCACTGCGCGTTGTCGCGCTGGTGCGAGGTGGTCGATGCGACCAGCGGCACCAGCACGCTCGCCACGCCGGCAGCGGTCAGCTCCGACACCGTGATCGCACCGGCGCGGCAGATCACCAGGTCGGCTCCCGCGTAGCGGCGCGGCATGTCGTCGATGAAATCCACCACTTCCGCCTGCACCTGCGCGTCGCCGTATGCCTTGCGCAATGCATCGATATGCTGCCTGCCCGACTGGTGCGTCACCACCGGGCGCTGTTGCGCGGGAATGCGCGCCAGCGCCGCCGGCAGGGCTTCATTCAATACCTTCGCGCCCAGGCTGCCGCCGACCACCAGCAGGCGCAGCGGGCCGCTGCGCGCCGCATAACGCTGCGCGGGCGGCGCCACCTCGATGATTTCCTTGCGCACCGGATTGCCGGTCACCAGCGCCTTGTCCGCCGCGCTGCCGAAATCCGCCGGAAAGCCGAACAGCACCCGCTGCGCCATCGGCGCCAGCGTCTTGTTCGACAACAGCAGGGCGGCGTCGGCATTGACCAGCACCAGCGGCACGCCGCGCGCCCTGGCCATCATCCCGCCCGGCACAGTCACATAGCCGCCCATGCCGAGCACCACGCTCGGCCTGCGCCGTCCGATGATGCGGAAGCAGGACGCAAAGCCGGCGGCCATCTTGAACACGCCGCGCACCGTGTGCATCATGCCCTTGCCGCGCAGGCCCGCGAAGTCGATCGTATCCATTTCGATCTTGTGCTTCGGCACGATGTCGCGCTCCATGCCATGCATGGTCCCGAGCCAGGACACCTGCCAGCCGCGCGCCTGCATCGTCTGCGCGATCGCCAGGCCGGGGAAGATGTGGCCGCCGGTACCGGCCGCCATGATCAGCAGGCGCTTCATACCCGCCCTCCCCGCATCAGCACCCGGTTCTCATAGTCGATCCGCAACAAGATCGCCAACCCTACACAGTTAATCAGTACCCCCGACCCGCCATAGCTCATCAGCGGCAGGGTCAGGCCTTTGGTCGGCAGCAGCCCAAGGTTCACGCCCATGTTGATGAACGCCTGCACCCCGATCCAGATGCCGATGCCCTTCGCGGCCAGGCCGGCGAAGGTGAGATCCATCGCGATCGCCTGGCGTCCGATCTCGAACGCGCGCTTGACGATCCAGTAGAACAGCGCGACCACCACGAACACGCCGACAAAGCCGAGCTCCTCGCCGATCACCGCGAGCAGGAAATCGGTGTGCGCTTCCGGCAGGTAGTGCAGCTTCTCGACGCTGCCGCCGAGGCCGACCCCGAACAGCTCGCCGCGTCCGAACGCAATCAGAGAATGCGACAGCTGGTAGGCCTTGCCGAGCGCGTTCTCTTCCACCCAGGGATTGAGGTAGGCGAAGATGCGCTCCCGGCGCCACGGGGAGAGCACGATGACCATGGTGAAGATGCCGACCAGCACCGCGCCGATGCCGCCGAACCAGATGCCGTTGATGCCGCCGAGGAACAGGATGCCCATCGCGATGCAGACGATCACGCCGAAGGCGCCGAGGTCTGGCTCCAGCAGCAGCAGCAGGCCGACGATGCCGACCGCCGCCGCCATCGGCATGAAGCCCTTGGTCAGCTTGTGCATGAATTCCTGCTTGCGCACGGTGTAATCGGCGGCATACAGCACCACGAACAGCTTCATCAGTTCGGACGGCTGCAGGTTGAATACCTTGAACGACAGCCAGCGGCGCGCGCCGTTGACGCCCTTGCCGAGACCCGGCACCAGCACCAGGATCAGCAACACCATGGTGGCGACGAACAGATACGGCGCCCAGCGCTGCCAGGCGGATACCGGCACGCGGAACGCGAGCAGGCCGGCGACCAGCGCGGCGGCGATGAAGGTCGCCTGCCTCACCAGGAAATGCGTATTCTTGTAATTCGCGTACTTCGGAGAATCCGGCAGCGCGATCGATGCCGAGTACACCATCACCATCCCCAGCAGCATCAGCAGCACGACCACCCACACCAGCGGCTGGTCGTACTCCATCATCTTCGAACGCTGCACGACGCCGGGCAGCGGCGCCGGCGCGGCGGAAGACGAGAAGGATGGCAGTGCGAACTTCATGCGATCACCTCGCCGCGCGCAAGGGCGACTTCGCGTACCGCGTCCACGAACACCTGCGCGCGGTGCGCATAATTGCGGAACATGTCGAGGCTGGCGCAGGCCGGCGACAGCAGCACGGCGTCGCCGGTCTGCGCCAGTTCGGCGGCCTTCTGCACCGCGGCTTCCAGCGTCGCGCAATCCGTGATGTCGACGCCCGCGCCTTCCAGTACGGCGCGAATTGCCGGCGCATCCTTGCCGATCAGCAGAACCGCCCGGACGTACTTGGCAACCGGTTCGGCCAGCGGGCCGAAATCCTGGCCCTTGCCGTCGCCGCCGGCGATCAGCACCAGGCGCGCCGCGCCATGCTGTTCGATGCCGAGCCCGTTCAGCGCCGCCACCGTCGCGCCGACATTGGTGCCCTTGCTGTCGTCGTAGTAGTCCACGCCGCCGACGTCGGCGACCAGTTCCACCCGGTGCGGCTCGCCGCGGTATTCGCGCAGGCCGTACAGCAGCGGCGCCAGCGGCAATCCGATCGCGCGGCACAGCGCGAGCGCGGCAAGCGCATTGGCGGCATTGTGCTGCCCGCGGATCTTGAGCGCGTCGGCCGGCATCAGCCGGTTCAGGATGACCGGCAGCTCGATATTGTCCTTCTTGCGGCGGCGCTTTTCGCCCTCTTCCGAAGCGACTGCAGCGGACAACCACTGCATGCCGTTGTCGTCGACCAGGCCGAAGCAGTTGGGCTGGTCCGGCTCGTCGGTCCCGAAGCTGATGCAGGTCGCCAGCGGCGACGCCATCTGCATCACGCGCGCATCGTCGCGGTTGAGCAGGCGGATCGTGTGCGCGCCGAAGATGCGCGCCTTGTCGGCCGCGTAGGAATCCATGTCGCCGTGCCAGTCCAGATGGTCCTGTGTGACATTCAGCACGGTGGCGACGTCGGCTTGCAGGCTGAAGGTGGCGTGCAGCTGGAAGCTGGACAGTTCCAGCACCCAGGCTTGCGGCAGGTCGTCGCCGTCGAGCGCCGTGCGCAGCACGTCGAGCGCGGCCGGGCTGATGTTGCCGGCCACGACCGTACTCAGGCCGGCGCGTCGGCACAGCATGCCGGTCAGGCTGGTCACCGTGGTCTTGCCATTGGTGCCGGTAATCGCGATCACCTTCGGCGCATATTTGCGGGCGGCGCGCAGCGCGGCGAGCGCCTGCGCGAACAGTTCGATTTCGCCCCACATCGGAATGTTCCGTTCGCGGGCTGCCGGAACGATTTCCGCGAGCTCGCGACCCGGAGCGAGGCCTGGGCTGAGCGCGACGAAATCGATGTCGTCCAGCAGGGCGGCCGTGAACGGGCCGCCAATGAATTCGGCGCCCGGCACGGCTTCGCGCAGGACGGGCAGGCGCTCCGGTTCGGCGCGGGTATCGGCCACGCGCAGCGCCACGCCCCAGCGCGCCAGCCACTGCGCCATCGCCAGGCCGGACTCTCCGAGGCCGAGCACCAGCACGCGCTTGCCCTGGTAGGCAAGGCACTCTTCCATGCTGACCACCGGCTCCGCCGCCGACGCGTCGCCGTCCGGGCCGGGCGCATTTTCAAGTGCGATTTCCGGCTCTCCGGCGGCTTCCGGCGGCGCTTCGGCCGCTTCGTCAGGCCGTTCCGCAGCCGGCACTTCATCCGGCGTCCCTGCCGCGTCTTCGGACGGAGCATCCGCAGCCTCGTCGGACTGCGAAGTATTCATGAGCGGCGGCGCGGGTTCGGCAGGCGCGACGGCACCGGCGGCGACAGGTGCGCCGGCGTCGCCCGCGGCGCCGTCCTGCACGTCGTTTTCCAGTTCCTCGTTCACCTTGTTTTCCACGCCTTCTTCCATTACCGCAGTTTCAATGTCGAGAGTCCGAACAACACCAGCATCATCGTGATGATCCAGAAGCGGACCACCACCTTGGTTTCCTTCCACCCCTTCTGTTCAAAGTGGTGGTGCAGCGGCGCCATCAGCAGGATCCGGCGGCCGACGCCGTAGCGCTTCTTCGTGTACTTGAAGTAGCCGACCTGCAGCATCACCGACAGCGTCTCCACCACGAAGATGCCGCCCATGATGAACAGCACGATCTCCTGGCGCACGATCACGGCGATGGTGCCGAGGGCGCCGCCCAGTGCCAGCGCGCCCACGTCGCCCATGAACACCTGGGCCGGATGCGCGTTAAACCAGAGGAAGGCCAGCCCCGCACCTGCCATCGCCCCACAAAAGATTAGCAGTTCCGCAGCCCCGGGTATGTGAGGAATAAAGAGGTATTTCGAGTACACCACGCTGCCTGTGAGGTAGGCGAAGAGTCCCAGAGCCGATCCGACCATCACCGTCGGCATGATCGCCAGGCCGTCCAGGCCATCGGTCAGGTTGACCGCGTTGCTGGTGCCGACGATGACGAAATAGGTCAGCGCGATGAAGCCCCAGACGCCGAGCGGATAGCTGATGGTCTTGAAGAAGGGGACGATCAGGTCGGCCTTCGGCGGCAGGTCGAGGTTGAAACCGGACTGCACCCATTCCATGAACAGTTCCAGCACCTTGGTGTTGGTGGGCGCCGACACCGAAAACGCGAGATAGACCGCGGCCGCGATGCCGATCAGCGACTGCCAGAAGTACTTTTCGCGCGAGGACATGCCTTCCGGGTTCTTGTAGACCACCTTGCGGTAGTCGTCCACCCAGCCGATCGCGCCGTAGCCGAGGGTCACGACCAGCACCACCCAGACGAAGCGGTTGCTCCAGTCGGACCAGAGCAGGGTCGAGATGCCGATCGCGAGCAGGATCAGCGCGCCGCCCATGGTGGGCGTGCCGCTCTTGACAAGGTGCGTCTGCGGACCGTCGGTACGGACCGCCTGGCCGACCTTCAGGCGGGTCAGCATGCGGATCACGGCCGGCCCGGAGATCAGGCCGATCAAGAGGGCCGTCAGCGTCGCGAACACCGCCCGGAAGGTGATGAAGTTGAAAACCCGCAGCGGGCCGAGGTCTTGTTGGAAGTATTGCGCTAGCCAGAGCAGCATGTCAGTGTGATCCCTGTCCTTGATCTTGTAAATTGACGAGGTGCTGGACCACGCGCTCCATCTTCATGAAACGCGACCCCTTCACCAACGCCGTCGTGCCGGCGGTGACCAGTTCCTCGGCAGCCTGGTTGATCGCTGCGATATCCTCGAAATGCTGCGCTCCCTGACCGAACGCTTCGCTCGCGTGGCGGGCCAGCCGGCCCAGCGTGAGCAGGCGTTCGATGCCCTTGTCGCGCGCATAATTGCCGATCTCGACGTGGAACTGCGGGCCTTCCTCGCCCACTTCTCCCATGTCGCCCAGCACCAGCACGCGCGGCGCGGCCGCATGCGACAGTACGTCGATCGCAGCGCGCACCGAATCCGGGTTCGCGTTGTAGGTATCGTCGATCACCAGGGCGCCACTTTCTGCCGTCTTGCGCTGCAGGCGGCCGTTGACCGGCGCGAATGCCTCGAGGCCGCGGATGACCGCTTCTTCGGGCACGCCGACGGCGAGCGTGCACGCCGTGGCTGCCAGCGCATTGCGTACGTTGTGCACGCCTGCTGCAGAAAGTGCTACCTGGAACTGTTTCCCACCGGCAGTAATGGACAGGTTGCTGCCGAAATCGTTCACCTGAAATGTGCAGGTCACATCGGCGTCCGGCGCCAGCCCGAAGGTCATCACCTTGCGCTGGCCGGCATAGGACCGCCACAGGTTTGTGTAAGTATCATCGGCCGGGAAGACGGCGACGCCGTCCACCGGCAGGCCCTGGATCACCGCGCCGTTTTCCCTGGCGACGGCTTCCACGCTTTCCATGAATTCCTGGTGCTCGCGTTGTGCATTGTTCACCAGCCCGACGGTCGGCTGCGCGACCGCCGTAATGTCGGCGATTTCGCCCGGATGGTTCATGCCGAGCTCGACCACCGCCGCCTTGCAGGCGTTCGCGAGCCGGAATACCGTCAGCGGCACGCCGATGTCGTTGTTCAGGTTGCCACGGGTGGCAAGGATATGGTCCGGGCCGAAGGCGGCGCCGAGGATAGACGCGATCATTTCCTTGACCGTCGTCTTGCCGTTGCTGCCGGTGACGCCGATCACCGGGATGTCGAAACGGCGGCGCCAGTACGCGCCGAGCTCGCGCAGCGCCAGGCGTGTATCGGGCACCACCAGCGCCGGCACCGCGAGCCCGGCGGGAAGGCGTTCCACCACCACCGCGGCCACGCCCTTGGCCGCCACCTCGTTCAAAAAATCGTGCGCATCGAAACGCTCGCCGCGCAATGCGACGAACAAATTGCCAATAGATACCTGACGGCTGTCGGTTGAGACGCCGTCGAATGCTGCATCTGCCGTCAGCACGGCACGCGAAATCCCTGGCTGAACCGCAGCCAATGACGATTTCATCAATTCGTTCCCTTCATTGTTGCCCTTGCAGCAAGCGCGAGTGCGGCGTGGTCTGCATCCAAAAACGGCAATTTCTTGCCCTTGATCTCCTGATACGGCTCATGCCCCTTCCCGGCGAGCAGCACCACATCGTTCTTCGCTGCGTGGCGCACCGCCCACAGGATCGCCGCCGCGCGGTCCTCGACCACGTGCGGCGCATCCTTGGCCATGCGCGCGCTGTCGATGCCGGCGACGATCTGTCCGAGAATCGCGGCCGGTTCCTCGCTGCGCGGGTTGTCGCTGGTGACGACGATATGGTCGGCCGCCTGCGATACCCGGCCCATCTGCGGGCGCTTGCCCGGGTCGCGGTCGCCGCCGCAGCCGAATACGCACCACAGCTGCCCGCTGCGCTGCTGCGCGACCTGGCGCAGGCTTGCCAATGTCTTTTCCAGCGCGTCCGGGGTATGCGCATAATCGATCACGACCAGCGGCGCCTCCTGGCCGCCAAGCTGCTGCATGCGCCCGGGCACGGGCGTCAGGCTCTCGACGGCGTCCAGCGCGGCCTTGAAATCGATGCCCCTGGCCAGCAGCACGCCCATTACGCCGAGCACGTTGCTGACGTTGAACTGCCCCACCAGGCGGGTCTTGACCGTGGCCTGGCCGCCGCGCGCGTCGAGGCGGAAGGTAGTGCCGCCGTGGCTGCTGCGGATATCGCTTGCGCCGAGCACATCGACGCCGGAAGCGGCGGCGCCGGCGACGGTATAGCCGGTGATCGGCAGTGCCGGCCGGGTCGATTGCAGGTGGCTGACCAGCCTGCGCCCCATCTCGTCGTCCAGGTTGATCACCGCATGCTCCAGTCCGGGCCAGTCGAACAGCATGCGCTTGGCCGCCTCGTAAGCTTCCATGCTGCCGTGATAGTCGAGATGGTCGCGGGTGAAGTTGGTAAACAGCGCGACATTGAAATGCATCCCGTTCAGGCGCCCCTGGTCGAGCCCGATCGAGGACGCCTCGATCGCGAGAGCCTGCGCGCCCGCGGTGCGCAACTGTGCGAGCCGGCGCTGCAGCTGGATCGCGTCCGGGGTGGTATAGCCGGTGCTGTTGAACCCGCCGTGCTCGCCGGCGCGATAGAGCGCGACGCCCAGAGTGCCGATCACCCCAGTCGGCTGGCCGAGCCGGGAAAGCGCCCGTCCCAGCCATTGCGAGCAGGAGGTCTTGCCGTTGGTGCCGGTGACGGCCACCGTAAACATCGCCGCGTCCGGCTGGTCGTAGTAGGCGCTGCCGATCTGGCCGGCGATTTGCTTCAGGCCCGGCACCGCCAGGTGCGGCACGGCCCACGCATCGTCCCAGGCAAAGCCTTGCGCCTCATGCACGACGGCGCGCGCGCCGGCCTCGATGGCGCCCCCGATGAAGTTGCGGCCATCGGCGGCGTCGCCCGGATAGGCAAAAAACACGTCTCCCAACGAGACGCTCCTGGAATCGCTCGACAACTGCGCCTCGGGCGCCGTCGCCTGCAGCCAGGCGAGTATTTCAGCTACTGTCGGAGTTGCGGGCATCACATGCTCTCCTCGACAGGGTTGGTCGGAATGATGATGTCGGTCACCGCCGAATCCGGCGGCACGTTGAGCGCGCGCAGCGCGCTGGCGGTCACCGCGGAGAACACCGGCGCGGCGACCTGGCCGCCGTAATGGAATCCGTTCGACGGCTCGTCGACCATGACGGCGACGATGATGCGCGGGTCCGAGACCGGCGCAAAACCGACGAAGGAGGATACGTACTTGTTCGCGTATTGGCCGCCGACGAGCTTGTGCGCGGTACCCGTCTTGCCCGCCACCCGGTAGCCGGGGACCTGGGCTTTCGGCGCGGTGCCCTCGGGCCCGGCGGCCATTTCAAGCATCACGCGCACGTCGCGCGCCGTCTTTTCCGAAATCACGCGCTGGCCGATCGGCTGGTCGCCGGCCTTCTGCAGCGTCAGCGGGATGATGTCGCCGTCGCGCGCGAAGATCATGTACGACTGCGCAACCTGGATCAGCGAGGTCGAGATGCCGTGGCCGTAGCTCATGGTCGCCTGTTCGATCGGCTTCCAGGATTTGTAGGGACGGACGCGGCCGGCGACGGCGCCCGGGAACCCCAGCTTCGGCTGCTGCCCGAAGCCGACGGTGGTGAACATTTCCCACATCTGTTGCGGCTGCAGTTGCAGCGCCAGCTTGGCGGTGCCCACGTTGGAAGACTTTTGCAGCACGCCCTGCACCGTCAGCATGCCGTGCGGATGCGCGTCGCCGATGGTTGCCTTGCCGATGGTGAGACGTCCCGGCGCCGTCTGGATATTGGTATTCGGCGTGACCAGACGGTTTTCCAGCGCCAGCGCGATCGGAAAGGGCTTCAGCGTCGACCCCGGTTCGAAGGTATCCGTCATGACCCGGTTGCGCAACTGCGCGCCGGTCAGCTTGGAGCGGTCGTTCGGATTGTAGGTCGGCAGGTTCACCAGCGCCAGCACCTCGCCGGTCTTCACGTCGAGGATGACCATCGCGGCCGCCTTGGCCTTGTGCTTCTCGAGGGCTTCTTTCAGATTGGAATAGGCGATGTACTGCAGCTTGCGGTCGATCGACAGCGCCAGGTCCTTGCCGTCGTGCGGCAGGCGCACCGACTCGATATCCTCGACGATGCGCCCGAGGCGGTCCTTGATCACGCGGCGGCTGCCGTTGACGCCGGCGAGGTTTTTCTGGAACGCCAGTTCCATGCCTTCCTGGCCGATGTCTTCGACGTTGGTGAAGCCGACCACGTGCGCCATCACTTCGCCGTCCGGGTAGTAGCGCTTGTACTCGCGCCGCATGCCGATGCCGGGCACGTTCAAAGCGGCGACCTTGTCCGTCACGTCCTGCTCAACCTGACGCTTCAGGTAGACGAAGGTGCGGTCCGAGTCGAGCTTCTTGCGTAATTCCTTCTCGCTCATGTCGAGCAGCGCCGCGAGCTCCCGGATCTTTTCTGCCGGCGCCTCAAGCACATCTTCCGGGATCGCCCACACCGCCTTGACCGGCATCGACGATGCCAGCACCTGGCCGTTTCGATCGGTGATCTTGCCGCGAGTGGCGGGCAGTTCTACGGTGCGCGCGTAGCGCGACGCGCCTTGCTTCTGGAGGAACTCCGTTGAAATGCCTTGCAGCCAGAGCGCGCGGCCGGCAAGCGTGGCAAAACCGGCAAACAGCGCGAACAGCACCGCGCGCGAACGCCAGACGGGCAGCTTGAGCGCGAGCACCGGGCTGGCGCTGAACTGGACGCCTTTTCCCGCCGCCGTGCGTGAGGCCGGGCGCATTACTGGCCTCCCAGGCTCAGGTACTGCGTGCGGTCCGGCGTGACCGGCACCATGCCCAGGTCGCGACGCGCGTTTGCCTCGATCCGAGCATGCTTTGCCAGGGTCGACTGGTCAAGCTGCAGCTGCGCCCATTCGATTTCAAGCTGCTTGGCCGCGGCCTGCGCGCGCTCGAGTTCGATGAACAGGCGCCGCGCCTGGTATTGGGAGTTAACCACCAGCAGCGCGCATGTAACGAGCGCGGCGGCAAGAAGGGCGCTGATCTTGCCGCTCATTGCGCACCTCCCTGGGGGAGGCGTGCGGCCACGCGCAGGATCGCCGAACGCGCGCGGGGGTTGGCGGCGACTTCGGCGTCGGAGGGTTTGATCTTGGCGATGAGCTTCAGCGCGGGACGCGGCAGGTCGGCCGCGCGGATCGGCAGACGGCGGTCGGGCTGCGGCGCGTTGGCTTTGGCAGCCATGAAGCGCTTGACGATGCGATCTTCCAGTGAATGAAAGCTGATCACAGCCAGTCTCCCGTGCGGGGCCAGTTTTTCGAATGCGGCGTCCAGTGCTACTTCAAGTTCCTCAAGCTCTTGATTGATGTGAATCCGGATAGCCTGAAATGTGCGAGTGGCCGGGTCTTTGCCCTTCTCGCGGGTTTTGACGGCGTGTGCCACGATCTCGGCAAGCTGTCGTGTGCCTGAAATTGGCTCGACTGCCCGGCGAGCAACAATCGCCTTTGCAATCTGAAAAGCAAACCGTTCTTCCCCATAATCGCGTATTACCTTTCCTATCGTCTGTTCTGACTCGGTCGCGAGCCACTCTGCCGCCGACATCCCGCGCGTCGTATCCATGCGCATGTCCAGCGGACCGTCCAGTCGAAAACTGAAACCGCGCGCCGCTTCATCCACCTGCGGCGACGAGATTCCCAGGTCCAGCAAAATTCCATCCACCTGCGCCACGCCGCGCGCCGCCAAGGCCTGCGCCAGCGTCGCGAAGCTGTCATGCACGATTTCGAACCGCGTGTCCGAAACCGCTTCCGCGGCCGCGATCGCCTGCGGATCCTTGTCGAACGCGATCAGGCGCCCGCGGGCGCCGAGCTTCTCCAGGATCCGGCGACTGTGGCCGCCGCGGCCGAAGGTGCCGTCGACATAGACGCCGTCGACGCGCGCGCCGTCAATCGCCAGCGCATCGACCGCCTCTTCCAGCAGTACCGTGCGGTGCTGCAGTTCCGGCACCGGGTTATCACTACTCATCGCCGGCCGTCAGAACGAAAAATTGCTCAATACGTCGGGCATGCCGTTCGCCACGGCCTGCGCCTCGTCCTGCGCAAGTTTTTCCGCGTCCCAGATCTCGAAATGGCTGCCCATGCCGAGCAACATGACGTCGCGCGTCATGGCGACGGCCGAACGCAGCTCCGGCGCGATCAGGATGCGGCCGGCGGTGTCCATTTCGACATCCGAGGCATTGCCGAGGAAGATGCGCTGCCAGGCGCGCGCCGACATCGGCCACGAGGCGATCTGCTCGCGGTGGTTTTCCCAGACCGGGCGCGGAAAGAGCAGCAGGCAACCATGAGGATGGCGCGTGAGCGTGATCCGCCCTTCGCACTGAAGCGACAAGGCGTCGCGATGCCGGGCCGGAATGGTCATCCGTCCTTTCGCATCGAGACTCAACGCTGACGCGCCTTGAAACACCCTGATTACCCTCGTGGTTGTCGTTTTGAATTGCGTTAGTGAAAAGTGTTTTCGGGTAAGTTTTGGACGAACGCCCCACAAAAATACACTTTTTCACACTGCCGCCCACTTTAGAGGATGGTTTATTTGCGGTCAAGTAATATTCGGAAACAAAAATGCGATTTTTTCTAATGAAGTCAATGACTTAGCGCGTTTCATTCAAGCAACGTCTTGAACGAATCTTCAAGAAAATGAAGCACTTATCAAAGACACTGAAGGTGACGTCTGAGCTTTATACATGTGTTTGCGAAAACGCAGAAAAGCCTCGATGTTGCCGGCATTCATGAGAAAAATGCCGCCAAACGTCGTGAATCTGGCAACTCGCAGCTAGTTGCCGGTAAAAACTTGGGCTTCGAAAGCGGTCGCAAGTTCCATACGGAAAATTCCAGCCGGTTATCAAGCGTTGAGAGTGACCGCTAGACAACAGGGAGGCGTGGCAATAGCAGGAGTGGCGCCACCTCTTCACAGCGGTCATTGACTTGCAATAACATAGTGAATGATAATGCTTCTCATTTACACATAGCTTCCCATTCACCCCGCCAGCCACCGGTTCGTCCGCCAGCCAGCCATTTTCCTTCTCTGGAGAGTTCGTATGAACAAGCTGCCTGCACGGCACGCCGCTCGCGCGCGCACGGCTTCCGTTTTCCGTCTTCGTCCCTCGGTCGCGCTCACGCTGGCCGCGGTCGCGCAATTCGCCCTTCCCGGCATCGCCGGCGCCGCCGAAGACACCACCTTGCCGTCCGTAACGGTGCGCGCGGCTGCCGAACGTGCGGACGGGCCGGTCAACGGCTATCGTGCGGAGCGCTCCGCCACCTTTACCCGCACCGACACGCCGCTGAAGGAAGTGCCGGCATCCCTGACCGTGGTACCCGGCGAAGTCATGCGCGACCAGGCGATGGGAAGCATCGCCGACGTGATCCGCTATGTCCCCGGCGCCACGGCCCACCAGGGCGAAGGCAACCGCGACCAGGTGGTCCTGCGCGGGAATGCGACAACTGCCGACTTCTTTGTCGACGGCATCCGCGATGATGCGCAGACTTTCCGTGACCTCTACAACCTGGAGCGCGTGGAAGTGCTGAAGGGCCCGGCCGGCATGGTGTTCGGCCGCGGCGGCGCCGGCGGCGTGATCAACCGGGTGACCAAGCGCCCGGTGTTCGGGCATGTCGGCTCGGCGCAGGTGACCGCCGGCAGCCACAGCCAGGTGCGCGGCGCGGTCGACGTCGGCAACAAGATCAACGACGCGGCGGCATGGCGGCTGAATGCGATGGCCGAGAACGCCGACAGTTTCCGCGACGGCGTCGAACTGAAGCGCTGGGCGATCAATCCGACCGTGACCCTGGTCCCCGGCGCCGGCACCGTGCTGACGCTCGGCTACGAACACCTGCGCGACGAGCGCACCGCGGACCGCGGCTTCCCGTCGATCAGCGGCAGGCCGTTCAATGCGGATCCCTCGACCTTTTTCGGCAATGCCGACCAGAGCCTGTCGGACTCCACGGTGGATGGCTTCTCCGCCGTGCTGGAGCACGACCTGGGCGGCGGCGTGCAGATGAAGAACAACTTCCGCGCCACCCGTTACGACAAGTTCTACCAGAACGTGTTTGCATCCAGCCCGGTCAATGCGGCCGGCAACCTGACGCTGGCTGCCTACAACCACGGCACCAAGCGCACCAACATCTTCAACCAGACCGATGTGACGATGAAGACCGTGATCGGCGGCTTCGAGCACACCTTGCTGGCCGGCGTGGAACTCGGCCACCAGGACAGCACCGGCGTGCGCATGACCGGCTTCTTCGGCAATGCGACCACCACGACGGTGTCCGCGGCCAATCCGTTTGCCGCGGCCACGCGTTTCCAGAGCGCCGGCACCGACGCGAACAACCGCGTCAAGGCCGACATCGCCGGCGTCTACGTGCAGGACCAGCTTGCCCTGTCGAAGCAGTGGAAGCTTCTGGCCGGCTTGCGTTACGATCATTTCAAGGTCAACTTCGACGACTTGCGCACCACGACGGCGCCGGTCGACCTGTCGCGCACCGACAATGCCTTCAGCCCGCGCCTCGGCCTGATCTGGACGCCGAACGACTGGTCCACGTACTACGCCAGCTACAGCTTCGCCGTGCTGCCGTCCGGCGAACAACTGAGCCTGGCGGCGAACACCGCGGACCTTGCGCCGGAAAAGGCACGCAATTACGAAATCGGCGCACGCTGGGACCTGAGCCGCGCGCTGACCCTGTCGGCAGCCCTGTTCCGCCTCGACCGCGACGATGTGCGCGTGGCCGACCCGCTGCGCGCCGGCTTTTTCGTAAAGACCGGACAGCAGCGCACCGAAGGGCTGGAACTCGGCCTGCAGGGCGACGTGACGCGCAACTGGCAGGTATTCGCCGGTTACGCTTACCTGGACGGGCGCATCACGAAGGCGACCTCGAACGGGCCGGCAGGTGCAAGGATCGGCCTCGTGCCGGAGCACTCGCTGTCGCTGTGGAACAAGGTGACGCTGGGCGGAGGCTGGGGCGCGGGCCTGGGCGTGGTCTACCAGGGAGAGTCCTACACCTCCTTCACCAACAACGTAAAGCTGCCGGCCTTCACCCGCACCGACGGCGCCGTCTACTATGACTTCGCCGACGGCAAGACACGCCTGGCGCTCAATGTCGAAAACCTGTTCGACAAGAAGTACTATCCGACCGCCAACGGCGACAACAACATCAGCCCGGGCGCGCCGCGCAACGCGCGCCTGACGCTGTCGACGACCTTCTAAACCGGGTCGGTCTCCGCCGGGCTCCCGTCCGGCGGAGATACCCTCCGTTCCCCAAAGCCCCCGGAAGACGGCGGCCGGTCTCGCTGCACGGCGAGCCCATGACCGGCACGGGGTGCATGCATCCCTCCACTCCGGCCGCGTTCCCCCAGGCGGTCGTACCACCTTCCGCCGGCAACACCATCACGGCCGGCCCGGCGAGCCGAACCTCGGCCTCCCGCTCACAGGCAATTGCCGACGACATAGTAGTTCGGCCCGGTCTGCTTCAGCGTGGTCAGGGTGAAGAAGTTGTTCAGTCCCATGAATTTGTTCGACCCGTTGGCCAGCGCAAGAAAGAACCAGTCATGCGCACGGCCGGCGAATACATGCTCCGCGTTGGAAGCGGTGAAGCAGCGCGGGGCGGGGTCGGGCGGCGTGGTGAGTCCGGCGACGCGGTCGATCATTGCCTTGATTGCCGCCATCTGGCGTCCGTTCTTGTTCGCGTAATCGGGATCGTCGCGATTGAAGTCGAACCAGTTCCAGCAGGCGTTCGGATTGCGGCCGAAGGTCGACGCCGTCTGCGGGTAGAGCACGATGATGTTGTTGGTGTCGGCCCAGGGGTTGTAACCCGCATTGCGGATGAAGACGTCGTCGATGCTGTCGGCGTTCTGCCGGCAGCCATGGAAGGCGACATGCACCCGGCACGGCTGGTTCATGCTCTTGTCGCAACTGGCCGGGATGTAGGCGTAACCGATATCGGCCATGCCGTGGCGGCGCGGTCTGCGATCCGGGAAAAACTCGGTCTGATCGAATTCGACAAGGCGTCCACCAAGGCCGTTCGTGTTCCTCGTGCGCAGGTTGTCCCCGTAGATCCATTTCAGCAGTTCGCCGGCCGCGTCGAATCCGCAGTTGTTGATGTAGGGCTTGCCCAAGGCGGTGCAGGGATTGCCGTAGGATTCCGTCGGAAAGGCATGCTCGGCATTGATGTCCTTCCTGAAGCGGATCGCCGCTTCGCCGACATAGTTGCGGTAGTAGTTGTACAGATCCTGCATCACGGGCGGCGGCACGATGCTGTCCTGCTGGCCGGAGAACAGCCAGATGCGCTGGTTCGCGAGGTAGGCGGTGGCGTCGATCGCGCCGCCCTGCGCGCGCCGCCCGGTGATCTCGACCAGCTTGTCGACATTGGTGCTGCCGGGCGCGACTTCGCAGCTCGACGTCAGGTTGAAACCGGAGCAGCTGCAGCGCCGGGTCGCGGTTTCCGTGTCGCCCTGGGCGCAGTAATACGGCCCGCCGGCGACGATGCCCGCGCCGCGGATGATGCTCGAATAAGCGACGCTGAACTGTACCGCCATGAAGCCGCCGGAAGACAGGCCCGAGACGGAGGTCTGTGCAATGTCGACATTGAAATTCTGCAGGGAGACGGGCGCCGCATGCAATCGCGACGTCATCGCAACCGCAAGGATAAATACAGCCAGCCAGTTGCGCATGTTATTGGAATAAGGATGGCTCGCGGAGGAAAGCCTGCTGGTCGTGGGAGGAAGTTTAGGAAGCGGGATGGCAATGGCGGCTGCACCTGTCTGGTACTGCTCAGCGGCCGCTGTTTAGGAGGACAACCGACATCGCGATCCTCCACTATTCCCTGTTATCCATCCCACGGCCAACAGGCTCTGCTGATGTGATGGACGAACTTTACCGCAATCACCCCGCGTCGCGTTGAGCTTGCTCAAGTTGCAAAGGTCCGGGGAACCGGGCACGGCGCCCGCGCCCGGTTCGCCAGCGTGAAACCGGGAATTCGCGGCGTTTCCACGGGCTTCTCTGTGGATCGGCGAAAACGCCACGGGTGCAAAATCGACAAGATGCGGTTTTTGTAACGGCGCGGAACGAGACAACTGTGGTGCCGGCGCAACCTTAACTTTAGGCGCTCCGGTGCCGATAACTTTGGATGGGTCGATGTATCCGGAGCGCCTGCGCATCCGTATTTCAATAATCGCAATCCCTCGCATCCCGCACCGTGGTAGCAACACCTTTTTTTGCAGACAGGTAGCTGTATGGCCTTGACCAACACCCAACTTTCCCTGATCAAGCTTTATCTGGCGAGTTTCAATCGCGCCCCCGAAAAGAACGGACTCGATTACTGGTCGACCCAGCTCGCGGCAGGAAAGCCCTTTTCATCCATCGTGTCGACGGTGTTCAGCCTGGACGTGGTCAAGGCAATCTATCCGGACGTGCTGCCGGATGACGCGTTCCTGACGCAAATCTATATCAACATCTTTAACAAGCTGCCCGACAAGGATGGCCTGGCCTACTGGACGGGCCGGCTCGAGCTTGGCGCGCAGCGCGCGCAGCTGGTGATGGACATGATCAACGCCGGGCTGGGCGTCCCGGATGGGACGCCTGGCAAGGCATTCATTGCGAACCGGTTCGCGGCGGCGCAATACGCGGTAAACGTGCAGCTCGACCAGAAGGCTTCCTACAACGTCAATACGCTGAAGTCCGCGATGGCGACGGTCACCGACGACCCGGCCTCGGTCCAGACCGCCAACAAGCTGATCAACGCCATCAACACCGGCGGCCTGGACGGCCCCCTGAATCCCATTTCCCTGACCGGCGCAACCGGCGGCTATGTCAACAACGCCGCCAAGAGCGCGGGCCTGTCGGCCGTCATCGACCTCGCCGGCACGAATGCGGTGGCGGGCAACACGGTACTGTTCCTGCTCAACGATGCGCTGTTCCCCACCTCGATCACCTATATCCTGACCGCGACCGACATCAAGGCCGGCAAGGTGACGGTCAAGCTGCCGACGACGGCAAACTGGGGCGCGGACGGCACCAAGGTGCTGAGCGTGAAGCTTGCCAACGTGCCGACCGGTCATATCAGCGGCGCGGGCGGGCACCTGACCTTCATCATGGATTCCACCGCTCCCGGCGCGCCGGGAGCACCCACTACCTCTCCCGCATCGATCGCCACCAACGGCATTAATGCGGCGCAGAAGGCGGCCGGCATCTCGGTGCTGGTCAGCCTTGCCGGCACCGGCGCCGCTGCCGGCGACACGGTGCAGCTCCTGCTGGGCGGCGCGTCATTCTCGACTCCGGTCACGCGCGTGCTGACCGCTGCCGACATTGCCGCCGGTTCGGCCACCCTGACCATCGGCAGCAACGTCACCTGGGGAACGGACGGCAGCAAGTCGCTGACTGCAAGAATCACCGATGCCGCCGGCAACGCGGGTGCGGCAGGCGCCGCACTCGCGGTCACGCTCGATTCGGCCGCGCCGACCCTGGCGAGCAGCACACCGGCGGACAACTCGGCAAACGCCGGGCTTGCCGGGAACATCGTGCTGACCTTCAGCGAGAACGTCGCCGCGGGTTCGGGCAACATCGTCATCACCAACGGTGCGGGCGACACCCGCACGATCGCCGTGACGGATTCCACGCAAGTCACGGTCTCAGGAAAAACCGTCACCATCAAGCCAACCCTGCCGCTGCTGGCGAGCACCGGATACAACATCCAGATGGCAAGCGGCGTGATCACTGATGTCGCCGGCAATGCGTATGCGGGCATCAGCAATGCGACGACCCTGAACTTTACGACATCCGCGCTGCCCACCTACACGGTGGCACAGGCGACTGCCGCCGTGGCGGCAGACCCGGCGGTCCTGTACACGTTGAGCGACACCGCTGCCAATCTTGCCGCCGATGCGGCGACCAACAGCGGCGCCGGCACCTATTCGACCGGACGCAACGTGGTATTCACGTCGGCCCCGACGATTGCGCAACTGACCGCAGTCGACGCGGCAACGACGGGCACGCTGACCTATACGGCGATCAGCGACGCCGCTGCCACCCTGGCCACGAACACCGGCGGCTATGTGAAGGGCGGGATCAACGTTACCGTCACCGGATCCGCAGCAATTTCGCAGTTGGCCGCCATCGATGCGGCGAACGGCAACGGCACCGTGACCTATGCCGGCGGCGTCAGCGATACTGCAGCCAATCTTGCAACGAATTCCGGCGGCTATGTCAAGGCGCTGACCAACGTGACGGTCACCGACGCGCCGACGATTGCGCAACTGACCGCGATCGACAACGCCAACACCACCGGCACCCTGACCTATGCATCGGCGGTCACCGATACCGCCGCCAACCTCAGGGCCGACGCCCTTCTCAACAGCGGCGCCGGCAGATTCGTCACCGGACATAATGTCACGTTCACCGATGCGCCGAGCATTGCGCAACTGGCTGCGGTGGATGCGGCGACGACCGGTACGCTGACTTATGCCCTTGGCGTATCGGATACCTCGGCCAACCTTTACACCGATGCGTCCACCAACGCCGGGGCCGGCACCTATGTCACCGCGCACAACGTCAGTTTCACCGATGCGCCGACCATTGCCCAGCTTGCCGCGGTCGACGCCGCAACGAACGGCACGCTGGCCTACACGGCGATCTCGGACACGGCGACAAACCTGGTGACGAACGCGGGCGGCTACATCAGCGGCGCGGTCAATGTGACCGTCACCGGCGCCGCCTCGATCGCCCAGCTGACCACAATTGACGGCTACACGACAGGCACGCTGTCCTATTCCGTCACCGATACGGTATCGAACCTGACCGCGAACACCGGCGGGTACGTGAAAGCCGGCATCAACGTCACTGTCAGCAATACCGCATCGATCGCGGAGCTTGCCGCCATCGACACCGCGAACGGCAGCGGCACCGTGACCTACGCCTCCGGTGTCGCCGATACCGCAGCGAACCTGTACACCAATGCCGGCGGCTATGTAAGGGCGCTGACCAATGTGACGGTCACCGACGCGCCCACCATCGCGCAGCTGACGGCAATCGACACTGCCAACACCACCGGCACCCTGACCTATGCATCGGCGGTCACCGATACTGCCGCCAACCTGCGCGCCGACGCCATCCAGAACAGCGGCGCCGGCAAGTACGTGACCGGACACAACGTGGTGTTCACCGATGCCGCCACCATTGCGCAGCTCGCCGCGGTGGACGCAGCCACTGGCGGCACGCTTACTTATGTGTTCGGTGTGACGGACACGTCCGCCAACCTTTTTGCGGATGTCTCCGGCGCCGGCTACGTCAACAACCACGATGTCACGTTCACCGACGCGGCGACGATCGCACAGCTTACCGCCGTCGACGCGGTGACCAGCAACACGCTGACTTACACCGCGGTCAGCGATACCGCAGCGAACCTGTACACCAATACCGGCGGCTACGTCAAAGCGGGCATCAATGTCACGGTCACCACCGCGGCGAGCATCACCGAGCTGACCACGATCGATGCCGCCAACACCTCGGGCACGCTCAGCTATTCCGCCGGCGTGGCCGACACCACCTCCAACCTGATTACCAACACCGGCGGCTACGTGAAGGCCGGAGTGAACGTCACCGTCACCGGCGCCGCCTCCATTGCGGACCTGACGACGATCGACACGACGAACACGAGCGGCACCGTGACCTGCAGCAGCATCACCGATACCGGATCGAACCTGGCCGCCAATACCGGCGGTTACGTCAAGGCTGGCGTCAACGTGACGGTTTCGGGCGCCGCCACGGTTTCGGAACTGACGACGATCGATACGGCGAACACGACCGGAAGCCTGACCTACACCACGGTCACCGATACCTTTGCAAACGTGCGCGGCGCGAGCGGCCTGTCGTCCGGCGCTACGGTGACCGCGCAGGTCGCCGATAGCGCGGGAGACAGCGCGGTCGGCTATGTCGACGCCGATACAAGCGGAGCGCTGAACAATGGCGACACCTTTGCCATTGCGGCCACCGCAACAATCAGCCTGGCGACGGTTGGCATGAGCACGGGCGACGTCTTCAGTTTCAGCGGCGCGCAGACGCTGGCGAACCAGGCCACGGCGGCAGCCACGGTGGTGGACGGCGAATACATGACGATCCGCGGAACCTGGGCCAGCGGCACCGGCATCTTTACGGTCAACACGACGGCCGGCACCGACACGCTGGTGCTGTTCGACAGCGACGCCGGCGGCTCTGCCGCCACATCCGGCATCGTGCTGATCGGCGTCACGTCCGTGACCGCCGGCGCGGACCAGATCACGCTGTAAGACAGCCCCGGGCGACGCCGCCCGCTGCTGAAGAAGAAATTGAAGCAGGCCGATAGGCCGGATTCTGTTACGGCGGACGGGAGCGATCCCGCCCGCTATGACAGCCATTCCTCTAGGCCGTGAATTGCTCCACGGCTCAAGCTTCCTACCCGCACGCTCCGCGAGCAGCCTCAATGCGTGCCTATTTGGAATTGCTCCGGGTGGAGGTTACCGCGTTTCACCCTTTGTGACGCAGGGAGCGGCTTTCGCCCTCCCCGGTCCCAAAGACTCGTCTCTGTGGCCCTGTTCCTCGCCTTATACCCTCCGGCTTGCGCCGGACAGGCTTTCAGCGTACGGCCGTTAGCCGTCACCCTGCTCTGTGGAGTCCGGACCTTCCTCCCGCCGTCTTGCGACGGCCAGCGGCTGTCTGGCCTGCTTCAGCCGCCATTGTAGCCGACGCCGGCGCTGGTATCATCCGTCTTATTGTCTTTTCAATGTTTTCCATCCCATGACACGACGCAACGGCGGACAGATCCTGGTTGATTCCCTCAAGACGCAAGGCGCCGACATCGCATTCGGCGTTCCCGGCGAAAGCTACCTCGCGGTGCTCGATGCGCTGCATGACGCGCCGATCCGTTTCATCGTCAACCGCCAGGAAGGCGGCGCAGCCTTCATGGCGGAAGCCTACGGCAAGCTCACCGGCCGGCCGGGCATCTGCTTCGTCACCCGCGGCCCGGGCGCGACCAATGCGTCGATCGGCGTGCACACCGCACACCAGGATTCGACGCCGATGATCCTGTTCATCGGCCAGGTGGGCAGCGACTTCGTCGAGCGCGAAGCCTTCCAGGAAATCGACTACCGCCGCATGTTCGGCACCATGGCCAAGTGGGTCGCGCAGATCGACCGTGCCGACCGCATACCGGAATACGTCGCTCGCGCGTTCCAGGTCGCCACCAGCGGCCGGCCGGGTCCGGTGGTGCTGGCGCTGCCGGAAGACATGCTGAGCGCGCAGGCGGACGTGGCCGAGGCGCGCCGCTACCAGCCGGTGCAGGCAGCGCCGTCGGCGGCGCAGATCGAGCAGCTGCGCGCGATGCTCGCCGCCAGCCGGCGGCCGGTGGCGATCCTTGGCGGCGCCGGCTGGGATGCCGCGGCGTGCGACGACATCCGGCGTTTTGCGGAAGCCAGCAGCCTTCCGGTCGCCTGCGCCTTCCGCTTCCAGGACCTGTTCGACAACCGCCATCCGCACTACATCGGCGACGTCGGCATTGGCATCAATCCGAAACTCGCGCAGCGCATCCGCGAGGCCGACCTGGTGCTGGCGATCGGCCCGCGCCTGGGCGAGATGACGACCGGCGGCTATACGCTGCTGGAAGCGCCCTGTCCGCGCCAGAAGCTGATCCATGTACATGCATCGGCGGAGGAACTCGGCCGCGTCTACCAGGCCGACCTGTTGATCAATAGCGGCATGCCCGCCGTCGCTGCGGCCTTGGCCGGCATGCGCCCGGTGGACCCGGCGCCGTGGAAAGCCAGCGTGGCGCAGGCGCGGGCCGAGCTTGCCGACTGGCAGGCGGAACCGCCGGTCTTCCGGAACGGCACGGCGAAACTCAACCTGTGGAAGGTCGTGCAGGAACTGAAGCGGACTCTCCCTGCCGACACCATCGTCACCAACGGCGCCGGCAACTTCGCCACCTGGGCGCATCGCTTCTGGCATTACGCCGGATTCCGCACGCAGCTGGCGCCGACATCCGGCGCGATGGGTTACGGCGTGCCGGCGGCGGTCGCCGCAAAAATCACGGCGCCGCACCGCACCGTGCTCAACTTTGCGGGCGACGGCGACTTCATGATGAATGGCCAGGAGCTGGCGACGGCGATGCAATACGGCGCCGGCGTACTGTTTATCGTCTTCAACAACGGCGCGTACGGCACGATACGCATGCACCAGGAGCGGACCTACCCGGCGCGGGTGTCGGGTACACAACTGCGCAATCCCGACTTCGCCGCACTGGCCCGCGCATATGGCGCGTACGGCGAGGCCCTGGAAGCGACCGATGCCTTTCCGGCCGCCATGCAGCGCGCGCAGTCGCATATCGCCGAAACCGGCCTGCCCGCGCTGATCGAGCTGCGCTACGATGCCGATCTGATCACACCCAATGCCACTTTGCAAGCAATCCGCGAAGCCGCGCAAAACGCACAAGGGTGAGCGGGCCGGGTGAATCGGTGCAATTTCTTTGCGCCCGTTACAGATTGACGGTACCGCCACAGAATTTTTTCGCAAAGAGAATGTCAAGTACATCGGATCGGGCG